>NZ_JALJES010000001.1:0-635811 GCF_023242525.1 Pseudomonas sp. MWU12-2319
CAGCTACTTCCACGCTTCGATGAACTGAAGCGAACCGCGCATCAAAACCCTCAAAACCTTTGTAACTCATTGAATCTCAAAGGTTTTTCCGTTTCGACTGCGCCGGAAGTGGGGCGAATTATAGAGCCACAGGATTTCCCGTCAACGCTTATTTTCACTTTTCTGTCATAAGGGCCGGAAACGCCGTAAACAATAAGGTCTGCGGCGTTAGTACTGACGTCTTCGCGGGCAAGCCCTGCTCCTACAGTCCTCTGTCGCTCCCCAATTTTGTATACGACGCAAACCTGTAGGAGCAGGGCTTGCCCGCGAAGAGGCCCTTAAGCCTTGCTCCACCTATATGAACACCACAGCCAGCGAGCCAACCCAACAAAGTGAGCAATATATTGCTCAATGATGCGTTGTTCCGCATCATATACACCTGCCTCCCTTATATAGCCCCGGATGACACTCTCCCCATGACCCAGCAGTCCCGCAGCCTGGCCTCGACACTTTTCCCCGTCGGCCTGCTGCTTATCGCAATGGCCTCGATTCAATCCGGTGCCTCCCTGGCCAAAAGCATGTTCCCGATTGTCGGTGCCCAGGGCACCACAACCCTGCGCCTGGTATTTGCCAGCATCATCATGGTACTGGTCCTGCGCCCCTGGCGAGCCAAGTTCACCGCCAAATCCCTGCGCACCGTGATCATCTATGGCATTGCCCTGGGTGGCATGAACTTCCTCTTCTATATGTCCTTGAGAAGCGTGCCCCTGGGCATCGGCGTTGCCCTGGAGTTCACCGGCCCCCTGGCGGTGGCGATCTACGCCTCACGCCGGGCCATCGACTTTCTCTGGATTGCCCTGGCAGTCAGTGGCCTGCTGCTGTTGATCCCCACCGGCGCCGCCAGCGCCAGCCTTGATCTGCTCGGCGTCAGCTATGCACTGGGAGCGGGTGTCTGCTGGGCGCTGTATATCCTCTATGGCCAGAAAGCCGGCCACGACAACGGCGTTCAAACCGCCGCGCTCGGCGTGGTGATTGCCGCCCTGTTCATCGCCCCGATCGGTATCGTCCACGCCGGCGCCGCGCTGCTCACCCCGGCCCTGATCCCGGCGGCCATCGGCGTTGCCATCCTCTCCACCGCCCTGCCCTACAGCCTCGAGATGGTCGCCCTGACGCGCCTGCCCGCGCGCACCTTCGGCACCTTGATGAGCATCGAACCGTCCTTCGGCGCATTGTCCGGGATGCTGTTCCTCCACGAGTACCTGTCCGTTGCCCAGTGGCTCGCCATCGCCTGCATTATCTGCGCCTCCGTCGGCGCTACCCTGACCCTGCGCAAGGAGTCCGCACCGCCCGTCGCGGTCGATTGAAACAGAGTGTGAGCCAGCGCTGGTATTTACCGCTCAAATAGGACATGTTTACGCCTAACTCAATGCCAGCCTTGGATATTTTGGACAGGGGCATCAAGGAAGAATCAGGCGGCACGAAAAAAGCCAAACCGGACGGATTGATCCGGGGGCAGAGATAGGGAAGGTAATGAAACGCTTCTTGATAGTCCTGGCAGTACTTGCCGTCGCGGGCTGCGCCGCGACCTCGAAACCGATGAAATACGGCAAGCGTGGCGTCCATATCAACTGTTCCGGGCTGACATCCTCCTGGGAAAAGTGCTACACCAAAGCCGCCGACTCCTGCAGCGATAGCGGCTATAAAGTGCTGGCCAAATCCGGCGACGCCGTGGAAGACCCGGGCGATTACCCATTCGGCCTCAACCCGGCCGGCTATACCAGCCGCAGCATGATCATCATCTGCAAAAAGCCGTCCGCGCTGAGCCCTAAACCGCCCCTGCCAGTTGACGATTGATTTCATCATGGCTGGATCGCAACACCTGGCGCTGAATGTCCGGAGTCACCAGCATTCGCGCCACCACCAATGCCCCCACGCACTGGGACAGAATCGACCAGGCCCGGCTTTCGCTGCCCAGTGCCTGTGCCCAGCGCTGCTGTAACCGATAGATCCAGTCTTCGGCCTGCTGGCGCACCGCCAGATCCGCCCTCGCGATTTCCGCCCCCAGCGCGGGCAAGGCACAACCATTCTCCGGCTGCTCGACATGGCTCATGCTCAGGTAGAGCTTCAGGCAACGCTTGAGCTGCGCCTGATCGGGCTCCCCCTCCCCACCCAGCCGCACCAGGCTCTGGCTCAGTTCCCGCTCGACAATTGAACTGAACAATTCGTCCTTGGACGAGAAATGGCCATAGAACGCCCCGCCACTGAGGCCGATGGCTTTCATCAGGCCGTCGACGCCGACGCCCGCCAAACCTTCCCGTTTTGCCGACAGCGCGCTGCTTTCGAGCAACCGCTCACGGGTTTGCTGCTTGTGACTGAGGGAATAACGCATGGTGCCGTTCCTGTTGACCGCCTTGACGATGGGTGAATCGTAGCATAACGTTCGTTTAGTTAACGACCGTTTACTAAAAGAGCGATCCACACATGACTACTGCAACCCAGAACAAGAAAGTCGTATTGGTCGTCGGTGCCGGCGACGCTACGGGCGGTGCCATCGCCAAACGTTTTGCCGCCGAAGGGTTTATCGCCTGCGTCACGCGGCGCAGTGCCGACAAGTTGCAACCCTTGGTGGAGGCCATCCAGCAGGCCGGCGGCGAAGCCCATGGGTTTGCCTGCGACGCGCGCAAGGAAGAGGACGTCATCGCCCTGATCGAACAGATCGAGAGCCAGATCGGCCCGATCGAAGCATTCGTCTTTAATATCGGCGCCAATGTGCCCTGCAGCATCCTTGAGGAAACCGCGCGCAAGTACTTCAAGATCTGGGAAATGGCCTGCTTCTCTGGGTTCCTCAATGCCCGTGAAGTCGCCAAGCGCATGGTCACCCGCAAACGCGGCACTATCCTGTTCACTGGTGCCACCGCCGGCCTGCGTGGGGCCGCGGGTTTCGCCGCGTTTGCCGGCGCCAAGCACGGTATCCGGGCCTTGGCCCAGAGCATGGCGCGGGAGTTGGGTCCGCTGAATATTCATGTGGCCCATGTGGTGGTCGACGGTGCCATCGACACCGACTTTATCCGCAGCAACTTCCCGGAAAAGTACGCCCTCAAGGATCAGGACGGCATTCTCGACCCCGCCCATATCGCCGAGAATTATTGGTACCTGCACAGCCAGCCCCGCGATGCCTGGACCTTCGAGCTCGATCTGCGTCCCTGGAATGAACGCTGGTAAGCTCAAGCCCACGACAATAACAACAAGGATGCTTTATCCATGAAAAAAACCGTCGAGTTCTACTTTGACCTGGGTAGCCCGGCTGCCTACCTGGCGTACACCCAGTTGCCCGGCCTCTGTGAACAGACCGGCAGCCAGCTGGTTTATCAGCCAATGCTCCTGGGCGGCGTGTTCAAGGCCACGGGTAATGCCTCTCCGGCCGAGATACCGGCCAAGGGGCGCTATATGATCCAGGACCTGGGGCGCTATGCTCGTCGTTACGGCGTCGCCTTCCTCTACAACCCGCACTTTCCGATCAATACCCTGATGCTGATGCGCGCGACCACTGGCGTGCAGCTGCGCTACCCAGAACGTTTTGTCGAGTTCGTCGACACCCTCTATCACGCCCTCTGGGTCGACGGACGCAACCTGAACGACCCGACCACCGTCGCCCGGGTGTTGGCTGAAAAGGGCTTCGACCCGCAGCGGGTCCTCGCGCTGACCCAGGACGAAGAGGTCAAGGCCGTCCTCAAGGCCAAGACCGAGCAGGCCCTGCAGCGCGGCGTATTTGGCGCGCCGAGCCTGTTTGTCGGCGATCAGCTGTTCTTCGGCCAGGACCGCCTCGACTTCGTCCGCGAAGCCTTGCTCCAGGACTGAATAACCTAGATCTCGATCACCAACCGACCTTGCGCCGCGCCGCCGGCCAGCAAGGTATAAGCCTCCTCGGCGGTTTGCAGGGTAAACCGCCGGGGATCGAGCAAAGGCTTCAATTGACCGGCCTCGATCAAGCGTGCGGCCTGTGCCAGTATCTGCCCGTGATGCTCGCGGCCGTGACCGGTGAGCAATGGCAGCAGGGTAAACACCCCGGAGTAAGTGGCCCCGCGAAAGGACAACGGTGCCAGGCTGTGTTGCCCCCAACCAAGGCAGCTCAGGACATGCCCGTGATAGATCCGCGCTGCCTGGAACGACCGGTCCAGGGTTTCGCCGCCCACCGTGTCATAGACAATATCGAAGCCCTCGCCGGCGGTATGCTGCGTGACATATTCCTCCACGCCCTGCTGCCGATAATCGATAAAGGTCGCGCCAAAGCTCTCGATCTGAGCCTGCTGCGTGGCCGAACCGGTGGCGAAGACCCTGGCGCCGAACGCCTTGGCAATCTGCACCGCCACATGGCCGACCCCACCTGCTCCGCCATGAATCAACACTGACTGATCGGCGCCTACCCGGGCGCGATCGACCAAGCCCTCCCAGGCGGTAATCAGCACCAATGGCAATGCCGCGGCCTCGCGCATGCTCAGGTTGGCCGGCTTGCGCGCCAACAGTCGAGCATCGACCGCGGCAAACTCGGCCAGCGAACCCTGGGCACCGCCGATCCCGGTGGCCAATCCGTACACCTCATCCCCCACCGCCCAGCCGCTGACACCTTCGCCCAGGGCTTCAACCACCCCGGCCAGGTCCATGCCCAGGATTGCCGGCAACGGTTGACGGGCATGACCGGCCTGGCCGGCGCGGATCTTGGCATCCAGCGGGTTGATGCCGCTGGCCTTGATACGGACCAGCACCTGACCCGCCGCGGGTGCGGGACGGTCGATGGAAACCAGGCGCAACGGCGCATTGGCGGCGTCGACCAGCAGAGCGTTCATTTCAAGGGAGTGGGACATGTCGGCGATCTCGATCAGTGGAAGTGAGAGCGATCATGCGCCCCGTCACTCATGCCGATAAGACACATTATTGTTATAGTGATCATGCCCTTTTGGCATGAATGAGGCGTCCCGTGGATAAACTCAATGCAATGGCCATTTTTGTCCGGGTCGTCGAGCGCGGCAGTTTTTCCGCCGTGGCCCGGGAACTGCGGACCAGCCAGCCGACCATCAGCAAAATCCTCAAGGCACTGGAGGTCGAACTGGGCGGCAAGCTGATCGCCCGCAGCACCCGCCAGTTGTCACTGACCGATGAGGGCCAGCGCTACTACGCGCAATGCCGGCAGATCCTCGCCGCCGTGGACAATGCCGAACACAGCTTTCAGTCGGGCCGGGAACAGGTCGCCGGCAGCCTGCGCATCGGCTCCTCGGTGAGTTTCGGGCGTTTGCAGATCGCCAGTCGGCTGCCGGACTTCCTCGCACGCTACCCGCAACTGGAGATCGACCTGCAACTCAGCGACCAGAACCAGGACCTGGTCGAGGAAGGCCTGGATGTCAGTCTGCGCATCGGCGAACTGGGCGACAGCAACCTGATCGCCCGGCGCATCGGCGATACCCGGCGGATCACCGTCGCCAGCGCCGCGTACCTGGCGCGCCGGGGCGAACCGCAAACCCCGGAACAACTGAGCGAACACAACTGCCTGCAATTCAATCTGCTGAGCAGCCAGAACCTCTGGTACTACGAAAAGGACGGGCAGCGCTACAGCGTGCGCATCAAGGGCAATGCCCAGAGCAACAATTCGGAGGCGATTAGGGAAATGGTCCTGGGCGGGCTCGGCATTGCGCTGTCGCCGGTGTGGCTGTTTGCCGAGGATCTGCAGGCGGGGCGGGTTATGGCGATTCTGCCCGACTATCAGACCCAGTCGCTGCCGATTCATGCGGTGTTTCCGGCCAATCGCCGACAGTCCGCCAGGGTCAAGGCGTTTGTCGACTATATGAGCGAAGCCCTGCTGAGCGATTGAACACAGCGCGATCCATTGCGGGAGCCGGCAAGCCGGCTCCTACAAAACCGTGATCAGATCGCGACGGTACGGGTGTTCAACCACTCCAGTGCCGCGCCATCGAGCAACGGGCTCAAGCGCTCGCGCACTTCGGCGTGATAAGCGTTGAACCAGTCACGCTCTTCCTGCGTCAACAACGACGGTTCCAGGCAACGGGTATCGATCGGGCACAGGGTCAGGGTTTCGAACTTGAGGAATTCGCCGAACTCGCTCTTGCCCGCCTCACGGTTCAGCACCAGGTTTTCGATACGCACACCCCAACGGCCCGGACGGTAGGTCCCAGGCTCGATGGAGGTGATCATCCCCGGCTGCATGGCGGTCTGCGGGGCCGGAACCGCCTGATAGGCGATCACCTGCGGACCTTCGTGCACATTGAGGAAGTAACCGACGCCATGGCCGGTGCCATGCCCGTAATCCACGCTTTCGGCCCAGATCGGCGCCCGGGCGATAGGATCCAGCAGCGGCGAAAGAATGCCACGGGGAAACTGCGCCCGGGACAAGGCAATCACGCCCTTCAGTACCCGAGTGCAATCGCGTTTCTGCTCAGCCGTCGGCGTGCCGACCGGCACCATCCGGGTGATGTCCGTGGTGCCGCCCAGGTATTGACCGCCGGAGTCGATCAGCAGCAGGCCGTCGCCCTCGATCAGCGCATGCTCCGCTTCAGTGGCGTGGTAGTGCGGCATCGCCCCATTGGAATTGAACGCGGCAATGGTATTGAAGCTCAGCGACACATAACCCGGACGCCGCGCCCGGGCTGCGCTCAGGCGTTCATCGATGGTCAGTTCGGTGACACGTTCACGGCCCAGTGCGGTTTCCAGCCAGGCAAAAAATTCGCACAGGGCCGCGCCATCCTGCTCCATGGCCTGACGGATATGCACCGCGTCATCCAGGCTCTTGCGGGACTTGGCCAAGGTCGTCGGGTTGAGCCCCTCGACCAACTTCACATCCTCGGCAAGGTTGTCCAGCAAACCGACCGTCACGCGCGCCGGATCGACCAGCAGGCCCGCTCCCGCCGGAATGCCGGCCAGCGCCGCGCCGATTTCGCTGTAGTCGCGCAAGGTCACGCCATCGGCCTTGAGCACCTGCACCAACTCGGCACTCACCTTGCCCAGGGACACGAACAGCGTGGCCTGCTCCTGGTTCACCAGGGCAAAGGACACGAACACCGGGTTGAAGGACACATCGGCGCCGCGCAGGTTGAACAACCAGGCGATATCATCCAGCGTGGCGATGAAATGCCAGTCGGCGCCACGGGTATTCAACTCCCGGCGCAACTGGGCGAGCTTCTCGCCACGGGAAACCGTCGCTTGCGGCGGCAGGTGCGGGTAGATCGGCTGGTCTGGTAGCACCTCGCGGTCTTCCCAGACCTGGTCGAGCAGATCGATGTCGGTGCGCAGCCGCGCGCCGCGCGCCTGCAACTTGTCGCCCAGGGTTCGCGCCGAAGCCAAGGCCATGACGGCGCCATCCACCGCAACCACACCACCAGACGGCAACTGTTCGGCCAGCCAGTCCAAGGGACCGGGTTGCCCCGGCAACAATTTCATCAGCTCGATACCGCTACCGGCCAACTCCTTGGTCGCCTGCTCCCAGTACCGGCTGTCAGCCCAGACGCCGGCAAACTCCGGCGTCACGATCAAGGTGCCGACCGAGCCATGGAAACCAGACAGCCACTGCCGGCCCTGCCAATAGGCCGGCAGGTATTCCGACAAGTGCGGATCGGCCGACGGCACCAGCAAGGCCTGCACGCCTTCACGGCGCATCAGTTCGCGGGTGCGTGCCAGACGCTGGGGAACGGTTCCTTGACTCGGGGTCTGCGTGCTCATCATGTCTCCTGCTAACCACTTATTATTCAATTATCATCCGGCACACTCACGGCTGGGCAATCGCCCAGAACGGTGCCGGTGCACTCAGGCTTGCCTTGATCGCCTTGGCGGCGCGGTCGATGTCCTGCTCAGAGGTAAAACGCCCCAGGCTCAGGCGAATGGTCCGGCCGGCCAGGCGTGCATCGTGCCCCAGTGCCAGCAGCACATGGGACGGCGCCTGGCTCGCGGAATTGCACGCCGACGTCGCCGAATACGCCAGGGACCGGCCCAACGCCACACCGTCGAACTCGCCTTCGGCAAAGGTCAGACTCAGGGTATGGGGGATGCGTTCAGTCGGGCTGCCGTTCAGGCGCAGGCCCGGGACATCCGCCAGTTGCTCGAGCAAGCGCTGGCGCAGATGAGCGATGCTGGCGATTTCTTCTTCCAGGTGCTCGGTGGCCAGGGCAAAGGCACTGCCCATGCCGGCGATCTGATGGGTGGCCAGGGTGCCGGAGCGCAGGCCGCCTTCATGGCCGCCACCGTGGATCTGCGCGTGCAGCTTCTGCTGCGCGCGCGGGCCGACATACAAGGCTCCGATACCCTTGGGACCGTAGACCTTGTGGGCGGAAAACGACATCAGGTCCACCGGCAAGGCGGCCAGGTCGATCGCCACCTTGCCCGCGCCCTGGGCCGCGTCCACATGAAACAGCGCGCCCTGTTCACGCACCCGCTGGCCGATGGCCGCGATGTCATTGAGGGTACCCAGCTCATTGTTGACCAGCATCAGCGAGACCAGAAAGGTGTCCTCGCGCAGGACCTCACTGACCATCGCCGCGGTGATCAAGCCTTCGGCATTCGGCACCAGGTAGGTGACGGCGACACCGGCTTCCTGGAGTTGCCGGGCGGTATCGAGCACCGCCTTGTGCTCGATCTGGCTGGTGACCACATGCCCGCCGCTGACACCACGGGCCTGGGCGACGCCCTTGAGGGCCAGGTTGTTCGATTCGGTGGCCCCGGAGGTCCAGACGATCTGCCCGGGGCTCGCCCCTACCAGGCTCGCCACCTGTTGCCGGGCCTGCTCGACCGTCTGCCGGGCGCGCTGGCCGAAGGCATGGGAGCTGGACGCCGGGTTGCCGAAATTGCCGGAAAAGCCGAGACACTCGACCATCACCCGGATCACCCGCTCATCCACCGGCGTGGTAGCGGCATAGTCGAAATACAGAGGAAGTTCATTCATGGCAAAAAGACTCATAAAGCGTGTCCCGCGGATCGATCTCTTGCTGATCACCCACCCTGGTGGTTGGGCGGACAGCTATACCCGATGGAAAACGATTAAAGAAAGATAACTTTCATTTAAAAGTGCGTAGGAACGCTCCCGACCTCAGCTTAACAGGCCACAAGCGCTTGTAGGAGCCCGGCTTGCCGGCGAAAAGACGTCCAGGCGCGCCCGATAAAACGCCCCTGTACCTGTATGTCGGGGCGAAAGGCCCGTATAAACCTTAATATTCTATAAAGATCTATAAATATAAAAATACATTCGTTTACGGAATATTAGAAAGTCCTTACAACTGAGTGCATCCCTGTCGACTGTTGCCCGGGCAACTGTTCGCCCACCAACAGTCGATCAACAAAACAGTCCGCCAGCCAGCACCCGGCACCTCGCTTACCGCGTCGGGCGCCCGCAAACACGGGATCTGGGGCCTTGGTACAGCTCTTGCTGATGCCCTGTCACTGACCCGGCTCGCCGAGCCACTGTTTGAAAAGGAACTGATCATGTCTCGCACACTGAAAGTCGTTGCCCTGTCCGGCGGTACCTACCGTCCCTCCCGCACCCTGGTGCTGACCCAGGCGGTGCTGGCGGAACTGGCACAGCAACTGCCCATCGAAAGCCACTTGATCGAGCTCGGCGATATCGCCCGCCCACTGGGCTCGGCGCTGTCCCGCGCCGAACTGAGCGCCGAGGTCGAGGCCGAACTGCAGGCCATTGAGAACGCCGACCTGCTGATCGTCGCCGCGCCGGTCTATCGCGGTTCCTATCCGGGCCTGCTCAAGCACCTGTTCGACCTGATCGACCTCAACGCCCTGATCGACACCCCGGTGCTGCTGGCCGCCACCGGCGGCAGCGAACGCCATGCCCTGGTCCTCGATCACCAGTTGCGCCCGCTGTTCAGTTTCTTCCAGGCCCTGACCCTGCCCATCGGCGTCTACGCCACCGAGGCCGACTTCGCCAACTACCAGATCACCAGTGAGCCCTTGAGGGCGCGCATCCGCCTGGCTGCCGACCGCGCCACCGCCTTGTTCGGCGTGCACGCCAAACCCCTGCTGAAAATCGCCTGAGGCACTGTCATGGATGTTTTCTGGTTTCTCCCGACCCACGGCGATGGCCATTACCTGGGCACCACCCAGGGCGCGCGCCCGGTCACCCTCAACTACCTGAAACAAGTGGCCCAGGCCGCAGACAACCTCGGCTACCACGGCGTGCTGATTCCCACCGGACGCTCCTGCGAGGACTCCTGGGTCATCGCCTCGGCCCTGGTGCCGTTGACCGAACGCCTGCGTTACCTGGTGGCGATCCGTCCCGGGATCATCTCGCCGACGGTCTCGGCACGCATGGCCGCGACCCTCGACCGCTTGTCCAACGGCCGCTTGCTGATCAACGTGGTGACCGGCGGCGATCCCGACGAGAACCGTGGCGACGGCAGCTTCCTCGACCATGGCGAACGCTACGAAGTGACCGACGAATTCCTCCAGATCTGGCGCCGGGTATTGCAAGGCGAGGCGGTGGACTTCGAAGGCAAGCACCTGCGGGTGCAGAACGCCAAGGCGCTCTACCCGCCGGTACAGAAACCTTACCCGCCGCTGTATTTCGGCGGTTCGTCCGACGCCGCCCACGACCTGGCCGCCGATCAGGTCGATGTCTACCTGACCTGGGGTGAACCGCCGGCCGCCGTGGCGGCGAAGCTGGCCGATGTGCGTGAGCGCGCCGCCCGCAAGGGTCGCACCGTGCGCTTCGGCATTCGCCTGCATGTCATCGTCCGGGAAACTGCGGAAGACGCTTGGAAAGCCGCGGACAAACTGATCGAACATATCAGTGACGAAACCATCGCCGCCGCGCAGAAATCCTTCTCGCGTTTCGACTCCGAAGGCCAGCGGCGCATGGCCGCGTTGCATGACGGACGGCGTGACAACCTGGAGATCGCGCCGAACCTGTGGGCCGGTGTCGGCCTGGTCCGTGGCGGTGCCGGGACGGCCCTGGTCGGCAATCCACAGCAGGTGGCCGAGCGCATCAAGGAATACGCCGACCTGGGGATCGAGAGCTTCATCTTCTCCGGCTACCCGCACCTGGAGGAGGCCTATCGCTTCGCCGAACTGGTGTTCCCGCTATTGCCCGAGCCCTACGCCAGCCTGGCCGGGCGCGGCATCACCAACCTGACCGGGCCGTTTGGCGAAATGATCGCCAACGATGTGTTGCCAACCCAAGCCACAGGATCCTGAACCGTGACTGCCCAGCCACGCAACGCCCTGTTGACCCCTCTGCAAACCGCCCGGCAACTGGCCGCCGATTTTGCCCTGACCGCCGTCGAGCGCGACGAACGCGGCGGCACGCCAAAAGCCGAACGTGACGCCTTGCGTCACAGCGGCCTGCTGGCCCTGAGCATCCCCACCCAGTACGGCGGCCTCGGCGGCCGTTGGAGCGAGACACTGGACGTGGTCCGCGAATTCGCCAAGGTCGACAGCTCGATTGCCCATGTCTTCGGCTTCCATCACCTGATGCTGGCCACCGTGCGCCTGTTCTCCCGTCCCGAACAATGGCAACCCTGGTTCGAACAGACCGCACGCAAGAACTGGTTCTGGGGCAATGCCCTCAATCCCCTGGACACCCGCACGGTGGTGCGCAACCTCGGCGGCTGGCGCGAATTCTCCGGCAAGAAAAGCTTCTGCTCCGGCGCCAGCGACTCGCAGATGCTGATCGCCTCGGCAGTGGACGAAAGCGCCGGCGGCAAGTTGCTGATCGCCGCCATTCCCAGCGGGCGCAGTGGCATCACCCTGCATGACGACTGGCACAATATGGGCCAGCGCCAGACCGACAGCGGCAGCGCCAGCTTCGAGCGGGTGCGGGTCGAGGAATCCGAACTGCTGCTCGACCCCGGCCCATTGAGCACACCTTTCGCCTGCCTGCGGCCCCTGATCGCGCAACTGACCCTGACCCATATGTTCCTCGGCATTGCCGAAGGGGCTTTCGAAGAGGCTCGGCAATACACCCTCGACGAAACCCGGCCCTGGTTCAAATCCACCGCCCGGGATATTCGCCAGGACCCTTACGTGCTCAACCACTACGGCGACTTCTGGGTCGCCCTCGAAGGTGTCCGCCTGCTGGTGGAGCGCGCCGCCGGGTTGCTGGACCAGGCCTGGGCCAAGGGCCAGAACCTCAGCGGCGAGGAGCGCGGCAACCTGGCCATCGCCATCGCCACGGCCAAGGTCGCCGCCAACCGCGAAGGCCTGGCCCTGTGCAGCAAGTTGTTCGAAGTCACCGGTGCCCGCTCGACCCATGCCTCCCTGCGCCTGGACCGCCATTGGCGCAACCTGCGGACCCAGAGCCTGCACGACCCGCTGGACTACAAACTCCAGGAACTCGGCGACTGGGCTTTGAACCAGACGCTGCCGATCCCCACTTTTTATTCCTAGAGAAGCCTATGCAGCTGCTAACGTTACCGCCCTCGCCGGCCCTGGCCACCTCCATCCGCGCCACCGCCCAGGTCTTCGAAGACCCCAAGTCCCAGGCCCTGCTCGCCCACCTGCAACAAGTGGCGCCGAGCGAAGCCAGCGTGCTGATCATCGGTGAAACCGGCACCGGCAAGGAGCTGGTGGCCCGGCATATCCATAACCTCAGCGCCCGGCGTAACCGCCCGTTTGTCGCGGTCAACTGCGGGGCCTTCTCCGAATCCCTGGTGGAAGCCGAGCTGTTCGGCCATGAAAAAGGCGCGTTCACCGGCGCCCTCAGCGCCAAGGCCGGCTGGTTCGAAGAGGCCGACGGCGGCACCCTGTTCCTCGACGAGATCGGCGACCTGCCAATGCCGATCCAGGTCAAGCTGTTGCGGGTCCTGCAGGAACGCGAAGTGGTGCGCCTGGGCTCGCGCAAAAGCATCCCGATCAATGTGCGGGTGCTGGCGGCCACCAATGTGCAGCTGGAAAAAGCCATCAACGCCGGGCACTTTCGCGAAGACCTGTATTACCGCCTCAACGTCGTCAGCCTGGAGCTCAGCCCCCTGCGCGAACGCCCCGGCGATATCCTGCCGCTGACCCGGCACTTTATCGAGAGCTACAGCCAGCGCCTGGGTTATGGCGATATCCGCATCAGCCCCGGTGCCGAACAGAAGCTCAGGAGCTACGGCTGGCCGGGCAATATCCGTGAGCTGGAAAACGTCATTCATCACACCTTGCTGATCTGCCATGACGGCGTGATCGAGCGCGACGACCTGCGTCTGTCGAACCTGCGCATCGAGCGCCAGGACGACAGTGGCAGCGCTCTCGATGACTCGGCCGAGGCCTTGCTCAACCGGGCTTTTCAGAAACTCTTCGAGGAGCAGGCCGGCGCGTTGCATGAAAAGGTCGAGGATGCGTTGCTACGCGCCGCCTACCGTTTCAGCCACTACAACCAGGTGCACACCGCCGCCCTGCTGGGCCTGAGCCGCAATGTGACACGCACGCGGCTGATCAAGATCGGCGAGTTGGCGGTGAACAAGCGCCGGGCAGGCGAAAACGTCCAGGGTGACCGGATGTTGCAACTGTCCATCTAGCCCACCAGGGCACACTGCAAGGCGTCGTCCTGGCTGCGCTCGATGCTGCGCAGCACCTGGAACGAATCGAAGCTCACCGCCTTGGCGTGGTGGGCGCGGATCAGTGCCCAGAAATCCTCTTCGCCGCTTTCGAAACGGGCAAATGCCGCTTCGCCATCTTCCCTGGAACGCCATTGCAGTGTGTTGAGCACACGCCGACCGTCGTCGCTGGCCTGCACCGTGCCGCTGATAAAGCCACCCTCGACCCGGGCCAGTCGCTCGGTCTGCCTGGACAAGGCAGAGACCAGCGCCTCCAGTTGGACAGGCTCGATCTCGAACTGGATCAATTGAGTAAAACTGCGATTTTGTTCTGTCGACGGCATGAAAAGGTTCCCCGTGAAGTCAGACAGGATCTTGTGATCCGAGGCCACGCAGGGTAAAACCTCCAGTTAACTCAAGGTCAAGAGATTTCTCGCCATGGCAACACCAAAACCCCTGCCCACGGACAAGGCCCTGACGGTCGGCCAACTGGCGGCCCGCAGCGGCGTGGCGGTGACCGCCCTGCACTTCTATGAATCCAAAGGCCTGATCCAGAGCTATCGCAATGCCGGTAACCAGCGTCGTTATCCGCGCGAGGTGTTGCGCCGGGTCTCCCTGATCAAGGTCGCCCAGCGCCTGGGCATTCCGTTGGCGGAGATTCACCAGGCCTTGCAGAGCCTGCCCGAAGGCCGTACGCCGACGGCCGAAGACTGGAAGCGCCTGTCGGAAAACTGGAGGAGCGGGCTGGACGAACGCATCGCCCAATTGACCCGGTTGCGGGACAAGCTCAACGGATGTATCGGCTGCGGTTGCCTGTCGATGGAGAACTGCCCGCTGCGCAACTATGGCGATATGTTGGGTGCCCATGGGACAGGCGCGCGGCTGCTGGAGCCGCGGTGAGCCTGTCCATGGTTCAGAACCCCGGGGCGATCTGACCCTTGTAGCGGGTCAGGATAAACTGCCGCACGGCATCGGAATTCAGCGCCTTGGCCAGTTTCTGGATACGCGGGTCATTGATATTGTCCGGCCGCGCCACCAGGAACTCGACATACAGGTCCTTGCCCTTCTCGACGATCAACGCGCTATGGGTGTCGATCCCGGCTTCCAGCGCGTAGTTGGCAAACACGAACGCCAGATCCACCTGGCTCACCGACCGGGCCAGCATCGCCCCTTCCAGTTCGCGGATCTTCAGGTGTTTGGGGTTCTCGACGATATCGTGCTGGGTCGCCAGGGTATTGCTCGGGTCCTTGAGCTTGATCAAACCCGCTTCGTGCAGCAGCACCAAGGCCCGCCCGGTGTTCACCGGATCATTGGGAATCGACACCGAGGCACCGTCCTTCAGCTCGGAAATATGCTTGATCTTGGTCGAGTAAGCCCCGAACGGCTCGATATGCACGCCGACCACCGGCACCAGGTTGGTGTGGCGGGTCTTGTTGTAGTCATCAAGGAACGGCCGGTACTGGTAGTAGTTGGCGTCCAGGTTCTTCAGCGCCAGCTGCTGGTTGGGCTGGATAAAGTCATTGAACACCTTGATCTCCAGGTCCACGCCTTCCTTGGCCAGTTCCGGTTTGACGAACTCGAGGATCTCCGCGTGGGGCACCGGGGTGGCGCCGACAATCAGTTTTTCATTGGCGTGAACCGCCAGGGACATCAGGGCAGCCAGGATGGCCAGGGTCTTTTTCATGCTGTGCTCCAGAGAGGCAAAAGGGGCCGGCGTGTGGCGGACGTTGGGCCAGGGTCGTTCAGGGTTATGGGTAATGAATTCAACGATGGCTGTAGCGGGCCACCAGACGATCACCGATCATTTGCAGGCCCTGGACCAGGACCAGCAGCAGGATCACGGTGACCACCATCACATCGGTCTGGAAACGCTGGTAGCCGTAGCGGATCGCCAGGTCCCCCAGTCCGCCGCCGCCGATCACTCCGGCCATGGCGGTGTAGTCCACCAGCACGATGGCGGTCACCGTCACCGCCGCCAGCAAACCCGCGCGGGCTTCGGGTAACAGGGTGTGGCGGATCACCTGCCAGGTGCTGGCGCCCATGGCCTGGGTCGCCTCGACCACGCCACGGTCGACTTCGCGCAAGGCGGTTTCCACCAGCCGGGCGAAAAACGGCGTGCAGCCCACCACCAGCGGCGGGATGGTCCCCGGCACCCCGAGGGACGTGCCCACCAGCAAGGTGGTCAGGGGAATCAGCACGATCAGCAGGATGATGAACGGCAGCGAACGCAGGATATTCACCAGCACCGACAAGCCGCGGTACACCAGCAGGGTTTCATGCAACTGGCGCTTGCCGGTGAGAAACAGCAGCACGCCCAGGGGCAGGCCCAGCAATACGGTGAAACCCAGGGCCGCCGCGAGCATGCTCAGGGTATCGAGGCAGGCCTGGGCGATGTCCGCCCAGTAGATATTTTTCAACCATTCAGCCATGGACTCAGGACCAGTCGTGACGCGGTGGCTTGATGCCGTTGAGCAACCAGTTGCCGACCACGTGGTACTTCCAGCGCACCGGGTCGTGCAGGGTGTGAACCCGGGCATTGCGCCAGTGGCGATCGAAGTTGTGCTTTTTCAAGGTCGAACGGGTGCCGCCCAGTTCGAAGAGCTTGTTGCTGGCCTCGATGGCAATCTCGGTGGTCAGCACCTTGGCCTTGGCCACCGCCAGCGAGGCCCGGGCGACATTGTCTTCATCGGGGGCCGGACGCGCGGCATCCAGGGCCTTGCCGGCTCGTTCGAGCAAGGCTTCGGCGGCTTCGAGGCGGATCTCCAGGCCGCCGATCTGAATGATGGTCAGGGGGTCTTCGCTGGCCTTGTCCACCCCGGCGTCGATCCAAGGACGGGCGTGTTCACGCACAAAAGCCACGGTGTCACGCAGGGCCGCCCGGGCGATGCCGGCGTCGATGGCGGCGGTGGTCAGTTGGGCGAAAGGCCCGGCCAGGGTCGGGCTTTCGTAGGAGCGATACGTGGGGAACAGGTTGAAGGCCGGCACCTTCAGATCCTCGGCCAGCACCGTGCCGCTGGAAGTGGTGCGCTGGCCGATGCTGTCCCAGTCATCGACGATCACCAGGCCCGGCGTACCGCGCTGAACAAACGCCAGTTGACCTTTCTGCTCGTCATCCAGGGCCAGTACCGCCAGCCAGTGGGCGTACAACGAGCCGGTGCAGTAGCCCTTGCGAGCGTTGATCACATGCCCATCGCCGTGACGACGAATCGTCGCCTGGATGTCTTGGACATTCTTGCCGCCGGTTTCCGACAGGGCATTGGCAAATCGATGGCCCTGCAGGGCCAGGGCGAAGAAATGCGCTTGCTGCTCGGGGGTGCCTTGCAGGCGGATGTCTTCCAGCAGGCAGTAGTGGTTCTGCGGGATCTGCCCCAGGGACGGATCGGCCGCCGAGATGATCGTAATCACTTCGGCCAATACCGCATAGGAAACCTGGGCGCCGCCGAATTCGCGCGGCACGCTGATGCCCCAGAGACCACTGTTGGAATAGCGATCCACCACTTCGGCGGGCACCTGGCGGGTGCGATCACGCTCTGCGTCGTGCTCCAGCAGATCAGCGGCAACGCCGTGGGCAACCGCGAGCGCTTCGGCCTCGTCACGGATCAGGTGGGCGTTGGGGGAATGGATCGGGTAAACGGCGGATTCAGGCAAGGACGACATGGAACGCTCTCGGGCGAATAGTGTTGCCTGGGCTATTGCAGCTTCTGTGCCTGAATTATTATTTGTTGATTTTCATAGGGTTATGGCGTTTACCCAGCAACAGCGTGACGCACGCAGAAGAACACAATGCCGCTTCACTGTTGCTGGGTGAACACCTGGACGAGACCTCAGGCCAGCGCTTCCTCCGCCCTTGCGACCTTCTTCGCTTCCAGCTCCCGCACCAGCGGCAACACCCGTTTGCCGAAGTACTCCACCTCTTCCTGGAAGTGCAGGAATCCCGCCAGCACCAGGTCCACGCCCACGGCTTTCAAGGCAACGATCCGTTCGGCGATCTGCTGCGGCGTGCCGATCAGGTTGGTCTTGAAGCCGTCGTTGTATTGCACCAGGTCCTCGAAGCTGGACTTGGCCCAGTTGCCCTCGCCTTCCGGCGACGACTTGCCCGCCTGTTTCGCCGCATCGCCAAAGGCGCCGACGGCCTCGGGGTCGGCCTTGTCGATAATTTCCGCCAGCACCGCACGGGCCTCTTCCTCGGTGTCGCGGGCGATGACAAAGGCGTTCACCCCGACTTTTACCGAATGGCCATTGGCGGCCGCCTTGGCGCGGATATCATCGACCTGGGCCTTGATTCCTTCGGGCGTGTTGCCGTTGGTGAAATACCAATCCGAGACCCGCGCCGCCATATCCCGCGCCGCCCGGGAACTGCCGCCCTGGAAAATCTCCGGGTGTGGCTGGCTGAGGGGCTTGGGTTTGAGGCTGTAGTCGTTGAAACGGTAGAAATCGCCCTTGAAGGTGAACTGCTCTTCGGTCCAGATGCCTTTCAGCGCACGGATGAACTCTTCGGAGCGGCGATAGCGCTCATCGTGTTCCAGCCAGTGTTCGCCGATGGCGTGGAACTCACCGCGAAACCAGCCGCTGACGATATTGACGGCGATCCGGCCGCCGGTGAGTTGATCGATGGTCGCCAGTTGCTTGGCCGCCAACGCCGGCTGCCAGGGGCCGGGCAGGATCGCGGCAATCACCTTCAGCCTGGTGGTCGCGGCCAGCAGGGCATGGCTGAAGGCGACCGACTCATGCTGGTATTCGGCGCCGTAGCCAGCGGTGAAACGGATCTGGGTCAGGCCGTATTCGAACCCGGCCTCTTCCGCCAACTGCGCCAGCTTGCGGTTGTAGTCGATATCCCAACGGGTGCGCTGTTCGATCTTGCTGACCACCAGCCCACCGCTGACATTGGGCACCCAGTAGGCGAATTTTACGGCTTGCTGACTCATGGTATCTGACCTCGGACCGGGGAATGTCAGAGGGTCAGAGCAGCAAACGTGCCAGTGACCGGGAACCCTCCTGGCAGAAAGAGGCCTCAGTGGAGGAAGTGTTTATGCGGGAGCGACGCTTATGTGGGAGAGGAGCTTGCCCGCGAAGGCGTACTCAAGGCCGCCAAGAGCTTCGCGGGCAAGCTCCTCTCCCACAAAAGCGCGCTACCCACACGGGATCGATACACCCCGGGCGCTGTGGCCTGGCGGACGATTTGTTGAAGCGCTGTGCATCAGGCAACAGTTGTCCCTCACCCGCCCACGGCAATCGCCCGCGCCACCGGGCCTGGCGCTCTCGGCATGGACCCTGCAACCGCTCCTGGCAATCGCATTTTTCTCTGCCTGCCCTCAAGGAGCTGTCCCATGACCGAACACCAGGTGATCAACCCGCTATCCCTTGGCGTCGACTACGAACCCCTGGCCGAACGCTTTCGGCCGATCTTCGCCCGTATCGCCGCCGGGGCGCTGGAACGGGAGCAATCGCGCAACCTGCCCCACGAGCCGATCCAGTGGCTCAAGCAGGCCGGTTTCGGCGCCGTGCGGGTGCCGGTGGAATATGGCGGTGGCGGTGCTTCCCTGCCCCAGCTGTTCCAACTGCTGATCGAACTGGCCGAAGCCGACTCCAACGTGCCCCAGGCCTTGCGCGGACATTTCGCCTTTGCCGAGGACCGCTTGAATGCCGCGCCCGGGCCGAATCGCGACCTGTGGTTCAAGCGCTTCGTCGACGGCGATATCGTCGGCTGCGCCTGGACCGAAATCGGCAATGTGGTGATTGGCGATGTCGGCACCCAAGTCACCCCGGACGGCGAACACTGGCGCCTCAATGGCGAGAAGTTCTACAGCACCGGGAGCATTTTTGCCGACTGGATCGACGTCTACGCCCGCCGCAGCGACACCGGTGGCAATGTCATCGCCGCCGTGCGCGCACGCCAGCCGGGGGTCGAACACAGCGACGACTGGGATGGTTTCGGCCAGCGCACCACCGGTAGCGGGACCTCGCGTTTTATCGATGCCCCGGTGGAGGCCGGGCATGTAATCGACTTCGCCACCCGCTTCAAATACCAGACCGCGTTCTATCAGTTGGTGTTGTTGGCGACCCTGGCCGGGATCGGCCGGGCGGCATTGAAGGATGTGGCGCATCAGGTCCGCGAGCGCAAACGGATCTACAGCCACGGCAATGCCCCCCATGTCAGTGGCGACGCCCAGGTGCAGCAGGTGGTGGGCGAAGTCGCCGCCCTGGTGTATGCCGCCGAAGCCAGTGCGGTGCGGGCCGCGCATCCGGCGCAACGGGCTTATATTGCCCGGTTTGGTGCTGACACCGAGGCTGAACGGCAAGCCAATGTGGACGCGGAAATCGAGTCCGCCACCGCCCAGGTGGTGGTGTCCGAGTTGATCCAGCGGGCCACCAGCGAATTGTTCAATGCCCTGGGTGCTTCGGATGTCCGCCAGGGCAAGGCGCTGGACCGACACTGGCGCAATGCGCGGACGGTGTCGTCGCACAATCCGGCGATCTACAAGGCAAGGATTGTCGGGGATTGGCGGATCAACGGGACTGAGCCGCCCTATGATTGGCAGATCGGTAACGGCCCGCAATCAAAGTCATAGTCAACATTTGTGGTACCTGGTCCACCGCCGCGAAGGCGTCAGAACAAGCACCCCATGGGATAAGGTCGCGGCAACATTCGGTAATGGGTAAGATGACGGCCTTTCGGCGCGGCCCTGCCGCGCCACCTGCCGATAGTAAGCCGACCCCATGCCTTTCGATCTCAGCGTAGACCTGACCACCCTCGCCATTCTCACCGTCGTTGCCTTTATCGCCGGATTCATCGACGCCATCGCCGGCGGCGGCGGGCTGCTCACCACCCCGGCCCTGCTCACCGCGGGGCTACCGCCGCATCTGGTGCTGGGCACCAACAAACTCAGTTCGACCTTCGGCTCCGCCACCGCCGGTTTCACCTTCTATCGGCGCAAGCTGTTTCAGCCCGGACAATGGAAACTGGCGATTCTCGGCACCTTCGTCGGCGCGCTGATCGGTGCCGTGACCGCGCACTTCATGCCCGCCGAATGGCTGAACAAGATGCTCCCGGTGATCGTCTTCGCCTGCGGCCTGTACCTGTTGTTCGGCGGCACGCCCAAGGCGCCGCTGGACAGCAACGCGCCGATCAAAAAGAAACGGCAATTGCCCCAGGGCCTGGCCCTGGGTTTCTACGACGGCGTGGCCGGTCCCGGCACCGGTGCCTTCTGGACCGTCAGCAGCCTGCTGCTCTACCCCATCGACCTGGTCAAGGCCAGCGGCGTGGCCCGCAGCCTGAACTTCGTCAGCAATGCCGCCGCACTCTCGGTGTTCGTGTTTTCCGGCCAGGTGGACTGGGTGATCGGCCTGTGCATGGGCATATCGGTGATGGTCGGTGCCTTCTTCGGTGCCCGCACCGCCATCAGCGGCGGCGCGAAGTTTATCCGCCCGGTGTTTATCACCGTGGTCCTCGGCCTGACCGTACGCCTGGCCTGGCAACACTGGTTCAGCGTGGCCTGAATCCAGAGAACACCCCATAACCTGTAGGAGCCGGCTTGCTGGCGATAGCGATTTTCCAGGCGACGATGATGTCGGCTATCAGATCCCATCGCCAGCAAGCCGGCTCCTACAAGGACGGTGCATGGCCATGAATTGAGCGGTGTAAGGCTAGACCGGCAGCAGCGGTTCCGCATACCCCAGGCGCCTGGCCAGGTACAGGTCGATCAGGTAACGGGCGATTGAACGCGAAGCCGGCAACGGCGGCATATCGTGGATGCTGAACCATTGCGCATCCTCGATCTCATCCGCCTGGGGAACAATCTCGCCACCGGCATACTCGGCGTGAAACCCCAGCATCATCGAGTGCGGGAACGGCCAGCACTGGCTGCCCATGTACTGGATATTCTTCACCTCGACCTGCACTTCCTCGCGCACTTCCCGAATCAGGCATTCCTCCGCCGACTCACCCGGCTCGGCGAAACCGGCCAGGGTGCTGTAGACCCCGGGCACAAAACGCGGCGAACGGGCCAGCAGCACTTCGTCGCCCCGGGTCACCAGCACGATCATGCTCGGCGAAATCCGCGGGTAACTGCGCAAGTCACAGGACTGGCAGAACATCGCCCGCTCCAGAGGCACCTGGGTCATGGCCTGGCCGCAACTGCCGCAGAAGCGGTGCTCGCGGGCCCAGGTAGCGATCTGCGCGGCATAACCGAGCATGCGATAGAGCGTGTGATCGCCCTCGAGCATGAATGTCCGCAGGCCCTGCCAGCGACCGCCCGGCAGTTCGAAGCCGGACTTCAACTCCAGCAGATAGACCGGCTCGCCGTCCAGATGCCCGATGCCATGCTCGGCCAACAGCGACAAGTCCTGGCGCTTGAGCCACTCGCGAGGAAACAGCACCCCATTGTCGTCCAGCAGAAAACCGGCGGGGCTATGCACCACGGCCCAGCCGCCGGTCTGCTCGATATCCAGTACTGCGGTTGTCCAGCGTTGAGTCATCGGGAGAGTCCTAGGCGTCAATCAGGGAATTCGGCTTTCTGCTTGCTCATGTGCGCGGCGATGGCGACGCGCAAGTCAGTGGATTGCAACATGGCGGCGTTCCAGGTGGCAACGTATTCCAGACCGTCATCGATCCGATGGTCGCGCATATAGCTGACCATCGCCTTGGTTCCGGTGACGGCAATCGGCGATTTAGCGGCAATTTCCCGGGCAATGCCCAGCACACCGTCGAGCAAGGCCGCCTGATCGGGGTAGACGCGATTGACCAGGCCGATGCGGATCGCTTCGTCGGCACCGAAGTGGCGACCGGTATACGCCAGCTCACGCAGCATGCCGTCGCCGATGATACGGGGCAAACGTTGCAGAGTGCCGACATCGGCGGCCATGCCGATATCCACTTCCTTGATGGAAAACTGCACGTCCTCGGCACAGTAGCGCATGTCACAGGCGGCGATCAGGTCGACGGCACCGCCCAGGCAGTAACCCTGGATCGCCGCCAGGACCGGCTTGCGGCAGTTGTCGACAGCATTGAAGGATGCTTGCAACTCCTGGATCTTGCGCCGTAGCAGGCGGGCGTTGCGGCCGACATCCTTGCCCAGTTCGTTGGCCACCGAGGCCAGCATCATCAGGTCGATCCCGGAGGAGAAGTGCTTGCCGTTGCCGCTGATGACCACCACGCGCACGGCGTCGGTGTCTTCGATCCACTGGAAGATCTCGATGATTTCGCTCCAGAAGGCGGCGTTCATCGAGTTGATCTTTTCCGGGCGATTGATCCGGACATGGGCGATGTTGTCTACCAGTTCGACGTGGAAGGCTTGGTATTCGGACATGACGGGCATCCTTGGCAGGGCACTGGAAAGGTTGGAACTATAGCAAGCAGGCAGGTGTGGCTGGAGGAAGCGGATGTGCCAAAAGCAGGACCGGGCAGTTCTTCGGCTCGGGAGGGGAATGGCCGCCTGCGGCGGTTCGCGGGCAAGCACCGCTCCCACAGGTTTTTCGTCGTACGCAAAACCGGGAGCGGCTCGGACATTGTGGGAGCGGTGCTTGCCCGCGAACCGCCAGAGGCGGCCATCCACAGCTGATCTATCGCCTGGCCAGAATAAACTGCTCAATGGCCTGCGCCGCACCATCCTCGCTATTGCTACCAGTGACCACATCCGCCTGACGCTTGACCACCTCCTCCGCCTGCCCCATGGCAATCGCCAACCCCGCCCGGTGGAACATCGCCGGGTCGTTGCCGCCATCGCCGATGGCCGCCGTCTGCTCCAAGGGCACGCCAAGGTATTTGGCCAACGTCAGCAACGCCTCGCCCTTGTTCGCCTGCATCGCGGTGATATCCAGGTAGGAACGCTGCGATCGACTGGCCAGCGCCTGCTCCGCCACCAACGGCTGCAACACCGACTCCAGGTCAATCAGCAATTGTCCGTTGCCACTGGCGCCGACAATCTTGTCGATGCGGTCGAGGTACGCCGTGAAATCGTCCACCACCGTCGGCGCATAACCCAGTGCATGCTGCTCCCGAGGGACCATGGTGCCGTGGGGGTTACGCAGCAGCCAATGGTTGTCGGCAAACACCCAGACCTCAACCTCCTCATGCCGCGACAACAACTCCAGGGTGGTCACCGCCGCTTCGCGGGGGATGTAATGCGTCACCAGGTAACTGCCGTCGGGGTTGACCAGCGTGCCGCCATTGAACGCCGCAGTGGGAATATCCACCCCCAGCGCCTCGATCTGCTGGCGCATGGCCCGCGGCGGGCGTCCGGTGGCGAGGCTGAAAAACACCCCCGCCGCGCGCAACGCCTCCACGGCCTCGACCGTGCGCGGACTGAGGCTGTGATCGGGCCCCAACAAGGTGCCGTCCATATCGCTGAGCAGCAAACGGATCGGATACCGCACCACCGCCTTCATCCGAGGCTGCGCCAGACACGGCCGTCACGGGCCAGCAACTCGTCGGCGGCTTCGGGGCCGTTTTCCCCGGCCTTGTAGCCCTGCACCTGATCATCCTCGCCCCAGGCATCGAGGAACGGCTGCACCGCCCGCCAGCCGTTCTCGATATTGTCGGCGCGCTGGAACAGCGTCTGGTCACCGGTCAGGCAATCGTAGATCAGGGTTTCATAGCCGGTGGACGGCTGCATCTCGAAGAAGTCCTTGTAGGCAAAACCCAGCTCGACATTGGTCATTTCCAGTGCCGGCCCCGGACGCTTGGCCAGCAGGTCGAACCACATGCCTTCGTTGGGCTGGATCTGGATCTTCAGGTAGGTCGGCTGCAGGCGCTCGACCTCGGTGTCGCGGAACTGCGCATAGGGCGCCGGCTTGAAGCAGATGGCGATTTCCGTGTTGCGCACATTCATGCGCTTGCCGGTGCGCAGATAGAACGGCACGCCGACCCAGCGCCAGTTGTCGATCATCACCTTGAGCGCGACATAGGTCTCGGTGTTGCTTTCGGGCGCCACGTTGCTTTCTTCACGATAACCGGGCACGGCCTTGCCGCCCAGTTCGCCGGCCTGGTACTGGCCGCGCACCGAATTGGCCCGGGCCTCCTCGACCGTCCAGGGACGGATCGCGCCGACCACCTTGGCCTTTTCACCGCGTACCGCATCGGCACCGAACGCCGCCGGTGGCTCCATCGCCACCATCGCCAGCAACTGGAACAGGTGATTGGGCACCATGTCCCGCAGGGCGCCGGTGTGTTCGTAGAAACTGCCACGGGTCTCGACGCCGACGGTCTCGGCGGCGGTGATCTGCACATGGTCGATGTAATGGTTGTTCCAGAACGCTTCGAACAGACCGCTGGAGAAAC
The DNA here is from genome assembly GCF_023242525.1 of Pseudomonas sp. MWU12-2319. Classification (NCBI taxonomy): domain Bacteria; kingdom Pseudomonadati; phylum Pseudomonadota; class Gammaproteobacteria; order Pseudomonadales; family Pseudomonadaceae; genus Pseudomonas; species Pseudomonas sp. MWU12-2319. The sequence goes on from NZ_JALJES010000001.1 coordinate 24,775, forward strand.
GGCTGACCAGGATGTTCTGCACGGTTTCCTTGCCCAGGTAATGGTCGATGCGATAGATCTGCTTCTCGCTCATCACCTTGAGCAGGCGGGCGTTCAAGGCTTCGGCGGTGGCCAGGTCGGAACCGAAGGGTTTTTCGATCACCACCCGACGAAACACCCCGTCGCTTTCCTCCAGCAAGCCGGCCGCGCCCAGGCGCCGCGCCACTTCGCTGAAGAAGCGCGGCGCGGTGGCCAGGTAGAACATCGCGTTGCCCGTGCCGCTGGCGATGATTTTCTCGCCCAGGGCGACATAGGTCGCGTCGTCGAGGAAGTCGCCCTGCACGTAACTGATGTGTTTGGCCAGGCGCTTCCAGAGTTCGGCATCCAGCGCGGTCTCCGCGCCTTCCCCGGTCTTGGCCGCGACTTCGGCGCGACTGAAGTCTTCGAGTTTCTTGGCGAAATCGGCATCGCTGATGGCGTTGTGATCGACCCCGACGATATGCAGGTTATCGCCCAGCAGACCATCGCGGGTCAGGTTGTAGAGCGCCGGCATCAACAGGCGCTTGACCAGGTCCCCATGGGCACCGAACAGAAACAGCGTGGTCGGCGGCGGGGGCTCTACCTTGCGCTTGCTACGGGAGGCATTCATTTTTTCGGTGTCTCCACATGGCCGCCGAAGCCGAAGCGCATGGCCGACAGCAGTTTGTCACCATAGGTGCTTTGCTGGCGGGAGCGGAAGCGGGCAAACAGCGAATTGGACAGCACCGGGACCGGCACCGCTTGTTCCATGGCCGCCTCGATGGTCCAACGCCCTTCGCCGCTGTCGGCCACCGCGCCGCTGTAACCGTCGAGTTTCGGGTCACTGGCCAGGGCGTCGGCGGTCAGGTCCAGCAGCCAGGACGAAACCACGCTGCCGCGCCGCCAGACTTCGGCGATATCCCCCAGGTTCAGGTCGAAACGCTGGTCCTCGGGCAGGCTCGGCGAGTTCTTGGTCTTGAGGATGTCGAAGCCCTCGGCGAAGGCCTGCATCATGCCGTACTCGATGCCGTTGTGGATCATCTTGACGAAGTGCCCGGAGCCCGGCGGGCCGGCATGGATATAACCGCGCTCGGCGCGGTCGTCGGCGCTGACCCGGTCGCGGGTGCGGGGAATGCTGCCGATCCCGGGGGCCAGGCTGGCGAACAGCGGATCGAGGCGTTCGACCACCTTGGCGTCACCGCCGATCATCATGCAGTAACCGCGCTCCAGGCCCCAGACCCCACCGGAAGTGCCGACATCAATATAGTCGATGCCCTTTTGCGCCAGCTCCTGGCCGCGACGGATATCGTCCTTGTAGAAAGTATTGCCGCCGTCGATGATCACATCGCCGGCGTCCAGCAGTTTACTCAGTTCGGCAATGGTGTCCTCGGTCGGCGCACCGGCCGGCAGCATCACCCAGACCGCGCGCGGTTTATCCAGGCCGGCCACCAGCGCCGACAGGTCGGCGACGCCACTGGCGCCCTCTTTAGCCAGGGTGCTGACGAAGTCGGTATTGCGGTCATACACCACTGTCTGATGGCCATCAAGCATCAGGCGCCGCGCGATATTGCCGCCCATGCGGCCCAGTCCGATGATTCCCAGTTGCATGCAGGGTACTCCCGATATCGATGAAAAAGCTCTGACACACCTTAGCCCAGCGGCAGGCGGATGTCTGTCTCGATATCGGTCGGGACACTGATTGCAGACGCCAAGCGGCCTGTTTTCAAGTGGCTCTATCCACTTCGCCAGTATTGAAAAACAGCGCCTGGGCCACAGGCTTGTCGAGGATCTGGCCCCGGTGGATATCCAGCGTCAACTGCGCCCGGCCGCCCTGCCCGGCCTCGATCCTCGTCGCCGCCCGGTGCCGGGCCGTGGCCTGGGCCTTGCTGCCCAGGCGCCGTTGCGCAAGGGTCTTGAGATGCGCGCTGACAAACCCGGCATCCGCCGTGGTGGCTGCCGGGTAATGGAAATGCGCGTACCACAGGGGGCGGCCATCCTTGTGGCTGACCACATACTCTTGCAGGAAACCGCCCTGTTCCTGCGCCTGTCGCCCGCCGGCGCGGTGAATATCCACCTGGTCCTGCTCTTTCAGATACTGCAGGCGCGCCAACCGCGGGGGATTGCGCTTGATCGCGGTGATACGCGCCTGACGCCCTTCGGCGATCAGCCCGGCGGCTTCGCGGCGCAAGCTGTCCTTGAGCGTTTGAGCGGTTTTCATGGGCGCCGATGTCCCGCCGCTCTCAGTGAGGGCCTGTTGGATATCGTCCGCCAAGGCGTTCAGTTTCTGCGCCTTCAGCTCCAGGATACCTTGCAGGTCGCGGGGGTCCTTGGAGGTTCCGGTCAACGCCATCACCTGGCGAATCAAGGCCTCGACACCCTCGCGCTCGGCCTGACCCTGGGTCACCAGCCGGGACAGTCCGACCTTGCGCGGGATCGGCGGTGCCGGCTCGGCCTTCACTTCCTCCCAGAAGGTGTCCCGGGCATCCTCCTTGTTCTCCTTGAAGGCCGACACCAGTGCGCCGTTGGGATCGGTGATCTCGACGATCTCATCCTCCTGTTCGGGCGTACGCTCGCATACCCGGCCGACAAACACTTCACGGTTGCGGGTGCGGATAAACTTCTTGCGCGTGCCGCCAGCCACCGGAGCGGGCCTGGGCACGGGATCGGGTTCGGCCGGCGCGGCCTCTTCCCATAATTCGAACAGTCTGTTCAGCGCCCCTTCACGCAACTGCGCCAGCAGCCTCGACAGGCGCGTGGCGTATTCGAGCAGGCGCTGTTGCGGCATCAGGCCCTGCAAATAATTCAGCAAGTCGTGGGTCTCATCGTAGCGATTGACGGCCGTCAGCAAGGCATCGATGCGGTCCTGGCGCGGATCTTCGGCACTCAGGCGATTGATGGTGTTGGTCACGTACCGGGTTTGCTCGGCGCTGTGCTTGATGGCCGCGAAAATCTGATCGTCCATTTGCAAGGTGATCTGCAAGGGCAGTTCGTCCAGGGTCAAGGCCAGCAGGGTCGACAGTTGCACCGCCTGCCAATCCAACGGGGTGAACGGCTGCACCGGTGCCTGCTGCAGTGCGGCGGCTTGCGCCGGCCCCAGTTCGGGAAGCGCCCGCAACTCATCGAGCGCGGCATATTCCCGGGTGCTCCAGAGGATCTGCTTGTCGGTGATCTCGACATTGTTCTTCAGGTTGGCGACGACCTGGGCATAACGGGCATCCGAGTCGGCGGCGATCATCTCGTTGATCTCCCGGGCACTCAGGCTGCCTTCGCGGCCCACCGCCAGGGACAGGTTCAACAATGTCCGGCAATTGCGCACGCTGTCGGCCAAGGCGGCCACCAGCGTCGCCGATTTGGGCACCACCTGGCGATTGTCATTGAACGCCTTGATAAGGCGGATCTTTTCTTCGAGGGCCACCTGCAAGCCCTCCAGCTTGCCCAGGTATTCGCGACGTTTGTCACTGCGCTGTCGGTCGCTGAAGTTCTTCGCGGTCTTGCCCTCGCTCATGGTCTCAAGACGCTTGCGCAGTATTTCGGCGTCGTTCAACAGGGTGCCGATGCGCGCCGAAGCCTGGGTCATTTGCTCGTGCAGCGCGCTGACCCGGTCGCGCAGTTTGCGCTGCAGGCGCGCCTGAACGGTTTCGCGGCCGCTGCCACCGCGCAGGCGCAGACGCAGATCGAAGCGCCAGCGACCTTGCTCATCGCGCTCCAGAAACGGCCCCGGAACGCCTGAAGCATCGACCACACGGGGCCCGTCATCACTCCACGCGACCTGATACAGGGCATTCTCGATCAGCGCGTGCCAGCCCGTGTCCCCGGGGCCCCCGAGATGCACCAGTCCCTTGTTCGGACCGCTTGCGGAAACCGAACCAAGGCCATCGAGTCGCGGCGGCGTGTCGAAGCCCCTGACACTGAACTTCTCCAGGGCTTTGCGCGAGGCCATCGACAGGGCCTGACGCGGATTCGACCAGGACAAGTCGAAAGGCAGTGGTGGCGAATCGTCGGAAGTCGGAGGCGCTGTGATCCGCTCAAGCGACACCTCCCCCTCGATCGCCAAGGGCTCGCGCTGATCCGCCGACTCCGGGGTGGTAAACGACTCCGGCAACGGCTCGCGCTCATCCGCCGTCACCTCATGCAACAGAACCGCCGCCAGGTTGCTCAGCATATCGGCCCAGCCCTGGGCCCGGGCATCCTCGTCGTCGCCCTGCAACGCCGGCAGGTCCTGGCGAATCCCCCGGTAGAGCAGGATCAACCAGCTGGCCTGGGTCAACGGGCCGCTGGCAAACATCAGCATCGAGCTGAACAGCTGCCATCCGCTGTCCTTCAACCGCGCCCAACGTTTTTCCGCATTCGACCACAACTGCATATCGGCCTGGCGGATCACCGCGTTGATGCAGGCATGAAACAGATGGTGGACATAGTCCTCGGCGACTTCCTCGCCGCCCAGGGTTGCCGGTGCCGCCGGTGCCGGCAACGGCGCGGCTTCATCACCCGGCAGGACCGAGCCGAGATGGGGCTGGCGGAAACCGCCGTTGGCATACACCGCACGTCGATTGGCGGGGAGCCAGGCCAGCACACTGTCCTGCAAGGCTCCCGATTGCCCGACTGCCTCCAGCAGCGCCGGCCGGCTGACATACTCGCCCAGGGGCGGGTCGAACAACGGACGGTAAAGCAGATGCGGGCCCCGGCGGGTATCCCGGGGCTCGATAAGAAACATGCCCGCAGCCTTGTCCGGGCTCGCCCTAGGACTGGCCAGAAAGGCCAGCGGCCGGAGCACGATCGGCAGGCCGTCGACCTGGCGATCACGGGCGTCGAACGCCAACATCGCCCTGACCAGCCGATAGCCCATTTCGGTCATCCCCTGTTCGCCACGGAGCTTGAGTTCCAATGCCGCCAGGGGCAGTTGGGCCTGGATCTGGTGGAAAAAGCGTTGCTGGCGGAACACCGCATACCGCGTATCGTCCAACAGCCGCTGCCGCAGGTAGGCCGGGTAGCCGGCACCGATATCCACCTCGGCGATCAGTTCCAGTAGATAGTCGGCCGTCATCCAGTCCGGTAGCGGCACATCAGCGGCGAGCCGGACACGCATCCGCGTCGCGCCGAAACGAAAATCATCGAGGTTTTCCAGCGCCAGTTCGGGCAGCGTCAACTGGACTTCCTCGAACTCACCCAGCACGTCCGGCAACAGCGGCTTGCGCCGGTACTTCTCCAGCGTCAGCTGGATATCCTGCATGCGGATCTCCGGCATCCGCGGATGCCGCCGCGCCATGGCCGCCCTCAGCGCCTGTCGGCTAAAGCGCGACAGTGAAGCCACCTCGTCGAAAATACTGTGGGACGAAGACTTGCCCAGTGCCGCGACCAAGGTCGATAACAACCCGGCATAACCGCGCCGGTCCGCCTCCCCGGCATTCAGCAGCCACAGCGGCGCCACCTCGCGCACCCGCCGTTGCAGAGGGGTGAGCGGCGCGGGTGCGGGCGTAGCAAACCAGTCTCCCGGATCAGTGATGCGCTCGACGCGCGCCGACCAGGACTCGCCAGCTCCCTGCGTAACACCGCGCGGCAAACGCTCCAGCGCGCGCAACTGGTTTTCCAGCAAGGCCCCGGCCAGGTTGTCGAAGACATTCAGCTGCGAGGGGATCAGGTCGACCTTCCCGGGGTCCGGCACCTGACCACGCAATAGCGTCCAGAGCTCATCGACTGGCTGCAAACGCTTTACGTCATGACCCGGGCGGAGCAGGAAATAGGCAAATTCCGAGGCTGACAGCTGGCGGGCGAAAACCACCGCGACGGGCGTGACGCCAAGCCGTTGCCGCCGGCCCTTGGCATGCAGCAGATAAGCCGCCAGGGCATTCTTGCCCAGCAGGCTGTCACGGATCGACTGGTCTTCGCTGACCAGCGCCTTGGGCAACCTCTGGCTGGCCTGGAGCGCCTGGCTATTGGGCATGCTGCCAGTGCCGTACATCGAAACGAACAGCAGGTTCGAGAGGGCCGCGCAACGGCTGGGAATCTCCGGCGCGTGCCGATCCCAACCAGGCACCCAGGCGTCCGAGCCCGGGACCTTGCCCGCCCAGCCGGGCACCGGTTCATTCCAGAACGCAACCAGTTGTGCCTTGAAGACTTCGAGCAGGGCATCGCCCCAATCATCAAGCGTCGCGCCCAACCGTTTCAGGTCCACCGTAGTGACCGCAACCTCCACCGGCGAGCCGGGTGCCCGGCTCACCAGTATCGAATCGGGAGCGTCATAACGCGGGCTCCAGCCTTCGCTGAAGCGCCGCAACAGGACTTCGGACAAGCCGCTGTATCGATAGCGGGAGGCCGGCTCCCGCTCTCCGAGCCAGAGGGTTTCAGCCTGGATCCGTTGCCCCTGAACCCTGAGGTCGGGAGCCTGTTGGTCCAGCGCCGCCTGCACCAGCGAGTCCACCACCGACGACAGTGTCGGTCGAGCGGCGAAAAGCGTGCGGGCGGTGTTTCGGTAGTGTTGAAGTGAAGTCTCCAGCGAGGTCGGCAGGGAGATCATGAGGCCGCAATCCTTGACATGGGAAAGCGGCCAGCTAACAGGAACCGGTCAGCCCTCGCGCGGTAGCGGGCTATACCGCGTCACGCGGCTCAATCAACCGGGTTCGCGGGCACCGGGAAAAAATACTGTTGCGCCGCCGCCAGGTCGATCCGGCTGCGATAGATCTGCAACGCCAGGTTGGCACTGCCCCCCTTCCCCGTCTGGATCTTCTTGAAGGCCTTTTCCTGCTCCAGCGACTGGTACTTGCCGCCGAGCTTGCGCTGCTCGAGGGTTTTCAAGTGGGCGGCACCGAAGGCCGAGTCGAGTGCCGACAGGCTCGGGTAATGAAAGTGCGCGTACCACAGCGGCTTGCCGTCCTTGTCGAGCAACGCATACTCCTGCAGGAAATCATTCTTGCCGAGCGGGATCCGCTCGCCTTCCTTGCGGATGCTCACTTCGCCCAGCCCCAACAGGTAGTCGATACGCGGCATTTCCGGTGGGTTGGCCTTGATCGCGAGGATCCGTGCGTACTGCCCGGAAGCCCGCAGTCTCGGTGCTGCGTCACGCAGTTGCTGCGCCACCGCCTGGGCATTCCTGACCCGCTCCGGATTGCGCGGCGGCGTTTGCGCCACGCCGAGGAGCTTGTCGATCTCCGTGGCCTGGTGCTCCATCGCCTCGGCCTGCAAGCGCAGGATGTCCTCCTGCGCCCTGGGCGCATTGGAGCGCACGGCCTGGCGCATGACCCGATCGATCGCCGACGCTTCGTCGTTGAGCAGTTGGCGCGCGTTGGACACCCGTTTTTCCAGTCCGACCTCGGGCCTGATCACCGCCGGCCTGGCCGGTTTGTCCGGAGCGACGACCGCTTCCCAGAGCCCATCGGCGGTATTTTTCCGGTAGGTCTCGATCACCTGCCCATAGACATCGCTGACCTGCACGGTCTCTTCGCCATCCGCCGATGCCGGTGCCTGGACCTCACCGGACAGCAGTTGCCGGTGGCGCGTACGGATGACTTTTCTCGTGGTCTTCTTGGACGATGGGCCAGCAACAGGCATCGGCGGCAGCTCCCAATCATCCTGGCCCAGCAACAGGCGCAGATCTTCCCGGGTCTCCTGCCCGAGTGCCTTCAGTGCCGCGAGCACCTGGTCGAGCTTTTCCGTGGGCAGGCGACGACTGACCAGCGTCGCCAGATAGAACTCGAGCTTTTCCAGTAGATCACCGGATTGCTCGACAACCGACTCCAGCAGCTCGATACGCTCGCCGGTCAACAATTTGACCTCATCAAGGGCATCGAGAGAGGAGTAATAGGACACATACGAGCGATGGATCTGATCCCAGATGTCCTCAAACATTTCCTGCCCGAGATGCTCGGGCGTCAGCTCGCCCAGGGCAAAACGGTTCTTCAACTGCGCAATCTTCCAGGCGCGCACTTCCACCTCGATGGAGCCCCAGCCGACCGTCTTAATCAGCCGCTGATAATTCTCCCGGCCGTCGCGTATCTGTCTCAGTTGATCGAGCCAGTCCTTCTGCCAAAGGGCCCAGTCGACCGCCTTATCAGTGGCCGTGGCATCACGCTCCCACTCGGCCTGGACCAAAGCCGGTGCCAACTGCTCTGCTTCAGGCAGTTGGGAAGCCCTCGAATAGGGCATACCCAGTCGTTCCAACAACCAGGTCTGCTGGGCATGGAGCAAGGTCTGCAGTCCCATCACCCCGTTGTCCAGCGCATTGATCTGAAAGGGCCGCGCAGCCTTGATCAGCCGGGTATCGGCCATCAACTTTTTGCTCAGGTCCAGTTGTTGGCGGTAGTTCTGCAGATTTTCCTCCAGCAAGGCGGTCATCTCGCCAAGCAGTGCGGTTCGACGCTCGTAGGTGACCCGCTTGGCCGTCTCGCCCTCGGTCGCCAGCCTCCAGCGCTTGACACTGCTGCTGATCGACGGCTCGCTATCCTTGGTCTGCTGGTTGAGTGCTATCAGTGTCTCGCGCGCCTCGACGAGGTTTTGCCCACCACCGGCCTGGGCCCGCTTGGGCGGACTGCCGCCGCGTAAACGCATATCCAGGCTCCAGCGCCCCTGCTCGTCGCTGCACACCCAGGGTCCGGCATTGCCGTGCTCGTCGACGACTCTGATGCCCTCCTCGTCGGCCTCCCAGGCCACCTCGTAAAGATCACCCTGGATCAAGGCGCACCATTTGCCCTTGCCGGCATCCTCGATATGGACCAATCCCCGAGCCGGCCCCGAGTCCGCCACGCGACCCAGTTCGGTCAAGGCCGATGCCGGCTTGTCAAACGCACGCAGACGATAGGCGCGGACCCGCCTCATCAACGAATCGGGGATTGGCCAGCCCGACATCGACCACGCACTCAATTCGACTCGGGGCAAGTCGGGCGCCCGCGCGATGGTCGGCGCGGGCAACGCTTCCGCGCGCGGCGGCGCAGGCCTGGGTAACGGTGGCGCCTCGGTTTCACCCGGGGCGGAAGCGGCGCGATAGTGCAGCAGCAAGGCCGCGAGATTGAACAACAGGTCCGCCGCTCCCGCCGACTGTTCCGCCCGATTGTCGCTGTCCAGTGCCCGTAGATCGTCGTGACCGATCTTCAGGACCACCAGCCAGCCGAGCACCTCCACCAGACGCCCGACATAAGGCAGCAGGCCGGCAAACGGTAGTTGGGTGATGCCCAGCAGCACCCGCCAGGCGCCCTCCTTCCAGTCCGCCCAGCGCTGCTCGGCATTGGACACCGACTGCCGGTCGGCCTGCTCGACCTGGGCCTTGACCATGGCGGCGAAGATCGCCGGCAGATAGTCACCTTCGATGATGCCCTCGGCGAGCGTTGTGGGGACGGGCCTGGACGGTGCCGGCGCGAACTCGTCGCCGCCGAGGAATTGCTCGATATGCGCTGCATCGAAACCGCCATGGTCATAACGCTGTCGTGCCGTTTCGCTCATCCAGGTCAAGACGCTGCGCTGCAGATCGCCGGGCTGGCGGATCGCGGCGAGCAACGCCTGGCGGGTTTCGAATTGGCGCAGCGGTTGTTGCAGGAACAACGGGCGGTACAGGATCAACGGGCCGCGGCTCATATCCCGTGGACCGATCAGGAACATCGCCTGCACCTCGTCCGCCTGCCAGTCGTCCCTGGCCTTGAACGCCAGGGGCCGCAGGACGATTTCCACGGTATCGACAAAGCGCCCCGGACCCGCCGGTTGGACCAGCGCCTGCACGTAACGAAAGCCGTCGAGGCTGAAACCCGATGCTCCCTTGATCTTCAACTCCAGGGCCTGGAGCGGCAAACGCACCCGCCACTGCGCAACGAACAACGCCTCGCGCCGCCGGGCCTCGGCGACATCAGTGATCAAATGCTCCTTGAGCAGGTCCGGGTAGGCCTGGCCGATGTCGGCGCGGGTCACCAGGCCGCGCAGGTAATCCGCAGTCATCCACCGCGGGACGGGCTCCGGCAACCCGCGCACCTCGATGCGAATCCGCATACCGGTATGGCGCATGCCCCCCAGGTTGGCCAACGCCAGTTCCACCAGCGTCATATCGACCGGCACCGTGACCTGCGCCTGTTGCGGGTCGAGGGTCTGGGTAGCGCTATAGTCGAGTTTGTCGATAGTGAGCTTGATTACATTCGGGTCGATGACACGGGTCCCGGGATAGTCCTGGAGCATCAGCGCCTGCAATCGCCGCGCGGCGAATTCATTGAGGGTGCCGATGTCTTCGAGGAAATGCCGGCCTCCAGACTCACACTGCTGACGTGCCAGCTCCCGCAGCAAAGCGCTGTAGCTTGAACGATCGGCAAGCGAGGCCCCCAGCAACCAGTCGGGCAGCGATTCGCTGGTCAGCCCCAGGGCCGCCGGGCCGCAGCGCTCCTGCCTGAGCACCTGGAAACGACTGGCATCCTGGGTCCTCGCGGGCACGGCGAACCACTTGCCCGGATCGGTAATATCGTCCACCCAACGCTGAAGATGCGCCCTGGCCTCCCAGTCGCCCGGCGGCGTCGCGCTCAGCGCCTGCAATTGATATTCGAGCAAGCCTTTTGCCAGGCTGTCGCCGATGACTTCGGCCGGTTCATTCCAGCGCCAGACAAGCGACTCCCTTATTTCCAGATTGCGCCCGGCGGTCCGGCTGCCGATCAGCATCGCGACCAGCTCGGCACTGTCCATCTTGCCCTGGCGCAGGCCACCCTCTCCCGGATGGAAATAGAGCGGATAGGGCAATGGCTGTAGATTTTCTTCATAGCGCAGGAAGTCGATCACCGGAAACAGCTCCGGGTAGCGTCGGCCCTGGGCATCCACGCTGAAGACCCGGGTCTCGAAGGCGCGAATATCCAGGGTCGGGCTTTCGCCCTGCGCATCGCCAGGCGCATAACCCATGTAGAACGGCAGGCGACTCAGGTCGGGGAGCCCTCTGCGGCCAGGCGTCTGTCCCGGAACGAGCAAGCGTCCGATCGCCGCCGCCAGCCGCGCCCAACGGCTCGGCCCGTGCCCCTCCGGCGACTGATTCCAGCGCTCGATCAGTTGCTGCTTCAGGTTCTCCAGCAGCCGTGATCGCGCCGCCTGGTCCAGGCGCTTGAGCAACCCGTCGAGATCGATCGCCAGGGGTTTCCGCGCGGCCGGTGGCTGCTCGCGCCAGAGCAGATTATGGGTTTCCAGGCGCGGGCTCCTGGAAGCCCCCCAGACCGGAACCCGCAGGGCAAAGCGCTCGACCATGACCTCGCTGAGGCTGTAATAGTTATGCCCTGCCGGGGCACCGTCGATACCCTGGGCCAAGACCCAATAGGGCACGGCGAGGCGTACCCGCTCGGCCGACAGTTCGAATTCGCCATAGTGCTCGTCCAACACCGCCTGAACCAGCGGTGTCGCGACCGAGAGCAAACTGGGGCGATCGGCGAAAAGTGCCTTGGCGACCGAAGTCGGATCCATCGGTTGACTGTCCGGAACCGGCGACTGCGTTGACATGGTTGACGTCCTCGTTCGAATGATAGGAACGAGTCGTTACCGGGTGCATCGGTTTGCCGGCCACGACTCCGGGAGGATTCAAACCTCCCGGCAGGCATCGTGTGCGGTAGATGGATAGGCCCTCTCCGGCAGAGGGCCATGGGTGGCGCAACGGGACTAGAGGGACTTGTTCCAGAACAGCATCTGGCCGTGTTCCGGATCGAGCTGCGCCCCACTGAAACCGAATTTCTTGTAGGAGGCCTGGGCCACGCCGTTGCCTTCCAGCACCTCCAGGGTGATCTTGCAGCAGCCGCGCTGACGAGCGATGTCCTCGACCTTCTGCAGCATCTTCTGGCTCAGCCCGAGGCCGCGAAACTTGCTCACCACCGAGACATCATGCACGTTCACCAGGGGCCGGCAGGCAAAGGTGGAAAAGCCTTCGAAGCAGTTCACCAGCCCGGCCGGCTCGCCGCCGACAAAGGCCAGTACGCTGAAGGCGTGGGGCCGCTTGGCCAGTTCGCCGGGCAGCTGTTGCAGCACATCCGGCGCGAGGCTCTGGCCCCCACCCATCGGGTCTTCGGCATAGTGATTGAGCACCAATCCAATCGCCTCGGCATGTACCGGGTTGGTGTAACTCGCTTGCAATACCAGTATGTCTGCAACGTCCATGTCAGTCCTCGGCGAAACCATTAAAGGGAGCTCTTGCGTGTCAGGAGCCCCGATTGTAACCATGCCCGACGCGGGGAAAGGAAGAAAATTCATGCGTCGACCTCTACTGCAGGAGACCAGAACGCCTATCCATTCAAGTCTTGATAAAAATCAACAGCCCCAGGGCCCCATGCGCAGACATTCACCCCATGCGTTCAGACCGTACCGCCTTTGCTGATCGGTGCACCCGAACGTCCCGTCCCGACCCTGGAGGTGTCATCATGGCAACGCCCTTGCAACAGAGCTCATCCCCCGGCACGACCACACCCTCATTGAAACCGGCGACGCTGGCACAATCGGCGCGCCTGTCCCTGAGCCTGTTGATCGCCCTGGTAGTGGGCTCCATCATCGGTAGCGGCGCCTACAGCCTGCCGCAGAACATGGCCGCCGGTGCCGGTGCCGGCGCGATCCTGATTGGCTGGCTGGTCACCGGGGTCGGCATGCTGTCCCTGGCCCTGGTCTACCAGATGCTGTCCAACCGCAAGCCGGAACTGGACAACGGCGTCTTCGCCTACGCCAAGGCCCTGGGCGGCGACTTCGTCGGCTTCAACTCGGCCTGGGGCTACTGGATCAGCGCCTGGATCGGCAACGTCGGCTACCTGGTCATCCTGTTCGCCGCCGCCAGCTATTTTTTCCCGGCCTTCGGCGACGGTAACAACAAGGTGGCGATCATTGCCGCCTCGCTGCTGCTCTGGGCGATGCACTTCATGATCCTGCGTGGCATACGCACCGCGGCGCGGGCCAATGCCATCACCACCATCGCCAAGATCGTGCCGATCCTGGTGTTTGTCGGCTGCGCCGCGCTCGCCTTTCATCCTGACACCTTCGTTGCCGGTTTCTGGGGAGCACCGGCCCTGGGCTCGATTCTCGACCAGGTCAAGAGCACCATGCTGGTCACCGTCTGGGTCTTTATCGGTATCGAAGGCGCCAATGTCTATTCCGCCCGGGCGGCGGAACGGGTCAACGTCGGCCGGGCCACCATCATTGGCTTTGCCATTACCTTGTTGTTGCTGATTTCGGTCTCGCTGCTGTCGCTGGGCATCCTCGGCCAGCCCGAACTGGCGGCCATGAAAAACCCCTCCACCGCCGGTGTGCTGCAAGCCATCGCCGGCCCCTGGGGCGGCATGATGATCAGCCTCGGCTTGATGGTTTCCGTGGGCGGCGCCCTGCTGGCCTGGACCCTGCTCTCGGCCGAGTCGCTGTTCAGCCCGGCCAAGGCCAGTGTGATGCCAAAGGTCCTGTCCAAGGAAAACGGCCAGGGCGTACCGGCCAATGCACTGTGGGTCACCAACGGTTGCATTCAGCTGTTCCTGATCCTCACGTTGTATGCCAATGCCACCTACCTGGCACTGATCTCCCTGGCCACCTCGATGATCCTGCTGCCCTATCTGTTCAGCGGCCTCTATGCGCTCAAGGTCAGCTGGCTGGACCGTGGCCAGGCCGGGCGCGACAGCCTCAGCGGCCGCGACCTGGCGATTTCCCTGGTGGCCAGCGTCTACTGCTTCTGGCTGTTGTACGCGGCCGGTCCCAAGTACCTGCTGCTCAGTGCCCTGCTCTACGCCCCCGGCTCGCTGATCTACCTGCTGACCCCGGGGCGCAAACCGCTCAACGGTTTCGCCAAGGGCCTGCTGGTGCTGATCTGGCTGGCGGCGGCGGTGGCCGCCTGGATGCTCTGGCAGGGTCTGCTGAGCCTCTGACACGCTCGGCCCCGACGTTATGAAAAAGCCCCTTGCCGATTACCGGCAAGGGGCTTTTCAGTTAACCCCGGCTTCAGTCGGGCCTGACCGTCAGTACACTGCATTCGGGAATCAGCAGGATCCGCTCGGTGGTATCGCCGATCAGCTTGCCCAGGCCCTTGGGCTGGACCGCCCCCATCACCACCACATCGATCCCATTGGCCTGCACGTAGTCGGCGATCACCCCCACCGGCATGCCCATCAGGAAATGCCGGCGCTCGGCCGGCACGCCATAGTCGTCCGCCAACCGGGTGAACGGCTCCAGCAGCGCGGCACGCAGCTCATCGATCCAGATCACGGTGACACTGGGGTCGGCCATAAGCGCCGGCGACAAGTCGTAGGCATACAACAAGTGCAGTTCGGCGTCACATTGCAGCGCCAGGGCTTCGGCCTCACGGATGATCTTGCGGTTGAACTCGGTGATGCCTTCGTCCCCCGTGGAGGTGTCGACAGCCGCCACTACCCGCCGGGGCAATGCCGAGGCGATCTGGTTGACCAGGTGCACCGGCACCGGACTTTCCTGCAACAGCTGCCAATCCAGCGGGGTGGTAAAGACCCGCCTGAGCAGCGGCTCCAGGTAGACATCCTTGATCAGCAGGTCGGGTTTGATCTCGCGGGCGTGAACCAGGATGTCGCGCAAGGGCTGGGTGGTCCACAGCGCTTCGGTGGTCAGTTGCAGGCCACTACCGCGCAAACTTTCGGTCGCCCCCTCCAGCCAGACCCGGTATTTATCCGTGTACGCCGCGCGGGCCTGTTCATCCATGCCCGATTCGATCAGGTGGATACGCGGCGGTGGCTGGACCAGCGCGGTGATATGCAAGGCCGCGCCGCTGGCCGCCGCCAGCGCGGCGGCACGCTTGGCGGCCGGGGAATGGGGCAGGTGCTGATCGGTGATCAGCAGCAGGCGCTGGTATTGACTCATGACACACCTCCATGGGGCAGGACGTTCGGAGCGCCGGACAGCCGCTCGCTGTTCATCGATTTACTGGGCGAAATCCGGCAGTTCGACAGGCTTGATCACCAGCAGGCTGCAGGGGGGTTGATACAACAGGCTTTCGGTGGTGCTGCCCAACAGCTTGTTGAGCGAGCGGTGGGTCACGGTACCGATGACCAGCACATCAAAGACGTCCTGGCCGACAAACTCGACGATGGCCTTTCCCGGCGTGCCGACAATGAAATGCCGGTTGTCCTTGTGCAGGGCATGTTTGTCGGCCAGGTGCAGGAATTTGGCCTTGCGCTCGTCATAGCTGGGGCTGACCGAAACGGGCACCTTGCCGATGCCGATATCGGCGAGATACAGGGCCGTCCAGTCATAGACCCCGAGCAGGTGCAGCGGGCACTTGCAGTGCGTGGCGAAGCGGGCGGCCTGGTCGATGATCCGGTCGTTGAGTTCCCGCGTCGCGACGTCATCGCGCAACACATCGACGCAGGCCAGTACCTTGCGCGGTATGGGCATGCCCTGGGCGGTGACCAGGTGGATCGGCGCCCGGCTGTCACACAGCAAACGCCAGTCCAGTGGGGTGAAGAAAATCCGCTTGAGGGCCGATTCCTGATGGGCATCCTTGATCAGCAGATCCGGATGCTGCGAACGCACGTAACCGGACAAGGCACTCAGCGACGGCTGGTCCCACTTGACCTCGGTCGTCACCTCGACCCCCTCGCCGCGCATGGCCTCGGCCTCCTGTTCCAGCCATTGGCGATAGCGCTGCAGATAGGCCTCGCGAATCTCCGCCTGCCGGTCGGCGTCAAGCAGATCGAGCTGCTGCAACCCATCGAGATAGACGAAGGCCACCAGGGTCAGCGTGGCGTTCATGGCCTTGGCCAGCGCCAGGGCGCGGTCAAAGGCCGGGCTGTGGGTCATTTCGGACGGAGCAACCAGGAGCAAACGTGGACGTGAAGACAAGGGACACCTCCAGGGCACGCCCTGTCGAGCGCACCGGGTAGCGGGCGACGACTTCACGAGACAAGTATTGAAGGGGGTCACCCGAAGAGAATCGGTCATCTCCGATTCTGCGGTGCCCGGCCGGCAGGCCCTTGATTTACATCAAGTGCCGATGGTTTGCCCGCGTGCTCACCAATGATCGCCACCCGCCGGCAAGCCCGGCTTGATCTGTATCAAACCGCCGCAAGCGGGTTGTCGCAGCATGCTGTTTCAATCCGATCCTGCTCATGGAGAGTGAAATCATGGCGATGATGAAAGCGGCGGTATTTGTCGAAAAAAACCGGATCGTGCTACAGGACAAGCCGGTCCCGTCCATCGGCCCCCTGGATGCGCTGATCCGTATCACCACCACCACGATCTGCGGCACCGACGTGCATATCCTCAAGGGCGAATACCCGGTGGCGCCGGGGCTGATCATCGGCCATGAACCGGTGGGCATCATCGAGAAGCTCGGCTCGGCGGTCAGTGGTTTCCACGAGGGCCAGCGGGTCATCGCCGGCGCCATCACCCCCAGCGGTCACAGCTACGCCTGCCTGTGCGGTTGCTCGTCCCAGGATGGTCCGGACACCGCCCACGGATTCAAGGCCACCGGCGGCTGGAAGTTCGGCAACCTGATCGATGGCTGCCAGGCCGAGTACGTGCGGGTCCCCGACGCCATGGCCAACCTCAGCCCGGTGCCGGATGGCCTGAGCGACGAAGAAGTGCTGATGTGTCCGGACATCATGTCCACCGGTTTCAGCGGCGCCGAACGGGCCGGGATCCAGATCGGCGACAGCGTGGTGGTCTTCGCCCTCGGCCCCATCGGCCTGTGCGCCGTGGCCGGGGCCAAGCTCAAGGGCGCGAGCACCATCATCGGCGTCGACTCGATCAAGGCCCGCCAGGACATGGCCCGCCGCCTGGGCGCGACCCATATCGTCGACTTCACCCAGGGCGATCCGGTCGAGCAGATCATGGCCCTGACCCGCGGCCGGGGCGTCGACGCCGCCATCGAGGCCCTGGGCACCCAGACCACGTTCGAATCCGCCCTGCGGGTCCTGCGCCCGGGCGGCTGTCTTTCGAGCCTGGGGGTCTACTCCTCCGACCTGCGGATTCCGCTGGATGCCTTCAATGCCGGGCTGGGGGACAAGCAGATCATCACCACCCTCTGCCCCGGCGGCAAGGAACGCATGCGCCGGCTTATGGACGTGGTGGCCGCCGGCAGCGTCGACCTCAAGCCGCTGGTCACCCACCGCTTCAAACTGGACGATATCGAGGCGGCCTATGAGCTGTTCGCCCACCAGCGCGACGGTGTAATGAAAATCGCTATCACCCCGTGAACAACAGTGCCCGCCGGCCGGATCGCTCCGGTCGGCGGGCACCGGATTGAACGCTCAGAGCGAGTCGGTACCGAGGGTCAGCACGGAACAGGGTGGCTGCGACAGCAGCGACTCGGCAAAGCTGCCCAGCCAGGGAAAGGCATCGGCCTGGGAGCGACCGATGACCAGGGTGTCCACCTCACGTTCGCGCACAAACTCCTCCACCCGCTGGATCGCCTGCCCCAGCAGGAAATGGCGGCGGCGGCCGGGTACCTGATGCGCCCTGGCCAAGTCGTCGAAAGCCTGGCTACGCAATTTCTGCAGGGCCGCCGCGGCATCCGAATCCCACGGGTACTCCTGCATCAGCTCATAACCGGCGAGAATATCGCAGGCGTGCAGCAGTTCCAGGTCCGCGTCGCAGATCATCGCCAGTTCGCTGGCCAGGTGAATCACCTGATCGTCGCGAGTCGTCTCGCCGTCGCCGACATTCTCCAGGGCCACCGCCGCGACGAAATTCTTCGGCCGTGGCGGCGCATCGTGCCGGACCAGCATCACCGGCTTGCTGCACTGGCGCACCAGGTGCCAGTCGGTGGGACCGAGCAACGCGCATTTGAGCTGCGACTCGACCTGCAGGTCCTTGACCACCAGGTCGACCTCGATGTCCTTGACGTAGTCGCGAATAGCCGCATGGGGGTGTTGCGACCAGACCACGTCGTAGCTCACCTCCAGGCCCTGGTTGGTGAGGCTGTGGGACAGTTCGGCGAGTTTTTCACGCTTTTTGTCCAGGTAACCTTCCCGGGCCAGGGTGCCGGCGCCGTGATTGAACAGGGTCATCGCCGCGATGGACTCGACAAAGTCGAAGAGCACCAGGTGCACAGCCGCCTTGCTGGCGCGTGCCAGGGTGGCCGCGCGATGCAGGGCGGGGGTCGCCTGGCAGTGGGTATCGGTAATCAGCAGAATACGTTGATAGTCGCTCATGACGGGGGCTCCAAGGAGGAACAATGGACAATCGACCCTTTAGCTTCACCCTGCTTTTAAAACGACCGCTTGATTTATCTCAAACAACCCGCTACACCTGCTAGGCTCGTCCGACGGCCCCTGTTTTATCGGTGTTTCTACCCGAATTGGATGCCCTCTCCCTACTAATGCAGAGGAACTCCCGTGAACAATCAGGAAGCACTCAAACTCAGGCCTTCGGGCCTGAAATCAGCGTGTGCCAATTGCAGCGTGCTGGAACTGTGCCTGCCCCTGGGCTTGAACGATACCGAGGTCAAGCGCCTGGATGACCTGATCGTGCAACGCGTGAAGATCAAGAAAGGCAACACGCTCTACCGCCAGGGCGATCCGCTGCACGCCCTGTACGCGGTACGCCTGGGCTTTTTCAAGACCACCCTGACCTCGGAGGATGGCCGCGAGCAGGTCACCGGCTTTCAAATGACCGGGGAAATGCTCGGCATGGATGCCATCAGCGAAGACCGCCACGCCTGCAATGCCGTGGCCCTGGAGGACAGCGAAGTCTGCCCGATCCATTTCTCGCAGCTGGAACGCTTGTCCCGGGACCTGCCCTCCCTGCAGCACAACCTGAACAAACTGATGAGCCGGGAAATCGTCAGGGACCACAGTTTGCTGCTGATGATGGGCAATATGAACTCGGATGAGCGCCTGGCGGCGTTTTTCCTCAATCTCTCGCAACGCCTGGCCCTGCGCGGCTACTCGCCCTTCACTTTCATCCTCAGAATGCGCCGCGAAGAAATCGGCTCCTACCTGGGCCTGCGCCTGGAAACCATCAGCCGCGGCATCGCCCGGTTGCGGGAGTTGAACCTGCTGGAGGTCCACGCACGGGAGGTGAAAATACTTGATGTGGGGGGGCTGAAGGCGCTGATCGCCGGTTGCGGCCACCACGGCAACCCGTTGTAACCAGGCAGTTGTGCCCGTGTTTGACTTGAATCAAGCGCGGGCACCCGCCATGGCGTAGAAACAGAACACCGATACCGGCCCACGACCGTACCTGTTCGAGGAGTTCTGATCATGCCCGACCTCAATAGCCCCATCCTGAACCTGCCCGATTTTTCCTCGGTGACAGGCGAACACTGGATCGAAAGCCTGCAGGACGGTACCCACGTCCTGATCCGGCCCTTGCGTGTCGAGGACCGTGAGCGGGAAAAGGCCTTTATCCAGCGACTGTCCCCGGAATCCCGTCACCAGCGCTTTCTCGGTGAAATCGTCGATCCCAGCCCCGTCCTGATGAACCAGTTGATGAATGTCGACACCCACAACCGCGTCGCCTACGTGGCTCTTGTCCATGACAATGGCCAACTGCGTGAAGTGGGGATCAGCCGCTATGCCGCCTCGGGTGCCGAGAATGAATGCGAGTGCGCCATTACCGTTGCCGACGACTGGCAACATCGCGGCCTGGGCACGGTCCTGATGAAACACCTGATCGAAGCCGCGCGGCGCAATCATTTCACCCGGATGTATTCCATCGACAGCGCCTCCAACGTGCACATGCGCCAACTGGCCGACACCCTGCACTTCAGCCGCGAACGCGACCCCGACGATGCGACCCAGGTCATTCATCGGCTGTCGCTGTAAAGCCTCCCGCTCCACCATGGCGCGGCCCGTTGTTCGCGGCCCGCGCCAGATTCCCCTTCAGACAAGACGTTCCGGGCTCAGGGCCAGCAGGCTGCAAGTGCTGCGATAGAGGATATTTTCCGCCGTGCTGCCGAGGATGCCGTCCAGGCCGTGGGAATGGCGGGTGCCCATCACCATCACATCCACCCCGTTGTGCTCGACGAACTGGCCGAGGGTGTCGATAACCGATCCCGTGAGGAAATGCCGCAGGTTCTTGCCGACCCCGTTGCGCTCCGCCAGGGCCTTGAACCCCTGCTGCTCATCGGCACGGCTGGCCATTTCCAGGCCCTCGGCCATCGGCAAGGTGCCCCAGCCCATCTCGTGGACATAGGACCGGGACTTGTCATGCACATGCACCAGGCTGAACGTCGCCGCGCATTGCCGGGCAAACGCCTGCCCGGCCTGGACCAGCGTGTCGTTGAAGCACTCCTCGGCCCTTTCCCTCCCCAGATCCACCGCCACCAGGACATGACGCGGCAATGGATGGCTGCAACCCGCCACCAGATGTACCGGGACCGGACAATCACGTAGCAACTGCCAGTCCAGCGGGGTGGCGAACAGTCGTTTGAGCCCCGATTCCAGGTGGACATCCTTGATCAGCAGGTCGATATTCAGATCACGGACGTACTCGATGATCGGTTGCAGCGGATGATGACGCCAGAAAATATTGCAACTCACATCCAGGCCACGGCCCCGCAGGCGATCCGTCTCATGGTGCAGCCAGCGGCGATGCAGGTCCAGGTAGCCCTCGCGGGCCTGGGTCATGGCTTTCTGGTCGAATAGCGTGGCCACATCAAGGGTCGGCACATAATCGAAGGCCAGGATATGCAAGGCGGCCCCGGTGGACAGGGCCAGCTCGGTGGCCCGCTCGAAGGCGGGGCTGCGGTTCATCTCGGCGGGAGCCAGCAAAAGAATACGATGGTAGTCGGACATGGCGCACCTCTGGGGCAACAGGTTCCCGGCCCAGGGTGGCACGACTTGCAGACCACCCGGCAAATCTCGCCTTTATCGGCGGATCGGGACATTGCGCCCATGATGAGGCGCGCCGGCCCTGCCAGCTTGATATACGTCAAGGCCGCCCCAGCGGGGGACCTAACCAAAGGCTCCCTTGGGCTTCAACCGCCTTGATGCATATCAAATGCCCGACGCCCGACAGCCCTCACCCTGAGACAACACTGCGGGATGCGCACCATGGAAACCATCACTCACGCAACCAACCTGGCCTCGGCCCTGGGCCTGGGCCTGCTGGTCGGGTTCGAGCGTGAGCGCAAGAAAGGCGAGGGAGCGAACCGCCACTTCGCCGGCCTGCGGACCTTCGCCCTGACCTCCCTGCTCGGTTATGTCGGCCTGCTGCTGGGCGGCCCCATGCTGCTCAGTACCCTGACCGTGGCCCTGGCCATGCTCGCCGGCGTGGCCTACTTCAAGCGGCGCAGCCAGAACCCCGGCATGACCACCGGGGTCGCACTGCTGCTGGTCCTGCTGCTCGGGGCCTTGTGCAACAGCGAGGCGGTACTGGCGGTGGCCCTGGCGGTGATTCTGACCGTGCTGCTGAACTTCCGGCAAAGCCTGCACCGGTTTGCCCTGAACCAGCTGAGCGAAACCGAAGTCAAGGATGGGCTGATCCTGGCCACCGCCGCACTGGTAATCATGCCCCTGGTGCCCGACGCCTTTATCGGTCCCTATCAGGCCATCAACCCCCGCTCGATCTGCCTGCTGACAGTGCTGATCATGGGCGTCAGCGCCCTGGGGCATATCGCCATCCGGGTCCTGGGCGTCCGGAACGGGTTGAGCCTGGCCGGATTCGCCTCCGGTTTCGTCTCGAGTGTCGCAACCATCGCCGCCATGGGCAACCGCGCCCGCCAGCAACCCGGGCTCCTGCCACAGGCCGCCAGTGCCGCGATCCTGTCGAACCTGGCGACGCTGATCCTCCTCGGCCTGGTGCTCGGCGCCATCAGCCCTGCGACCCTGGTCCAGCTCAGCCTGCCGCTCATGCTGGGCAGCGCGGTGGCCGCGTCCTACGCACTGCGGCTGATGAAACGCCCTCCCGCGGACACGAGCCCGCCGATCAATATCGGCCATGCCTTCAACCTCAAATTGACGCTGATGGTGGCCGCCGGCATCTCGAGCCTGTTTCTCGTGACCAGCGCCATGCAGGCCCGATTTGGCCTCTCCGGATTGTTTACCGCGTCGATACTGGGCGGCCTGGCCGATGCCCATGCGACTTCGGCGTCGGTGGCCGCGCTGGTCAAATCCGGCCAACTGTCGGCCGAGAACGCACGCTTGCCGATTCTGGCGATTCTCGCCAGCAATACCCTGTCCAAGTGTGTCATGGCCTGGTCCAGCGGCGGCGGCGCCTTCGCCCGCCGGGTGGTGCCGGCGCTATTACTGATCCTGCTGGCCTTGGCGGCCGGCGCTTTTATTCAGGGCAGGCTGATACCGGGGTGAAGCGCTGCAACTGCATCTCGCGCAAACGACTGAGGGTGCGGCGAAACGGGAATGCCAGGTAGCCTTCGGTGTACAACGCCTCCAACGGCACCTGGGCGGCGATGTACAGCGGCACCTTGCGGTCGTAACACTCGTCCACCAGGGCGATAAAGCGCCGGACGCTATCGTCATGGACCGACAGCTGCGGTAACTCACGGTCACCGGCATCGACGCGGCGCGCCGCGTCCTCGGTGCCGCGGGCGATCCGCCCGGGACGCTGGCGGGCACTGAGGTTGGGCACCTCACTCAAGAAAATCGCCGTGTAACGATCACACAGCGCCATGAAATCCATGGCCGCCAGGGGCTGCTCGCACAGCTCGGCATAGCGGCACCAGAGCACCGTCGGCGAGGCCCGCACCACCGCCAGGGTCCGATAACCCATGGCGACCGGTTCGGCGGACAGCGGCTGCCCGGCGGTCAGCACCTTGAACGCTTCGACCAGCCCCGCCGACTGCCCCTCGGGGTCGACCCAGTAACGCTGCACGCCGGCCCCCGGATGCAGGCGATGGTCCTCGCCGCCGTCGACATCCACCACCTCCATATGCTGCTCGATGGCGGCAATCGCCGGCAGGAAACGCTCGCGATTGAAGCCATCGGCATAGAGCTGTCGCGGTGGCTGGTTGGAGGTCGCAACGATCACCACGCCCTCGTCGAACATCACCTGGAACAGCCGTCCGAGGATGATCGCGTCGCCGATATCGCTGACGAACAGCTCATCGAAGCACAGCACGCGGACCTCCCCGGCCAGCTCACGGGCCAGGGCCCGCAGCGGGTCGGCGATACCGCTGAGCTGGAACGAGCGCTGGTGGACCCAGCCCATGAAGTGATGGAAATGCTGGCGCCGCGACGGCACGCGCAAGGTCTGGTGGAATTGATCCATCAGCCAGGTCTTGCCGCGCCCGACCGGCCCCCAGAGGTAAACGCCCTTGGGCACCAGGCCCTGGTGCAACGCCTCGTGGCAGCGCTGCAAGGCCTGCACCGCCTGCCATTGGGCCTGGTCGTGGAGAAAGCCGCGCTGCTCGACGGCAGCGCGGTAGGCACTCAGGGGAGAATCGGCAGTCATGGCGTCGGGCAGGCTCGCAACCGGGAAGCCGTGCAGTATGCCAGCTTGTCCTAGAGGGAAATATCCAACCGCGCGATCTTGCCCTGCTCATTGAGCCGGAACACGTAGCGCAGCTCCACCGAGCCGCCGGGAAAAGTCCCCGAGACCAACTGCTTGACCAGCACCTTGCCAGTGCGTTGCGCGACGTCGAGGACTTCGACCCGGGGTTGGTATTTACGCGCCGTCTCATCCATCCATTGGGCGATGGCGAGGGTGCCGACGCGATGATGGCCTTCATCGAAGACGTTCGCGTCTTCGGCGAAGAAACTCGCCACCGCCGAACTGTCGCGGGCATTGGCAGCGCTGATATAGGCCTCGATGGCCGGGGCGAGCACCGAAGTTTGAGTGGTCATGCTGTTCACAGCTCCTTGCTGGTAGAAGGTGGAGCCATCCTAGTACAGGGCTCCGTCAGTTCTTGTCAGGAGTGAAGCGTTCGTGTTCGTCCTGGTCGAACAGCTTGCGCCATTGCCTTAGCAGGTCGCTGCGCCGGCCCGGATAACGCTCGCCCTGCTCCCGGGCCGTGGCGATGCGGTCGGTGCGAAAGGTCCGGAAGGCCTGGCGCAACTCACACCAGGCGACCACCACCCGCGCCTCGTTCATAAAGCCCAGGGCCAGGGGCCAGATCAGCCGCTGGCTGGGCACCCTGTTCACATCGGCGTAGTCGATATGCAACTTGGCCTGGTCACGGATGGCCTGACGAAACACATTCAACGGCACCGCATTGTCCGGGTAGCCACAGCCCCGCGGCCCCGGCAGCAAGGTCGGATTGCGCAGGGCCTCCTGGGCGGGCGGCGCCAGCACCGCGGCGATCTTGGCCAGGGCATCGGAAGCGGCCTTGCTCAACACCTCGTCACCCCGTTGATCGACATATTGCAGGCCGAGGACGATGGCCTCGGTTTCATCGGCATTGAGCATCAGCGGTGGCAGGAACAAACCGCTGCGCAGGACGTAGCCGACGCCCGCCTCGCCCTGGATCGGCGCACCGAGGGCGGTGAGTTCGGCAATATCGCGATAGACCGTGCGCTCGGAAATCTCCAGCTCGCAGGCCAGGGCCGCGGCGGTGGCCGGGCGGCTTTTGGCGCGCAATACCTGGAGCAAGGTGAGTAAACGCGAAGTGCGGGACACGGTGGACGACCTCTGGCCGGATCAAGGGCCGCAGCTTAGCAGAGCCCCCTGTCAGAAATTGTCAGTAGCGCAGCGGCCTGGATGAAGTCGGCGCGCTGGCATTGCAGAGCAAGGCCAGATACCCGAATTTTGAAGCGAAAACGGTCTTGCAGCGAACGGGCTTGCCCGCTCGCCACAAGACCGCGCTCGCCCCTCAGGTGTTCTTGACCACCGGGCGACCGGGCATCGGGGCCTCAATCTTCAGACGTATCGACTTCACCCAGTCTCACCCGTTTGGCAAACTCGGTCTCGATACCTTGCGCCAGTATCCGCGCCTGACCTCGCCAATCCTCGCGCTCGACCCGCCCTGGAAAGCTGAAGTAATGCTCGATCCAGTGCACCTGCGGCTCCGTCCACTGGGCAATCTGGGAAAACCGGTAAATGCCCAGCTCGTGCAGCACGGCTTCATTCTTGTGACCCACCCCGGAAATCAGCTTCAGGTTATCGAGGGGGCCGGTGGGCTGCTCCATGACCAGCGGACGACTGCCCACTCCGGCGGCATCGGTGGCCGCCGCCCGGGTTCCTGGTTGCGAGCCCGTGGTGCTGGTGGCGGCATCGGCCGCCAGCATCGAGCGAATCCAGGCGCTGAGCCAGCAACCGACCAGGTAAGCGGCAAACAGCAGCAAGGCCGTTTCCAGCCACAAGCCGGCGCGCCCCGGTAACAACTTGAGCACGGCGACCACCAGACCGATAGCAAAGAGCCATAACGCCCCATGCAACCAACCGGCGACCCAACGGAGATGACGTTCGGTCTGAGTGACAATCCAGCCCACCAGCAAACCGAGAATCCCGGCCACCAACATCCAGCCCCAATACTGTTCAAGTAAATAACTCATGATGGTTGCTCCTGGTTATTTAGCGTCAGTCGGGGCGGTCATGGCGTTGTCATCCGTTACCTTTATTTCTATCCGACGATTTTGTGCCTGGCCTTCCGGCGTATCGTTGGACGCCACCGGATCAGCCTCGCCAAATCCCGCAGCCTTCAGATGTTCCCGGGTAACGCCATGTTTGGCCAGATAACTGACCACGGCGTCGGCCCGGCGCTTGGACAGTCCCAGGTTGAAGGCGGCGTTGCCGGTATTGTCGGTGTAGCCATCGACTTCAAACTGCTCGTCGGGACACTGTTTGGCCGTGGCCACCAGTGCATCCAGCGCCGTTTGCGAAGCCGGTGACAAGATGTCCTGGGCGGTGTCGAACAGCACTTTGTATTGATTCAGGGCCGCATCGAACTGTTGCTCGCAGGCCTTGGCATCAATAATGCCGACTGAACTCGGTGGATTGGCCTGGGACTCATCGACAACAGGCGGCGTCGGTGCCACCGGCGCGGGAGGGACAACTTCGGGAGGAGTGCCGATCTCACTATCGGCCGGTTTCACCGGCTGGTCGGCCAGGGTACCGACAACCTGTCTGACACCATACGTCTGATCCGCCGCGTTGCGGTTTTGTGATGTTGCATTGGGCAGGGTCACGTCACGTCCGGCGACAACAATGGGAGCGCTATCGGTTGCACTCCCCACGCGGGTCTGCAAATCCTGTTCGACTTCAGGCGTTGTTATCCAAAGAGCGGCCAACCACAGCAAAGCGAGTAACGGCAAACCCCACCACCAGTTTTTCGAGCGAGCCATTTGTCTTCTCCTTAACGTAGAAAAACTAACGGACTGCGAAAAATGCTGTAGCAGGTGATATTCAAGTGTAGGTAATAGTGGCGGACCGTCAATATAACGGCAATTTCCATCCAATGTGTCAAACTAATGTCCCACTCGACAAGGAAGCCGAAACCCTTATGAACACTCCCGAACTCCGTACCGAACGACTACGGCTACGACCCTTGCAACAGGATGATGCCGCCGCCATCCAGCAACTCTTTCCCCACTGGGAAGTGGTGCGGTTTCTCAACGCCCGGGTGCCCTGGCCTTATCCCGAAGATGGCGCCCTGAGCTATCTGCGCGACGTCGCCCTGCCCGCTGTCGAACGCGGCGTGGAATGGCACTGGTCGATCCGCCTGCGCGCGGCCCCGGAACAGATGATCGGCGCCATCAGCCTGATGGACGAAGCCGACAACAACCGCGGCTTCTGGCTCGCTCCCCAATGGCAGGGCCAGGGCCTGATCGGCGAAGCCAGTACCGCCGTCACCGCGTATTGGTTCGAGACCCTCGGCCGCGAGCGGATGCGCGTGCCCAAGGCCGCCTCCAACCTGGCCTCGCGGCGGGTCTCGGAACGTGAGGGCATGCGCCTGCTGCACAGCGAGGAACGGGATTTCGTCAGCGGGCGTTTACCCTGTGATATCTGGGAAATCACCCGCGAAGAGTGGCAGCGGTTGCGCTGATCAGTCCTGGATAAAACGCACGCCTGGCTTGGCTCGCTCATCGACCTGCAACTCGAACACATCCGGGCGGGCATAGTGGCCGGTGACGTCAAAATCATAACGGGCGCGGACCAGCTGCTCGGTGTCGATCTGCGCGGTCAGCAGGCCGGCCTCGCCGACCAACGGCCCGGCCAGCACCTCGCCCATGGGCCCGACAATCAGGCTGCCACCGTTGATCAGCGGACGTTCCGCCGGCCAATTGACCACCTCCACGCCCAGTGCCTGCGGCGAAGGCTGGACCTGGCAGGCGCTGATCACAAAGCAGCGGCCTTCACAGGCGATATGGCGCATCGTCACCTGCCACATCTCCCGCTCATCCACCGTCGGCGCGCACCAGACCTCAACGCCCTTGGCGTACATGGCCGTGCGCAGCAGCGGCATATAGTTTTCCCAACAGACCGCCGAACCGATCCGCCCGGCCTTGCCTTCCACCACCGGCAACGTCGAACCATCGCCCTTGCCCCAGATCAGCCGCTCGGTACCGGTGGGCATCAGCTTGCGGTGTTTGGCCACCAGCCCGCCCTGGGGTTCGAAGAACAACACCGTGCAATACAAGGTAGAACCCGCGCGTTCGATGACCCCGAGCACCAGGCTCGCCCCGGTGCGAGCGGACAACTGCGCCAGCGCGTCGGTTTCGGCGCCCGGGACATCGATGGCATTGGCGTGATAACGGGCGAAGGCCTCACGGCCCTCGGGCAGCCGATAACCCAACTGGGTGCCGAAGGTTTCGCCCTTGGGATAGCCACCCAACAGGGCTTCGGGCATCACCACCAGGCAGGCGCCGGACTCGATGATCGCGCGCTCATAGCCGAGGATCTGTTCCAGGGTGTCACCCTTGCCCCCCGGCAAGGAACCGATTTGCAACGCGGCAACGATGGACTTGGGCATGACGTGAACTCCATGAAAGTGTGCTGCCGATTGTCATGCCGGCCGACATCATGAATAAAGCCACCTTCGGAACTGAATGATATTAACCAAATAAATATCGAACCCGGACGTCTCAACCTGTTCCAGGATCCTCGAAGCACAGTGCGCGCTATCAAATTGATCTGTTTGCCATCCACTGTTCTCGACAGAGACTGCCGAGGGTTAGAATGGCCGAAACCAGGGAAGAATTCATGAGCGAACCGATCCTTTCAGAAGCCGAGTACGACGCCATCACCGACGCTGCCGCGCATTGGTGCATGCGGCTGCATGAAGAGGATTGCACCAGCGCCGAACGCGAAGCCTTCGCCGCCTGGCTCAAGGCCGACCCGCTGCATGCCGTCGAATACGAGGCCATGCTGGAAATCTGGGACGTGGCCGATCAACTACCGCCGACGGCCGTGCCCCAGGTGGTGGCCCTGATAGCGAAGCGCCGTCGCTGGCAAGGCTACGCCATGGCCGCGACCATCAGCCTGCTGGCCGTGCCCGTCGTCGGCTACCTGGGTTGGAGCCTCGGTTGGATTCCCAATGCCTACCAGAGCTTCGAAACTTCGAACCAGTTGCGTCAGGTCACCCTGGCCGATGGCAGCCAGGTGGAATTGAACCTGGGAACGCGGCTGACCTACAGCAACTACAAGGATCAGCGTCGGGTGACCTTGAAAAAGGGCGAAGCCTATTTCGAGGTGCGCCACGACGCCGAGCACCCCTTCGTGGTGAAGGCCGCCGAGGGTCAGGTACGGGTCACCGGAACCCAGTTCAACGTGTGGATGTATCAGGATCAGGTTCGCGTGACCTTGCTGCAAGGCTCGGTGCTGGTCAGCAGCAATACCACCCACCCTGGTGACGGTTATCGCCTGGACCCGGGCATGCAGGCGCGCTACAAATCCGGCGACCATGAGCCGCAGATCAGCCAGACCTATGCGCAAGACGCCAACCTGGCCTGGCGCGATGGCAAACTGGTCCTCGATAACCTGATGCTGAGCGATGCCCTGCCGTTGATCAACCGCTACCTTGAGCGCCCGGCGCTGCTGGCCGACAAGAACACCGGGACGATTCGCATCGGCGGGATCTACAGCACCGGGGAAGTGCAGCGGTTGCTGACCTCCCTGCCCAAGGTGCTGCCGGTGTACCTGACGCAGAACAAGGAAGGCCAGGCGGTGATCAACGCGATCCCGCAGGATACCCCGAAGGGCTGACGGGATCTTGAAAGCACCGTGAAACCTGTAGGAGCTTGGCTTGCCAGCGAAGCTTTTGCCGCCCTGAAGGACGCCATCGCCGGCAAGCCGGTTCCTACAAGGGACCGCGTTCAGCCTCACCACGAATGTTACTTCTGCGGTTCGCGAATCACCTGCGCCTGATACTCGGCATCCGCCCTGATCTGCTGTTCGGTGAACGGCAACACACTCCATTGCTTCTTCGAGAACGCTTCGGTCTGGTCGCGGAAATGCGGCGATGCCGGATCAGTAGACAGCGAAAACGCCAGCAACCCCAGTGCCTGAGGCCCCTTGTCGTCAAAACTCACCACCTGCAGATAGCTGGTGCCACCGACGACTTCGCGCTTGCCGCCCTCCCCCGGCACACTCTGAATCGCGTTGTACACGCCCAGGGTCGCCGGGCCGCCATGCACCGGCACCGGCTGCCCGCCCCGGCTGACCTGCTGCACATCGCCCCAGTGACTGGCGGCCGTCAGTCCCGCCGCCTTCACCTGTTCCAGCGACGCCAGCATCGCTCCGTGCAGCGCCCTGGCCACCTTGATCTGCTCGAAGGCCAGGCCGCGCGGGGTGTGCTGCGGATCAGCCGGATCAAACCTGACCCGCCAGAAATTCTCGCCTTCGGACAAGTGCGCCATGATGTTCTGGAAATGCACCATGCCCAGCCCGCTTTGCAGGTTCGCATGAGCGTCCCAGTCCTTGAGGCTGGCGCACACCGGCGCCAACGTCGTGGCATCGCTGCCCAGGTCGCCGGCGCAGAAGCGCAGCAGGTCCGGCAGCACCAATCCGGCCAGGTACACCTGATCGTCCATCACCATCGCCTGCAGGTCCGCAACCTTGATCGCCGCGGGCCGATCCAGCCGTGCCAGGCGCTCAAGGGCAAAGCGCGCCCGTGGCCCGAGGGGCTCGCCCTCACGACTGACCAGCGGCGAAAAGCCCGTGAGCGGCGCCCGCGGATTGACCATCCAGGCCGAATCGTTGGAGTTCTGCAGATAGTCGCCGCGTTCCAGTTGCGGCAACTGGTCCGCCGGGAAGATACCCTTCTGCGCGGCATTCGCCGCCACGTTCCAGGCACAGGCGGCGCGCGAGCCGTCGAGCACCACCAGCGGCCCGCTGCCATGGGGATCGCCGCACAAGGCCAGCTTGGCCGCATCCACGTAAGGCACCACCGACAGGTTCAGGTACAGCGCCTTCCCCTGGTCATCCACCGCCAGGGTGTTGACCCAGGGAATGCCCTGAATCCGCTGCACCGATGCCTGCAACGCCTGAAGGTTGTCGGCATGGTTCATCGCATACCACTGCTGCAACACCCGGTCGTTGTCCTGGTTGGCATCGCGCAGGCTGAACGCCACGTCACGGTTCCAGTCGAGCTTGCCGGGCCATTGCACCACCGGCCCGAACACCGAGCTGTAGAGCACCCGTTCAACGGTCCTGGTGCTGCCATCGGCCTGCTTGACCTCGACCTTGACCAGGCGCTTGTCCAGCGCCGTGGATTGTCCGTCGAGCAGGTAACGGGTCGGATCCTTGGGATCGAGTTGCAGCCGATACAGGGTGAAATGCCTGGACGTGTCCACCGTGTGGGTCCAGGCCAGGTGCCGGTTGAAACCGATATTGATCATCGGCAGACCCGGCAAGGCCGCCCCCATCACGTCAAGCTGACCGGGAATGGTCAGGTGCATCTGGTAGAAACGCAGGCCACCGACCCAAGGGAAATGCGGGTTGCCGAGCAACAGGCCACGGCCGTTGAACGAACGCTCGCCGCCGACCGCCAGCGCATTGCTGCCGCGGTCCAGGGCGAAACGTTGCAGGCGTTCGGCCGCCAGCTGGAACGACGCACTCGACACCTGGGCAGTCTGCCGCGGTGGTGTGGCGGCGGCCAGGGCTTCGGCGAACTGCCCGACACCGCCTTCGACCAGCAGGCGCCGGGTCAACCTGACCAGGTCCTGCGGCGTGATCGGCCGCACCCACTGCCCTCGGCACTGCTCCGGCAAGCCCCCGGCCTGGCGCTCGCCGAGCTGGCGGTTGTAACCGGCGACATAACCCTCGATCAATTGCGTGACCTGCGGGGTTTGCGCCTGCCAGAAAGCCGCCACCGCCTCGGGCGTATTGAGCCAGTTGAAAAACAGGTCGCTGGTGAGGTTGTCACGCCGTTCGACGGTCATCTGTTCGGGGCCGAAGTAGCGCGAGCGCTGGCCGTTGACCGTGACGATTTCGTTGGCCAGTAGGCACAGATTGTCCTGGGCATAGGCATAGCCGATGCCGTAGCCCAGCCCGCGCTCGTCGCTGGCGCGAATATGCGGCACGCCAAAGGTGGTACGACGGATCTCGGCGTTCAGCTCGCGACTCGCGTCGCCAGCCTCGCGGGCCTGGGCGTGACTGCCCAGGCCGATCAACAACGTCGCCAGGCACAGCCTGGATAGCGAGCGGGTAATAATCACACTGACTCCTGATGGAATATCGAACACCAGGCGACCGCATGTGCAACAGCGAACGGCAACCCGGAAAAGCGGCCACCGAGGGAAATAAACAAGGGACGGCCGATGCCTGCCCATGAAAGACGAGTCTGAATATGAAAATTTAGGGATATACAGGCGTCTGAACATGAAACTTGAGGGATATCCAGGTGCTATCACCTGTCTGCGACTTGATACCGACAAATTTTCTACATTCGAGGCTTCATGATTTATCCGTCTCGCTCGTCCTTATCAAGGAGAGCCGACATCACATTCCTGATCAGGCTCTGAAAAGGAGTTTTTGCATGTACGACCAGCACAGGTCAACGGACGGTAATTCTTTGCAACGCGATCCTTCCTACAGCTCGGGCGCCATGTTGGCCAAACCTGCCGAACGCAGCGGTAATAACCGCATCCGTCAGTTGCTCAAACACTTCGGTTTGCGCACCAGCCTGATCCGACTCAAAGTCATCGACGCCCTGCTGAGCGCCGACGAAGATCAGCGCCGGCTGGGTGTGCGCGGGGTTCACAGTCATTTGCTGGAATTGGGCATTCCCCTGTCCTTTCTCAGCGTGCGCGAGGTGCTCAAGCGCCTGTGCAGCGAGGGCGTCGTGGTGCTCAACGCGGACAAGAGCTACAGCCTGCACCCGGATGCGACCGCGGCCCTGGAGTTACAGGACTCCATGCCGCAGAGCGCGCAGATCGGCGACTGAGTTCAGGGCTTGACCTTGCGCCGCATCACACCGTTGATCACCACCACGAGCACCGCCACGCCAATGGCGATGTACTGGAACAGCTTCTCGCTGATGACCCCGGTGTTTTGCAGATAGGACAGGCCGAACATGATCCCCAGTACCACCAGGGAAATCAGAATCGAGTACTTCAGACGCTGCGATTGAGTCATTACCTATTCCTGAATAGTTAAAACTTGAAACGACAAATGTATCCGACTTGTATCTGAATCCATACCAAAGCCCTACAAAGGCCGATGAATGAAACGACGCAAACGGGGTCCCATAGTATATCCGGGGAAAGGTTTTATCTTCCCGGCTTCACCCATGAGGATTTATCCATGTTTCGTCGAATCACGATGTTGATTCCCCTGCTGATCATCTTGTCTCTGAGCGGTTGCTTCATTTTTCCCCGTGGCGGAGGCTGGCACGATCATGACCATCGTTACTATGATGGGGGTGGCTACTACCGTCGCTGATCGCTCTTGTCGGGGACGGTGATCGACCGTCCCCTCATCGCCTAAACCCGGTACCCGGTCGGGCACAGATTTCCACCAGCCAATCGACAAACACCCGCACCCGCGCCGACATCTGTCGATGGGGCGGATACATTGCGCTCAGCGGTAATCCGGGGGGTGGATAATCGCCCAGCACTTCGCACAATTGGCCGCTGCGCAGTTGTTCGACCACGTGGTAATAGGGAATCTGCACCAACCCATAACCCGCTTCACACGCCGCCAGGTAACCGTCGGCACTGCTGACCGAGAGACGCTTGGGCAGGTCGATCGCCTGCAACTGGCCACCCTGCTGGAACTCAAGCCCGAAGCGCTTGCCGCTGACACTGGAAAAATACTCGACCATCCGATGCCCCGCCAAGTCCGCCAGTGACGTCGGCAACCCCATGCGCTCGATATAGGCCGCACTGGCACAGGTCACTTGCTCGACCAGCACCAGCGGCCGGGCCACCAGCGATTCGTCCAGGGCCTCGCCACCCCGCAACACACAATCGATACCGTCGCGGATCAGGTCCACGGGCCGGTCATTCAGGCCGATTTCCAGGTCGATCAGCGGATAACGCTCGCTGAACTCGGGCAATACCGGAATCACGATCAAACGCCCGATGCCCGCCGGCATATCGACCCGCAGGGTCCCCCGTGGATTGCGCCGGGCAGAGGAAAACACCGCTTCGGTCTCCTCCAGGTCCGCCAGCAGTTGCACGCAGCGCTGGTAATAGGCCGCGCCGTCGAGGGTGGTGCTGACCTGGCGGGTGGTGCGGTGCAACAGTTGCACCCCCAGGTGCGCTTCCAGTTGCTTGACCAGCACCGTCACCGAGGCCCGGGGTACTTGCAGGCTGTCGGCGGCCTTGGCAAAACCGCCCAGCTCGACGATCCGGGTAAAGACCCGCATGGCATTGAAGCGATCCATCGGCCCTCCATTATTGGGATTTTACGAATAGTGATAGTGCTTTTAGCCGGTTTATCGCGCTTTTGTCGAGGTTCACACTGCATGAAATCCCACAGGAGCCACACCATGCACACCCGTCAACTCGGCAAGAACGGCCCACAGGTCTCCGCCATCGGCCTCGGCTGCATGGGCATGACCGATTTCTACACCACCGGCAGCGACACCCGCGAAGCCACCGCGACCTTGCATCGGGCCCTGGAACTGGGCGTAACCCTGCTCGACACCGCCGATATGTACGGCCCCCACAGCAACGAAGAACTGATCGGCCAGGCCATCGCCGGCAAACGCGACCAGGTGTTCCTGGCCAGCAAGTTCGGCATCCTCCGTGACCCGGCCAGGCCGGCGTACCGTGGGGTCAGCGGGAAACCGGAGTACATCCGCACGGCCATCGACGGCACCCTCAAGCGCCTCGGCGTGGAGACCCTGGACCTGTACTACCAGCACCGTATCGACCCGGAAGTGGCCATCGAGGAAACCGTCGGCGCCATGGCCGAGCTGGTCAAGGCCGGCAAGGTTCGTTACCTGGGTTTGAGCGAGGCCTCGGCCGAAACCCTGGAGCGGGCCCATCGGGTGCATCCGATCAGCGCCTTGCAAAGCGAGTACTCGCTGTGGAGCCGTGATCAGGAAGACAACGGCTGCCTGGCCGCCTGCCAACGCCTGGGAATCGCCTTTGTGCCCTACAGCCCGTTGGGCCGTGGTTTCCTGACCGGAGCCTTGAAGAGCCCGGACGATTTCGCCGCCGATGACTATCGGCGTTTCAGCCCACGCTTCCAGGGCGAGAACTTCGCCCGCAACCTGCGGCTGGTGGAGCAGGTGCAAGGGTTGGCCGCGGAAAAAGGCGTGACGGCCGGGCAACTGGCATTGGCCTGGGTCCTGGCCCAGGGCGACTACCTGATCCCGATTCCCGGGACCAAACAACGCAAATACCTGGAAGAGAACGTGGCGGCCCTGGAGGTGAAGCTGAGCCCCGCCGAATTGCAGGCCCTGGAGGCGATTTTCCCGGCGGGTGCCACGGCCGGGCTGCGCTATCCGGAAGCGGTGATGCAGGGCCTGAATCGCTAAAGACCCGACTGCCGAACCCTGATCCCGAGCACACAACGGAACCTTGTAGGAGCAGGGCGTGCCCGCGAAGCTTTTGGCGCCCTCAAGGACGCCTTCGCGGGCAAGCCCTGCTCCTACAGGATCGTGGGTGACCGCAGAGGAGTGTCACTCCTCAGAAATCGCGCTTGTAGAAGATATCCAGGGAACTGGCCACGCCGCTCGCCGCCTCCAGGTAAACCTTCTTGCTCAACATATAACGCAAGGCGATGGTATTGGCCGGTTCGAATACCCCCACCCCGTAGCGCAAGCTCAGCTTCTCGGTGATCTTGCCGCTGGCCACCACCGATGTGGTGCTGCCGCTGCCCTGGGTATCGAGGGCAAAATCCTCGATGCCCAGGTTCTTCGCCAGGTCGCCGGTCAACCCGGCACTGCCCATCAAACCCAAGCCCAACGCCGCCTGGGCCAGCACATTGCTGTCTTCGCCAGTGGTGCTCAACGGTCGTCCCAACACCAGGTAGGACAACGCCTGCTCCTGGCTCATGGCCGGTTCCGAGAAGATCTGCGTGGTCGGTTGCTCGGCACTGCCGCTCAGGCGAATACCGGCAATCACATCATCGGTCTGGCGAATCGCCTCGATATCCAGGTACGGCTGGTCGATGGGCCCGGCGAACAGCAAGCGCGCCCGGCGAATGGTCAGGCGCTGGCCATAGGCGCTGTAGCGCCCGTCATTCAGGCGCAACTCACCCCGGGTATCGAGGTTGTCACCGATATGCACCTGGCCCTGCAAGTCGGCGGTCAGGCCAAAACCGTTGAAACTGAGCTTGTCCTCCCCCACCAGTACCTCGATATCCATGGACATCGCCAGGGGCGCCTTGCCCTCCTCGGTCTGCTGGCCGACGATCACCGTGTCGTCCGAGACCTTGACCGTCGACGGCGGCAGCTCGCGCACGACGATCGCGCCCTTGGGCACATGCACCTTGCCGGCAATCGCCAGCTTGTCGCCGTGCATCGACACCGTCAGGTCCGGCGCCACCTCCAGGGTCGCATAGGGCTCGACGCTGACCGGCAACTGCGAGCCCTTGATCGCCAATTCCACTTGTAGCGCATCGGTCCAGTCGATATGCCCGGTCAGGCTGCCGTGTCCGGCATCACCGCCGGTCCAACTGCCGTTGAGCTGGACGTTTTCCCCGGCAATCTGCGCCTGCACCCGCAGGTCCTTGACCGTGGTCGGCACTTCCGAGCCGGAGACCTCGCCACCGCTCAAGGTCAGGTTGCCGTTGACCTTGGGCGCCAGCAAGCCGCCGGACAAACGCCCGCTGCCATCGAGGCGACCGGCCAGGGTCTCGACCTTTCTTACGAAAGGCCGGGCCACACTGAGATCGAGGCCGCTGAGACGGAAATCGCCGGTCAGGGGTTTGTTCTTCGCCAGGGGATTGATCTGCGCCTGGAGCATCAGTTCGCCGAGCTTGCCACCGCGAAAATCCAGGACCGTGTCGACCCGCCGTGGGCTCAGGTTGCTGGTCAGCTTGAGGGTCTCGTAGGGGAAGTCCAGCCATCTGCGTCGTTCGCGAATACGCAGGGTGCCGCCGCTGGCATCGATCATGATCTGGCCCTTGGGGCCGCTGGCCGGCAGGTCCACTTGCAGGTCGGCATTCAGCCGGCCCTGCCAGGCGAAGTCGCGGGGCAACCATTGCCCCAGGCTTTCCAGGGGGAATTGCTTGAGGTGATAACGCAAGCGCGGTTCGGGCATCAACCGCTGATCCTCGCCGCACAGGCTGGCCTCTCCCGACAGCCAGCAGTGGCTGCCGAAATTCAATCGGCCATCGGCAAGGTATTCGAGTTTGGCCGGGTTCTGCAGTTTCCAGTCCTGGCCGCCGGTCTGTACATCGCCGGAAACCAGGCGCCCGCGCCAGTTGCCTTTGTCGAGTCCGCCGTCCAGGCCCAGGGCCAGTTTCAACAGCGGGCCTTGCAGATCGAGCTGCGCTTGCTGGCGCTTGAGATCGCCCTGCCCGTGCAAGGTCAGGGTACCCAGGGCCGTTTCGCCAGCCTGGATACCTTCGCCCTTGAGATCCAGTTGCCCACGTTGGGTGCCGTCGAGGTTGGCCTCGAGGCTGAGGTTTTGCAGACGGTTATCGGCAAATACCAACTGCTGGCCGTGCAGGCTGACCTTGCCTTGCGGCGCCTTCAGCGTGCCGGCGAGATCGACCCGGCCTTTGACTTGTCCGCGCAACTGCGGCCAGAGCTGGCCCAGGCGCGGCAGGTTGAGGTCGAGCTGCCCGGCCAGGCGTTGTTGCAGGCTGCCGCTGCCCTGGATACGGTTATCGCCCAAACGAATGTCCAGGGCACCCAGGGTCCATTGCTCGCCTCTACCGCTGGCCTTGGCTTGTAACACTGCCGGTTGCCCGCGCAGTTTGCCCTTGAGGTCGATATTCGCCTCCAGGTTCAACTGCTGGTTCTTCAACTCGCCTTTGCTGCGCAGCGGCCCGGCCAGGGTCCCGGGCAACTCCGCCAGCCAGTAAGCCGGATTGAGCGCGCTCAGGTCCAGTGCGGTGTCCCAGGCGATGCCATCGGCGAATTGCAACTTCAGGTAACCGCTGGCCTTGCCCTGCCCCGCCGTCAGTTCGAGCTGCGGCAGGGCGATCTGTTCCAGGTCGCCACTGAACGGCGTCAGCAGCCGGAACTTGCCCGCCGGGCCATCGAGATCGGCCTGGACGAAACCCAGGTAGTTGCCGTCACGGTAATGTACCTCACCGACCAGGGTCCGCGCCTTGACCGCCGGTTCCTCGATCAACGGGTACAGGCGATGCCAGGGAAAGTCCAGCCAGTCGACCTTGGCGTCGACAGCGAAGCCCTTCTGCCAGTCCAGTTCGGCGCTGAGTTTCAGCCGCTGTTTGGCATCGGCCGTCAGGTCCAGCGCGGCGATCTGCGCGCCCCGCGCATCGACCCGGCCTTGCAGGTTGAGGTCGACGGGACCTTGCTCGGCCGGCAGCACGGCCTTGCCCTGGAGCTGGTAACCGTCTTTCAGGTTGCCGCTGCCGGTGAGCTCCAGCTGATTGAGTTGCAGGGTGTCCGGCAGTTCGGCGCTGGCCTTGAAGCCATCGGCGGTGACCCGCACCCGGGCCGGCAGGTGCTCGGCCAGGGCCTCCAGTTCGCCCGTCAGTTGGCCCTGCAGATAACCGCTGCTGTTGGCCTTGAGCTTGAGGGTCTTGAGCAGATCGCCCTGCACCTCCAGCGCCAGGGCCCAGGGCTCGCCGCCCGGGGCCGGCAACAGCAGCTTGCCCTCGGCCGTCAGCGGCCAGTCGCCGCTCGGTTGCAGCAGCCCGGAGAGGTCCAGGCTGAGGTCGTCGTGCTGCAGATGCACGGTATCGATCTGCAAACCCTGCGCCGTCCAGTGCGCGGCCAGTTGCAATTCCTTGAGCTGCTCGCTGCCATCGAGCCACAGGCTGCCGATACGCACCTGGCGCAACTCGATCGCCACCGGCAGTTTCAGCGTCGGCAAGCTCAGCGGCCCGCTCTCGGCCGGCGCGCTCGGTTCAAAGCGCAGGTCGACCCGCTCGACTTCCAACTGATCGACACACAGCACAAAGTGCGTCAGGCACAACGGCGACCAATTGAAGCGCGGCTGCTGCAATTCAACCCGATTGCCGCCCTGTTGCCAGAGCAGATGATCGGCGCTCCACTGCCCGCCCAGATGACCCTGGAAATTTTCCACGCTCAAGCCCGGCACCTGCGCCAACGCCCAGCGGCTGCCGGCCTGGGTGCCCAGCAGCAGACCCAACGACACCAGCAACAACAGCATCAGCGCGACAAGCGCCAGGCCGAGTATTTTCAAACCACGCTTCACAACTCAGGCCCCATGGAAAAGTGCAAACGGATACCCCCGGGATCGTCCAGCGCATGGGCCAGGTCGAGACGGATCGGCCCCACCGGCGAGATCCAGCGCACGCCGATGCCGACGCCGGTCTTGAGGCTCGGCAACTCCAGGGTGTTGAACGAGTTGCCCTGGTCGACGAAGGTCGCGACCCGCCATTTCTCGGCGATGGAATATTGGTACTCAAGGCTGCCGGCGACCATGTAGCGCCCACCGATCCGATCCCCTTCGGAGTTTTCCGGGGACAGGCTCTGGTAGTCGTAGCCGCGCACGCTCTGGTCGCCGCCGGCGAAGAAGCGCAGGGACGGCGGCACGTTCCGGTAGCCATTGGTGGCGCTGCCGCCGAACTGGATCCGGCCGAGGAAACGGTGATTATCCCAGACCGTGGTCAGGCCCTTGAGCGTCGCCGTGCCGTACAGCAGGTTATTGTCCGAGGCCAGGCCTTCCTTGGCGACCTTGCTGTCGAACTCCAGGCGATAGCCGTTGTGCGGATCGATGCGGTTGTCGCTGCGCAGGTAGGAGTAATTGATGCCCGGCATCAGCAAGGTACTCAGGCCCGAGTCGTCGCCGAGGCGGTACTCCTCGCGCTGCCACTTGAGCGAGATCACCCGCTGCCAGCCGCTGGGCAGCTTGCTGTGCCATTCCGGGCCGATGGTGAACAGCTTGCTCAGGCTGTCGGTGTTGGCGATCTCTTCGTACTGGTAGCCGGCGGCCCAGCGCAGCTTGTCGGTGAGCGGCGGGTCCAGCGGATGGTCGTACCACAGGCCGATATTCTGCCGGGGCGCGGACACCTCGCTTTCGATGCCATAGCTATCGCCCTGGGCATTGACCCAGTGGCGAGTCCAGTTGGCCTTGACCCGGGGCCCGACGTCGGTCGAATAACCCAGGCCCAAGCCCATGGTGCGCGGCTTGCGGGTATCGAGCTGGACCTCGACCGGAATCACCCGGTCCTTGGCCGCCAGCGGCGCCGCATCCACCCGCACGCCTTCGAAGTAGCCGCTCGATTGCAGGGCCTGGTTGAGCTCGGCGATCAGTTCGGAATCGTAAGGGGTACCGGCCTTGAATGGCACCATGCGGTGCAGCAGGTCCTCGTCGAAGGGCGTGTCGCCGGCGAAATGCACCGGTCCCAGGGAGTAGCGCGGACCGCTGTCATAGATCAGCTCGATATCGGCGATGCCCGCCTTGGGGTCGACGATCAACTTCTGGCTGATAAAGTGGCCGCTGAAAAACCCATAGCGCGAGGCCCGGTTGAGAATCAGGCGCTTGGTATCCTCGTAGTGCCCATGGTTGAGCACGGCACCAGGCTTGAGGGCATCACTCCTGGGGATCTGGAAAGCCTTGAGGCTGGCGGCCGGGCCTTCGATGCGCACGGTGACATTGCGCAGATGCACCGGTTCGCCGGGATCGATGGTCAGGATCAGCTTGGGGGTCTTGCCGGCTTCGACTTCGGTCTCGATCTGCGGCTGATAATAGCCGAGCGCCTGGGCGGCCTTGCGTGCCTGCTCCTGCGCGCCGCGGCTGAAACGCCGCAGGGCATTTTCACCACGATTGCCGAGACTGCCAATGTAGCCTTCCACATTGGCCTTCAACTCGTCGTTCGCCGGCTTGACCCGTACATCGAGTTCGCTTTGCGCCAGGGCCGCCATGCTGCAACAGAGCAGGAGCAAACCGCTGGTCAATCTTATAGAAAACATCATAGGCGCGGATGCTATCACGGGCTGGGTTAAGGCCGTCATAGAACGCGAAACCGACCGGAAAGTTCGACAGTCAAGCCATTGCTGTTTGTAACATCAGGGGGTTGGCGTGATAAAACACGTGCTCGCGGATCGGTCCCACCGCTACCTCACCGATGTCCTCATAACCCTGGCGCTTGTAGAACTCAACGTAACGCGAGTTACCGGTATCGAGCACCACGCCTTGGGAATGCGGGTCTTCGGCACACCAGTTGTGCACCGCCATCAGCAACTGCTCGCCATAGTGCTGGCCCTGGAACTGCGGGTGGATGCCCAGCAACGGCAGCACGTGCACCGAATTCGACGGCAGACAGGCGAGCACCGCCTGCTGGTACTCCAGGTAACGGCGGGTACAGCGAAAGCCGGTGCTCAGCACCATGCGCATGCGCCAGACCCAGCTCTCGGTAATGTCCAGTCGACGTTGGGGCGGAGCGATCAGCGCAATGCCGATCAGGCGGTCGTTGACCAGCAGCCCGATGGCCGGCAGATCCTCGAGAAAGTGTTGCTTGACCCGCTCGCGTACCGTGGCCCGGACCCGCTGTTCGTAGCCCGGGCGTTCGGCCTCGAACAGATAGGCGAACGTCGGTTCATGCCGATAGGCCTGGTACAACAGCGAGCGTGCTTCGCGAGAATAACCACCGTCGAGCAGATGGATCTGGGCCGTGATCTCTGGCATTTCCGGCATGGGGGTCAACCTCCCTGGCCGCGGCGCGTTGCCGCAACGATCTGAGAGAACGTTAGCAGTGCATCGACACTCCCGCCACGCTGGCCGTCGCCGGACTTGTCGGCTAGCATCGCTGTTTTGCCAGGATTGCCGCCCATGAAAATCGTCTCGTTCAACATCAACGGCCTGCGCGCCCGGCCCCATCAGTTGGCGGCGCTGATCGAGAAGCACCAGCCGGATGTGATCGGCCTGCAGGAAACCAAGGTCTCCGACGACCAGTTTCCACAGGCTGAAGTCGAAGCCCTGGGTTACCACGTGCATTTCCACGGTCAGAAAGGCCATTACGGCGTGGCGCTGCTGTCGCGCCAGGCACCACTGAGCCTGCACAAGGGGTTCGAGGGCGACGATGAGGAAGCCCAGAAGCGCTTTATCTGGGGCACCTTCGCCGATGAAAACGGCACGCCGGTGACCATCATGAACGGCTATTTCCCCCAGGGCGAAAGCCGCGACCATCCGACCAAGTTTCCGGCCAAGGAACGCTTCTACCAGGACCTGCAGCAGTTGCTGGAAAGCCGGTTCCAGCACGACCAGCCGCTGGTGGTGATGGGCGATATCAATATTTCCCCGGAGGACTGCGATATCGGTATCGGCGCCGACAATGCCAAGCGCTGGCTGAAAACCGGCAAGTGCAGCTTTCTGCCGGAAGAGCGCGAATGGCTGGCACGCCTGAAGAACTGGGGGCTGGTGGACAGCTTCCGGCATCTGCACCCTGAGGTGAATGACCGTTTCAGCTGGTTCGACTACCGCAGCCGTGGCTTTGAAGACGAGCCCAAGCGTGGCCTGCGGATCGATGTGATCATGGCCTCGAATGGCTTGCTGCCACGGGTCAAGGCCGGTGGGGTCGACTATGAATTGCGCGGCATGGAAAAGCCTTCCGACCATGCACCGATCTGGCTGGAGCTGGGCTGATCCCCGCTCTCCTGAACAGCACAACCCTGTAGGAGCAGGGCTTGCCCGCGAAGCTTTTAGCGGTCTCAAGGCCCCCTTCGCGGGCAAGCCCTGCTCCTACAGGTACGTGGCGTTTTCAAGAGTGGGTCTTGGCGCCCGACCGCCGTCATTTAACTGAAACCTGACTGACTTATTCTTGCAGCACTCCGGCCCACAAAAGGTGCAGGCCCCATGCTGCGCGCACTCTCACTGCTGATCCTCTGCGGCCTCCCGGCCCTGACCCTGGCGGCCCTGCCCGCGCCGCCCGATGACGGCCCGGCGCTGCGCATCCAGGGTTCCAACACCATCGGTGCCGACCTCGGACCGGCGCTGGTCAAGGGCTGGCTCGAGGAACAGGGCCTGCACGGCGTGCACCTGGCCAACACCGGCAAGGACAACGAACAGCGCGTGCTCGCCACCACCGAGCAAGGCCGCCGGGTCCGGATTGAAGTCGCCGCCCATGGTTCCAGCACCGGCTTCAGCGCCCTGAAAGCCGGTACCGCCGACCTCGCCGCTTCTTCCCGTCCAATCAAGGACGCCGAACTGGCGGACCTCGCCAGCCTCGGCGATCTGAAAAGCCCCGACGCCGAGCAAGTGATCGCCATCGACGGCGTGGCGATTATCCTTCATCCGCAAAACCCGCTGACTCGACTGAACACCGAAGAACTGGCGAAAATCTTTTCCGGCGAAGTGAAAACCTGGGAAGAACTGGGCGGGATCGGCGGCGCCATTCACCTCTACGCCCGGGATGAAAAGTCCGGGACCTGGGACACCTTCAAGGAACTGGTGCTGGCCCGTCGCGGCAAGTCCCTGGCCGCCGGCGCCCAGCGTTTCGAATCCAGCGAACAGTTATCCGATGCGGTCAGCCAGGATCACCAGGGGATCGGCTTTATCGGCCTGCCCTACGTTCGCCAGGCCAAGGCCGTGGCCATTGTCGATGGCGATTCGCAAGCGATGCTGCCGCTGGCCAGCCTGATCGCCACCGAGGATTATCCGCTGTCCCGACGACTGTTCTTCTACCTGCCGCCCAACCGCCAGAACCCCTGGGCCGCGTCCCTGGTACGTTTCGCGCAAAGCCCGGCGGGCCAGGCGATTGTCGCCGGCAACGGGTTTGTCGCGCAGACGGTGCAAGCCATCCCGGTCACGCCCGGCCCGGCCATGTCGCCGGAATACCAGGCCCTGGCGAAAGAAGCGCAGCGCCTGTCAGTGAATTTTCGTTTCGAGGAAGGTAGCGCCAGCCTGGACAACAAGGCCCGCCAGGATGTGCTGCGGGTCCTGGATTACCTGCATGCCCAGGGCAAGCTGAACAAACAGGTGACCCTGGTGGGTTTTGGCGACGCCAAGAACGACCCGGCCCGCGCCGCCCTGCTGTCCAAGCTGCGGGCGATGGCGGTGCGTCGCGAACTGGTGAAAGGCGGCGTGGTGTTTCGCGATATCCAGGGCTTCGGCGCGCAGATGCCGGTGGCGGCCAACACCCTGGATGAAGGCCGCATCAAGAACCGGCGGGTCGAGGTCTGGGTGTATTAAGAGCGCGGTTCTCAGCGCTCCGAACGCATCATCTCGCGCGGTACATATTTGCCGATCTCGTACTTGCCGATCGCCGCCCGGTGCACTTCATCCGGGCCGTCGGCCAGGCGCAGGGTGCGTTGCATGGCGTACATGTAGGCCAGCGGGAAATCGTTGGAGACCCCGGCCCCACCGTGGATCTGAATCGCCCGGTCGATCACCTTCAAGGCTACGTTCGGCGCCACCACCTTGATCTGCGCGATCTCGCTTTTCGCCACCTTGTTACCGGCGGTGTCCATCATGAAGGCCGCCTTCAGGGTCAACAGGCGCGCCATGTCGATCTCCATCCGCGAGTCGGCGATCTTGTCGATATTGCCGCCCAGGCGAGCCAATGGCCGGCCGAACGCGGTACGGTTGACCGCCCGTTTGCACATCAACTCCAGCGCGCGCTCGGCCATGCCGATGGAACGCATGCAGTGGTGAATCCGGCCCGGGCCAAGGCGACCCTGGGCGATCTCGAAACCACGGCCCTCACCCAGCAGCACGTTCTCGTAAGGCACCCGCACGTTCTCGAACAGCACTTCGGCGTGACCATGGGGGGCATCGTCGTAACCGAATACCGGCAATGGACGGACGATCTTCACC
This sequence comes from Pseudomonas sp. MWU12-2319, assembly GCF_023242525.1. Taxonomy (NCBI): domain Bacteria; kingdom Pseudomonadati; phylum Pseudomonadota; class Gammaproteobacteria; order Pseudomonadales; family Pseudomonadaceae; genus Pseudomonas; species Pseudomonas sp. MWU12-2319. The sequence goes on from NZ_JALJES010000001.1 coordinate 68,847, forward strand.
CCGGGGGTATCCACCGGCACCAGGATCATCGAGTGCTGCTGGTGACGCGGTGCGTCCGGATTGCTCAGGCCCATGAACACCAGGATCTTGCAGCGCGGATCACAAGCGCCGGAAGTCCACCACTTCTTGCCGTTGATCACCCACTCGTCACCCTGGCGCTCGGCGCGGGCGGCCATATTGGTAGCATCGGACGAAGCCACATCCGGCTCGGTCATGGCGAAGGCGGAACGGATCTCGCCGCGCAGCAGCGGTTCCAGCCAGCGTTGTTTCTGTTCTTCATTGGCGTAACGCACCAGCACTTCCATATTGCCGGTGTCCGGTGCCGAGCAGTTGAACGGCTCCGGCCCGAGCAAGGAGCGGCCCATGATTTCCGCCAGGGGGGCGTATTCCAGGTTGGTCAGGCCGGCACCCAGTTCGGATTCCGGCAGAAACAGGTTCCACAACCCCTCGGCCTTGGCGCGGGCCTTGAGTTCTTCCATGATCGCGGTGGGCTGCCAGCGATCGCCTTCGGCGACCTGGCGCTCGAACACCGGTTCGGCCGGATACACATAAGTGTCCATGAACGCGGTCACGCGTTCACGCAGTTCCTGAACCTTGGGCGAATAGGCGAAATCCATGGGCAGCTACCTTCTTGAGCAGGTGGTCGGAGTCATGGAATCGATGCTAGATCAGCTACGAAAATTTACCAAAGCTATTCTCGCCGTGTATTAACATTCATCACCGATATATGATCGGCTGATCGAACCCTAACAATAAGAGCGCCGCGAAATGAATCTGAGCAAGGTCGACCTCAATCTTTTCATCGTCTTCGACGCCATCTATACCGAGGCCAACCTGACCCGCGCCGGGCAGATCGTCGGCATCACCCAGCCGGCGGTGTCCAACGCCCTGGCACGCCTGCGCGAGACCTTCAACGACCCGCTGTTCGTGCGCACCGCCCAGGGCATGGTGCCCACGCCGATGGCGCAGAACATCATCGGCCCGGTGCGCAATGCCCTGTCGCTGCTGCGCATCTCGGTCCAGGAAAGCCGGATCTTCAACCCGTTGCAGGCGAACAAGACCTACCGCATCAGCATGACCGACCTCACCGAGGCGGTGATCCTGCCGCCACTGTTCCAGCGCCTGCGCCGCCTGGCGCCGACGGTGGCGATCGAGAGTTTCCTCTCCAAGCGCCGCGAGACCACCAAGGAGCTGGCCGCCGGACGTATCGACTTCGCCGTCGACGCGCCGCTCAACACCGACCCCCAGGTGCGTCATGTCAAGCTGATGGAAGACCGCTATGTCTGTGCCATGCGCAAGGGCCATGCAATGGCGGGCAAGGACAAGCTGACCCTGGATGACTACATGGGATTCACCCACATCCATATTTCCAGCCGACGCAATGGCCTGGGTTATGTCGACCTGGCCCTGGGCAAGATGGGCATCCAGCGCAAGATCGCCTTGCGTTCGCAGCATTACCTGATGGCCTCGCAGGTGTTGCAGCAGACCGATATGGTCATGACCGTGCCGGAACGCTTCGCCCGCCGCCATGACTTGCATTACTTCCCGTTGCCGGTCAATGACGTGCCACCGGTGGAAACCCACCTCTACTGGCACGAAAGCACCGACCAGGACCCGGCCAACCGCTGGATGCGCGAGCAGATGATCGAACTGTGCCAGCAGGTCACGGCCCATGAGAAGAAGCTCGACAAGGCCTGAGCCTGGGGAAAACACTACTCACTTGAATCTGAACGCATACCCCGTGGGAGCGGAGCTTGCCCGCGAAGCTTTTGGCGATCTTGAAGCCCCCTTCGCGGGCAAGCTCCGCTCCCACAAAGGTCATCGCATGCCTCACGCATGCTTGACGTATACGTCAAGCAGCCCTTAGCTTAGCGCCATGACCTTTCTCGAGCGCTTTCATGAGCAGCCAGACCTACAGCATCTCCGACCTCGCCCGCGAGCTCGACATCACCACCCGGGCCATTCGCTTCTATGAAGAGCAAGGCCTGCTCAGCCCTGAGCGCAAGGGCTTGGAACGCATCTACTCGGCCCGGGACAAGGTGACCCTGAAACTGATCCTGCGGGGTAAGCGCATCGGTTTTTCCCTGGCCGAGTGCCGCGAACTGATCGAACTCTACGACCCCACCAGCGGCAACCACAAGCAGCTCAACAGCATGCTGGCGAAGATCACCGAGCGCCGGGCGCAGCTGGAGCAGCAACTGCTGGATATCGAACAGATGCAACTGGAACTCGACACTGCCGAGGAGCGCTGCCATCAGGCGCTGCAGACCCTCGAACAACAGGCCGACCCCATCCTGTAGGAGCAGAGCTTGCTCGCGAAGGGGCTCTTGAGAGCGCTAGAAGCTTCGCGGCCAGACCCTGTTCCTACTCACCAACAAGGTACCCCCCATGTCACTGCCCACCCACGTACGCCTGATCGAAGTCGGTCCCCGCGACGGCCTGCAGAACGAAGCCCAACCCATCAGCGTGGCCGACAAGGTCCGCCTGGTGGACCGTCTCGGCGACGCTGGCCTGGGCTATATAGAAGTCGGCAGCTTCGTCTCGCCCAAATGGGTGCCGCAGATGGCCGGTTCCGCCGAAGTCTTCGCGCAGATCCAGCGCAAGCCCGGGGTCACCTATGGCGCGCTGGCCCCCAACCTGCGCGGTTTCGAAGATGCCGTGGCCGCCGGGGTCAAGGAGGTGGCGGTGTTCGCCGCCGCCTCCGAAGCCTTCTCCCAGCGCAATATCAACTGTTCCATCAGCGAAAGCCTCGAACGTTTCATACCGATCATGGATGCCGCCCGCCAGCATGGCGTGACGGTGCGCGGCTACGTGTCCTGCGTGCTCGGCTGCCCCTATGAAGGCCCGGTCGCCGCCGAGCAGGTCGCCGTCGTGGCCCGCGAGCTGTATGCCATGGGCTGCTACGAAGTGTCCCTGGGCGACACCATCGGCACCGGCACCCCGGGCGCCACCCGGCGGATGTTCGAGGTGGTCTCGGCCAGCGTGCCGCGGGAAAAACTTGCCGGGCATTTCCACGACACCTACGGCCAGGCCATGGCCAATGTCTACGCCAGCCTGCTGGAAGGCATCGCGGTCTTCGACAGCTCCATCGCAGGCCTGGGCGGCTGCCCCTACGCCAAGGGCGCCAGCGGTAACGTCGCCACCGAAGACGTGCTCTATATGCTCAACGGCCTGGGTATCCACACCGGTGTCGACCTCGACCAGTTGCTCCTCGCGGGCCAGGAAATCTGCGCCGTGCTGGGACGTGTTACTGGCTCAAGGGTCGCCAAGGCACGGCAGGCGGTGTGAATGTGTCCGGGTGTTACCGTCTGGAAACACAAACGAGTAACACGGAAACAGATTCACGACATTGCCCTTGGCCGAAGGTTCACGAAAAATATCAAAGCCTTGATTTTAAAGGGTTTTAAAAAGTTGGCACGCCACCTGCTATATCTCTTGCATAACAAGAATAAAAAGCAGCAAACCCATAAAAATAAGACGTACCGACTCTGACATAACAAAAACAACACGGCAGAGACGCAGCTAACAGATTTTTTTGGAGAAGGTGTGCTTTCAGGGAACCCTCGGGTCACCCGCAACCGGACAGAGAACAATAAAACTACCTCAAGGTAGCTCCCGGACTGGTTGGATCACCTGATAAAGCAGATCAGCGCTCAAAAAAATACGTTTGCTCTTTGACCCCGGATGGGGGTCACCTAAACGGCGAGAAAGGGTCACGGTCGACAAAAACAACAACAGACCGCCCCTCAATAATAAGAAAAGAGCATACAACAACACATTCAAGGGGAGCTTCGGCTCCCCTTCGTGTTTCCGCCTTCCTGTCATTCGCTGACAAATCCTCCTTGTGCCTATCTATGTACCGCATCCGCCGAATTCATGGAGCGGATACTGAACCTGCCTACGCGGCCATCCTCCTGTGCGATCGCCCCGTATCAATACCCGACTGATGACAGATCCTGAACAGGATGTTTATTTCTTTAATTGGCAGGTATCACCATGTCTCCAAGAACCCCGGTCAAACCCACGTCGTCCACCATCAAGATACCTGTGCCCAAGACGCCGGACCTTCCCGAATCCTTGCGCCCATCACTTCCCACGGGGCCACATGCCAGCGGCCTGCGCCCACACCACCTGGACAACCCGGCGGTTTCCGGCGGTCAGGCGCCCGCCCTTGGTCGACCGGCAATCAACACGCCAACGGAGCAGAACCTGCAACTGACGGATCTTCCGGATCAGGCCAGGAGCGCCACCTCCCGTTCACTGGAGAGCTACCGGGTCAGCACGAGCCGGGCATTGCCGCCGCCCGACCCGCAGGGCCTGCGGATCATCAAGAACCGTCACTATGTCGATCTCGATAGCGGTGGCACGGTCATGGTCGCGTACGACACGCAACTCGAGACCTACCGGGCAAAACGTTCCAATGAACTGCTGCCGTCCGGCCCCGCGCTTTATCGGATAGGCAACGGCAGCACCTGGGGAACGGAGCCCATGGCGGCCTCCGTCGATCAGGCCACGGCCAGCCCGCCACCGCGCAAACGGCCACGGCTGGTTGACGAGCCGGCGGCCGAGTCCAAGCCATCGGCAGAAGATAGCCGTGCGGCCGACACACCACGGGCGTCCGCTGTCGTCGTGGCCAAATTCAGCTATTCCGGCCAGCCCCCCTACACCCGTCTCGCGGGCCCTGACAGCCAGGGTTACTATCGCCTGAAAAAGTTTGATGCCGATAACACCGAAGACAGCGTGTACGCATTCAGCAAGGACGACGACAACTGGGTGCTGGTTGACCCGCCAGAGGGTCGGATGGACGCAAACGGTCAGTCGCTTGCCGCCGAACGACTGCCCGCCTGGACCGACCACGAGATCTGGGAACACTACGGGCTTCACGGCAACGACATAACGCGCTTCCGCTCCGAGGTCGAAACCTCCGGCAAACAGCCGCAATGGGCCAATGCCAGCCAGGCAGGCAAGACCAGGGAGCAATTGATCCGGGCGCTGAAATGGGCCCATCCCGACAAGAGCGCGGAAGAACGCGGGCAGATCCTGCAAGGATACAACCTGCTGCCGAGCATGCTGCCTCGCCTGCAACAGGCACTTCAGGAACACGCCAGAGTCCCTGACTGGGCACAGACGCACAAACTTCAGTCGGCGACCGAGACCGATCCACGGCGCTTTGACTTGCTGGAACAGGAAGTGCTGCCGCACATCCGCAATATCCGCAACTTTGAACTGCACTCGCTCGACCCGGATTTCGACGCCTACTACACCCGGCCATTCCTCGAGGCGTTCCTGCTCAAGATCGGCTACCGGAAAAACATCCATGGCTGCCTGTACCGCACGGATATCCCCGCCATGTTCAGGACGGAAGATCGCACGCCGTTCGAGCTGGCCAGGGATGGCTGCATGCTCGCCCGTGAAAACCACCCACCGGGCTCGACCACGAAAAAAGCCCTGAGCGCCACCTTCAGCCTGAGCGACGCGAAAAACTACAGCGTCGGTGGCGGGCCGGGTATCGGCCAACTGCGTTACAACAGGCAAACCAACAAATATCCCGGCAGACGCCCCGAGTCGGAGAGCGGCAGCGACGCCGACAGCGAGGGCAGCGCCGATGAGAGCTCGTCGAATGCCAGCCAGGCCGCTTCGTCGTCAGCCTCGGGCAGCACCCGCCAACCGAGTGAAGCGGCATCGAACGGCTCGGGCTCGGGCGCGCCGATTTCCCTCGACAGCGAACGCGGCTATACCACCTACAGGCACCGGCAGATCACCAGCTTCATCTACATGATCGATACCCGCAACGTCGAGGTCGTGCCGGGGCAGGAAAATCGCTTTTTCAACCATGATCCGCAGAGAAGCAACTTCTTTCCTTATGACGATATCGAGGGGCATATTTCAGTCTCCGACCGAGGCGTCAGTGCCGAACGGATATGGCTGGTCAACTCCAGCCTAACCCGTGCCGCCAGTGTCCGCGCGATCCATCAGGCCGCGGGACACACCGCCGCCGACATCGAGAGTGCAACCTGGAGCGGGGTCGACAACAGCGCGGTCTACGATCAGTTGATCGACCAGGTGGCCGAGGCCGGCGGGACTGTGCTGAATTGGCCCGCCGACGGGAAAATCTTTGCCGATGATGTGACCTGGCCCGTCTCACGCAGCTGATTTCACCGCCTGATCGGGTGAATACCTACCGCAGTCCCAACCGATACGCCGCATACGCTGCCCATTCGAATCACGAATCGGGCTTCACACCATGACAGCAAACACTTCGGCGGACGTCGGGTCCGCCATTCCCCCCAGCCGTCCTCCCATACTCCAAGGGCATCGGGGGCGCCATTATGATCTGGTCAAGGGCAAGTTCCCCGGATGGCTGGTCCAGGCCGACACCGCGACGCACCTGGCCCTGGGACAACGCGCACTGGCCGCCGACCTGCCGGTGTTGAAAGAAGCACCGGAGATCTTCAGCCAACTGCATCAGAGCTACACCGCCTGCCTGCACTACCAGCGCCAGGTCCAGGCCGTGCTGCGCAACATGAACAGTATTGAAGCTTTCGCCAAACCCTTGCTGGAGCAGGCCTTGAAGAAGGAGTTCGGGCAGGTGCTGGATGCCAAGCGGGCCTTCATCTTTCAACCGACCAAGGGTATCCCGGGCGATCTCCGCTCATCCATCTCCACCCTGCTGCACGCCGCGCTGCACAACTACGAAGCCCGGGAAACCGAGGAAGGCAAGCTGGACGCACCCGGCGACGCGGCGACGATCCACAGCGGTAATCCCATCGATCCGGACGCGCGGCGGCTGCCCCTCTCGCCAGCCAGGTTCGCCGCCTTGTGCCGCAAGCTGGATCTGGGCCGGCAGTACCAGGAACATCTCCATGAGGTGTTCTTCCCAACCGCCAGGGCTGGGGAAACGGTGCTGGAAGCGCAGCACAGTGTTCGTGGCCATTTCACCGTGTATGACGCCTATGCCCTCGAAACCCAGGTGCATATCGCCTTCCTGCGCGCCCATCTGGACGAGGCCGCCTATCGGCTGATGCTGGAGGTGGCCAAGGGCAAGGAGGTGCCGGTACCGGCCGGACACCCGCAACGCTGCTTTACCTTGAGCCTGCTGAGAATCGCGCTCAACGGCATTCTGGTCGTACGCACCGCCGACGACGCCCGCAGCTGGGTGGTCTACCTGCCGGACGATCCCTTCCATCCCGTCAAGCAATACCCTTCCCGCGCCGCCTTCGAAGACGACCTGCGGGAAAAGCTGCGGACCCTCGATTACCTGAAGTTCTTTGTCCGCTTCATTCCCCAGCGCGAGCGGACAAGGTTTTTCGACAAACTCCAGGAACGCCTCAACCCGAAGCAATGGAACGGCTATTTCTATCAGCCGACACCCGACCCGCGGGCAAAACTCGATGTCGCCGGCGAGGAAATCGGCAGTTATCTGTTTCGTCAGCGCTACCAGCAGAAGGTCGAGAGCTTCTTCGACGACGCCCGGTTTGTCGCGGTGCCCACGGCGCAAAAGGATCGGCAAAGCCTTACGGCGCGCCTGCAGCACTACCTCAATATTGCCCTCAATATCCTCAATGTCGCGGCGTTCATTGTCCCGGGGCTGGGGGAAATCATGCTGGGGGTGGTCGCGGTACAGCTGGGCAACAGTATTTTCCACATGATCGACAGCTTCGCCCTGGGCGAAAAACAGCAAGCCTGGGCCTACCTGACCGGCGTGTTGCAAAACCTCTCATTGATCACTGCGCTGGGAGCCGCTGGAGCCTCCGCGGCGGCCGCCGAAAACGCGGCGATCGCCAGTGCCGGCTTTGTCGATGGACTGCGCCCGGTGACGCTGCCCAACGGCGATATACGCCTGTTCAATCCCGACCTGGCACCGTTCGCCCACAAGCTGGTCCTGCCCCGGCCCCTGGAGCCCGATGCCATGGGCCTCTATCACCATCAGGGCCGGACCTACCTGCCGCTCGACGGCAAATACTACGAACTCAAGCCGCAGGCGTCGTCCCGCCGCTATCAAGCCCGGCATCCACGCAAAACCGACGCCTATACCCCGACCTTCCGGCACAACGGCGCCGGTGCCTGGGTCCATGAGTTCGAGCAGCCGCTGGCCTGGAACGACCTGGGCGCGTTCAGACGCCTGGGGCCGGAGGCCGCGGCCCTCGACGAAAGCGCTGCCCGGCGCGTCATGCAGATCAGCGGCATCAACGGCGATGTGCTGCGCAGTGTGCATCTGGATAACCTGCCGCCCCCGGCCTTGCTGCGCGACACCCTGATCCGCTTCAAGCTCGACCGCGACCTCAACGGCCTGATCGCCCGTCTGCAACGCGGCGATGCCCTGGGTTATTCACGGGATGAATTGCACATGACCCTGCAACTGCTGACCAACCGGCCCGTGTGGCCGGCCTCGAAAGTGTTGCGCTTGCTCGATGAGCAAAAGGTCACGCTGACCGAGTACCCGCCCGATGCAGACGCCCGGGTGACGCGCATAGACGCCACCTGGGACAACCTGCATGCCAATGACTTGCTCGAACTTGTGCTCACTCGGCTGGGAGAACCCGAGATCACCAGCCTGCTCGACGAAGAGTTCGGGCAAGGCCCCCTCAGCCTGGCGGCGCGCACCCGCAAACTGCGGCAGATACTGGCCGGGGAGGCGCTCAAACGGCGCAATAGCCTGTTCGCCTCCCACTATGAGTTTCGTACCCGCTCGACCCATCCATCCGCCGCGCAGGCGCTGATCCAGCGGGACTTCTCCTCGCTGCCGAGCCTGGTGGTCAGGGAACTGCTCAGCCAGGCCAACAGCGTCGAACTGCAACGGCTCGCCGCCGGATCGGTGCCGCTGCGCCTGGCCGAGGAGGCCCGCTACTACCTGCACAACGTCCGTATCGCCCGGCTCTATGAACAGGCCTGTCTCGACTCGGTCGACCAGGCCGAGGCCTATCGGGTCATCCTGCCCATGCTGGAAAAACTGCCGGGCTGGTCGAACGCGCTGCGCCTGGAAATCCGCGACGATACATTCAACGGGCCGCTGCTGGACAGCCTCGGCCCCGAGCCGGCCGCCGTGAGCAAGGTCCTGATCAAGCAGGGCAAGCGCTATACGGCCCGCGACGCCGAAGGTCAAGAGTTGCATGGCCCGGACGACCTGTATGCCGCCGTGCTGCATGCCTTGCCGGACGCCGAGCGGGCCGCCCTCGGCTTGCCCCATGTCGGTCAGGGCGCGCAGCTGCGGCAAATGCTCCTCGAGCTACCGTTACCACCCCGCGAAACACTGCGCGAGAGCCTCGGTCTGCCGCCCATCAAACCGCACCATATCCCGCCGATGCGCCTGGCCGCCGGACAATTGGCCTATCCGATGAGCGGGCGTGGCGCGGGCCGGGCACTGCGCTCATTCGAATTCAACCGCCTTGCCCTGGAGTTGTATCCGACCCTGCGTCTCTCCGAGGTGGAAACCCTGCATGGCTTGCGGGACATGAGTCTGGGCGCGGGGATAGCGCGACTGCGGGCGCTGGAACTCGAATACGCGACCCTGGAAGACCAGCTTGACGCCTGGCTCGGCGAACCCCAGACCTCCGCCGAAGCCAGCGGCAAACAACAGGTCGCCCTGCTGATCAAGCGCTGCTGGCGCCATGAAACAGAGCTGGCCTGCGATGCCGACGAACTGCCCATCGGCGGTCGCCAGCTCAGCCTGGCGGGCTATCCGGTGGACCGCCTGCCGGCGCTGTCGGCAAACTTCGAGCATGTCAGCGAACTGCATCTGCGCGGCCTGGGGCTCAGCGCAACCCCGGAACTGGACAGTTTCCTCGACGTTTTTCCACGCCTGCAACGACTGGACATGAGCCGCAATGCCCTGACGAACCTGCCCACGGCCCTGGGCCGGCTGATGGCGCTCAGGCACCTCGACCTCAAGGCCAACCAGATTGTCCTGACACCGGCCAGCGCGGCTCCCCTGACCCAGCTGATCCGCCTGGAAGTGCTGATCCTGGAAAACAACAGCGCCCTGTCCATGCTGCCCGACCTGAGCCCGCTGACCCGCCTCGCCTACCTGCACCTGCGCAATACCGGGCTGCGCGACTGGCCGCCGGGTTATGCCAATCTCCCGGCCCTGAGACGCCTCGACCTCAGCGACAACCGCATCAGCGCCATTCCCGACGAGGTCTTCGGGACCGACCCGCAACGTCAACGCCTCAACCGGGCGATCAACCTGGAAGGCAACCCGATACCGGTCGCACTGCGCCAACGTGTCGACCGCTACCGACAGGAAACCGATCTCGACCTGGGCCTCGACGTGCTGATCGAAAGCGACGATCAGTCGGAGTGGAGCAGCGATTCGCGCCAGCCATCGCGCGCCAGCTCCCGCCACAGCCGCTGGGGCTCGCCCTCGCCCGTGCCCCGTGACAACACGCACTGGCTCGAGGGCCTGAGCAGGTCGGAACGGGAAACCAGACGCGACCTGTGGCTGCGGCTGGCCAGCGACGATATCGAAGCCTCCGAAGCGTTTTTCAGGGTGCTGGAAGACCTCAAGTATTCCGCCGACTATATCAGCGCCGAACATCGTCCCGAATTGTCCAAGCGTGTCTGGCGCATGGTCAGGGCCGCCACGGAAAATACCGAGCTGCGCGAGCAATTGTTCAGGCGTGCCAATGCGCCGGATCCGGATAGCTGTGAAGACGGGATCAGCGTGGTGTTCAGCGATATGGGCTTCGATGTCCTGCTGTACGAGGCCAGGGCCCTGCCCCTCGAAGCCCGTGAAGCCGAACTGCTGCAACTGGCCCGGGGAAAATCACGTCTGGAGGGGGTGAACCGCCAGGCCAAGGATCTGATCGACACCCGCAAGGCCAGCGGGGTAGATCCCGATGAAGCGGAAATCTACCTGGCCTTTCGCATCGGCCTGGCCGAAAGGCTCGGGTTGCCCTGGCAAGCCCGGAAAATGAATCACGACCGGGTGGCCGGCGTGAGCAGCCAGCAACTCGACGAGGCTTACCAGGCCATCCTGGCCGACGAGCGTCAGCCCGGCGAAACCTCCGGACGCCTGGTCCGCCAGCCGTTCTGGAAGGACTATCTGGAGGAACGCTTTCACGAGGGACCGCTCAAGGCGCCACGGGAGCAGCGCGACAAGCTGATCGGCGCGCTCGACGATTTGTTGAGTGCGCAACGGGAATGGTTCGGCGGCAATCCCCTGGACGAGCAGCAGAACGCCGACCTGGCCGAGACGATAAAACAATCGGCCCAGACACTCGGGTTGACACCCGATGCAGCCTTCGCCAGTGCCATGACCGACAGCACCTATCTGAGACTGTCCAGCGATATCGCCAAAGCCTACAGCGACACTCTGGAGCAGTTGACCGAACAGTTGCTGCGGCAACACGACCTATAGACGCGGGGCTCGAGTGGAGCGGTGCCTGTGTGTGCGGGGCTTGGTCCGGGCGGTGTTCCGACGAAGCTTTTAGCGCTCTCACGGGCCTCTTCGCGAGCAAGCTCTGCTCCCACAAGAGCCAGCTAGCACGAGACGCTGGTCAAAAGGCCATAACCGACTATTTTACAGACGCGGATTATTGATATTAACCAACTGATTTAACTCAACTTTTTCAACTTTTAAGTGCAGGCGTTCGGCATAAGCTGAAAGCCTTATTCACGGAAAAAGTTGATCTTCATGAGTACCGAGCAACGCCCACTTGCCGCCTCCGCCAGCCAGGCGCGATCGACCAGGAACCGTCGCCTGATCCTCAAGCGACTGCCCTCCTGGCTGACCCAGGCCTCCCTCGAACGACGCCAGGCATTCGCCACGCGCCTCAGGCAGAGCCAGATATCCAAAGCCGCACTGGCGCGCCATCTACACGGTCTCAAAAGCGCCAAGGACTTTGCCGCGCCGCTGCTCTCCCGGGCCCTGGACGAGCACTATGGCCCGGGCCTGGACATTCACCACGACCAACTCCGGCATGTGCATATCCTCGCCGCCGCCACCCTCGGCGAACCGCGTCGGGAGAACATTGTCGTGCAGAGCCTGCTGCAAGCCGCCCTGCAGAACTTTGAAAGCAGCGAAACCGGCCCTTTCGGTTTCGACCACGGCTCGGCCATCCAACGTAAAAGTACCGCTGCCCTGAAAAAGCCCATCGCGCCTCCGGACTTCGCCGCCCTCTGCCGCCGGCTCGACCTGGGCGGCCAGTACAAGCGACACATCGAACATTTTCTCCTGCCCACCGAACGCAACCGCCCAAGCCCGCGCTTCAAGACCCTCTTCGAGCACCAGGAGCGCGGCGAACTGGCGGTGCAGGCGGAGATTGCCCTGATCAAGGGCAACCTGGATAAATCGGCCTACCAGATGCTGCACAGCCTGCTCGACCCGACGCAAAAAACCCGTTGGGACAACCGGCCCGTGCACTGCTATTCCCTGACCCTGCTCGACTTTCCGAACGTCGACAGCGGCGCCTGGGGCGCGTTGCTCAAGGGCGTGCTGCTGATCGAGCACGACGCTCCATCAAGCGCAGGCGAGCGCCCCTGCGTGGCCTACCTGTCGGCTGATCCGCTCCAGGCCGTCAAGCGCTATCCGTCCTTCAACGCCTTCCACAATGAACTCAGGGAACGGCTGCGGGATAAAACCTATCAGGCGTTCTTCAAGCGTTATGTTCACCTGCGCACCCAACCGGCACTCTTGCGTGCCCTCGAGGATTGCCTGAGCCCCCTCGACCCCGTCAGCGAACAGCGCAAGCCGGCCCCGCAAGCCAACCTGCGCCTGGAGAAAGGCTCGCTGGGCGACAATCCTTTCAGCGAGTTCTGCGTTCTGCAAACGGTCAAGAAGCTCGACGACGCCCGGATCAGCGCGGTGCCCACGGACGACGAGGACAAGAAGACCCGCACCGCGCGCCTGCGCTCGTTGCTGAACTGGGGGGTCAATCTGTTGTTCCTGGTGCCCGGGCTCGGCGAGGCGATGCTCGCGGTCGCCGCCGCGCAACTGATCGTGCAGCTCTACAACGGCATCGAAGAATGGAGCCACGAAGAGAAAATGCAGGCGGTGCTCGGCTTTATGGGCGTGCTGCTGAACGTTGAACTGCTGGGATTGGGGGCCGTCATGACCCTGGACTTCGAAGGTTCGACGTTTATCGAAGGGCTCAAGCCGATCAACACCGCCCAAGGCGAACAGGCACTCTGGAAACCCGACCTGACCCCTTATGAACACCCACTGCCCGACACACCGGAGCTGCAGCCCGATGGCGCGGGGCTCTATCACCATCAGGACAAGACCTTTCTGGGTCTTGACGGCCGCCATTACCGGATCAAGCCCGGCACAAGCCCCAACCGCTTCCGCCTGCAACACCCGAACAACCCCGACGCCTACGCCCCGCTGATCCATCACAACGGCAAGGGCGCCTGGCGCCATGAATTCGAGCAACCCTTGCAGTGGCGGCAACCGCAGCTGTTTTCCCGACTGGGGCCGGATGCGGCCAGCCTGGACCCGGTGTCGGCGGAAAAAATCATGCAACTGAGCGGGGTCGACGACGATGCCCTGCGCCTGCTGCACCTGGATCAGGAACCACCCCCGGCGTTGCTCGAAGACAGCGTGACCCGTTTCAAGCTCGACCGCGACCTCAAGCGCCTGGTGCAACGCCTGCAAAGCGGTGGCGCGGCCAACAGTTCAATCGACGAACTGCACATGGAACTGCAATTGCTCACCAGCGAACCGGTCTGGCCGCCCTCGAAAGTGTTGCGCTTGCTGGACCGTCACGGCGTGCCGCTGAAGGAATACCCCGCCGGCCAGGCGCAAGCCTTGCGGCGCATCGACCTGCGCTGGCCCGGGCTCGACGCCAACCAACTGCTGCGCAAGGTCCTGGAAAACCTCGACGAGGCCGAAATCCGCAGTTTGCTCGGCGAAGATTTCGGCACCGGTCCCATCAGCCTGGATGCCCGTGCCGTGGCCCTCCGGCGCAAGCTCGCGACCCAGGCCGGCAATCGCCGGGCGGCGCTGTTCGATTCACACTATCGCTATCGCACCCAGAGCAACGACCCCGCCGTTGCGGTGATCCGCAAAGAGTTTCCCAGTCTGTCGACGCCGATCGCGGAGGAATTGTCCAGAAACGCCAGTCCGGCCGAACAGCGGGTTCTGCTCAACGCCAGGCGTGTACCGTTGCGACTGGCCGAAGAGGCCCGCTATTACAGCCGCAATCTGCGCCTGGCGCGCGCCCGGGAAGGCCTCTATCTCGACGCGACGAGCAACCCCGATACCGACAAGCTGATCCTCAACCAGATCGGCAAGCTGCCGGGCTGGTCGGATCAGGTGCGTCTCGAAATCCGCCAGCCCTACTTCAGCGGGCCCTTGCTCGACAGCCTTGGCGCGGAGCAGGCACCGATTCGCAAGGTACTGGTTAAAAATGGCGACCAGTACGAAGCTCATGACGCCCTGGGCCAGGAACTCCACGGCCCGGACAATCTGTACAGCAGTGTCCTGCACGCCCTGCCCGACACCGAGCGCAAGGCCCTGGGCTTTCCCGGCCCCCATGAGGCCGCCGGCCTGAAGCAGACCGTGCTCGATCAGCCATTGCCGCCGCGCAAGGAGATGGAAAAACTCCTCGGCCTGCCCCCCACCAAACCCAACGAAACGCCGCCGAGGCGCCTGGCCGCCCGCCGGCCCGGCCCGTCTGCCGCCGGGCCCGAGGCGGCAGAAAGAATCGTGGGGGCCCGCTCCCCGGCCTTCACCGAGCTTGCGCAACGTCTTTACCCCACCCATGACTGGCGCAATGTGGAGGCCTTTCTCGACCTGCGCGGCCTGAACGAAGGCGCGGCGGTGCAACGCCTCGAGGCACTGGAAAGCGAATACAACACCTTGTCCACGGAGCTCGAAACCTGGGTCAGTACACCGCCGGATCCCCAGATAGGCGTGACGGTCAGGCACTATATTGCCCGGGCGATCAGGCAATGCTGGCGCCGGGAACCCTTCCTGGGCAGCGCCCCGGAAGGCTATCAGATCAACTTCTCACTTTACGACTCGACAGCCCGGCTGCCGACGCTGTCGGCCAACTTCAGCCATGTCACCGAACTGTTCATGAGCGGGACCCACCCGGACATCACCCGGGGACTGAACCGTTTCCTCGAGGGTTTCCCCCAGTTGAAGCGCCTGTATATCGGCGGTGGCGTCCTGACCGAGATTCCCCCCGCGTTGGGTTCGATGAGCGGACTGGTCCACCTCAACCTGAGCGGCAACCGTATCGTCCTGACCGAGGAAACGGCCAACCTCCTCGAAGGGCTGACCCACCTGAGGGAACTGAACCTTTCCAGCAACCCGACCCTTGGCCGTTCGCCGGATTTCAGCGCGATGCTCGAACTGGAGCGTATCGACCTGCGCAACACCGGGCTCACCCAATGGCCGACCGGCTACCAGGAACTGCCGGCACTGACCCGACTGGACCTGAGCTCGAATCACCTGACCACTATCCCCAGCACCGTCCTGGACACCAGCGAAGAAGGGCAACGCATCGCCAGGGCCATCAACCTCTACCACAACCCCATCGAAAGGGACTTTTTCGATGACGCCGTGGACTACAACACGGAAACCGGGATCGACCTGGGGCTGGATATGCCGGTCGATTCGGATTCGGAAGCCAGCGTGAGCGGCGGCGACTCGCCGGCCCATAGTCCGTATGGCCCGCGAGGGCCCGTCACACGGGATGAGAGTGCCTGGTTGCAAGGGCTCGACAGCCAGGCGCAGGAGGCCTTTCGCGACACCTGGCTGCGCCTGGCCGGCGAGGAACCGGTCGATGGGTCCGAAGCGTTTTTCCGGGTGATCGGCGATCTGCGTGAATCGGCCGACTATGCCGACAGTGCCACTCGCCCAGGACTCATGGACAAGGTCCGGCGCATGGTCAGCGCCGCGGTCGATGACACCGCGCTGCGGGAGAAACTCTTCGCCAAGGCCAACGCACCGCAATCGGACGCCTGTGCCGACGGCATCACCGTGGCCTTCAGCGACATGGGCCTCGACGTGTTGCTGCATGAAGCCTACACCGAACCGGACGCCCGCAAGATCGAGTTGAAACTGCTGCAACTGGCCAAGGGAAAATCGCGCCTGGATCGCGTCAACGCCCAGGCCCGGGACCTGATCGGCAAACGCCAGGCCGAGGGTCGACGTCCCGATGAAGCGGAAGTCTACCTGGCCTTTCGCATCAGCCTGGGGGATCGGCTGGAACTGCCCTGGCAGGCCTCGAAGATGAATTACAACCAGATTTCCGGGGTCACCCCGGCCCAGGTGGATGCCGCTTACCTGGCCATCCTCGAGCAGGAGCAGCAGCCGCTGGATCGGGTCAGGCAGATCCTCGGGCAGGAGTTCTGGAAGGACTACATGGAGGTCCAGTATCTGCAGGAGCTCAGCGCGAAAGAGGCGCTGCGCGAGGCCAAGAGCGATGCCCTTCTGGACCTGCAATCGACACAGGAACGCTGGTTCAACAATGGAAACCTGCCCGAGGAAGAAAAGACCCGGCTGCAAGCGGTTATAAAAGCCTCGGCCGGCACCCTGGGCAAGTCCGAGCAGGAAGTGTTTGCCCGGCCCATGACCGACGCCGAATACCAGGCCCTCTACGAAGCCATCGGGCGTGAACACAGCGACGAGATGGAGCGCCTGACCCTGGAGGCGTTGCGCGAGCACGGACTGGCGAGCTGAATCCAACGAGGCTCCGGCCCTGAGCCAGGCCGAAACAGGTGGCGAACGGGCTGCTGCGTCGAAAATGTCCGATTGACAGTCAGCCCTATCACCTTTACGTTAACGTAAAGGTGAACAATCACTCACACCCACGCCTTGCTCAACCCATAACAACAGGTGCCCCATGAGCTATCCGACCCTGAACTTCGCCCTCGGTGAAACCCTCGACATGCTTCGCGACCAGGTGCGGACCTTTGTCGCCCGGGAGCTGGCGCCGCGGGCCGCGCAAATCGACGTGGACAACCTGTTCCCCGCCGATATGTGGCGCAAGTTCGGCGACATGGGCCTGCTCGGCATCACTGTTCCGGAAGAGTACGGCGGCGCCGGCCTGGGTTACCTGGCCCATGTGCTGGTAATGGAAGAGGTCAGTCGCGGCTCGGCCTCGGTCGCCCTCTCCTACGGCGCCCACTCCAACCTCTGCGTCAACCAGATCAACCGCAACGGCAATCACGCCCAGAAAACCCGTTACCTGCCCAAGCTGATCAGCGGCGAGCATGTCGGCGCCCTGGCCATGAGCGAACCCAATGCCGGCTCCGACGTGGTCTCGATGAAATTGCGCGCCGACAAACACGGCGACCGCTACGTGCTCAACGGCAGCAAGACCTGGATCACCAACGGCCCCGACGCCAACACCTACGTGATCTATGCCAAGACCGAGCCGGAAAAGGGCGCCCACGGCATCACCGCCTTTATTGTCGAGCGCGACTGGAAAGGCTTCAGCCGCAGCAACAAGTTCGACAAGCTCGGCATGCGTGGCTCCAACACCTGCGAGCTGTTCTTCGATGACGTCGAAGTGCCGGAAGAGAATATCCTCGGCGTGCTCAACGGTGGCGTGAAGGTGCTGATGAGCGGCCTCGACTACGAGCGCGTGGTGCTCTCCGGCGGCCCGACCGGGATCATGCAGGCCTGCATGGACCTGGTGGTGCCCTATATCCACGACCGCAAGCAGTTCGGCCAGAGCATCGGCGAGTTCCAGCTGATCCAGGGCAAGGTCGCCGACATGTACACCCAGCTCAATGCCAGCCGCGCCTACCTGTATGCGGTGGCCCAGGCCTGCGAACGCGGCGAGACCACCCGCAAGGACGCCGCCGGGGTGATCCTCTACAGCGCCGAGCGCGCGACCCAGATGGCCCTCGATGCGATCCAGATCCTCGGCGGCAACGGCTATATCAACGAATTCCCCGCAGGACGCCTGCTGCGCGACGCCAAGCTGTATGAAATCGGCGCCGGCACCAGCGAGATCCGTCGCATGCTGATCGGCCGCGAACTGTTCAACGAAACCCGCTGAGGGGCGCGCACATGGCAATCCTGCACACGCAACTCAATCCGCGTTCGGCCGAGTTCGCCGGCAACCGCGCGGCGATGCTCGAACAGGTCGTCGCCCTGCGCACCCTGCTGGCCCAGGTCCAGCAAGGTGGCGGGCCGAAGGCCCAGGAACGGCACACTTCGCGGGGCAAACTGCTGCCCCGGGAGCGGATCAACCGCCTGCTCGATCCCGGTTCACCGTTCCTGGAAATCAGCCAGTTGGCGGCGTATGAGGTCTATGGCGAAGACGTCCCGGCCGCCGGGGTGATTGCCGGGATCGGCCGCGTCGAAGGCGTCGAATGCATGATCGTGGCCAACGATGCCACGGTCAAAGGCGGCTCCTACTACCCCCTCACGGTGAAAAAACACCTGCGGGCCCAGACCATCGCCCAGCAGAATCGCCTGCCGTGCATCTACCTGGTGGACTCCGGCGGCGCCAACCTGCCGCGCCAGGACGAAGTGTTCCCGGACCGCGAGCACTTCGGGCGGATCTTCTTCAACCAGGCCAATATGAGCGCCCAGGGCATCCCGCAGATCGCCGTGGTCATGGGCTCCTGCACCGCCGGCGGGGCCTATGTGCCGGCGATGGCCGACGAAGCGATCATGGTCCGCCAGCAGGCGACCATCTTCCTCGCCGGCCCCCCGCTGGTGAAAGCCGCCACCGGTGAAGTGGTCAGCGCCGAGGACCTGGGCGGTGCCGATGTGCACTGCAAGATCTCCGGCGTGGCCGACCATTACGCAGAGAACGATGAACACGCCCTGGCCCTGGCCCGGCGCAGCATCGCCAATCTCAACTGGCGCAAGCTCGGCGAGTTGCAGCAACGCACGCCGATCGCGCCGCTGTACGGCAGCGACGAGCTGTATGGCGTGGTGTCGGCGGATGCCAAGCAACCGTTCGACGTGCGCGAGGTCATTGCCCGGCTGGTAGACGGCTCGGTATTCGATGAGTTCAAGGCGCTGTTCGGCACCACCCTGGTCTGCGGCTTTGCCCACCTGCACGGTTACCCCATCGCGATCCTGGCGAACAACGGCATCCTCTTCGCCGAAGCCGCGCAGAAAGGCGCGCACTTTATCGAACTGGCCTGCCAGCGCGGCATCCCGCTGCTGTTCCTGCAGAACATCACCGGTTTCATGGTCGGCCAGAAGTACGAGGCCGGCGGCATCGCCAAGCACGGCGCCAAGCTGGTCACCGCCGTGGCCTGCGCCAAGGTGCCGAAATTCACCGTGATCATCGGCGGCAGTTTCGGCGCCGGCAACTACGGCATGTGCGGGCGCGCCTACGACCCGCGCTTCCTGTGGATGTGGCCGAACGCGCGAATCGGCGTGATGGGCGCCGAACAGGCCGCCGGGGTGCTGGTGCAGGTCAAGCGCGAGCAGCACGAGCGCAATGGTGAAAGCTTCACGGCGCAACAGGAAGCCGAGATCAAGCAGCCGATCCTCGACCAGTACGAACACCAGGGGCACCCGTATTACTCCAGTGCCCGGCTGTGGGACGACGGCGTCATCGACCCGGCCCAGACCCGCGAAATCCTTGGTCTGGCACTCTCGGCCGCCCTCAACGCGCCGATCGAACCGAGCCGCTTCGGCGTGTTCCGGATGTGACCATGAGGCCCTATCGCCGCCCCTCTCCCAGTGGAGCCCGCACCGTGACCGACTTCAACACCCTCGAATTGCAGCTCGACCCCCGGGGCTTTGCCACCTTGTGGCTGAGCCGCGAAGACAAGAACAACGCCTTCAACGCCGAGATGATCCGCGAGTTGATCCTTGCCCTGGAGATGGTCCAGGCCAACGCCGCCCTGCGTTTCCTGGTGCTGCGCGGCCGTGGCCGGCACTTCAGCGCCGGCGCCGACCTGGCCTGGATGCAGCAATCGGCCCAGCTCGACTACGCCACCAACCTCGACGATGCCCGCGAGCTGGCCGAACTGATGTACAACCTGGCCAAGCTGAAAGTCCCCACCCTGGCGGTGGTCCAGGGCGCGGCCTATGGCGGCGCCCTTGGCCTGATCGGCGCCTGTGACATGGCCATCGGTGCCGACGATGCGCAGTTCTGCCTCTCGGAAGTGCGCATCGGCCTGGCCCCGGCGGTGATCAGCCCGTTCGTGGTCCAGGCCATCGGCGAGCGTGCCGCCCGCCGCTACGCCCTGACCGCTGAACGTTTCAGCGGCCTGCGGGCTCGCGAGCTGGGCCTGCTGTCGGAAACCTGCCCGGTCGGCGAGCTGGACCAGCAAGTCGCGGCCTGGATCGACAACCTGCTGCTCAACAGCCCGCAAGCCATGCGCGTGAGCAAGGAACTGCTGCGGGAAATCGGCAGCGGCGAACTCAGCCCGGCGCGGCGGCGTTATTGCGAAAACGCCATTGCCCGTATCCGCGTCAGCGCCGAAGGCCAGGAAGGCCTGCGGGCCTTTCTGCAAAAACGCCCGCCGAGCTGGCAGGCCGAGTCCACCGCCAAGGGGCCGCGCTGATGAGCACGCCCGTGATCACTTCCATCCTGGTGGCCAATCGCGGCGAAATCGCCTGCCGGGTCATGCGCACCGCCAAGGCCCTGGGCCTGACCACGGTCGCCGTGCACAGCGCCATCGACCGTGATGCCCGGCATAGCCGCGAAGCCGATATCCGCGTCGACCTGGGTGGCAGCAAGGCCACCGAAAGTTACCTGCAGATCGACAAACTCATCGCCGCCGCCCAGGCCAGCGGCGCCCAGGCGATTCACCCCGGTTACGGTTTTCTCTCGGAAAATGCCGGCTTTGCCCGGGCCATCGAGGCCGCCGGCCTGGTGTTCCTCGGCCCGCCCGCCAGCGCCATCGATGCCATGGGCAGCAAGTCCGCGGCCAAGACGCTGATGGAAACTGCCGGCGTACCGCTGGTACCGGGTTATCACGGCGCGGCCCAGGACCTGGAAACCTTCCGCGCCGCCGCCGAGCGCATCGGCTACCCGGTACTGCTCAAGGCCACCGCCGGAGGCGGCGGCAAGGGCATGAAAGTGGTCGAGGACGTCAGCCAGTTGGCCGAAGCCCTGGCCTCGGCCCAGCGTGAAGCGCAGTCGTCCTTCGGCGATTCGCGGATGCTGGTGGAGAAATACCTGCTCAAGCCGCGGCATGTCGAGATCCAGGTGTTCGCCGACCAGCATGGCCACTGCCTGTACCTCAACGAACGCGACTGCTCGATCCAGCGCCGCCACCAGAAGGTCGTCGAGGAAGCCCCGGCGCCGGGCCTGAGTGCACAACTGCGCCAGGCCATGGGCGAGGCGGCAGTGCGCGCGGCCCAGGCCATCGGTTATGTCGGTGCCGGCACCGTGGAGTTCCTGCTGGACGCCCGTGGCGATTTCTTCTTTATGGAAATGAATACCCGCCTGCAGGTCGAGCACCCGGTCACCGAAGCCATTACCGGCCTCGACCTGGTGGCCTGGCAGATTCGTGTGGCTTGCGGTGAAGTGCTGCCGATCACCCAGGAACAGGTGCCGTTGCATGGCCATGCCATCGAAGTGCGCCTGTACGCCGAAGACCCGGGCAATGACTTCCTGCCGGCCACCGGGCGCCTGGAGCTTTATCGCGAGTCGGCGCCAGGGCCGGGACGTCGGGTCGACAGCGGCGTGGCCGAGGGCGACAGCGTCTCGCAGTTCTACGATCCGATGCTCGGCAAGCTGATCGCCTGGGGCGAGACCCGCGAACAGGCGCGCCTGCGCTTGCTGGCGATGCTCGACGAATTCGTGATCGGCGGGCTGAAAACCAACCTCGGTTTCCTCCGACGGATCGTTGCCCATCCGGCGTTTGCCGAGGCGGAGCTGGATACCGGCTTTATTCCCCGTTATCAGGAAGATCTGCTGCCGCAACCGGGCGCGCGTACCGATGAATTCTGGCAGGCGGCCGCCCAGGCCTTTATGCAGAGCCAGGCCCCAGGCGTACGGGCGGACGACCCGGCCTCACCTTGGGCCCAGGGCAACGGTTTTCGCAGCGGGATGCCGGCGCAAAGCGTGGTGCACCTGAGCTGCGAGGGTGAGGACCGCGCCGTCAGCCTGGCGCCGGACACCCGGCTCGAACTGCACGATGAGTACCTGTCGACGGAGCATGCCGGCGTTCGCCGTCGACATCGAATGATCAGCGGGGCCGACGGGCTCTATCTGCATTGGCAGGGCGAGTGCCACAAGATCACCCGCTTCGACCCGATTGGCGCCGTCGACAGCGGCCACGGCCACCATGGCGGCCTGAGCGCGCCGATGAACGGCAGCATCGTGCGGGTGCTGGTGGAAGTCGGGCAAAGCGTCGAGGCCGGGGCCCAGTTGGTGGTGCTGGAAGCGATGAAGATGGAGCACAGCATCCGCGCGCCCCAGGCGGGCGTGATCAAGGCGCTGTATTGCCAGGAAGGCGAAATGGTCAGCGAAGGCAGCGCGCTGGTGGAGTTGCAGGAATAGCTGACGCCACTCTCACGGACGCCACAAACCTTGTAGGAGCAGGGCTTGCCCGCGAATAGGCCGGTAAGTCTTGCATCGATCTTGCGCACGCCTGGGCTTTTGTGGGAGCGGCGTCCCGACAAGCCCTGCTCCTGCAGTCCGTGGTCAGCCCTCAGAACTTCGCGGTCGCCTGCACCACCACGCCGATCACGCAACAATCCTCGCCAACCGGGATCTTCGGCCAGGTCGGGTTCAATGGCTTGAGATAGGGTTGCCCGCCCTCCTCCATCCACTGGCGGAAAATCGCTTCCTCACCCTCCCGCAGGCGGGCAACCACCAGGCTGCCGGCCTTGACCTCCCGATCCGGGTCCACCAGTACCATCATGCCCTCGGGCACGCTGGTGCCGGACGGAGCCGTCATCGCATCCCCCACCACCTGCAACCAGAACGCCGCCGGGGCGTAATGATCGGTCACCTCGTAACGCCCGGCGTACTCGCCCTTCGCCGAGTCCTGCAGCGTGGCAACCACCTGCCAGTCGCTGACCGGGTAACGAAACGCCGAAGTGATGTCGTAGACCTGCTCGTCCCGCTCCTCGGGGGCCTGGGCCGCCACCGCGCGGTCGCGAACCAGCAGGACCACCTCCAGGTGCCCGAGCCCGAGCGCCTGGAGGACCTTGTTCATCATCACGAGATCAGGCTTGCGCCTTTTGTTCAGCCAATGACCGACACCGCCCTGGGTGATGTCCAGGCGTTCGCCAAGTTTTTCCTGCGAAAGACGAAGCTCTTCGAGCTTGGCCTTCACCAACGCTATCCATTTATCCATGGACGGAACAATACGGACAGTACTTCAGCGCTCAATACACAAAATGTATTGTTTGTGACAAGCAACGCAATACCAATAGTACTAATCTTGGAGAGTTGATTTGAACTTCCTCTGAAAGGCAGGCCCCTCATGACTTCCATCACGACAGAAAGCCCTCGAACCGACTCGAAAAGCCCCCTCGCATCCCTTAAGGATCGCGCCGCCGCCCAACGTGCACTCGACTATTATTTGAAACCAGCTGTTTCAACGGCCGCCTGCGCGGCGAACACCAGCGATGACCCCCTCCACCAGAAGCTCTTTGCCGTACGCGACGACCTGGATATCGAGGACGCCATGATCCAGGCCTCGGACCTGCTGCGCTGCGCGGCGGCGGCCGCCTACGAAGCCGCGAACAGCGCGAACCGCGACCTGGGTTGTTCGGTGGTGTACATGATCGACATGGCCAAGGCCCTGGTGGACCGCGTCGTCCAGATACAAACCCGCACGACGTGAGCCCGCCATAGCCAGGGGATAACCGACTTTGGGGAAGGAATGGGAAAAATAATATCCGCGAAGAACGGGAAAAGACTTGATCTACAAATGATAATGATTATTATTGCAATCAACTGATCGCGAGATCGGTCGATAGCCCGGAGACCTCAGGTCGGACTCCTGGATTATCTCCTCATCAGGCTAATCACGGTTTTTGACCCGGCTTTTTGCCGGGTCTTTTTTTGCATCCGCTTTATTCACGGGCTTGGCTTCAGGCTGATGAAGACAGGTGCGCTGCCTTCTGGGTGGGCAGTCATGACCTCGCGCCTCGGCTAATACGCCATCGAGGTGTAGAGTAGCCACCACAAAAAGCCTTTTCAGGTACTCACCCGTGGTTCTATCTCCTCTCAAAATCAGCAGCGACTTCGACAGCGGCAATATCCAGGCACTGGACACCAGCCACCCGCACCACCTGCTCCTGGCCATCGAGCCGGATACCCGCAGCCAGCACTTCCAGTGGTTCCATTTCAAGGTTGAAGGCCTGCGCGCGGGCGAGACCTACACCTTCGAACTGAGCAATGCCAGCCAGTCCTCCTACAACAAGGCCTGGACCGGCTACCGCGCCGTCGCCTCCTACGATCACCAGAACTGGTTCCGCGTCGACACCCGTTTCGACGGCGAAAGCCTGCATATCAGCCTGGTGGCCGAACAGGAGCAGGCCTGGTTCGCCTACTTCGAACCCTACAGCCGCGAACGCCATGACTGGTTGATCGAGCAGGCCCTGAGCCACGCCGGCACCGAGTTGCTGGCCGTCGGTAAAAGTGTCGAAGGCCGGGATATCCAGCTGTTGCGCAAGGGCAACGGCGCCGAGGGCCGGCGCAAGGTCTGGATCATCGCCCAGCAGCATCCGGGCGAGCACATGGCCGAATGGTTCATGGAAGGCGTGATCGAGCGCCTGCAACAGGAGGACGATGCCGAGCTGCGCGACCTGCTGACCCGCGCCGACCTTTACCTGGTGCCCAATATGAACCCGGACGGGGCCTTCCACGGGCATCTGCGCACCAACGCCATGGGCCAGGACCTGAACCGTGCCTGGCAGAACGCCAGCCAGGAAATCAGCCCCGAAGTCCTGTTCGTCCAGCAGCAGATGGCCAAGCATGGCGTCGATCTGTTCGTCGATGTCCATGGCGACGAGACCATCCCCTATATCTTCACCGCCGCCTGCGAAGGCAACCCCGGCTACACACCGCGTATCGCCCAGTTGGAAAGCCGCTTTCGCAGTCATCTGAGCGCGCTCACGGCGGATTTCCAGACCACCCACGGCTACACCCGCAGCCTGCCCGGCCAGGCCAATATGACCCTGGCCTGCAACAGCGTCGGCCAGCGCTACGACTGCCTGTCGCTGACCCTGGAAATGCCCTTCAAGGACAACGACGACGCCCCGGACCTGCACGCCGGCTGGTCCGGCCAGCGCTCGAAGCAGTTGGCCAAGGACTTGCTCAGCAGCGTCGCGGATATCGTCGAACACCTGCGCTGAAGCGGCACGGTGGTGCAAGGGCCCGCGCCATTGCACCCCGCGCCGAAGCCCCTCAGCCGGCCGTGCAGGCGGGTGGAGCCTCCACTTGCGCCACCAGCCGGGCAATCAACCAGGACGCCGCCGGGCCTGGCGGCGTGTCGGTTCGATAAATCGCATCAAGCCCATAAGGGCCGCCGCGCATATCCGGCAGGTCCAGGCTGACCAGGCGCCCACTGGCCAGGTCCTCGGCCACCATCGGCGCGGGCATGTTGCCCCAGCCGACCCCTTCGCGCAGCAGCATCAACTTCGAGCCCAGGTCCGCCAGGCGCCAGGTGCGGGTGCCGAGCACGCCGAACTCCTGGTTGCGGGTCAGGCTCGAACGGTCCGAGAGCACCAATTGCACATGCTCACGGCCAGCCCCAGGCAGGTTCACACCCTGGGCCAGCGGATGACTGGGCGAGGCCACTGAAATCAGCTGGACGCTGCCCACCCCGACCCGCTCCAGCCCCGCCATGCCGCGACTGAAAAAACCACTGACACCGACACTCGCGCGCCCCTCCAGCACCAGTTGCGCCACCGCCCCCAGGGCCTCCACGTGCAGGTGCAGGAGCACCGTGGGGAATTGCGCGCGAAAGCCCTTGAGCACATCCACCAGGCGCGCCGCCGGCAGCATCACATCGACCACCAGGTGAATTTCGGCTTCCAGCCCCTGCAACAGCCCCTTGACCTTGGCCCGCAAGCCATCGATGCCACTGTAGATGGTCCGCGCCTCGGTCAGCACCGTACGGCCGGCGTCGGTCAACTGCGGCTTGCGCGTGGTGGTACGATCAAACAACTGCACCCCCAGTTGCAGTTCCAGGTTGGCGATGGTGTAGCTGATCACCGAAGTGGCGCGACTGAGCTTGCGCGCGGCCGCGGCAAAACTGCCGGTTTCGACCACGGTCAGCAGCACCCGCAGTTGGTCGAGGGTCGGTGTGCCGGGATTGGGAATCATGGGGTGGGCTCCTGGAGACGTTCGATATTTTCGAACCTAATCCTCGAAATTATTCGGCTATTGCGTACGTTAGCGCGATGGCAGACTGCACACCACTCCGACGCACCATGGTGGTCGCGTCGCTCTCATAGGTACAAGTCCATGTCCAACACCGCCAATGCCAACTCCGCACTCCACAGTCAATCCGACAGCGCCAGCGCTTCGGCTGCCATCGCCCTCGCCGGACGCGTCCTGCTGGCCGCGATCTTCCTGCTCTCGGGCTTCTCGAAGATCGCCAACCCGGCCGGTATGATCGGCTACATCGAATCGGTGGGCCTGCCCCTGCCACAGCTGGCGCTGATCGCGGCGATCGTCGTCGAAGTCGGCGGCAGCCTGCTGTTGATCCTCGGTTACCGCACCCGCGCGGTCGCCCTGGTCATGGCACTGTTCACCGTGGTCACCGCCCTGGCGTTCCACAATCACCTGGGCGACCAGAACCAGTTCATCCACTTCTTCAAGAACATCGCCATGGCCGGTGGCCTGTTGCAGGTGGTCGCTTTCGGTGGCGGCCGCCTGAGCCTGGATGCCCGTCGCAAAGCCTGACCGAGCGGTTATAAAACCGGTCCTTGGCCTCGCCGCACCGGACACGATGTGCAAGGATGTTCCCTTGCACAGCGTTGTCTGCCGGCCCGCCAAGGATTTTTCATGACTGCCCTCACCGCCCACGCCCCGGTCAAACCGGGACGCCTGGAACAGATGTCGACCCGTATCGCCTTCTTTATCGCCGGTTTCGGCGTCGCCGCCTGGGCGCCGCTGGTGCCTTACGCCAAGGCCCGCGCCGGGCTCGATGAGGGTACCCTGGGGCTGTTGCTGTTGTGCCTCGGGGTCGGCTCGATCATCGCCATGCCAGTGGCCGGTGCCCTGGCCTCACGCTTCGGTTGCCGACGGGTGCTGAGCGGCGGCACTTTGCTGATCTGCCTCGCGCTGCCACTATTGGCCACGGTCAGTTCGATTCCCTGGCTGGTGGCCAGCCTGTTTCTGTTCGGCGCCGGGCTCGGCGCGGTGGACTCCACCGTCAACCTGCAAGCGGTGATCGTCGAGCGCGCCAGCGGCAAGACCATGATGTCGGGCTTTCACGGGCTGTTCAGCCTCGGCGGGATCTCCGCCGCCGCCGGGGTCAGCGCGCTGCTGGGCCTGGGGCTGTCGCCCCTGGGAGCGATTGGCGTGGTGATCGTGTTTCTGCTGGCGGCGCTGTACAAGGCCGCCCCGCACCTGTTGCCCTATGGCAGTGAAAGCTCGGGACCGGCCTTTGCCGTGCCCCATGGCGTGGTGTTGTTTATCGGCCTGCTGTGCTTTGTGGTGTTCCTCGCCGAAGGTGCGATGCTCGACTGGAGCGCGGTGTTTCTCAGCGCCGAGCGCCAGGTCGCGGACGCCTATGCGGGCCTCGGCTACGCGGCCTTTGCCCTGACCATGACGGTCGGACGGCTGACCGGCGATGCCATCGTCCGGCGTCTGGGGGCGAAAAAAGTGATTGTCTTCGGCGGGCTGACCGCCGCGGCCGGCCTGGCCCTGGCCACGCTGGTGCCGGCCTGGGAAGCAGCGTTGATCGGTTATGCGCTGGTGGGCGCCGGGTGCTCGAATATCGTGCCGGTGCTGTACACCGCCGTGGGCAAGCAGAAGGTCATGGCGGAAAACATCGCCGTGCCGGCGATTACCACCCTGGGGTATGCGGGGATTCTGGCGGGACCGGCGGCGATCGGTTTTATCGCCCATGCCAGTTCGTTGAACCTGGCCTTTATGGTGATCGCGGTGATGTTGGTGGGAGTGGCGGTCAGCGGGCAAATCCTGCGCACCTGAAATGACACAACCTTCGTAGGAGCCGGCTTGCTGGCGATCCAGGCGACGCGGTATGACAGGACACCGCGTCGATTCCATCGCCAGCAAGCCGGCTCCTGCAGGATGGGGTCAGCCATCAGCCGATCAGAACCCAACACTGGCCTGCACAAAGAAGGTCCGTGGTTCACCCACGTAGATCCCCGCATTGTTGTCGCTCGACCGGGTGAAGTACTGCTGGTCGAAGACGTTACGCACCCCCGCCCCCAGTTTCAGGTTCGACAGCTGCGCGCCGAAGTCATAGGCACCGCGCAGATCCCAGGTCATATAGCCGGGAATATTGCCGTACTGGCCGTCAGCGGTCGGCGTGGTGATGTAGTTGCCGTTGAAGCTGCCGTCGGCGTTGCTCCCGGTCCCCGGCGCGCGCTGGGAAGACTGGGCGAAACCGTCGAGGTTGTAGGTCCAGCGATTGACCGCATAACGCAAACCGACATTCAGCACCTCCCGCGAGTACAGCGGCAGGTCACGGCCCTTGAAGCCCGGGATATCGCCCTGGGAGGTCGCCTTGGTGTAGGTCAGGCCGACATTCGCGGTCAGGCCCTCGAGCGCCGGGTTGAGGTCCGCCAGGTTGTAATGCGCGGAGGTTTCAAGACCCCGGTGAGCGGTGGCGCCCAGGTTGGTCCAGCCCACATCGTTGCTGACGTATTGCAGCTCATCGGAGAAGTCGATGTAGAACAACGTCATCTCTGCGCCCCAGGTGCCGTTGTCATAGCGCGTGCCCAGTTCGTAGGTCTTGGCCTTTTCCGGTTGCAGGCCATTGGCCGTGCTGTTGCCGTTGCCACCCTGGGCAATCTGGAAATATTGCAGGCTGCCGAAGGAGGTTTCGTAGTTGGCGAAGACTTTCCAGGCATCGGAGAGGTGGTACATCACGCTCAGGGCCGGCAGCGGCTCGTTGCTGTCGACGCTGCGGAACTTCTCCTGGACCGGCACGTAGTTGGTCCCCGGCACGGCCCGATCATGCCAGTTGCTGCTGATGCGCTCGAAGCGGATACCCGGGGTGATGGTCCATTTGCCGATATCGATCTTGTCATCGAGGTAGAAGGCATTGGCCTCGGTGCCGCCGGTGCGGTCCTGGTAGATATGCCCGTCGGAGGTCGGCGTCAGGGTCGGCACGCCGTTGACCAGGGCCACGCGGCTGGTGGCCTCATGCATGCCTTCCTTCAGGTAGCGGTAGCCGACGCTGACTTCCTGGGTGGTCGGGCCCAGGTCGAAGACGTGGGACGCCCGTGGCTCGATGCCAAAGGTGTAGTAGCTGCGCGGGTAAGCGCTGAGGGTCTGGAGGTCGCGGGCGGCGATATTGCTGCCACGGAAACTGTCGGTGTAGTAGGTCAGCACTTCGACCTGGGTCTGGTCATCCACCTGCCGTTTGTACTTGAAGGAGATATCCTTGCGCCGGCCGGTGAAGTTGTCGTAGTTGCGCACCGACTGGTAAGGATTGGCGTCGTACTGCTTCTGGGTCAGGCCGCCGGGCATGTCCGCATTGGCATCGTAGTAATGCAGGTTGAGGGAGAAGTCGTCCTGGTCGGTAGGCGCCCAGTGGGTCTTGAGCAGGACATCGTTGATGTCGTTGCCGTTGTTGCTTTCCCGATAACCCTCGCCCTTCACGCCGGAATACAACAGCGCCGCGCCAAAACCGTTGTCCGCGGTGCCGCCGAGGAACGCCGTGTCGAGGTGCTTCACACCGCCGTAACGCGAGGTTTCCAGGGTGCTGCCGATCTCGCCGGAAAACTTCTCGGGGATCGCCCGGGTCACGAAGTTGATCACGCCGCCGACGTTCTGCGGTCCATAACGCACGGAACCGGCACCGCGTACCACGTCGATGCTGTCCAGGTTGCCGACCGACACCGGGGCCATCGACAACTGGGGCTGGCCGTACGGGGCGAACGCCGCCGGCACGCCGTCGATCAGCACGGTGGAACGTGGCGACAGACGGGACGTCAGGCCGCGCACGCCGACGTTAAGGGAAATATCGCTACCGCCGGTGCCGTTGTTTTCCTGCACCTGCACGCCGGGCACGGTACGCAGGGCGTCCTTCACGTTCATCGCGCCCTGCTCGACCATCGCCTGGCGACGGATCACGGTCCGCGCCCCCGGATGGTTCTGCACAATCGCCTGGTCGGCGTCGCCGAGCCAGTCACCCACCACCTTGACATCCAGCGGCGCCAGCTCCAGGGCACCGGCGGTGGCCGGCGCGGCGGCACGCAAGGTCACCGAGCCGTCCTTGAGGTCATAGTCCAGGCCGCTGCCGCGCAGCAGCACGTTCAGGGCTTCTTCCGGCGACAGCTTGCCGTCGACCGCCGGGGCAAGCTTGCCGGCCACCAGTTGCGGGCTGAAAAACACTTGCAGGGAGGTTTGCTGTCCCAACTGACTCAAGGCCGACGCCAGGGGCTGGGCCTGGATATGGATGGCCGCGTCCCCCTGAGCCGCCTGGCTCAGGGGGGCAACGGCACTGATCGCCAGGGCCAGGGCAAAGACCGGGGAACTGGGCAGTGCGTTGCGGATCGCCTGGTAAAGCGCGTTGGGTGTGTTGTTCACGTCTGACCTTGTCCTGTAGTTCGCCATTGCATGCGATTGTTAATGCAAACCAGTTGCAGTTGGACAAGAAGACGAAGAACTCGAAAAAAACCTGAATCTATTTTGCAATTATTTCCTGGGCACCGTCGGCACGGGTCCTGACGGCCACTGGCAGGATGCTCGGCAAGGCCCTGAGCAGGGCCTCGGTATCGTTGAGCTTGAACACGCAGGTCAAGCGCAGATTGCCCACGGCCACGGAGACAACGCCCAGGGGCTTGTCCCGATAACGCGAGACTTCCTGCACCACATCGCTGAGGCGGGCATTGTTGAAGACCAGCTTGCCGCTGCGCCAGGCGGTGAGTTCGTCGGCGTTCACCGCTTCCGCCGCGGCGACCCGGCCCTGCTCATCGACCCGGGTGCCCTGGCCCGCCGTGAGATTGACGAAATCCCCATCCGCCGCGTCGCGGCCCTGGACCTTCACCGTGCCCGCCTCGACCACCACCCGGGTCTGCGCCGGATCGCGGCGCACATCGAAGCGCGTGCCAGTGACCGTGACCTTGCCGACCCCGGCCTGGACCACGAACGGGCGACTGCTGTCATGCTCGACACTGAACATCGCCTCGCCCTGCTCCAGCTCGACCTCACGGCGGTCGCGCTGGTAATGCACGCGGACCCGGCTGCGGCTGTTCAGGTCGATAATCGAACCGTCGGGCAAGGCCACTTGTCGACGCTCACCAAGCACGCTGGCAAAGGTCGCGTCATAGGGCGCCGGATGATTCAGGCCGCTGAACAGCCCCAGGGCCAAGGCCACCGCGACCACCCCGGCGGCCACCGCATAACGCAGCAGCGGCCGGCGCTTGAGCCGCGCTGGAGGCTCGTCGCAGAGCGCCTGCAAACGCGCCTGGGGCACCAGGTCGGTGGCGCTCCAGAGCCCCTGGAGCAGGTCGAACTCATCCTGATGCAACGGATGCTCATGGCGCCAGGCATCGAATTCGGCCTGTTGCCCGGCGCTCAACGGCGCCTCCCGAACCCGCACAAACCAGGTGGCGGCCTCATCGCGAACCGTGGCGCTATCACGATTCTCCATCATGCAAAATCCTTGTAGGAGCGAGCTTGCTCGCGATAAACGTCAACGATAACGCGGAGCCTCTGACTGCCCCCAGTGCCCTGGAGATCATCGCGAGCAAGCTCGCTCCTACGGGTAGAAACGCACGGGAGCGTCATTGATCCGCTCCATCCAGGCGCTCGCGCAGATGCCGCAGGGTGCGAATCATATACTTCTCCACCATATTCTTGGACAGCCCGAGGCGCTCGGCGATCTCCGCCTGGGTCAGGCCCTCGATCTTCTGCCAGACAAAGGCCTTGCGACAATTGACGGGCAACTCGCCCAGGGCCCGCTCGATGGAATCGGCAAGCTGGATGGCGTGCATGAAATGCTCCGGGTCGCCGGTGGGCGGTGCGCTGTGGTCAATCGCTTCCAGCTCCAGGGCCCCACGCCGGTCTTCGCGACGATAGGTATCCACCGCGATATTGCGCGCGGTCTGGTGCAGATAGGCCCGTGGTTGCTCGACGCCGGCGGCCTGGCTTTCCAGTACCCGCACAAAGGTATCGTGGGCCAGGTCCTCGGCTTGCTGACGGTTTCTCAGCCGACGGGTCCAGGTGCCGATCAACTCCTCGTAATGCTCGAAAAAACCGGGTCTGCGGGGTGGAGGGAGATTCATGGCGACAGGCTATGAAGGCGGGGCGCAAATAGTAATGCTTCCTATTAATAGTCGCAACTGATTCCGGTGCTCGTCCTTCTCAACGGCTCAGCGCAGTCCGTCAGAGCGCAAAGCTGTCGATAATTGCCTGTTTGACCAGCAGCACGGCGCCATCCGTCTGCGCATGGGTGCGCCAGCCAAGCTCGATGGGATAGTGCGGCAGGTCGATCGGACAGGGGAGCATCTGGATATCGCATAACCCAGCGATCGCTCGGGCGGCATGGGTGGGCAAGGTCGCCACCGCCGACGAGCCCTTCAACAGGAAGGGTAATGCCGCGAAATGCGTGGTGGCGGTGACGACCTTGCGGCTCAGCCCCCTGGCCGCGAGCCCCTCATCGACGATGCCGATAAAACCTCCCGATGAAATCAGGATGTGCTCGCGGGCCACATAGTCCTGCAGATCGAGGGCTGTCCTGTCGCCCAGGCTGGCGCGATCCACCAGGCAGGCATAACCGCCCTCCCCGAGCAACTGCCGACCCAGCAGCCGATTGGGGATGCCGCCAGCGGTAATGGTCAGATCGAACTGGCGCTCCATCAGGGCATCGACCGCGATCTGGCTGTGGGTCTGGCGAAAGATCAGCCGCAGGTTTTTCGCCCGTTGCGCCACGGTTTCAATCAGCTGGCGACCGAGGGCGATTTCAAAGTCGTCGGACAGGCCGATGGTCACCGAGCGCCCTTCATAGCTGGCCAGGGTCGGCTGGACCAGGGAAAAACTCTGGCGACATTTGTTCAAGGCGTCGGAGATCACCGGCTTGAGCTGGTTGGCGATCAGGGTCGGCGACAGGCCCCGGCCGGTGCGGACAAAGAGTTGATCGCCGTACATCGCGCGCAGGCGATTCAAGGCGGCGCTGACCGCCGACTGGGTCAGCCCGAGCTGCAACGCCGCGCGACTGGCGCTGCCCTCGTCATGCAGGGCCTCGAAAACCTTGAGCAGGTTGAGATCGGTACTGTTGATATTCATCCTGTTTGTACTGCCTGCAAATGAAGGCGCCTAGATTAATACATTCTCTGTGCCCATCATCCCCAAGGCGTCGCTACCCGCCTCGGTCGTTCAACCCGGAGCCGCTCGGCCCGGCGCACCTGGCTTCCTCCAGCAGCGCTCGAATCACCTTTTCCTGCTCGGCATAAGCCCCTCGCCAAAGTGGCTGTAGCGCACCTGGCCCTTGGCGTCGATCAGGTAATGCGCCGGCCAGTACTGGTTATCGAAGGCACGCCAGATGCTGTAGTTGCTGTCGATGGCCACCGGGTAGCCGATGCCGAGCCGCCTGGCCTGCTGGCGGATATTGCCCGGACTCACCCCGCCGGCCGTGAGGTGCACCCAGGTCAGTCCTTTTTGGAATGATCCCTGGACCTTAATTCGTTTGAACCCGCCCCCCTGGCACCCGCAGAATTCAGCGCAAGTCCAGTCATCCCGATTTTGCGGAGTACCACCCCCATGAGCACCGCTGTCTTCGCCCACCCCGACGAGATCCGCGCGCAGTTTTCCCGTGCCATGTCGCAGATGTACAAGACCGAAGTGCCGCTCTACGGCGCGCTGATGGAGTTGGTCGCGCAGGTCAACGAACAGGTGCTGGGCAACAATGCCCAGGTTGCCGAAAGCCTGCGCCAGACCGGCGAGATCCGTCGCCTGGACATGGAACGCCACGGCGCCATTCGCGTCGGCACGGCGGCGGAACTGGCGACCCTGGCCCGACTGTTCGCGGTGATGGGCATGGAACCGGTGGGTTATTACGACCTGACTCCGGCCGGCGTGCCGGTGCATTCGACCGCCTTTCGCGCGGTGCATGAAACGGCCTTGCAGGTCAGCCCGTTCCGCGTCTTCACTTCGCTGCTGCGCCTGGAACTGATCGAGGAAGACGGGCTGCGGGAATTCGCCGAATGGATCCTCAGCCGGCGGAATATCTTCACCCCGCGCACCATCGAACTGATCGAAAAGGCCGAGATGAATGGCGGCCTCGATTCCGCCGATGCCGCCGAGTTCGTCCAGCAGGCACTGGAAACCTTCCGTTGGCACAACAGCGCCACGGTGTCCCTGGACGAGTACAAAAAGCTCAATGCCCAGCATCGGCTGATCGCCGATGTGGTGGCGTTCAGGGGGCCGCATATCAACCACCTGACCCCGCGCACCCTGGACATCGACGCGGTGCAAGCCGCCATGCCGGGCAAGGGCATCACCCCCAAGGCGGTGATCGAAGGCCCGCCCCGCCGTGAGTGCGCGATCCTGTTGCGCCAGACCAGCTTCAAGGCGCTGGAGGAAGCCATCACCTTTATCGGCCAGGACGCCAGCGAAACCGGCAGCCACTCGGCCCGTTTCGGCGAAATCGAACAACGCGGCGCGGCACTGACACCCAAGGGCCGCCTGCTCTACGACCGCTTGCTGAACGCCGCGCGAGAGGAACTCGGTGACTTCCCCAACGAGGCCAATGCCGCGCGTTATGAGCAGATCATGGCAAACACCTTCAAGGCCTTCCCCGACAACTACAGCGAGATGCGCAAGCAGGGGTTGGCGTACTTCCGCTACTTCCCCACCGAGAAAGGCATTGCGGCACGTAGCAGCGAATTGCCGCTGCGGGAGCTGGAAGCCTTGATCGAAGCCGGCCAGGTGAGTTTCGAGCCGTTGGTGTATGAGGACTTTTTGCCGGTGAGCGCGGCCGGGATCTTCCAGTCGAACCTGGGGGATGATGCCCAGGCGCATTACACCGGCAGCTCCAACCGCGAGCAGTTCCACCAGGCGCTGGGGCGTGAAACCATTGATGAGTTGCAGCTGTATGCGGCGACGCAACGGCGTTCGTTGTTGGCATGTTCGACCCGGTTGAATATCGCGCCGTTGGTCTGATCCATACGTGTGAACGCTGCATAACCCTGTAGGAGCCAGCTTGCTGGCGATGCAATCTGATAGCCGACATCGCCGTTGCCTGGAAAATCACTATCGCCAGCAAGCTGGCTCCTACAGGGTTATGCAGCGTTCGGAACGGGCCAGCTATATCGCCTGCCCGGCCATCAACTCATTCAGCGCCACCACCAACGGCGCCCGCACCGACGCCCGCTGCCAGACAATCCCCAAAGTCCGAAACAGCCTCGGCTCCGGCACTTCCCAACGGCGCACACCCTGCGCCTCGTGATTGGCCTTCGGCCGGTCAGGCACCAATGCCACCCCCAGTCCCTCGGCGACGAACTTGACGATGATATCAATGCCATCCAGCTCGAACTGGGACTTCGGCTTGAGACCATGCCCCTGCAGATAAGCCTCCACCAGCTTGCCGCCGACCACTTTGCGACTGAAGCGGATAAAGGGCTCTTCAACAAGGGTCGCCAGCACATCCTCGACCTGCATCGCCGCCGGGGTAATCAGCACCAGCGGTTCCTCCACCAACGCCACCCACTCGCAGCTCTTGGGCAAGGCGAACAACGGATGCACGATCAACGCCGCATCCAGGTCGCCGCTCACCACCTGCTCCATCAACTCCTGGGAGTTGCCGGGCTCGATATAGATTTCGATCTCGGGATAACGTCGACGCCATTCATGCAGCGACGGCGGCAGCAGTTGCATCAAGGCATATTGGGTCGCCCCCAGCCGCAGGGGCCCGACCGGCAGCACACCGCTGGAGGCACTGGCCCGCAGGTCGCGGGTTTCGCGGACAATCAGCCGCGCCCGCTCGATAATCCGATGGGCCGCCGCGGTCGGCTTCACGGTATGCCCGCTGCGTCTGAGCAAGGCATTGTCGAGCTGTTTTTCCAGGGCCTTGATCTGCTGGGCCACGGTGGTCGGCGCCAGGTCCAGTTGACGCGCCGCCGCGGCAATGGAACCGCAGTCGATCACCGCCAGGAAAGTTTCGAGAAATAGAGTGTCCATCCACGGATTTTACGTTGTTCAACCCCGTGAACAAGCGCTTTTCAAGGGCAGCGGAAAACCGCAGATTAGGCCTTTGCCCACCCAGGAGCGCGACATGACCTCACAGCCCATTCAACTGGCCGATATCGAACAGGCCGCCCTGCGTATCCAGGGGCACGCCGTGGAAACGCCATTGCTGGAATTCCACAGCCTGAATGAACACTGCCAGGGCCGGGTGCTGGTCAAGCCGGAAGTGCTGCAACGAACCGGTTCGTTCAAGTTCCGTGGCGCCTACAACACCCTGGCCAGCCTCAGTCCCGAAGAACGCGCCCGTGGCGTGCTGGCCTTCTCCTCCGGCAACCATGCCCAGGGCGTGGCTTGCGCGGCCAGGCTGCTGGGCATCCAGGCGACGATCCTGATGCCCAGGGATGCACCCGCCTTGAAGATCCGCCGCACCCGCGAATATGGTGCCCAGGTGGTGCTGTTCGACCGCGAGACCGAAGACCGCGAGGCCATCGCCGCGACACTGACCGCCGAAAGCGGCGCGGTGCTGGTCAAGCCCTACGACGACCCACGGGTCATGGCCGGCCAGGGCACCCTGGGACTGGAGATCGCCCGCCAGGCCCGGGCGCTGGGCCTGCGTCCCGACGTGGCCCTGGTGCCCTGCGGCGGCGGGGGCCTGATTGCCGGGGTCAGCGTGGCCCTGCACAGTCAGTTTCCCGAGGTCGCGGTGTATGCGGTGGAACCGGAGGGTTTCGATGACACCGGGCGCTCCCTGGTCGCGGGCAGCCGGCAAAGTATCCCGCCGGGCGGCCATTCGATCTGCGATGCGATCCTGACCGCGGCACCGGGCGAGTTGACCTTCGAGATCAATCGCCGGCTGCTGCGCGGCGCGTTGACGGTCACCGACGCCGAAGTCCGCTTCGCCCTGAGATGGGCGTTCGAGAATCTCAAGCTGGTGGTCGAACCGGGCGGCGTGGTCGGCCTGGCGGCATTGCTGGCCGGGCGCATCGTGCTGGAAGGTCGCTGCGCGGTGGTGGTGTTGTCAGGGGGCAATGCCGACCCGGCGCTCTTCGCCAATGCATTGCTGACGAACGATTGAACGACGTCGGTGCAGGAGTGACGGCTTCCGCACCTCAGGCCTTCCCTTCCAGCGCCTGCAAGCGCCGATACAAGGTGCGTTCGCTCATCCCCAGGGTTTTCGCCAGTTCGCTGCGCGAGCCATCGAACATCGCCAGGGCGTGGGCCAATTGCTCCAACTCGTTGCGCCCACGCCGTCGCTGGGGTGCCGCCGACGCGGTTTCACGCCTCAGTTCGGCGGGCAGATCGGCCAGCCGGATCACCCCATCGTCGGTAAACAGCCGGGCCCGCTCCAGCACATTGCGCAGTTCGCGGATATTGCCCGGCCAGTCATGCAGCCCCAGGGCCTTCATCGCCGGCGGGTCGATACGCGGCACCGCCGTCGGCGCCAGGCGTTGCAACAGGCTGTCGATCAGCAACGGCAGGTCGTCGCCGCGCTCGCGCAAGGCCGGCAGGCGAATCGGAAAGGCGCTGATACGGTAGAACAGGTCCTGGCGAAAACTCCCGGCCGCGACCATATCCTTGAGCGGCTTGTGGGTCGCGCAGACCAGGCGGAAGTCCGAGTGCACGGTACGCAGGCTGCCCACCGGGCGAAAGCTGCCGGACTCGATCAGGCGCAGCAACTTGACCTGCATCGCCAACGGCACCTCACCGATCTCGTCGAGAAACAGCGTGCCGCCATGGGCCGCCTCGGCCAGGCCGATCTTGCGCTGCACGGCGCCGGTGAAGGCGCCCTTTTCGTAACCGAAGAGCTCGCTCTCCAACAGGGTTTCGGTCAGGCCGGTGCAGTCGACCACCACCAGCGGCCCGCCGGCCCGTGGACTGCCCTCGTGGAGGGCGCGGGCAAAGAGTTCCTTGCCGGTACCGGACTCGCCTTGCAGCAACACCGGAATCGGCGACGGCGCCGCCCGTTGCAAGGCACTCAAGGCCTCCTTGAACGGTGCCGAGCGACCCACCAGGCCCTGATGCTGCGGCTGGGCCGAGGCCACGGTGACGGTATTCAAGCGTTCGACATAACCCACCACTTCGCCCTGCGCGTCCAGCAACGGCCGCAGTTCCACGTCGACATGCTCGGGGCCA
Source organism: Pseudomonas sp. MWU12-2319 (assembly GCF_023242525.1). Lineage (NCBI taxonomy): Bacteria > Pseudomonadati > Pseudomonadota > Gammaproteobacteria > Pseudomonadales > Pseudomonadaceae > Pseudomonas > Pseudomonas sp. MWU12-2319. Next base: position 107,147 of record NZ_JALJES010000001.1, read on the forward strand.
CGGGGCGTGTGGTGAATATGCAGGACCCGCTCGGGCAAGCGGCTTTCATGGGCCTTGCGCATGGGGCAATGCTCGCCGGCCTGGTCGCAGGGCACCGCGAACTGATGGGAGACCCGAAAGCATTTCGCGCCGACATGGGGACGCCCCTCTACCCCGAACTGACGCTGGTAGGCGGTGTTGGCGGCGACGATGTTGTAGTCGGTGTCGAGGACGATGGTCGGCTGGAGGTCGTGTTCCAGATAGGACACCAGGGCCCGCATATCGGCTCGGGCAAGATCGGTGGCAAGGATGGTCATGGCAACTCCCGGGTGGAGGCAGGAGCTTAATCCATGCCAATGCTTTCTGCCATTAGCTGCCATCAACTGCCAGAATGACTGCCAATTTATCTGCCAAATACCTCTAAATCAGAAAACGTCGGCGAATAGGTTGATATAAATCAGCAAACACAGCAGAAAATAAAAAACTCAGCTTGGCATGCTTATTGAACTCTTTGTCAGACAGGACCGGGACATTGAACACACCGCCTAACCTGTAGGAGCAGGGCTTGTCGGATCGCCGCACCGCCGCGAAGGGGCCCCTGAGAACGCTAAAAGCTTCGCGGGCAAGCCCTGCTCCTACAGGACCGTGTGAACCCCATCCCCGCCGATGACACCAGGAGTACGCAATGACCTTTGGCGACAAGCTAGCCGTAGAAGCCTTTTTCGATCCCGATACCTGGACCATCAGCTACCTGGTGCTGGACACCAGTACCCGCTGCTGCGCACTGATCGACAGCGTGCTCGACTACGACCCCAAGTCCGGGCGCACCCGCACGGCATCAGCCGATCGCCTGGTCGCCAGGATCCACGAACTGGACGCCCGGGTGGAATGGATCCTGGAAACCCACGTCCACGCCGACCACCTCTCGGCGGCGGCCTACCTGAAGGAACAACTCGGCGCCAAGGTCGCCATCGGCAGCCATATCACCGTGGTCCAGCAGGTATTCGGCGAGCTTTTCAATGCCGGCAGCGACTTCCAGCGCGACGGCAGCCAGTTCGACGTGCTGCTGGGGGACAATGCCGAATTCAGCATAGGTACCCTGAAGGCCCGCGCCCTGCACACGCCAGGACATACCCCGGCCTGCATGAGCTACCTGATCGAGTCCGGCGACGAACGGGTCGCCTTTGTCGGCGACACCCTGTTCATGCCCGACTACGGCACCGCCCGCTGCGACTTCCCCGGCGCCGACGCACGCACCCTCTATCGCTCGATCCGCCAACTGCTGGCGCTGCCACCCCAGACCCGGCTGTTCATGTGCCACGACTACCTGCCGGGCGGTCGCGAGCTGCGCTACATGACCACCGTCGCCGAACAGCGCGCGGACAATATCCATATCCATGAGGGCATCGACGAAGACAGTTTCGTCAGCATGCGCGAGGCCCGCGACGCCACCCTCGATATGCCGGTGCTGATGCTGCCGGCGGTGCAGGTCAACATGCGCAGCGGCCACCTGCCCGAGCCGGAAGCCAACGGCGTGCGCTACCTGAAGATCCCGCTCAATGCCCTCTGAACCAGGACCCGACACCATGTCTTCGACTGCCGTTTCCCATCACCAGATCCTGATCGTCGGCGCCGGCGCGGCCGGTATCGCCGTGGCCGCCAGCCTGCTGGCCCGGGCGCCGGACCTGGATATCGCGATCATCGACCCGGCCGACACCCATTATTACCAACCCGGCTGGACCCTGGTAGGCGCCGGGGTGTTTCGTCCCGAGTCGACCGCCCGGCCCATGGCGTCACTGATTCCCCGTGGCGTGCGCTGGATCAAGGCGGCGGTCAGCGCCTTCGGCCCCCACGGCCACGAAGTGGTGCTCACCGACCAGAGCCGGGTCGGCTACGAACAGTTGATCGTCTGCCCCGGCCTGAAACTCGACTGGGCGGCCATCGACGGGCTCGAAGAGACTCTCGGGCGCAATGGCGTGACTTCCAACTATCGCTACGACCTCGCGCCCTACACCTGGAAACTGGTGCAGGAACTCAAGGAGGGCGAGGCCCTGTTCAGCCAGCCGCCAATGCCGATCAAATGTGCCGGTGCGCCGCAGAAAGCCCTGTATCTGTCCTGCGATCACTGGCTCGGGAGCGGACGCCTGGAGCGGATCAACGCGCGTTTCTTCAACGCCGGCGCCGTGCTGTTCGGCGTGCCCGACTATGTCCCCGCGCTAATGGAATACATCGACAAGTACGCGATCGACCTGCAATTCGGCCACAGCCTGGTGGCGGTCAACGGCCCGGCGAAACAGGCGACCTTCGCCCGCACCCTGGCCGATGGTACCCGGGAAACCCTGGTCCGCTCGTTCGATATGCTGCATGTGGTGCCGCCGCAGGTGGCCCCGGACTTTATCCGTTCAAGCCCTTTGGCCGACGCGGCCGGCTGGGTCGATGTCGATCCGGCCACCCTGCAACACCGTCAGTTTTCCAATATCCACGGCCTGGGCGACGTGACCAACACCAGCAATGCCAAGACCGCCGCCGCCGCGCGCAAGCAGGCGCCGGTGGTGGCTAACAACGTGCTGGTGGCCCTCGGCCGCCTGCCCCGGCAGGCCAGCTACGACGGTTATGGCTCGTGCCCGCTGACGGTGGAGCGCGGCAAGATCGTTCTCGCCGAATTCACCTACGGCGGCAAGCTGGCGCCGACCTTCGCCCCCTGGTTGCTGGACGGGCGCAGGCCGACGCGGCTGGCCTGGTGGCTGAAGGAGCGGATCCTGCCGCCACTGTACTGGCGCGGCATGCTCAAGGGCCGTGAATGGCTGGCGCGGCCGACATTGACGGCGGCCAAAACCCAACCATGAACGAACATCTTTTTCTGGGGGCGGGACTCGGCACGCTGATCGGCGCGATCCTGGCCCTGACCGGGGCCGGCGGCGGCATTCTCGCGGTACCGCTGCTGGTGTTCGGGCTGGGTTTGTCGATGGTCGAAGCAGCGCCCATCGGCTTGCTCGCGGTGGGTCTGGCGGCGGGTGTCGGGGCCTTGCTCGGCTTGCGCCAGGGGATTGTCCGCTATCGGGCAGCGGCCTATATCGCCGGGGTCGGCGTGCTGCTGACGCCCCTGGGGTTATGGCTGGCCCATCATCTGCCCAACGAGCCGCTGGCCCTGGGGTTTGCCGCGGTGATGGTCTATGCCTGCGGCCGGATCTTCCTCAAGGCCCGCAAGGAGTTGCAACACGGCCGTCCGGCGCCGCGACCGGGCTTTCAGCCCTGTGTGCTGAATCCGTTGCAAGGCCGGTTGCGCTGGACCCTGCCCTGCGCCCGCGCGCTGACCGTGACCGGCATGCTCTCGGGATTGTTGTCGGGGCTGCTCGGGGTCGGTGGCGGTTTTGTCATCATCCCGGCGCTGACGCGTTACACCAACCTGGACAGCAAGAGCATCGTTGCCACGTCCCTGGCGGTGATTGCTCTGGTGTCGTTGGGTAGTGTGGTCACGGCCACATTGTCCGGGGCCATGCACTGGTCAGTCGGTGGGCCGTTTGCGGTGGGGGCGGTGGTCGGGTTGGTGCTGGGGCGCCAGGTTGCCGGGCATCTGGCCGGACCCCGATTGCAGCAACTGTTCGCGCTGGTCGGGGTGATGGCGGCGGTGTTGCTGGCAGTGGGGGCGCTGGGGTTCTCGTTCTAAACCATAGGCTTTTGGCGATCTCAAGGACCTCTTCGCGGCGGTGCGGCGTCCCGACAAGCCCTGCTCCTACAGGTTTATGTCGTACGCCAAATATATGTCCGACACAGGGCTGTAGGAGCAGGGCTTGCCCGCGAAGCTTTTGGCGGTATCAAGGCCCCATCGCCGGCAAGCCGGGCTCCTACAGTTCAGGGACTGCCTTCCAGCCCGTGCTTTATTCAGCCGGCAACTTGCGGAACCCCACCGCCAGACGGTTCCAGCTGTTGATGGTATTGATCGCCAGGGTCAGGTCGACCATTTCCGCCGGACTGAACTCGGCACTCAGCAAGGCGTAGTCTTCATCCGGCGCATGGGTCTGCGAGAGCTGGGTCAGGGCCTCGGTCCAGGCGATCGCGGCGCGTTCGCGCGGGGTGAAGAACGGCGTCTCACGCCAGACCGACAGGCAGTGTAGGCGACGTTCGGTCTCACCGAGCTTGCGCGCATCAGTGGTATGCATATCGACACAAAAAGCGCAGCCATTGATCTGCGAGGAACGCAGCTTGACCAGTTCGACCAGCGACTGCTCCAACGGCAGTTTGCTCACCGCACTTTCAAGCGCCAGCATGGCTTTGATGGCATCGGGCGAAGCCGTGTAGAAATCGACACGAACACTCCCCTGCCGAGCCCCGACATGGAATTGCACATCACCCTCAATGGCACCCGCGACCTGACCAAACAGATCACCGAACAGCTGCGCGAGGCCATTTCCCGGCATATCGGTTTCTCCCGTGGAGTCCGCTGCAGCAGCGATGACCTGCTGGTGACCAATGGCGCACAACAGGCCCTCGACCTGGTTGCCCGGGTGCGGGTGGACCTGATCCCCGACGGCACGCAACTGATCTATGTCACCCCGGCGCATCAGTTCCCCCTCGGCATGCCCATGAGCCTGACTCGCCGCCTGGCCCTGCTGGAACGGGCGCGGGAACTGCTCCGGCAGATGACCTAACAGCGGCGTGATGGCATCAGTCACGCGCCAGCACGTTGATGATTGGGCAGGTCGCAGGGTTGTCGCCGGTATTGCATTGCAATACCAAGCCCCCCAGCGCCTGCCGCATGGCCGCGAGGTCTGCCATCTTCTGCTCGATAAGAACCAGCTTGCGCTCGGCCAGCGCCCGCGTCTCGTTACAAGCATATGCCGCGTCGAGGGTGAGCAACGCAGCCACTTCATCCAGGGTAAACCCCAACGCCTGCGCTCGCTTGATGAAGCGCACGCGCTTGGCCAGTTCCTGCGCGTAACGTCGATGACCGCCCAGCGGCTTGGGCGGCTCGTCCAGCAAACCACGCCGCTGGTAGTAGCGGATGGTCTCGATGTTCACCCCAGCCGCTTCCGCCAGCTTGCCAATGGTCATTTCAGCTGCCATCACATTTTCCTTGATTCCGTACTCAGGTACGGGATTTAGAGTAGCACTTGGGCAAACGGACTCAAGGAAATCGGCATGCGACAACTCACCGGAAAAGGCTCGCTGATCGCGGGCGTGCTGGCCGCTCTCGGCGCGTCGCTGTGCTGTGTCGGGCCGCTCGTGCTGCTGGCGCTGGGTGTCGGCGGCACTTGGGTGGGCAACCTGACGGCAATGGAGCCGTACCGCCCCTTCTTCATCGCTCTGACACTGCTGTTTCTCGGGCTGGCCCTGCGCAAGCTCTACCTCGTGCCGCAAGTCTGCACGCCTGGCACACCGTGCGCCGATCCGCGCACGATCCAGCGCCAGCGCCGCCTATTCTGGATTGTCGCTGCGCTGCTGCTGGGCCTGTTGGCCGTGCCGTGGCTGGCCCCGTTGTTCTACTGAAAGGAAATTCCCATGCGCAAACTGCTGATTGCTCTACTGGCCAGCATGCCCCTCGCGGCGCTGGCCGCCACCCCGGAAACTGTCACGCTGGCAGTGCAGAACATGACGTGCCCTGTGTGTCCGTTCACGGTCAGGAAGTCGCTGGAAAAGATTCCCGGCGTCAGCGCGGTCAAGGTCGATTTCGAGAAAAAGACCGCCACCGTCCTCTATGACCCCGACAAGGCCCAGCCAGAGGCGTTGACCCAGGCGACAACGAACGCGGGCTACCCCTCCAACGTACAGAAGTGATGCCCCTATGAACGCCGTCATTCTCGAATCCGTGCTGACCTGCCCGCACTGCGGCCATATCCAGCAGGAAACCATGCCCACCGACGCCTGCCAGTACTACTACGAGTGTCCGAGCTGCAAGGTATTGCTGCGCCCCACCCCTGGCGACTGCTGCGTATTCTGTTCGTTCGCCTCGGTGCCGTGTCCGCCGATCCAGCAACAGCGTGGGTGCTGCGACGGTTAGGTCCGCGGGATGCAGCGCCAGGTCGACGAGCAACCTGGCGACGCCACTGACCAGATGTTCAGTCTTGGTTATCCGGTTCCAACGCCGCAGGGACGATAACGCGTTGTAAAACTTCGGTCAGCTGCTTTTTGAACTGATTGAAACTATGCATATCGATTCGCAGGGGGTCCACATCTCCCGCAAGTATCGCTTGATTGAGATCTTCGGTTGTCGATGATCCATTGCGGACACGTTCAAGCTGCCCCTTGAGAGAATCAGGTGAGTCGTCATTACCTGAAGCCAACTCAAGCACAGCACAATGCTGATAAGCCGGCGTCCGCAATGCACACAGCAACCACGCTTCAGACTTGGGTTTCGGCAACATGGGAACACCCAGCAAAGAGTCCCCGTCCTCAAAACCGTTGAGCATGGACTTCCATTTGTCCCGCCATTCACCACGCCCCGAAGACTGCGTTCCATCTGCATCCCGGAACAGCACAGGCACCACCGTATCCTCAGACTCTCGCGCCAGCTCACCGGCTTTGAGCGCGAGACGCCGAGCGTTCTCGTAGTAGTAACCGGTTTCCTTGGCTGTGCGCTTTCCAGGAGCCGATAGTCGGCGTCCACTATGTTTCGGCTCCACAACCAACAACTCTGTTTTATGAACGAAATGCACAGCCTGAAAGTCGAGCAACGAGTACTGCACAACATCCTCGACCAGCTTGTCCAGAATCAGCGTCATCGGGCCCGGAAAAAACGCGGGGCCCTGCCTGCCTGGCGCCAAGCGACCGATATCGGAAGGGCCTTCTCCACTCACCAGCAACAGCATCCGTGTTACCTCACCATCAGCCGGCCAATTTCCAGGGGAAGGCGAACAAGATCAGTATCGACAAACACCTCCCCCGGCCCCATCACCGTCAACTTTTCCGCGATCGATGGAATGGAAAAGAAAGGAATGACCCGGGTTCTACCGTCTTCGGTCTTGTAGATCAGTTGAACCCCTCGTCGGGCAATATTATCTTCCAGATAATTCAGGATCATCGGGCTGTGGGTCGTCACCATAACCTGTCGATCCAGCCCCACCAGATAATCCAGCAAAAACTCGATGAGTTCAGGGTTTATACCGTTTTCCACCTCATCAAAGAGTATGAAGCCATGCGCCGACAAGGTTTCGGCCAAGATAGCCATCAGGCGCAACATGCCATCGTTCATATGCCGGGCTTGAGTGCTGAAGCTGCCTGAGCTGTAGCTTTCCTGTATCCCCAAGGACTTCCAGCCGGAATTGAGGGATTTGAGTTCGATTGACTGAAGGTGGGGGTAGTTTTTCTTCAGCATCGCCACCAGCGCGCTGAGTTGACCGGGACTCAGTTGATGCACGAACGCCGATAGCTGCTCACCGGCAAAACCCAATCCGCCCTGACTACCACGCGCCTGTTTGCGCAAATACTGAGGGGACAGCGCATCCAACGAAGTGATACCAGCGATAAATCGTTTGAACGGTAAAAAGCTTTTTGGCAGCCGCGACTCTTTCAACGCGGAGAGAATGGACCCCTGATACTCAAATTCAATGGGCAGCGGAGAGTTGTCTCTACCACTACCGTGAACACTCGTTTCATGAATAGAAAACCGGCCATCTGAAACGCGTATCGCATCTTGATCAACGATCCACGACTCTTCGGTGCAGCGTAATAATGTCCGATTGAAGCTGCCATTCCACGTTGCCAGCTTACCGGCAAACTCACACTTGATCTCAAAGCTGATATTGCTGTTTTTACCGAGCTTTGACTTGAGGTCGACAGGTTTCCACTCACGATTTTTCAGCCAGCCAGACAGGTCGCCCTTGATTTGCTGAGAAAGAAAATCCAATGCCTGCAGAATCGTGGATTTACCCGCACCATTCAAACCGACAAGACAGGTGAAATCGGCCAGCCGCATTTTAAAACCGACCAGCGACTTGAAATTATCGATCCAGAACTCACGAAGACGTATGCCGCCCTCAAGCGGGAGGACATCCTCCAATCGTTCATTGCCGATATCGCGCTCACCCGTCATGACTGTTCCTTGATCTGAATCGCGGCCAAAGGCGCCCAATATAGGTCAGCAGGGCTGACCCCTCAAGCTGATTGACTGCTTCATTCTGTAACACCGGAAGATCGCATCGCCACTCAGTGACTCAATCATGTCAACCCGCTAGGTCCGACTGCGCAACCACTGCATAAACCCGCGCTTCTCCACCGGCTTTGGCACTTCGCGGGTGAAGTTCTGCACCGCGCTCAAGCGCCGGTCGAGCAGGCTTTTCATGGCCTCGCCGATATCGTGCCGGGCTTCCAGGCACGGCTTGAGGTACTCGTTTTCAATGCGATACAGCACGCAGTCGGTCTTGGCGGTGAAGTCCGCCACCACCGCCATGTCGGCCAGCACCCCGGCCTCGCCGATCACCTCGCCCGGCCCCATGCGCCCGGCCTCCATCGGCACGCCGCCGCGCAACAGCGTCACCGAGACCACACCGGACTCGATGATGAACAAGTGATCGCTGACCTCGCCGCGGGCCATGATCTCGCTGCCGGCACGGAACATCTGCGCCTGCATGTTCTCGCTGAACGTATCCTTCTCCTCCGAACGCAAGGTAGAGAAAATCGAAGAGCTTTCCAACAACCTTCGCGCACGCGATAAATTCACCGGCGCGGCAGTCTCCCCGCTCGACAGCAGGCTCACCCCCGAAGCGCGCAAATGGCGGAACGCCAGGTCGTAGAGCTGATTGCGCACTTCGCGCTTCTCACCCATGGACACCACAAAACCGTTGATTTCGTATTCGGCGCCCTCGGCACTGGAGCTTTTCAGCGTCACGCAAGGCGCCGGGGTCGGCAGCAAGGCACGACAGCCGAGCATGGCCCGCTCCAGGGCATCGATCACCACCTGGGGCCGGGAATGCGGGCTGACCTGGACACTGATGGACAGGCCATGCATATCGCTGGGCCGGCTGAAGTTGACGATCTTGGCCTTGGCCGCGAGGGAGTTGGGCACCACCGCCATGCTGCCCTGGGAGGTCTGCAGGCGCGTGGCGCGCCAGTCGATATCGACGACCCGGCCTTCGGTACCGTCGATGGCCACCCAATCATCGACCTGATAAGGCTTGGTGGCATTCAGCACGATCCCGGAGAACACATCGCTGAGGGTGCTCTGCAAGGCCAGGCCGACAATGATCGCCAGGGCCCCGGACGTCGCCAGCACGCCCTTGACCGGCAGGTCGAGCACATAGGCCGCCGCCGCGACAATCGCAATCAGGAAGATGATCGCCCCGAGCACATCCTGCACCAGCCGTCCGGCATGCCCGACCCGCTGCATCATCACCGTGCCGAGCAGCACCGTCAGGGTCCGTGCGCCGAACAGCCACCAGCCGATCTGCAAGCCGGTGGCCGCCAGGTGCCGGGGGATGTCATCCGGCCAGGGCGGGGTCTGCAAGGGGTTCATGCCTTCGTTGAACAGCAGCAGGCTGAACAGCGAGAACACCGTCAGGCGCACCGCCAGTTTCCAGGTATCGCTCTTGCTGCCCATCAGGTGCCACAACAGCAGATCGATCACGATCAGCAGAAAAGCGCAGGACAGGGGATGTTCAGACAACAGGTCAAGCATCGAGCCACTCCATGAAAAGAAACCGTCGGCGACGCGAAGATCGCACAGAACGGCTTCATGGAGTTATAGCTTTATATTCGAAGTGGTGGGCGGCCCTCGGGGAAGGAGGACCGCCTGGCGGCGTCAGTCGTGCATCTGCCCGAAGCGCCCGGCCTGGAAGTCGGCAAAGGCCTGGTGGATCTCGGCTTCGCTGTTCATCACGAAGGGGCCGTGGCCGACAATCGGTTCGTCAATCGGCTCGCCGCTGAGCAGCAGCACCACGGCATCGCTGTCGGCGTGCAGCGACACGTCGCGACCGGCCCGCTCGAAGACGACCAACTGCCCCGGTTGCGCCAGTTGCTCGCCATTGACCCGCACACCACCGCGCAGGACCACCAGCACCGTGCTGCGGCCTTCATGCAGGTCCAGCGCCAGGGTTTTCCCGCCGGCCAGACGGATATCCCAGACATCCATCGGCGTGAAGGTCCGCGCCGGCCCGCGTTGTCCATCGAACTCACCGGCGATCAGGCGCAGGCTACCGGCCTGGTCCTTGAGGGGAATCCTGGGAATATCGCTGTCGAGAATGCCCTGGTAACCGGCCGGTGCCGACTTGTCCCGGGCCGGCAGGTTGACCCACAACTGGACCATTTCCAGGCGGCCACCGCGTTTGGCGAAGGCTTCGGAATGGAACTCCTCGTGGATGATCCCCGCGGCGGCGGTCATCCATTGCACGTCGCCCGGGCCGATCACGCCGCCGGCACCGGTGGAATCGCGGTGCTCCACTTCACCGTCATAGACGATGGTCACGGTTTCAAAGCCGCGATGGGGATGCTGGCCGACGCCACGGCGCTGGGTGGTGGGAGTGAAATCAGCAGGTCCAGCGTGGTCCAGCATCAGGAACGGGCTGATGTGCTGGCCCAGGTTGTCATAGGAAAACAGCGTGCGCACCGGAAAGCCATCGCCGACCCAATGGCCCCTGGGGCTGGTGTAGAGACCAAGAATCTTTTTCATGGGTACCTCCATCAATATGGGGCACAGCTTAGATTCAACTGATTTTTGGCGCTAGACGGTAAAAATCAGCTTCATCGTTCCACTACTGGAACGACCACCCACAGAGCCCAGGATGCTGGATTAATTTATATTTCAGACATAATATGAAGCGAAATATTACGAACATAATTTTTTATATCAAGAAAGGAGCCGTCCATGCAGACCCCGAACCGCGACGTCACGCTCGCCCAATGGATCGCCGAGGAACAGGCCATGCGCGAGCGCCTGCAAGGCCCCGGCAGCCTGACCCTGGCCGAAGTCAGCCAACTGACGCCGGCCGAGTTCTTCAACGGCATCGGCAACGGCGAACTGCCCTCGCCGCCGATCGGCAGCTTGCTGGACTTTATCCCCATCGAATGGGCCGAGGGGCACTTCGTGTTCCAGGGCACCCCGGACTCCCGCCATTACAACCCACTGGGCAGCGTCCATGGCGGCTACGCGGCGACCCTGCTCGACTCGTGCATGGGTTGCGCCATCCACACCCGCCTGCAAAAGGGCCAGGGCTATACCACCCTGGACCTGCGCATCAGCTACGTGCGGGCCTTGACCGACAGCAGCGGGCCGATCCGCGCCGAGGGCAAGATCGTCCACCTCGGGCGCTCCACCGCCCTGGCCGAAGGGCGGATCTATGACGTCGACGGCCGGCTTTATGCCACCGGGTCGACCACCTGCATGATTCTCCAACCGCGCGGCTGAACAACCGCCACGCCCCTTGCGCCCTACCCAGGAGTTTCGCCATGACCTCCATCGTGATCGCCGGTTACGCCCGTTCCCCCTTTCATTTCGCAAAAAAAGGCGCGCTGATCGATATTCGCCCGGACGACCTCGCCGCCCAGGTGCTGCGCGGCCTGGTGGACAAACTCGGCCTCGACCCCGCCGAACTCGAGGACCTGGTCATGGGCTGTGCCTACCCGGAAGCCGAGCAAGGCATGAATATCGCCCGTATCGCCAGCTTCCGCGCCGGTTTCCCCGACAGCCTCGGCGGCGCGACGATCAACCGTTTCTGCGGCTCGTCCATGAGTGCCGTGCACTATGCCGCCGGGCAGATCCTGCTGGGGGCCGGCGACGCGTTCCTCTGCGCCGGGGTGGAATCCATGACCCGCGTGCCCATGGGCGGCTTCAATATCTCGCCGAACCCGACGCTGATGCGCGACCACCCCGAGGTGTATATGCCCATGGGCTACACCGCCGAAGAAGTCGCGCGGCGCTACGACATCGGTCGGGCCGAGCAGGAAAGCCTGGCCGTCGAGTCCCACGCCAAGGCCGCCCGGGCTCGCGAACTGGGCCGCCTGGAGGCCGAAATCATCGCCATCCAGACCGCGAACGGCTGGGTCAAGGAAGATGGCTGCATTCGTCCCGGCACCAGCCTGGAGGGTTTGGGAGGGTTGAAACCGGCGTTCGACGGCACGGTCACCGCTGGCACCGCCTCGCCCTTGACCGATGGCAGCGCCGCCGTGCTGGTGTGCAGCGAAACCTTCGCCCGCGAGCGCGGTTTGTCGATCCTGGCGCGGATCAAGGTGGTCGCGGTGGCCGGCTGTGCCCCGGAGATCATGGGCATGGCTCCGGTCCATGCGACCCGCAAGGTGCTGCAACGGGCCGGTTTGCAAATCGGCGATATCGACCTGGTGGAAATCAACGAGGCCTTTGCCAGCCAGTCCCTGGCCTGCCTGCGGGAACTCGACCTGGATCACGGCCGGATCAACCTCGACGGCGGTGCCCTGGCCATCGGTCATCCCCTGGGAGCCACCGGCGCACGCATCACCGGCAAGGCCGCCGCCCTGCTGCAACGCACCGGCGGGCGCTACGCCATTGCCACGCAATGCATCGCTGGCGGCCAGGGCATCGCGACGTTGCTTGAGGCCGTCGAGGACTGATCTGGCAGACAAGGGTGCGACCACAACCGAGGGTCGTACCCCTCCGAAGAAGCCGTTACGCGCTCAGGGACTACGGGGCACCTGGGCGCGCGTACGGAAATCACCCGGCTAGAGACCCGTAACATCAACCACTATCACCCTGGCTCCCCGGACAGGACCGCTGTAGTCAGGTGGACGACCGTAGCAGGTGATATAGGCATACTTGCCATCGGATGAAAGGGTCATGGCGAATGGAGCGTCCGGAGCGATGATGATATCGCCAAGGATCGTGCCAGTACGGGTATCAACCGTTTGCAACATACTCCACTGGTCTGTCCCCTCCGTGGTGTAACTCAGATAATAAGCACGATCGCCTTCAGGACTCAGATGGATATACTGCCCCGTGGCAAAGATGGGGCGGATGCTCCCGGTGTTCGTATCCACCACTGACGTCTCCACGATGCGACCCGCAGGGACATAGAGCAATGCGCCATCCGGACTCAACGCGGAGGAATTCGGCGAACCGGGAATATACGGGCTCAACTGGATCACTTTATGGCTTCGTGTATCGATAACGCCGATAACGGCGTCATACGGACTGTAGCTGACCGGGATATAAGCGCGCTGTTTGACGGGGTCAACAGTAAGGGCGTTATCAAGGCTTCCCGATTCAAACTCAATGGTGTCGATTATTCGTTCTTCGTCGGCGTCCAGAACGATGATTTGTGCATTTCCGAGGTGGCTGTTCGGGCAAACGACATAGACCCGTCGGTTGATTGAATCGACCGTGACTCGCCGGGGTGGAACCTCGACGGCGATTTCCTTGACCACCTGGTGATTCACGGGATCAATCACAAAAATCGCAAATTCATTGAGACAAGTGACATAGCAGCGGTTTTTGTCCGCATCAAACGCAACATGGTAGGGGTTCGCCCCTACCGGGATATTGGCAACCACCACCCGTTGCCGGGTATCGATCAGCGATACGCTGTCCAGGCTGAAATTACAGACAAAAGCCCAATCTCCATCTGGACTCAGTGCAATGCCGCGAGGTGAGGCTTTGGCCGGTAACTGGATGACTTCGTACCCCCTATCGATAACCGGCACCTGCGATTCAATTTTTTTAGTCATGGCTACATGACTCCGTGTGACCTTGGGAACAACCCTTTAACTGTAGGCGACGGTTTTCAAGGACCCCTGGCTAAACCTGCCTGAACTGGACAGATGGTTTATCCCGCGGCTCGACCACTGGCCTGACTATCCAGGCATGCGACAGAAGCAGCCCCTCCCTCCTGTGACCCGACACTCCGGCTATTCGTGCGCACGGGTAAAGAGTCCTTTTCCCAACCCCTACTTTTTCTCAAAGATCGGGGTGGGGATACTCCTGCTCATTCCCACTGTCACTTCAGGAGTCACCCATGTCCGTTCCCGCCTTCGGCCTTGGTACCTTCCGCCTGCAAGGCCAGGTTGTCATCGACTCGGTCAGCACCGGCCTCGAGCTGGGCTACCGGGTCATCGATACCGCGCAGATCTACGAAAACGAAGCCGAGGTCGGCCAGGCCATTGCCGCCAGCGGCATCCCCCGTGACGAACTGTTCATCACCAGCAAGATCTGGATCGCCAACCTCGGCAAGGACGCCTTGATCCCCAGCCTCAAGGAAAGCCTGCGCAAACTGCAGACCGACTACCTGGACCTGACCCTGATCCACTGGCCATCGCCAGAAGCCCAGGTGCCGGTCGCCGAATTCATGGGCGCGTTGCTGGAGGCCAAGAAACTGGGCCTGACCCGGCAGATCGGGGTGTCCAACTTCACCGTCGAGCTGATGCAGCAGGCGATTGCCGCCGTCGGTGCCGATCAGATCGCCACCAACCAGATCGAACTGCACCCTTACCTGCAGAACCGAAAGGTGGTGGCAGCGGCCCAGGACCAGGGCATCCAGATCACCTCCTACATGACCCTGGCCTACGGGGAAGTGCTGAAGGACCCGGTCATCCGCCAGATCGCCGAACAACACCAGGCAACCCCGGCACAGGTGACCCTGGCCTGGGCCATGCAGTTGGGTTATGCGGTGATTCCGTCGTCGACCAGGCGCGAGAACCTGGCGAGCAACCTCAAGGCCCGAGACCTGCGTTTGAATGACGAAGAAATGGCGAAGATCGCCGGCCTCGAACGCGCCCATCGCCTGACCAGCCCGGCAGGCCTGGCGCCGAAGTGGGATTGAGGCCTTCCCCGCTGACTGCGAACACCTGAAAACACCGCAAACTTGTAGGAGCAGGGCTTGCCCGCGAAGCTTTCAGCGTCCTTGAGGCCCTCTTCGCTGGCAAGCCCTGCTCCTACAGGTCGGTGGTGTTTTCAGAAATGCATTCCGACCGGAATGGAAACCTCAGATCAACTGGTTGCGCTTGGCAAACTCCGCCAGCGCCACCACCGACTTGAGGTTGAGCTTTTCGATCAAGCGGGTCTTGTAGGTACTGACCGTCTTGTCGCTGAGCAGCATCAGTTCGCTGATGTCCTTGTTCTTCATCCCCCGGGCGAGGTAGCGCAGGATACTCAGTTCGCGGTTGCTCAGGCTGTCGATCAGCACCGGTTCCGACACACTGGCGCCCTGGCCTTGAACATGCCCTTCCAGGCGCGGAAAGAAGCTCTTGTTGAGCATCACCGCCTGGATCGCCAGGCGTAGCTCGATCAACTCGGCGGTCTTGGAGATATAACCCATGGCGCCGGCGCGCATGCAGCGCTCGGAGTAGAACTCCGGCGCCTGTTCGGTAAGTACCACCAGCTTGCTCGGCAGGTGCAGGTCGGTGAGTCGCTTGATCGCTTCCAGGCCATCGAGCCGGGGGATATTGAGGTCCATGACAATCAGGTCCGGCGCCAGCTCCCGCGCCAACTGCACCGCATCGACGCCGTTATCGGCCTCGGCGACGACCTTGAACCCCTCCTTTTCCAACAAGACCTTGATGGCCATGCGAATGAACGGGTGATCGTCAACTATCAGGGCTGTGCGCATTACAAATCCTCAAGAAGTACGCCAGCCACTGCTTGAGACGGGAACGTGCTTGCATCGAAAAAAGACAGGGAAATAGCGAAATACAGTATAGGAAAATTCTCAATTCCTGCTGTGGCTGGACAGTGGGCCTGCGGCCATTCCGGCCTGTGGCGGTCAGGTTCAGGGCGTGAGGGCTGAACAAGGTCGGCCACTTTAGCGAGAGGCCTCGGGAGCATCTGTAGGGAAAATCCCAAGATCCCCGTCACTTCCAGGAAGCTTGCACGGATCCGGCAATAGGGGGCACCGACTGGACGGTGCCCGCGAAGGGCAGGTCAGTCGGTGGTACTCGGGCTCCAGAATGCCTGCTGCACCATGCTTGAGGTCGACAGCCGCGCCACCAGCGCATCGAGTTCGTCGCCGTCCACCGAGGTGATTGCCAGGGTCGCCTCGATTTCCACTTCCTCGTCGCCGAAGGGTCGCACCTCGACATCGCTGGCCGGGTAGTTGCTGCGCTCCAGTTCCTTTTCGAGCAACGACAGGACGGTCTTCTGCTGGGCCCGTCGGACAATCAGGTAGAGGAGATAGGTGACCTCCGCCGAGACCACGTCCAGGGGCTGGCGGTTGATGTAGTTGACGATCGGCCGCAGCAAGGTGTTCGCCGCAAGGACGAACAGGGTTCCCAGCAGGGCTTCGAGGATCAGGTCGGCACCGGCGCAGGCGCCGACCGCCGCCGAGGCCCAGAGGGTCGCGGCGGTGTTCAGGCCACGGACATTGCCCTCCTCGCGCATGATCACGCCGGCGCCGAGAAAACCGATGCCGGAGACCACGTAGGCCACCACCCGCACCGCCCCTTCGGAGCCGCCCAGGCGGTTGGCCATATCAACGAAAATCGCCGCCCCCACCGCCACCAGGACGTTGGTGCGCAGGCCGGCGGTGCGCTGGCGGTACTGGCGTTCAAAACCGATCAGGCCGCCAAGGATAAAGGCGGCGCTGAGGCTGACGAAGGTGTCGATCAGGGAATCGAGGTTGATGTTGTTCAGGGCTTGCATGGAAGCTCTCGTGTCTGCACGCGGTGACGCAGACATAGCACATTCACATGAACAGAATGATGGCAGCGCACAGGGCTCAGCTCGCCTCCCACTGACGCAAGCGCACGCGGCAGTGCTTCATGGCATTGACGATGTGTTTTTCCACCAGGCTGCGGGAAATCCCCAGGCGCTCGGCGATCTCCGGGTGGGACAGGCCTTCGATCTTGCGCAGCGTGAAGCTGTCGCGGCACGGCCCGGGCAGCTCCGCCAGGGCCCGTTGCAACATGTCCAGGCGCAGGCCATGGTCCAGGGAGATTTGCGGCGACGGGCTGAAAAACCGCTCGTCGCTGTCGAGCACGTCCAGGGATTCGTTCTGGCGTACGGTATTGCGCCGGTGCTCATCGATCAGCAGATTCATCGCCGTGCGATAGAGGAAGGCCCGCGGCTGCCCTATCGGGGTCTCGCTCGAACGCTCGAGCACCCGCAGGTAGGCATCGTGCACAACGTCTTCGGCCGCCTGGCGATTGCCCAGCCGGGCATTGAGGAAACACACCAGCTCGCGGTAGTAGCTTTCCAACCTGACTCCTGTCCGCACACCCGGCGGGACTGTCCTTGAGCATGATCGGCAGCGTCCGGCTCGGGACCTCATGACAATGGCTGTTTGAAGCAGGCGTAATTTATAATAATTCTCATATAGATTCCAATCTTCCATTACCCACCCGGCGCAAATACCTCGAAAAGTCCACGGGCCGGACTTAAATTCGCGCGCCGACCTCTCGTCTATCTTGCAGCTCCCGTGTTTGTCGCCCGGCGACAACGAGTGCCGCGGTGCCCCCGTGTGCCCGCCGCGTCGTCACGGACCGACTTTCCATCGGCTGGAACCCTGCATGAACCGTCCCCGACGCACCCGCCGCGCCCTGCTTGTCACGCTTTGCCTGATCCCCGTCGTCGCCCTGGCCGCCTGGCAGATCCTGCCACCGGGACGTGATCGCTTCGCCACCGTCACGGTCACCCGTGGCGATATCGAAAGCAGCGTCACCGCCCTCGGCACCCTGCATCCGCGTCGTTACGTCGACGTCGGGGCCCAGGCCTCCGGACAGATCCACAAGATCCACGTCGAAATCGGCGATCAGGTCAAGGAAGGCCAGTTGCTGGTGGAGATCGACCCGTCGACCCAGCAGGCCAAGCTCGATGCCGGTCGCTATTCGATTAAAAACCTCAAGGCCCAGTTGCAGGAACAACGCGCCCTGCACGACCTGGCCCGACAGAAGCACCAACGCCAGCAACAACTCAGCGCCGGCGGGGCCACCCGCAGCGAGGATGTGCAGGCGGCCGAAGCCGAGCTGCGCACCACCCAGGCGCGCATCGACATGTTCCGCGCGCAGATTCTCCAGGCCCAGGCCAGCCTGCGCAGCGACGAGGCGGAGCTGGGTTACACGCGGATCTATGCGCCCATGAGCGGCACCGTGGTCGCCCTCGATGCCCGCGAAGGCCAGACCCTCAACGCCCAGCAACAGACACCGCTGATCCTGCGCATCGCCCGGTTGTCGCCGATGACGGTCTGGGCAGAAGTCTCGGAGGCCGATATCGGCCACGTCAAAGCGGGCATGCACGCCTATTTCACCACCTTGAGTGGCGGCAGCCGACGCTGGACCAGCACGGTCCGACAGATCCTCCCTGTACCGCCCAAGCCCCTCGAAGCCGGCAGCCAGAGCAGCAGCAGTTCCAGCAGCAGTAACAAAAGCGGCAGCTCGCGGGTGGTGCTTTACACCGTACTGCTGGATGTCGACAACGCCGACCAGGCGCTGATGGCGGACATGACCACCCAGGTGTTTTTCGTCGCCGACCAGGCGCAAAACGTCCTCACCGCGCCGATCGCCGCCCTGCAAGGCGACTCGCGGGCGCCGCTGCAGACGGCCCGGGTGGTCAGTAGCAACGGCGAGATCCAGACGCGCCAGGTGCGTACCGGCATGAGTGACCGGCTACGGGTGCAGATCCTCGACGGGCTGGCCGAGGGCGACCATCTGCTGATCGGCCCCGCGACCGGCAGTGGAGGCTGAATGCAAACGCCACTGATCGACCTGCAGGACATCCGCAAGGCCTATGGCGGCGGCGACAGTCCCGAGGTGCAGGTGCTGCGCGGCATCGACCTGAGGATCCATGCCGGCGAATTCGTCGCCATCGTCGGCGCCTCCGGCTCGGGCAAATCGACCCTGATGAATATCCTCGGCGGCCTCGACCGGCCGACCTCCGGGCGCTACCTGTTCGCCGGTGAAAACGTCGCCGAACTCGACAGCGATGCCCTCGCCTGGCTGCGCCGCGAGGCCTTCGGTTTCGTGTTCCAGGGCTACCACCTGATTCCTTCCGGCTCGGCCCGGGAGAACGTCGAGATGCCGGCGATCTACGCCGGCACCCCGGCCGCCGAGCGCCAGGCCCGCGCCGCCGCCCTGCTCGAGCGCCTGGGCCTGGCCAGTCGTAGCTGCAACCGCCCGCACCAGTTGTCCGGCGGCCAGCAACAGCGGGTATCGATTGCCCGCGCCCTGATGAACGGCGGCCATATCATTCTCGCCGACGAACCCACCGGCGCCCTCGACAGCCACAGCGGCGGCGAAGTCATGGCGCTGCTCGACGAACTGGCCAGCCAGGGCCATGTGATCATCCTTATCACCCACGACCGTGAAGTCGCCGCCCGGGCCAAACGGATCATCGAGATCCGCGACGGACTGATCGTCAGCGACAGCACCCGCGACAACCCCGAGCTGCAGCGCGGCAACGACCCCGTCGCCCTGCAGGCGATCGACCTGCGCCAGCGCCTGAGTGACGGCAGCGCCTATCGTGGCGCCTGGAAAAGCGAGCTGGTGGACGCCGTGCAAGCGGCCTGGCGGGTGATGTGGATCAACCGCTTTCGCACCGCCCTGACCCTGCTCGGCATCGTCATCGGGGTCGCCTCGGTGGTGGTGATGCTCGCGGTCGGCGAAGGCAGCAAGCGCCAGGTGATCGCACAGATGGGCGCGTTCGGCTCGAACATCATCTACCTGAGTGGCGCGCCGGCCGCGCCGCGAGCGCCGCTGGGGATTATCAGCCTGGACGACGTGGCGGCGCTGGCGGAACTGCCCCAGGTGAAAATGATCATGCCGGTCAACGGCGCCGACGCCGTGCTGCGCTTCGGCAACCTCGACCACACCGCCTATGTCGGCGGCAATGACACCCAGTTCCCGGCGATCTTCAACTGGCCGGTGGTCGAGGGCAGTTACTTCACCCAGGCCGATGCCGATGCCGGAGCCGCCGTGGCGGTGATCGGCCACAAGGTCCGCGACAAACTGCTCAAGGAGGTGGCCGACCCCATCGGCCAGTACATTCTCATCGAAAACGTGCCGTTCCAGGTGGTCGGCGTGCTCCAGGAAAAGGGCGCCACCTCCGGCGAAACCGACAGCGACGATCGCGTGGCAATCCCCTACTCGGCCGCCAGTGTCCGGCTGTTCGGCACCCACAACCCGGAATACGTGGCCATCGCCACCCGCGACGGGCGCAATGTCCGCGACGCCGAGAAGGCCATCGACCAGGTGATGCTGCGCATGCACGACGGCCGCCGGGACTTTCGCCTGACCAACAACGCCGCGATGATCCAGGCCGAGGCCCGCACCCAGAACACCCTGTCGCTGATGCTTGGCTCGATTGCCGCCATCTCCCTGCTGGTGGGGGGCATCGGGGTGATGAACATCATGCTCATGACCGTGCGCGAACGCACCCGGGAAATCGGCATCCGCATGGCCACCGGTGCCCGCCAGCGCGACATCCTGCGCCAGTTTCTCACCGAAGCGGTGATGCTTTCGGTGGTCGGCGGCCTGACCGGCGTGGCCCTCGCCCTGGCGGTCGGTGGCGTCCTGCTGCTGGCCAAGGTCGCCGTGGCGTTTTCCCTGGGCGCCGTGATCGGCGCCTTTGCCTGCGCCCTGGTCACCGGCGTCCTCTTCGGCTTTATGCCGGCCCGCAAAGCTGCCCGGCTCGACCCGGTCACAGCGCTTACCAGTGAATGATCGAACCCATGAAACCGCGCTTTTCCCTGTTGACCATTTGCCTGCTGCTCAATGCCTGCGGCGGGCCCGCACCGCGTCCGGACGACGACACGCCGCCACCGCCCCATTGGCAGTTCGAAACACGACACAGCGCCCAGCAGACCAGCACCCTCTGGTGGCAAAGGTTCGGCAGTCCGGAGCTGGACCGGTTGATCGAGCAGGCCCGCGTCGACAGCCATGACCTCGCCGCCGCCCTCGCCCGGGTGCGCCAGGCCCAGGCCACGGCGGTGATCGCCGGTGCCCCGCTGCTGCCGCAGGTGACCCTGGGCCTGAACGGCAGCCGCAGCCAGTTGCTGAACAACCGCGACAATGCCGACAGTGACAACAGCAGCAAAAGTTATGGCGCCAACCTCAGCGCCAGCTACGAGGTGGACTTCTGGGGGGGTGTCGCCGCCGCCCGCGACAGCGCCGTGCAGAGCCTGCGGGCCAGCGAGTATGACCGGGCGACGGTGGAACTGACGCTGCTCGGCGGCGTTGCCGAACAATATGCCCGCACCCTGTCCGCCCGCGAACAGGAAGCCATCGCCGGCTTGAACCTGAGCAACGCCCGGAGGGTGCTGGAGTTGGTCCAGACCCGCTATGACTCGGGCTCGGCCACGGCGCTGGAACTGGCCCAGCAAAAGAGCCTGGTGGCCAGCCAGGAACGACAATTGCCGCTGGTGCGCCAGCAGGCCGGCGAGTCGCTGATTACCCTGGCGGCGTTGCTCGGCCAGCCGGTCCAGAGCTTGCGGATCGGTGCCCAGCCGTTCAGCAGCCTGAGCTGGCCGTCGATTGATACCGGCGTGCCGAGCGAACTACTGCGCCGACGTCCGGACATTGCCCGGGCCGAAGCGCAACTGGCGGCGGCGCAGGCGGATGTCGAGGTGGCGCGAGCGGCCTTGTTGCCGAAGCTGACCCTGGGTGCCGGCCTGGGCTCGGAAGCCACCCAGGCCGCCGATGCCTTGCGCACGCCCTTCTACACCCTGAGCGCCGGCCTGCTCGCGCCGGTCTTCAACAACGGCCGCCTGCGGGCCGAACGCGACCGGGCCACGGCGCGCCAGGAGGAGTTGCTGGAAAGCTACCGGGGCGCGATCGTCAACGGTTTCGCCGATGTCGAGAAGGCCCTGAACAGTATCAGCGGCCTTGATCAACAACGACGCTGGCAGGACGAAGAATTGAAGCAGGCGCAACGGGCCTTCGAGATTGCCCAGAGCCGTTATCAGGCCGGGGCGGAGGATCTGCTCACGGTGCTGGAAACCCAGCGCACACTGTATGCGGCCCAGGACCAGAATGTACAGCTGCGCCTGTCGCGGGTGCAGGCCAGTATTGCGTTGTACAAAGCACTTGGTGGCGGCTGGCAGACACAAGAAGGGCGTTCGGCCAAGGAAATTTGAAGCCGAGCGCGTTCCTGTGGCGAGCGAGTATCAGAGCAACCTATCCTTGATCGACAAGTGCCGCGCATACCACGGCCGCCGCGGTACCCGGCGCAACAACCCGGCCAGGTCCTTCTCCGGCGTAAAGGTAATCCGCAAGGCCAGCTTCATGGTCTCCGGGTCCATCTCCACCGTCTTGCCCATGCTCAATCCCGGCGTGGTGCTGCAACCATGGGTGGTCGGCCCGAGCCAGGGATCGTCCACTTCCACCCAGCGCCCCGGGGCGAACCAGGGCACGCCATTGACCTCCTGGCGCGTGACCTCCCCCGGATGAAAACGCTCGTGCGCCCGGAACCAATCCTCCAGCCGATCATCGATCCAACCATGGAACATCCAGAACACCGGGTTCACATGGGAGGAAAACGGATCGCCGAGAAAGTCGTTCTGCGGCGCATACCAGCGCGGGGCAAAGTCGGTGAACTCCCGGGCCATGGGCACCGGCGCGCCATTGGACGGATCGCGCGCCACCGAAGCCCAGCGCAT
This sequence comes from Pseudomonas sp. MWU12-2319, assembly GCF_023242525.1. NCBI lineage: Bacteria > Pseudomonadati > Pseudomonadota > Gammaproteobacteria > Pseudomonadales > Pseudomonadaceae > Pseudomonas > Pseudomonas sp. MWU12-2319. The sequence continues at coordinate 129,601 of NZ_JALJES010000001.1, forward strand.
ATGCAGCCAGTCATGCAGCCCCAGCTCGACCTCGGAGCCGAACTGGCCCAGGGTCAAGCGGGACAGATAACGCGGATCGCTGTAACGCGACTCCCAGGCCTGGAAGTTGCTGTGCCAGGTCTCGGCACTCTTGATATCGCTGACCCACTGGCTGTACTCGTCGTCACCGTCGGCCAGCCAGGTCGGCGGCACGGCGCAGCCATCGTGGTTATCGAAATAACGGGCAAAGCCCTGGCGATCGCGCTCCAGCTCCGGCTGGGGCAGCGGAAAAGCGCGCCATGACGGCAAGGCCTGGAACGAGCGGGCCATGCGCAACATATGCCGGTGCATAAAGAAAAAGTCGATGCCCGAACCGTTACGATCCTTGCGCTTGCCACGGGCGTCGCGCTCCTTGTCCCGGGGACCGGGCTGCCAGCCGATCCCGCGCAAGCCATTGCGCTTGTCTTCGGGGAGGGTGTGCCACTTGTCCCGGGAAGCATGCCAGAGCTGGTGGAACAAGCGGTGCTCGGGGGACACCAGCCAGGCCAGCAGGGGCGCGCCCAGGCCGATACGTTCGCGGGCTTCGGGAAACACCTGCTTGACCGCGACAAAGCGGTTGTCCAGTTGCGGCAAGGCCAGCGGCCGGTCCAGGCGCTCGACATGACCGCTCAAGGTGCCACTGCCAGCGTTGCCGAACGTGGCCCAGACTTCATCCAGAACCAGGCTGAATTCATACAGCGGCCTCTCGGCGTCCCCCAGGCTCAGGCGCCAGAACAGCCGCGAGCCGTCGCTCTCGGCAAGGTCACCGACCAGCCGCCAGCGGGGTTGACCGTCAGCCCGCAACGCCTGGGCGGTGTCAATGAAACCGCGCAAGCCGCGACCACGCGGGGCGATATCGAGGAACAGTTCCAGGCCTTCGAGGGGCAGGCCATCCAGGCCCGCATCGCGTCCTTCGAAACGCAGGCTCCAGACCCCGCGCAGGTGGTTGGCCAGGCGCTGGCCGGCCGTGTCGAGCAGGTCGACCGTGGCCTCGCCCGGCGTGACGGGTTCCCTGTCCCGGGTCAGTTCGCGGTGCGCGTAATAGGCCGCGGGAACAGCCACGCCCGTGAGCGCCAGGCCCGCCATGAAGCCTCGTCGAGAAATCGTCATCGCCCTACCTGTGTCAGCCCTGAAGCAGGCTTTATCCAAGCTAGAACGTTGCACTGCGTAGGAAATTTAGCCGGGCGCGGCGCCTAAATCAGAACGTACGCCATCCGTTCTTCCCAGATAGCAACATCGGCAAACCACAATGAGATGGCAATGATAAAACCGCGTTCGAAAAAGGCGCTCTACATCGGCCTGCCCCTGGCCCTGGGGCTCTGCGCCGCCGCAGCCTGGCTGACCTGGGACCTGTGGCCCAACCCCGGTTACTCGCTGAAGATCATGAAGCAGGCCGACGAGCTTCAGGAGCGGATCATCAGCTTCGACAGCCATATCACCGTGCCCCTGACCTTCGGCACCGAAGGCCGCGAAGCCGACAAGGATGGCAGCGGCCAGTTCGACCTGGCCAAGACCGGCCGCGGACGGCTGTCCGCCGCCGCGCTGACGGTGTTCGGCTGGCCGGAAATCTGGAACGGCCCGAATGCCCCGCACCGCCCCACCGCCGGCTTTGTCGAGGAGGCACGCAAACAGCAGGAGGTGCGCTACCAGATCATCAGCGGCCTGGTCCGTGACTTCCCCAACCGCGTCGGCATCGCCTACAGTCCCGACGATATGCGCCGCCTGCACGGTGAAGGCAAGTTCGCGATCTTCATCAGCATGCTCAACGCCTATCCCCTGGGTCACGACCTCGATCGCCTGGACCTGTGGGCCGCCCGCGGCATGCGCATGTTCGGCTTCAGCTACGTGGGCAACAACGACTGGGCCGACTCTTCGCGCCCGCTGCCGTTCCTCAACGACACCCCGGATGCCCTCGACGGCCTCTCCGAGATCGGCCAGCAGGCCGTGCACCGCCTCAACGACCTGGGGGTGATCATCGATGTCTCGCAGATGTCGACCAAGGCCCTGGAGCAGGTCAGCCAATTGAGCCGCACGCCGATGGTTGCCTCGCACTCGGCACCCCGCGCCCTGGTGGATATCCCGCGCAACCTCAGCGACAAGGAAATGCAGTTGATCAAGAACAGCGGCGGCGTGGTCCAGATCGTCGCGTTCCCGGCCTATCTGCGCCCGCTGAGCCAGCGCACCCAGGACAAGCTCAACACCTTGCGCAAACGTTTCGACCTGCCGCCCCTGCCCAACCTGGCCATGGCCCTGATGCCCGGCGACCCGATCATCACCGTCTGGCCGGAACAACGCTTCGGCCAATACGCCAGCGCTCTCTACGCCATTCTCGACGAGGAACCCAAGGCCGACCTCAAGGACTTCGGCAACGCCATCGACTATGCGGTGAAGAAGATCGGCATCGATCACGTCGGCATCAGTTCCGACTTCAACGACGGCGGCGGCATCGACGGCTTCAAGGATGTCAGCGAGGCACGCAACGTCACCGCCGAACTGCTCGATCGCGGTTACTCCGAAGCCGATATCTCCAAGCTCTGGGGCGGCAACTTCCTGCGGGTCTGGGACCAGGTGCAGAAAGCCGCCCGCCCCGGCACCACGTCACCCACCGCCACGCTCTCGCGCCAGTGAATTGCCCATGACCGATCGTAGAACCTTTCTCAAGCAGGCCGGCGTACTCGCTGCCGGCCTGCCCCTCGGTGCCAGCCTGAATGCGCTGACCGCCAGCCCGGTCACAGCCGAGAGCCCGGCATTGTCCACGGACAAGTGGGCCGGGTTGCGTCAGTTGTTCGACCAGGACCCCGACTACCTGCACTTCTCCAACTTCCTGGTGACCTCCCACCCCCGCCCCGTGCGCGAGGCCATCGAGCAGCACCGCGCCGCCATCGACCGCAACCCGGGGCTGGCCATGGACTGGGACCTGCAGGAAACCTGGAAACGCGAAGCCCAGGTCCGCCTGTGGGCCGGCCGCTACCTCAAGGCCGAGCCAGGGCAGATCGCCCTGACCGGCAGCACCACCGAGGGCCTGGCGATGATCTACGGCGGCATCCATGTGCGCCCCGACCAGGAAATCCTCACCACCGAACACGAACATTATTCGACCCGCAATCTCTTGCGCCTGCGCAGCGAGCGCGAAGGTACCCGGGTGCGCAAGATCAGCCTGTTCAAGGACCCGGCGCTGGTTTCGGCCGACGAGGTGATCGGCAATATCGACCGTGCGATCAAACCCGAGACCCGGGTGCTCGGCATGACCTGGGTGCAATCGGGCAGCGGGGTGAAACTGCCGATCGGCCAGATCGGCCAGTTGGTCGCCGAACACAATCGCCAGCGCGACGACAAGGACCGGATCCTCTACGTGGTCGACGGCGTGCACGGCTTTGGCGTGGATAACCTCGACTTCCCGGACATGCACTGCGATTTCTTTATCGCCGGCACCCACAAGTGGATGTTCGGCCCGCGCGGCACCGGCATTGTCTGCGCCCGCTCGTCACAGGTCAGGGACGTCAGCCCGCTGCTGCCGACCTTCTCCGAAGACACCAACTTCGCCACCTCCATGAGCCCCGGCGGCTACCACGCCTTCGAGCATCGCTGGGCGCTGGACAAGGCCTTCGAACTGCACCTGCAACTGGGCAAGGCCGAGGTCCAGGCGCGTATCCAGCAGTTGAACAGCCTGATCAAGCAACGCCTGCAAGCCGACCCACGGATCGAACTGGTCACGCCGATCAACCCCGAACTGTCCGCCGGCTTCAGCTTCTTCCGGGTCAAGGGCCAGGACAGCGACAAGGTCGCCGCCTACCTGATGCGCAACAAGGTGGTGGTCGATGCGGTGGATCGCGATGTCGGGCCGCTCGTAAGGACCGCGCCAGGCCTGCTCAACAACGAGGCCGAGATCGACCGTTTCATGGCCCTGCTGGGCAAACAGTTATGACCGCCAGCGCTTTCCGATTTCCATTCCTTGCCTGCGAGAACTTTCATGAAATTCCACCTGCTTGTTTCCCGGTCTCGCGTCGGCCTCTGGCCCGCACTGATCCTCAGCGCCCTGCTCGGCGCCTGGCTGCCGAACGCGGCCCTGGCCGCCACCCCGCCACTGCCGGGCAAGGTGTTCAAGGACTGCAAGGATTGCCCGGAGATGGTCGTGCTGCCCGCCGGCACCTTCACCATGGGCACCCCCGAGGACGAAGTCGGACGTGAAGCTGATGAAGGTCCGATGCACCCGGTAACCTTCAAGAAGGCCTTCGCCGTCAGCCGCTTCCAGGTGCTCGGCGCTGAGTGGAAGGCCTATATCCATGACACCGGCTACAAGATGCCGGATGGCGATACCCGTCCCGGTCGCGAATGCCTGGCCGGCCAGCCGCGCTACCCCCAGGGCGACCGGCAACCGGCGGTGTGCATGGACGCCCACGAAGCCCAGGCCTATGCCGACTGGCTGTCGAAAAGAACCGGAAAAAAATATCACCTGCTCAGCGAGTCGCAACGCGAATACGCCGTGCGTGGCGGCACCAGCGGCTCGTTCCCCTTCCCGTTCGACAAGGACAAGGGCTACAGCATTGCCGAGCACGCCAACACCTACGGCCCGGCCGACGGTTTCAGCTATACCTCGCCGGGCGGCAGCTTCCCGCCGAACGCCTATGGCGTGTATGACGGCCACGGCAACGTCTACGAGTGGACGGCCGATTGCTACGTCGACAGCTATGTCGGCGCGCCCGCCGACGGCAGCCCGCGCCTGGACAGCAAGGAATGCGAGGACCGCCGGGTAATTCGTGGCAACGACTGGAGCGAAGCGCCGGTGTTCTCGCGCTCGGGCAATCGCAATGAACGCAGCGCCATCACCCGTGGCGACTGGCTGGGCTTTCGCGTCGCCCGCGAGTTCTAAATCCCAACCCCATCGACTCGTCTACAGAGTTCAAGGCGCCTTCCGGGGCGCCCGCGTCTACAGCCCCTTCACGAGTAGCCCCCATGCCTGCCCCAGCCCCAAGTCTCGCCCGGGAAACCTTCAGGATCCTCAAGCCGTTCTGGCTGCTGGTCGTACTTTCGGCCGTATTGGGGATCGTCAGCGGCCTCAGCGTCACCGGCCTGCTGGCCACCGTCAACAACGCCATGAACGCCGCCGCCGGGCCCGACAGCCACACCGCCCTGCTGTTCGGCGGCCTGTGCCTGCTGACCCTGGCCTGCTCCACCCTGTCCAACCTGCTGACCAACTATGTCGGCCAACAGGTGGTCGCGCGCCTGCGCCGCGAACTGGCCGCCCAGGTGCTGGTGGCGCCCATCGAGCAACTCGAACGCTACCGCGCCCATCGCCTGATCCCCGTGCTGCTCGGCGATGTCAGCACCCTGAGCACCTTCGCCCTGTCGGTGGCGCCGATGGTGATCGCCTTTACCGTGACCCTGGGCTGCCTGTCCTACCTGGCGATGCTCTCCTGGCAGATCCTGCTGCTGACCGTGGTCACCGTGATCATCGGCTCCGGCGCCCAATGGCTGGCGCACCGCTACGGCATGCGCAGCATCCTCACCGCCCGCGACGGCGAAGACGAATTGCAGAAGCACTACCAGGCGATCTCGGCCGGGGCCAAGGAACTGCGGATCCAGCGCAAGCGCCGCCAGCATATGCACGATGAACAGATCCACGGCACCACCGAGCGGATCTGCCGGGCCAACATCCGCGCGGCGAATATCTTCGTCAGCGCGGAAACCTTCGGCTCGATGCTGTTTTTCGCCGTGATCGGTATCGCCATCACCTTCCAGGCCCTCTGGCCCGGTACTGACCGCACCGTGCTGGGCGGCTTCGTGCTGGTCATGCTGTATATGAAAGGTCCGCTGGAACGCCTGATCAACACCCTGCCGATTATCAGCCGCGCGGAAATCGCCTTGCGCCGCATCGCCGAGCTGTCCTGGCAGTTCTCTTCGCCGGAACCGCACCTGCTGATCCAGGACCGCCAGGCCGCCCCGGCGCCGCTGCAGAGCATCGAACTGCATCAGTTGCGTTATGACTACCCGCGGGTCGAAGGCAGCCAGGCTTTCCACCTGGGGCCGGTGAACCTGACCATCAAACAGGGCGAGATCCTCTTTATCGTCGGCGAGAACGGTTGCGGCAAGACCACCCTGATCAAACTGCTGCTGGGGCTGTACAGCCCGCAACAGGGCGAGGTGCGCCTCAACGGCCAGGCGGTGACCGCCGAGGGCCTGGATGATTACCGGCAGTTGTTCACCACCATATTTGCCGACTACTACCTGTTCGACGAAGTGCTCCAGGGCGACGACCTGCTGCCCCCGGAATCGATCAAGTACCTGGAACGCCTGGACATCGCCCACAAGGTCAGCATCCGCGACGGCCGCTTCACCACCACCGACCTGTCCACCGGCCAGCGCAAGCGCCTGGCGCTGATCAATGCCTGGCTGGACCAGCGTCCGGTGCTGGTGTTCGACGAATGGGCCGCCGACCAGGACCCGGCCTTCCGCCGGGTGTTCTACACCGAACTGCTGCCCGAGCTGCGCCAGCAGGGCAAGACGATCATCGTGATTTCCCACGACGACCGCTACTTCCCGGTGGCCGACCAGTTGGTGCGGATGCAGGCCGGACAGATCAAGGTCGAGCGTCGCGAGGAGCAGCCCGCTTTTGCCGAAAACGCCTTCTCATAACCCCCGCCCCGTGTAGGAGCTGGCTTGCCAGCGATGAGGCCCGGAAGTCTTGCATCGACTGTCCGGCCGCTATCGCCGGCAAGCCGGCTCCTACAGAACAATCGCATCCCTCCCGTCACCATTTTTTTCACTTTTCTTTTCCGTCTTTGTCGCCCTCGTACGTCTTTATTTCAAATGCAAAAAATTCTCACTCGCTTTTCCAGCAATTTTGACAAGAGCAGACACAATGCCAAAACAACACCGCCTCACACCCTTGAGCAAAGCGTTGCTGGTTCGCCAGCTGTTCTGCTCGCCACCTTCGCTGGCCGTCATGGGGATGGCGCTGGCACTGCCCCTGGCGGCACAGGTCCAGGCCCAGGAGTTCGAATTCAACATCGGCGCCCAACCGTTGGGCAGCGCCCTGCAGGAACTGGGGCGCCAGGGCAATATCCAGATCCTGTACAACCCGGAGCGGGTCCAGGGTCTTCACGGTACGCCGGTCAAAGGCGTGTTTACGCCCGGCCAGGCCGCCAGTGAGTTGCTGAAGAACACCGGCGTCGACTACAACCTGCAGGGCGACACCCTGACCCTGAGCGATACCGCCGCCAAGGGCTCGGGCCTGACCCTGGCCGCCACCAACATCAGCGGCCAGGCCCTGGGCAGCAACACCGACGGCACCGGCTCCTACACCACCGGCGCGGTAACCATCGGCAAGACCGCCCAGACCCTGCGCGAAACCCCGCAGTCGGTCACCGTGGTGACCCGCCAGCAGATGGACGACAAGAACCTCACTTCCCTTGAACAGGTGATGGACCAGGCCACCGGCATTACCTTGCAGACCCGCAACTTCGGTGACAACCAGTACAACTCCCGGGGTTTTGAGCTCGGGGCCGACGCCTACATGATCGACGGTGTACCCGGCCTGAGCTACAGCCCCACTGGTTGGATGACACCTGACACGGCGGTATTCGATCGTGTGGAAATCCTTCGTGGTGCCGCCGGCATGCTGGTGGGTAACGGCAACCCCGGCGGCGCTGTGAACCTGGTGCGCAAGCGCCCGACGGCCGACCCGCATTACTCGATCACCACCCGGATCGGTTCCGATGATTTCTACCGCGTGGACCTGGACGGCACCAGCCGCCTGAACGACAGCGGCACCCTGCGTGGACGGATCGTCACCGCCTATGAAACACGCGATTACTTCGTCGACTATGCCAGCAGCCGCAAGCCGGTGTTCTATGGCATCGTCGAAGCCGACCTGGATGACGCCACCACCCTGGCCGTGGGCCTGCGCAACCAGACCAGCAGGACCGACGGCTACTCGGTCTTCGGCCTGCCTCGCTACAGCGACGGCAAGCCTCTGGGTGTGTCGCGCTCGACCTCGTTGGCACAGAACTGGGCCTATCACGATACCCAACAGACTGAACTCTTCGCGGACCTGGAACATCGTTTCAACGATGACTGGAAGAGCAAGACCTCGGTCACCCGTACCGAGGGTGGATTCAGCCAACAGATTGCGAACAGCCGTGGCTCCGTCGATCCAGTGACATTGACTGGACCAGGGAGCTATAAGGTGCTGTTCCGTGAAGACGTGGTCGAGAACGTCGGCCTGGACAGCAATATCTCCGGCAATTTCAACGCCTTCGGTCTGGAGCACTCAGTGCTGATCGGCGCCAACTGGTCAAACCAGAAGCGCCATAGCAAGACCTTCGATACGAGCGTAAGCGTTCCGATCAATGTGTTCGACCCGAATCCCAACCTCATCGATAAACCGGCATTCACCGGCTGGAGCGGCATCGCTGACGACAATGCCCGGCGCTATGGCGTCTATGCCAATACCCGCTTGCATCTGTCAGAACCGCTGAGCCTGGTGCTGGGTGGACGTCTGAGCTGGTACGAGTATGAAACCAAGGACATGCTCACCGGCATCAGAGCCGCCAACCGCCAGGACCACGAGTTCACCCCCTTTGCCGGTCTGATCTACGATTTCAACCCACAGTGGTCGTGGTACGCCAGTTACGCGGAGATCTTTGAACCGCAAAGCAACTTACGCACTCAATCCGGTACCCTGCTGGAACCGGCCATTGGCAGCAACTATGAAACGGGGATCAAGGGTGAGCTGTACGACGGCCGCCTGAACGTCTCGGCCGCGGTGTTTTACATCAAACAGAAAAACGTTGCCTTGGCGAATCCGGACGAAAACGTCGTATGTACCTTCAATGCCGACCAATATTGCTACACCAACGGCGATGTCCAACGCAGCAAGGGGTTTGAACTCGAGGCCAGCGGTGAAGTGCTGACGGGCTGGCAAGTGGCGGCCGGCTACACCTTCGATATCACCAACAAAAGCAGTGGTGGCCCGACCGACTACCAGACACCCAAACACCTGCTGCGCGCCTCCACCACCTACAACCTGCCTGGCGACTGGAATCGCCTGACCGTGGGCGGTGGTGTTTCAGCGCAGAGTGGTTACTCCACCGATACGCTCGGAGCACCAGAGTCCAACGGCGGACGTGCCGTCTGGGATGCCCTGGCCTCGTACAAGATCGACAAGAACTGGAAGGTCGGCCTGGACGTGAAGAACATCTTCGACAAGGTCTACTACAAATCAATCGGGGAGTTGGGTCGTGGCAACTACTACGGCGATCCACGCACCTATATGCTGACCGTCCGCGCGGACTTCTGATCCTCGAAGCAACCTGGTGGGTAAACCCACCAGGCGTGCATAAAAAAAGCCAAGGGCCCATACCCTTGGCTTTTTTTATGACTGCAGAAATATCTGTCGACCCCCATCGGGAACACACCATAAACCTGTAGGAGCAGGGCTTGCCCGCGAAGCTCTTGGCGCCCTCAAGGCCCTCTTCGCTGGCAAGCCAGGCTCCTACAGGTAATCATGTCGATCCAAATGGCGGGCCAGGATCAGCACCGCCACTACAAGGATCGTGCACTGGCCTTATTCAGCGGCCAGGCACTCCAGCACTGCATTCAACAACGCCGGACTGAGGATGACACTGTCATGACTCTCCTCCAGCACCCGCGACCCCGCCAGGCCATTGACCGAACATTCACGCAGCAACCGCGCCTCGGCCTCATGTATCCGCGCGGCACTGCGGCTCCCTGTCGCCCACCAGCAATCGACCTTCACCGCCAGCGGTTTCAGGCTGAAGGCCTCGCTCAACACTGCATTGGCATGCAACAGGCGATACCCGGTCTCGATCTCGTCCTGCAACGCGATATCGCGATGGATCTCGCGCAAGCGCTCGACACTCACCCCGCCTACCCCGGCCACCTGCTCGATCACCCACTCGACCACTGCTTGTTCATCACTCAAGCTCGCCCGCGCCTGTTCCAGGAAGCCCAGCACCGTCGCTTCATCGACCCCAGGCACAAAAGCCAGCAGGCTGCTCAACAACGGCCCATACAACCCAGGCTCCTCGACTTGCGCATCAGCCCGCACTTCAGGCTCGGCAGGGTGCTCCTCGCCCCCCTGGGGCATCAGCGAATCCACCAGCCCGACAAAACCCACCCGCTCACCCGCCTGCTCAAGACGATGGGCCACCTCGACGGCCAACGCCCCACCCAATGACCAGCCCAGCAGGTTGTAAGGCCCATGTGGCTGGGTGACGCGGATCTGCTCCAGGTAGTAGGCCACCATGCCGTCCCAGGACTCATCGAACCAGCCCGGCACCACATAACGCTTGTTGACCAGCCCATAGACCCGGCGCTGATTGCCCAGGGTCCCGGCCAACGGATAGTAGGCGTAGGCCCCACCACCACCAGGCGGCAGGCAGAACAGCGGACTCCGGTCATTGCGGCAGGCGTTCATGGCAATCACCGGCGACTTGACCCGCGCCTCCCCTTCCAGCAGGAAATCCGCCAGCGCCTCCAGGTTCGGCAGCAACAGGAAGTCATGCAGCTTGATCGTCACATCAAACGCCTCACGCAGGCGCCCGACCAGGGCAATCACCAGCAGCGAGTGCCCGCCACGCTCGAAGAAGTTGTCATCCAGCCCGACCCGCTCGACCTCCAGCACCTGCGCCCAGATAGCCGCCAGGCGCTGTTCCAGTTCGGTACGCGGGGCCCGGTAGACCGGCCCCGAGGCATTCACATCCGGCGCCGGTAACGCCCGGCGATCCAGCTTGCCGTTCGGGCTCAGCGGCATGCCTTCCAGCAGCACCAGATGGGCCGGCACCATATGCTCCGGCAATTGCGCCTTGAGATGGGCCTTGAGCGCATCACGCAACGGGCCTTGCGCCACAGCTCCGGCATCAACCAGATCGCGCTCGACCGGCACCAGGTACGCCACCAACTGCTTGCCCAGCGGCCCGTCGATATCGATGACGTTGGCCTCGCGTACACCCGGATGCTCCTGCAACCGCGCCTCGATCTCGCCCAACTCCACCCGCAAGCCACGAATCTTGATCTGATGATCGAGACGCCCGGCGTACTCGATCACCCCCTCGTCACGATAACGGGCCAGGTCGCCGGTGCGATACAAACGGCCACCGTGCTCGTCGAACGGGTCCGGGACAAAGCGCTCGGCGGTCAGCGCCGGACGCCGGTGATAACCACGGGCCAGGCCGACGCCACCGAGGTACAACTCGCCGGCGGCACTGAACGCGGCCGGCAACAGGCCGTTGTCCAGCACATGGCCCTTGAGGTTGTCGATCGGTCGGCCAATCGGCACGCTCAGCTTGTCATCCGCCGTGCAGGTCCAGTGGGTCACGTCGATGGCGGCTTCGGTCGGGCCATAGAGGTTGTACAACGCCGCCTGGGGCAGACGCTTCAGCACCTCCTGGGACAACTCGGCCGGCAACGCCTCGCCACTGCACACCAGGCGTCGGATGCCGCGGCAGCGCCGCACATCAACCCCGGCCATGAATACCTGCAACATCGAGGGCACGAAATGCAGGGTACTGACCTGATAACGCTCGATGCTCTCCATCAGTTGCTGCGGATCGCGATGCTCACCCGGCCTGGCGATGGCCAGGCGGGCGCCGGTCAGCAACGGCCAGAAAAACTCCCAGACCGACACATCGAAGCTGAACGGGGTCTTTTGCAGGACCGTGTCGTGGGCCTTCAGGTCATAGGCCTTCTGCATCCAGGCCAGACGGTTATACAGCGCCCGATGACTGTTGCCCGCACCCTTCGGCCGGCCAGTGGAGCCCGAGGTGTAGATCACATAGGCCAGATGGTCCGGTAACGTCAGGTTGCGCGGATTTTCCTCGCTGGCGGTAAACGACTCGGGAACATCCAGGCACAGGCTGCGCACATGGGCCGGGATCGGCAGGGTCTCAAGCAGATGGCGCTGGGTCAGCAGCAGGTCGATGCCGCTGTCCTCGATCATGTAGGCCAGGCGTTCGCGAGGATATTCAGGGTCCAGGGGCACATAGGCGCCACCGGCCTTGAGGATCGCCAGCAGGCCGATGACCATCTCCAGGCTGCGCTCGGCGGCGATCCCCACCAGCACATCCGGTCCAACCCCTTGCTCGCGCAAGCGATGGGCCAGTTGATTGGCCCGGGCATTGAGCTGGCGATAACTCAAGGCTTGTCCGTCGAACACCAGCGCCGGCGCCTCCGGCGAGCGCTGCACCTGGGCCTCGATCAGGCTGTGCAGGCACCAGGGTCCCGGATAGTCGGCATGGGTCAGGTTCCACGCGTCCAGCGTCTGCCGCGCCTCGGCGCCAGCGAGCATCGGCAGTTCGCCCAGGCGTTGCCGGGCCGAATCGGCCAGGGCCAGCAGCAGGTGTTCGAAATGCCCGGCCAACTGCACCACCGCCGCGTCCGAGAGCTGCTGCCGGGCATAGCGGTAGTCCACCGACATGACCTCGCCCACCTCCACCACCAGGGTCAGCGGATAGTGGGTCTGCTCCCGGCTCTGCAAGCCACTGAAGGACAGTCCGTTGTCAGCGCCCTGCTCCAGGACCTGCGAGGTCGGGTAGTTCTCGAACACCAGCAAGGTGTCGAACAGTGCTTCGCCGCTCCAGCCGGCCCAGCGTTGAATGTCATAGAGCGGGGTGTGTTCGTGCTCGCGCAAGGCCAGGTTGCGCGCCTGCACCTGCTGCACCCAGTCGCCGACCTGTAGCTCCGGCCCCGGGCTGCCCAGCACCGGCAGGGTGTTGATAAACAGGCCCAGTTGTTCCTCGACGCCGGGCAGGTCCGCCGGACGCCCGGACACCGTGGCGCCGAAGGTGACACTGCGCTGGCCGGTGTAGCGTTGCAGCAGCAACAGCCAGGCCGCCTGCACCAGGGTGTTGAGGGTTACCCGCTGCTCGCGGGCGAACTCGCCCAGGTGCAGGGTCCGTGCCGCATCGAGGGTCTGGCGATGTTCGCCATAACCCCGGGCCTCGGCCACACCACCGGCCTTGAAGGCCTGCACCAGGCGGGTCGGTTCGACGAAGGCGGCCATCTGCTCGGTCCAGAAACGCTGATCGGCGCCGCTGTCCTGGCGTTGCAGCCACTGGATGTAGTCGCGCAGGCGACTACCGGGCGGCGTCACCCCTTGTCCGTTGTAATGCTCCAGCACCTCGCCCAACAGCCGCGCACTGCTCCAGCCGTCCAGCAGGATATGGTGGTTGGTGTAGATCAGGTGGTGACGCTGTTCGGCGGTGCGCAATACCGTCAGGCGCAACAGCGGATCGCAGGCCAGGTCGAAGCCGCGTTGCAGATCCGCGTCGGCCAGCTCGGCCAACAACGCGTCAAGGCCGTCGCGGCCACGCAGATCCTGCTCGACAAACGCCAGGGCCTCGGTTTTGCGAATCACCTGCAGCGGTTGTCCGCTGCCTTCGGCAAAGCGCGCCCGCAGCGCCTCGTGACGGTCGATGGCGGCCTGCCAGGCGGCGCGGAAACGCGGCACATCGAGCCCCGTCACATCGACCCGCATCTGGTTCAGATAGTTGCCCGAGGCCGGTGCCGACAGGCTGTGGAACAGCATGCCTTGCTGCATCGGCGACAGCGGGTAGACGTCCTCGATGTCCCGCGCCGCCACCGGCAGACGATCCAGTTGGGCCTGGTTCAGGCCCGCCAGCGGGAAGTCCGACGGGGTCACGCCGTGGTGCCCGTCGTGGACGCAGTAAGCGATCACCTCGGCCAACGCCAGCTCGTACGCCGCCGCCAGGCCCTCGATGGTTTCGCCGCGATAGACCTCGCCACTGAAGCTCCAGTCCAGTTGCAACTGGCCGTCGTAGACCTGGCCATTGAGGCTCAGCCAGTTACCCAGCGGTGCGTCTTCACTCTGGCTCGCACCGCTGTCATCGGCGCTCGGGGTCAACAGCGCGCGCTCGCCAGGAGCGGCGTCGGTATTGAACTGCCCCAGGTAGTTGAAGGTCACCCGGGCTTCGGGCAACGCCTGCAAGGCCGCGACGGTCTCGGCATCACCGAGATAGCGCAGAATGCCGTAGCCGATGCCCTTGTTCGGCACCGCGCGCAATTGTTCCTTGATGCTGCGGATACTCGCACCCGGCTCGCCCTCGGGCGTGAGCCGCAGCGGAAACAGACTGCTGAACCAACCCACGGTACGGCTCAGGTCGAGGTCCTCGAACAGGTCCTCGCGGCCATGGCCTTCCAACTGGATCAGCGCCGAGGCCTGCCCGCTCCAGGTACACAGCACCTGGGCCAGGGCCGTCAGCAGCAGGTCGTTGACCTGGGTGCGATAGGCCGCCGGGGCCACTTTCAAGAGTTGTTGGGTGAGGTCTTTGCTCAGGCTCGAACGGGCGTAACGGACCTGGCGCCGGGTATTGGCCCCCAGCGGATTATCCCGGGGCAACTCGCCTTCTACATGCCCGAGACTCTGCAACCAGTAGTCGCGTTCGGCCTTGAGCAGCGGGCCATGGGCATAACCTTGCAGGTGCTCGGCCCAGGCCTTGAGCGAACTGCTGCGCGGTGCCAGGACCGGCGAACGGCCCGCCGCCAAAGCGGTGTAAGCCTGTTGCAGGTCTTCAAACAGCACACGCCAGGACACCCCGTCCACCGCCAGGTGGTGAATCACCAGCAGCAAACGCTGTTGCCCTTGCGGCAGGTTGACCAGCAGTGCACGCAGCAACGGCCCCTGTTTCAAATCGAGGCTGCGCTGGGCTTCGTCGGCCAGCTCGGTCAGCCGTGCCGGATCGTCGAGTTCGTGCACCCACAACGGATCAATCGCGGGGCCCGCGCGGAAGCTCGCCTGCCAGACGCCGTCCCTCAGCTCGAAGCTCAGACGCAGGGCCTCGTGCCGTTCGATAAGCATGTGCAGGGCATTACGCAGATGCGCCGGGTCCAGGGTTGTCGACGGTTCCAGCATCAGCGCCTGGTTCCAGTGCTGACGCTGGGGGATTTCCAGCTCGAAAAAGCGCGCCTGGATCGGCAACAGCGGCAGGTTGCCCCGCACCGTCTCGACCACCTCGGCCTTCTTCTCGATCAGCCGGGCCACCGTCGCCAGTTGGCCGATGGTCTGCTTCTCGAACAACTGCCGGGGGCTCAACCTGATGCCCTGGCGCTTGGCCCGGGCGATGATCTGCAGACTGAGGATCGAGTCGCCGCCCAGCTCGAAGAAGTTATCGCTGCTGCCGACCCGCTCCAGCTTGAGCACATCGGCCCAGACCGCCGCGAGTTTCTCTTCGATCTCGCCGACCGGCGCGGTGTAACGCTTGCCGGCGACGCCCGGTTTCGGCAATGCACGCTTGTCGAGCTTGCCGTTGGCGGTCAGCGGCAGGCGTTCGAGGGCGACGATATGCGCCGGCACCAGATACTCCGGCAGTTCGGCCAGCAAGGATTGGCGCAAGGTCTCGACTGCCAGTTCGGTGCCTGCTTCGGGAACACAATAGCCGACCAGTTGCAGGCGCGAGGCATCGCTGTCCAGCGGCAAGGCCAGGACCACCGCCTCACGCACACCGTCCAGGCCTTGCAGCACCTGCGCGACTTCGCCGGGCTCGACCCGGTAGCCACGAATCTTCACCTGGTCGTCGGCCCGACCGAGGTATTCCACCCGGCCGTCAATCATCCGCGCCCGGTCACCGGCACGGTACAGGCGTTCGCCGTGCCGGGACTCGGGATCGGGCACAAAACGTTCGGCGGTCATGGCCGCCCGTCCCAGATAACCCTGGGCCAGGCCGGCGCCACCGAGGTACAGCTCGCCGGCGACGCGTTCCGCCACCGGGTTGAGCCAGGCATCCAGCACCCGCGCCTGGTCGTTGGCCAGGGGCCGACCCACCGGCACCGTGCGGCAACCCGCCAGGAGCTCGCGGACTTCGTGGGTCAGGATGCCCACGGTGGTTTCCGTCGGCCCGTAGTGATTGACAATGCGGCACTCCGGCGCCAGGTGCCGGATCTGCTCGATCAGCGCCCAGGGGCTGGCTTCGCCACCGAGGACCAGCAATTGCCGGGGCAGCACGTCCGCCGGCCGCGCGGCCTGCAACAGGCCCTGCAAATGGCTCGGGACGATTTTCAGCACATCAACCTGGTGCTCGGCCATATAGGCCGCGAAGCCGTCGGGATCGAAGGCGTGTTCGGCGGCCATCAGGTGCAGTGGGCGACCGGACGCCAGGGCACCGAACAGCTGGGTATGACCGAGGTCGGCGGCAATGGTCGAGACCAGCGCCATGCTCGCCCCGGGCGCCAGCTCCAGGCGTTGCAACAACGCCTGCACATAGTTCGCCAAAGCCTGGTGGCTGATCAGCACACCCTTGGGCTGCCCGGTGGAACCGGAGGTGTAGATGATATAGGCCGGCTGTTCCGGCAGGACCCGGATCGCCAGGGATTCGGCGCTGCAATCGGCCCATTGTCCGGGGTCATGGGCCAGCACCGGGCAAACACCCAGGCCGGCGGACTTGTTATCGCCCGGCGCATGCATCAGCAGCGTGGCGGCACTGTCCTTGAGCAGTTGCTGCAAACGTTCGCTCGGCTGCGCCGTATCCAGCGGCAGGTAGACCGCACCGGTTTTCAGCACGGCGAGCAACCCGATCACCCACTCGAAGGAACGCTCCTGGCACAGGGCAATCACATCACCGCGACCGATGCCCCGGGCGTGCAGGTAGTGCGCCAGCCGGTTGGAACGCTGTTCCAGTTCATCGTAGTCGATCGACTGACCGGCAGTGTGCAGTGCCGCCTGACCCTGTCCGATCCGCCGACCCTGTTCCCAGAGCGCGAGGAAATCGGTAAAGGGCCATGGCCCGGCCTGGTGCTCGATGGGCTGGGCAGCGCTAACGGGTTGTTCCAGCAACGGTTGTTCAACGGCGCGCACCAATTGCTCCAGTACCTGACGCCAGGACGCGGCCATGCGCTCGATGGTTGCGGCCTCGAACAGGTCCGTGGCATAGGTGAAGCTGGCCTCGACGCCCTGTGGAGTGTCGGTGAAATCCAGGGCCAGGTCGAAGCGGGCGTCGACGATATCGATGGCGAAGGCTTCGACGCTCAGGTCCTGGGCCTTGTCTCCAGCGCTGGCAGCAGCCAGCACGTTCTGGTTGATCTTGACCTGGAACAGCGGGTTATGACCGAGGCGGCGCTCCGGGGCCAGGGCTTCCACCAGTTGCTCGAAAGGCAGCTCCTGATGGGACTGGGCGCCGGTCACCACCTGTTTCACCTGTTCCAGCAGTTGCTGGAAGCTGGCGCGTTCGTCCACCTGTACCCGCAGGACCTGGGTGTTGATAAAGAAGCCGATCAGTCCTTCCAGTTCCTCGCGGCTGCGTCCGGCATTCGGCGCGCCGATACGGATATCGGCCTGGCCGCTGTAGCGCGAAAGCACCACGGCCAGCGCCGCCAGGCTGAGCATGAAGAGGGTCTGGCCGTTCTGCCGGGCCAGGTTCTTGAGTTGTGCCGAGAGAGCGGGCGTCAGGTCGCTGTGGACGATAGCGCCACGATAACTCGGTTGCGCCGGACGCTCGTGGTCCAGTGGCAGCTCCAGCAACGGATGTTCGTCGCCCAGTTGTTCTTTCCAATAGGCCAGCTGGCGCTCGCCCTCGCCGGCTTCGAGCCAGGCCCGTTGCCAGATGGCGAAGTCGGCGTACTGGATCGGCAGCTCCGGCAAGGCCAGACGCGGTCCCTGTAGGAGCTGGCTTGCCGGCGATCGCGATGTTGTATTCACCGCCGTCATCGCCAGCAAGCCGGCTCCTACAGGGTTAGCGGCGCTTTCGAGTTCGCCGAGGTAGAAACGGATAAATTCACGAACCAACACCTCTCCCGACCAACCGTCGGAGATGATGTGGTGCATGCACAGGGTCAGCACGTGTTCGGCTTCGCCCAGGCGGAACAGCCTGACCCGCAGCACCGGCCCTTCCAGCAAGTCGAACGGCGCGCTCAGTTCGGCGGCGACCAACCCCTTGAGGTGCTCCTCGGCACTGTCGGCGACAGTCCCCGAGACGTCGACCCGCACCAGGCTCACCACGGACTGCTCAAGAATCTCCTGATGAAACGCGCCCTCATCCGAGACAAAACGCGTGCGCAGGCTTTCATGCCGCCGCACCAGCCGTTCCAGGGCCCGGCCCAGCGCCGCCTCATCCAGCCCGCCGCTCAAGCGCACCGCCATCGGTACGTTATAGGCGCTGTTACCCGGCTCCAGTTGCCAGAGAATCAGCATCTGCTGCTGGGCATGGGACAGCGGAATGCGCGGGACCTCGTGACGGGTGACGGCGATCGGCAGCAGCCTGAAGCTCTGCCCGGTCGCCTGCATCTTTTCCAGGATCTGGCGACGCTGGTCCAGGGGCAAGCCGACGAAGCGCCGGGCAATCCGTTGTGCCGTGGTGGTATCCATCTCAAGCCTCCGCCATGTCGTTCATCATGCGTTCAATGTCGGACAGCCCGTCATCGGTCAGGGAAAGGCCAGTGCCTTCAAGTGCCTGTGCAAACTCGTTCAATTGAGGTTTCTCGAAAATCATCCGAAGCGGTATGTCGATCCCCAGGCCCGAATGAATCCGGGAGATCACCTGGGCGGCCAGCAACGAGTGCCCGCCCAGTTCGAAGAAGTTGTCATCCAGGCCGACCCGCTCGACCTGCAGCACCTGCGCCCAGATTGCCGCCAGTTGCTGCTCGCGCTCGCTGCGCGGGGCCACGTAGGTTTGCTGCCAGGCGCTCGGGTCCGGCTTGGGCAGGGCCTTGCGGTCCAGCTTGCCGCCGGGGGTCATCGGCAGGGCGTCGAGCACCACCCAGTACGCCGGGACCATATAGTCCGGCAGGTTGGCCTTGAGATCGTCGCGCAGGGCATCGCGCAAAAGCTGTGGTGTGTCGTGCAAGGCCGGATCGGCGGGCACCAGATAGGCCGCCAGTTGCTTGCCGGACGGGCCGTCGACAGCCACCACCAGCGCTTCGCGCACCTGCGGATGCTGTTGCAGGCGCGCTTCGATCTCGCCCAGTTCGATGCGGAAACCCCGGATCTTGACCTGATGGTCGAGGCGCCCGGCATATTCGATCAGCCCCGCGTCGCGGTAGCGGGTCAGATCGCCGGTCCGATACAGCCGACCGCCACCCTGCCCGTCGAACGGATCGGGAATAAAACGCTCGGCCGTCAGCGCCGCACGGCCGTGATAACCCCGGGCCAGCAAGGCGCCGCCGATCAGCAACTCGCCCGTGGCGCCCTGGACCGCCGGGGTGAAATCGCTGTCGAGGATATACATGCGCCGGCCCCCCAACGGCCGCCCGATCGGCATCGACGACGGCTTGGGCAGTTCGCCGCGAACATAAGCGTCACACTCCAGGTAACTGGCGGTGATGGTGGTTTCCGTCGGGCCGTAGGTATTGAGCAGGCGCACATGGCCCAGCCCCGCCTGTTTCCACAGTTCGAGGCCTTCCGGTGGCATGGCCTCGCCGGTGGCACTGACCTGGCGCAGCGGACCGAAATCCCTGGGCGCCTGGCGACTGAATTCCTGCACCAGCAGGTACCAGTAGGCGGTGCTCAAATCCGCCACGGTGATGCCCGAGCGCAGAACTTCCTGGTGGAAGGTGTTGCTGTCCCAGACCTCGTTGCCGCGTACCACCACCGCTGCACCGTGACACAGGGCCGGGAACAGCTGTTCGACGAAGCCGTCGAAATTCAGGGTGGAGAACAGCAGCACGCGGTCCTCGGGTTGCAGGCGGAAATACTCGATGGCGACGTGGCCATGGGCGCTCAGGGCGGCATGGTCGATGGCCACGCCCTTGGGCTGGCCGGTGGAGCCGGAGGTGTAGATGATGTAGGCCAGGTTGTGCGGCTGCACCTGGCTGGCCGGAGCTTCATCGTCGATCCCCGGCAGCTGATCTTCGATCTGATCCAGGCACAGCGTGCGTAGCGAAGCCACCACCGGCAACTGCGCCAGCAGATGAACGTGGCAGAGCAACAGCTCGATGCCGCTGTCCTGCATCATGTAGGCCAGGCGCTCGCGGGGGAACTCCGGATCCAGCGGCACATAGGCGCCGCCGGCCTTGAGGATCGCCAGCAGCCCGACCACCATCTCCAGCCCACGATCCACCGCGATGCCCACCGGCACTTCCGGGCCGACGCCGAGCGCCCGTAGCCTGTGGGCCAGGCGGTTGGCCCGGCGCTCCAGCTCGGCATAGGTCAACTGCGCGTCGCCGAAGATCAGCGCCGTGGCCTCGGGAGTCGCCCGGGCCTGGATGGCGATCCGCTCGTGGACACAGGGCGTGTCCGGGTAGACGCCGTCGATACGGCTCCAGCGTTGCAGGATGCACTGGCGCTCTTCGTCGCCGAGCAGCGGCAGGTCGGCAATACGCTGCGCCACCCCCTGTTCAACGACAGCCCGCAGCAGATTGCGCCAGTGCCCGGCCATACGCTCGACGGTGGCGGCATCGAACAGCGCGGTGGCGTAGGTCAGGGCGGCCCGCAGGCCTTCTTCACCTTCGAAGGTGTCCAGCGCCAGGTCGAACTGGGCGCTATGGCCGCCGCTGTCCAGTCCTTCGATCCGCAAGCCCGGCACCTGGCGCACCGCGCCCTTGCGTTCGGTCTGGTGGTTGTAGAGCACCTGGAACAACGGGCTGTGGCTGAGGCTGCGCTCGGGTTGCAGGGCCTGCACCAGATGCTCGAACGGCAGGTCCTGGTGTGCCTGGGCACCCAGCGCCGCCTGCTTGACCTGGGCCAGCAACTGGCCAAAGGTGCTGTGCAACCCGAACTCGGCCTTGAGCACCTGGGTGTTGACGAAGAAGCCGATCAGGCCCTCGGTTTCCGTGCGGGTGCGGTTGGCGATCGGCACGCCGACGCGGATATCGGCCTGCCCCGAGTAGCGATGCAGCAGGGTCTGGAACGAGGCCAGCAGCAGCATGAACAGGGTCACGCCCTGCTCCCGGGCAATCGCCTTGAGCGGCACCAGCAAGGCCGGCTCGAAGGCCACCTCGAGGCGCGCGCCGGCACTGCTCTGCAACGCCGGGCGCGGTCGGTCGGTGGGCAATTCCAGCACGGGTTGCTGGTCGCCCAACTGACCGCGCCAGTAGTCCAGTTGCCGGGTTTCCTCGCCCGCCGCCATCCAGTCGCGCTGCCAGTGGGCATAGTCGGCGTACTGGAACGGCAAGTCCTTGAGCACCGGCGCATGGCCCTGGCTGAAGGCGGCGTAGTACTCGATCAACTCGTCGACCATGATCGGCATCGACCAGCCATCCGAGACGATATGGTGCAGGGTCACCACCAGCACATGGCGGGTCTGGCCAAGGCTCAACAAGCAGGCCCGCAGCAACGGCCCGTGTTGCAGGTCGAAGGGGGCCTCTACCTCCTGCGCCACCCGGGCCTTGACCCAGCGTTCGGGATCCTCGCCCAAACCCGGGTTGAACTCGTCCAGGGCCAGGGCAAAGACCCCGGCCGGTTGCACCCGCTGCACGCCCTGCCCGTCCAGTTGGCCGAAGGTGGTGCGCAGGCTCTCATGACGGTCGATCAAGGCCTCGAAACCGCGGCGCAAGGCTTCGCGATCCAGGGCCCCGTCCAGTTGCAGGGCCGCCGGGATGTGATAGGCGCTGTTGTCCGGCTCCAGTTGCCAGAGCAGCCACTGGCGTTGCTGGGCATAGGACAGGCGCAGCGGCTGGTCACGGTCGACCAGGCTGAAGGCCGGTGCGTCCTGCGCCTGATCCGTTTCGGCACTGGCGGCAAAGCCGCCCAGGTCGGCGGTTTCGAACAGGCTGCGCAGGGACAGTTCCAGACCCAGTTCCTGGCGAGCCCGGGCGATCACCTGGGTCGCCAGCAGCGAGTGGCCGCCCAGTTCGAAGAAGTTGTCCCGCAGGCCGACCTGTTCGACCTTCAGCACCTGGGCCCAGATCGCCGCCAGTTGCTCTTCGATTTCCCGCTGCGGAGCGATGTAAGACTGCTGCAGCACATGGCTGTCCGGCGCGGGCAAGGCCTTGCGGTCGAGCTTGCCGTTGGCGGTCAGCGGCAACGAGTCGAGCAGCACCAGGTGCGTCGGCACCATGTAGTCGGCCAGATGGGCCTTGAGGTAGTCCCGCAGTTCGCCATGCAGGGCCGTTGTCCGGGATTCATCCTGCAGCACCGCCGGGTCGGCGGGGACCAGGTAGGCCACCAGTTGGGTGCCGGTCGCGCCTTCCACCGCCAGCACCGCAGCCTCGCTCACCCGTGCGTGGCCTTGCAGGCGCGCTTCGATTTCCCCCAGTTCAATGCGGAAGCCGCGAATCTTCACCTGCTGGTCGCGCCGGCCGATGTATTCGATCGTGCCGTCGGCGCGCAAGCGCGCCAGGTCGCCGCTGCGGTAGAGGCGTCGGCTGCCCTGGGGATCGAACGGATCGGGGACAAAACGCGTGGCCGTCAGGTCCGGCCGCTTCAGGTAACCCCGTGCCAGCCCGGCACCCGCGATATACAGCTCGCCGACGCAGCCCGCTGGCAACAGGTTCAGCCCATCGTCCAGCAGGTACAGGGACAGGTCGCTGATCGGCTCGCCGATGGGGCTGCCGGCGGCCTGCTCAAGGTCGGCCAGGGACAGCGGCCGGTAGGTCACGTGCACGGTGGTTTCGGTGATGCCGTACATATTGACCAACTGCGGGGACTGATCGCCGCAGCGCTCGAACCAGGGCCGCAGGCCTTGCACTTCCAGGGCCTCGCCGCCAAACACGACGTAACGCAAGGCCAGCTCGCGCGGTGAATCGACGGCCACCGACAACAGTGACTTGAACGCCGATGGTGTCTGGTTCAGTACCGTCACCCGCTTATCGCAGAGCAGGCGGTGGAAGTCCCGGGGCGAGCGGCTGATGTCCTGGGGCACCACCACCAGCTTGCCGCCATGGAGCAAGGCACCGAAGATTTCCCAGACCGAGAAATCGAAGGCGTAGGAGTGAAACAGCGTCCAGACATCATCGGCGCCGAAGCCGAATTCGCCGTCGGTGGCACTGAACAGGCGCAGCACATTGCCATGGGGCAACAGCGCGCCCTTGGGCTTGCCGGTGGAACCCGAGGTGTAGATAACGTAGGCGAGATGATCGGCGCCGGTGACACAGGGCGGATTGTCCCGCGAGCGGTCTTGGGGCAGTTGATCCAGGTCGAGGCACTCGACATCTGCCGGTACTGGCAGGCGCCCCAGCAGGTGCCCTTGCGCCAGGAGCAGCTTGAGTCCGCTGTCCTCGATCATGTAGCGCAGGCGCTCGTCCGGGTAGCCGGGGTCCAGCGGCACATAGGCGCCACCGGCCTTGAGTACGGCGACAATCGCCACGAGCATCTCCAGCGAGCGCTCGCAGGCGACGCCCACCAGCACATCCGCGCCGACGCCCTGGGCGATCAGACGATGGGCCCACTGGTTGGCCCGGGCGTTGAGTTCGCCATAGGTCAGTTGCTGGTCGGCATAGACCACCGCCACCGCGTCCGGACGCCGAGCAGCCTGGGCTTCGATACGTTGTTGCAGGCAACCGTCCACCGGGTATTGCCGGGGTGCCGGGTTGCACTGGGCCAGGACTTGCCGCTGCTCGCTTGGCTCCAGCAGGGCGAGATCGGCGATACGCTGGTGGGGATTGGCGGTAATCGAACGCAGCAGGTTCAGCCAGTGCCGGGCCAAGCGCTCGACGGTGCTCGCTTCGAACAGGTCGGTGGCGTACTTGAATACGGCCTCGATACCCTGGGGTTGGTCGGTGGTATTGAGCACCAGATCGAACTGCGCCGTTTGGCTTTGCCAGTGCAGCGGTTCGATGCGTAATGCCTGGGACGGCGATAGTGGATTCACCGACGCCATCGCCGGCAAGCCGGCTCCTACAGGGGGCGCGGTGTTTTCAGGGTTGGCGGGGGTCTGTGGGAGCCGGCTTGCTGGCGATGACGATGTCACATTCAGCGATGCACCGGCAGGATTCACCCGATTGGCCGGAGCCTGCGCCTGGTGATTGAACATCACCTGGAACAACGGGCTGTGGCTCAGACTGCGTCCCGGCTCCAACGCCTCGACCAGTTGTTCGAACGGCAGGTCCTGATAAGCCTGGGCCTCTTGTGCCGTCTGCCAGACCTGGCGCAACAGCTCGACAAAAGCGTCCTGCCCGTCCACCTCGGCCTTGAGCACCTGGGTGTTGACGAAGAAGCCGATCAGCCGCTCCACCTCGGCCCGCTCGCGGTTGGCCACCGGCACACCCACGCGGATATCGCCCTGCCCGCTGTAGCGATGCAGCAGCGCCTGGAACGATGCCAGCAACAAAGCGAACAGGCTGACCCCTTGTTGTCGGGCCAAGGCCTTGAGCCCTTCGCTCAACCCGGGGTCGAGCACCAGGGCCTGACTGGCACCGGCAAAGCTGGGGGACAACGGACGCGGATGATCGACCGGCAACTCCAGCACCGGTTGCTCGCCGCCAAGCTTGCCCAACCAATATTCCAGTTGCCGCTCCCGTTCACCGGCTTCCATCCAGTGCCGCTGCCACAACGCATAGTCGGCGTACTGGATCGGCAGCGCCGGCAACTGCGGCGTACGGCCCTGGCTCAGGTCGGCATACAGCGCCAACAGCTCCTCGGTCATCACCTGCAAGGACCAACCGTCCGACACGATATGGTGCTGGGTCAGCACCAGCACCTGTTCATCGGCCGCCACCTGCAACAGCGCGGCCCGCAACAGCGGGCCACGGGCCAGGTCGAAAGGCGTCTGACTCTGTGCCTGGACAAAGGCCTGGACCCGCGCCTCACGCTCCGCCGAAGAGACAGGGTCGAGGGTGTGCAGATCGAGGCTGAAGCGAGCGGCGGGCACCACCACCTGCAGCGGTTGCCCGTCGGTCTGGGTGAACACCGTGCGCAGGCTTTCGTGCCGCTCCACCAGGGCCTGGAAGCTGCCCTGCAAGGCCTTTACATCGAGCCGGCCGTGCACCCGCAGGGCCGTGGCAATGTTGTAGGCGGAACTCTGCGGCGCCCATTGCCAGAGGAACCACTGGCGCTGTTGGGCGTAGGACAGCAGCAGGGGCTCCTCGGCCGCGCGGCGAAACACCGGCGCGACCTCGAACAGATTGATGCCCTTGTGCTTGAGCAACGCCGCCAAGCCTTTGCGCTGCCTGGACGAGAGTTGCCCCACCGACTCGATTAACCCTTGCACTCGTGCTTCCCCTCAAGAAATCAGTTTTTCCAGATCTTCGAGGGATAGACGTTTGAGGGCCTCCAGGGATTTAGCCAATTCATCCTGAACAGGCGACGATGCACCGCGCAGCGCTTCGATCCGTTCGCAGAACGCCAGCAGGTTGTCGGCCTGGAACAGTTCCTTGAGGGGGATCTTGTCGCCCAGGCGTTCGCCGATCCGGCTGACCACCAGGGTCGCCAGCAACGAATGGCCGCCCAACTGGAAGAAGTTGTCGCCCAGGCCCACCTGCTCGATCCCCAGCACCTCCTGCCAGAGCGCGGCGACCTGGCCTTGCAACTCGCTGCGCGGCGCCTCGTAGTGCTGCTGCCGGGGGCCGCTGCCCAGGGCGATCAGGGCCTTGCGGTCGAGCTTGCCATTGGGGGTCAGCGGCAAGGCCTCGACCCGGTGCAACTGGCCGGGCACCATATGTGCCGGCAAGCGCGCGGCCAGGGCAATCCTGAGACCGGCGATGAACGCCTGGGCATCGACAATCCCCGCTGGCGTTACCACATAGCCCTGCAAGTGCTTGCCCGCCGCATCCTCCTGGGCCAGCACCACCGCTTCGCGCACCGACGGCTGCTCGAGCAGACAGGCTTCGACTTCGCTCAACTCGACGCGGAAACCGCGAATCTTCACCTGATGGTCGGCGCGACCGATGTACTCGATCCGCTCGCCCTCGCCCTGGCGCACCAGGTCGCCAGTGCGATACAGGCGCTCGCCGTCAGTGCCGAACGGGTTCGGCACATAACGCTCGGCGGTCAGTCCGGGTCGGCCCAGATAGCCCCGGGAAACCCCGGCACCGCCCAGGTACAACTCGGCCGCCACCCCGGCGGGCAACAGCTGCAAGCCGGGATCGAGCAGATAGGCCTGGGTATTCTCCAATGGACGCCCGATATTCGCCGTGCCCTGGGCGGTGCGCAGGCTGAAGGTCGAATAGGTGGTGTCTTCCGAAGGACCATACAGGTCATACACTTGACGCACCCGGGTGCCGGCGTAGAGCGCATCCACCAGTGTCTGCTTCAGTGGCTCGCCAGCCAGGTTGAGGGTGCCGACCGAGGCCGGGATCTGCCCGGCCCGCAACAGCGCGGCGATGGCCGAGGGCACCGTATTGATCAGCGTGACCCGCTCGCGGGCCGGCAGCTCCGCCAGCGCCAGGGCATTGTCCGCCAGGACCAGGCAGCCGCCACCGGCCAGGGTGACGAAGATCTCCCACACCGACAGGTCGAAGCAGATCGAGGTCGAGGCCAGCACCCCGCGCAGTTGCTCGCGGTCATAGGCCTGCAACGACCAGTGGATCAAGGCCGCGAGGTTGTCATGGGTGACCGCCACGCCCTTGGGCTTGCCGGTAGAACCCGAGGTGTAGATGACATAGGCCAGGTTCTGCCCGCAGGTGTCCACGGACGGCGTGCTGGTCGGGTAGCTCGCCAGCCAGTCATCGCCCTCCTCTATCAGCAGCACCGGAGCGGGCAGCGTCTCAGGCAGGCGTTCGAGGAGGATCGCCTCACTCAGCAACAGCGCCGCGTGGCTGTCGTCGAGCATATGCAACAGCCGCTCGCGCGGGTACTCGGGGTCCAGCGGCACATAGGCACCGCCGGCCTTGAGGATCGCCAGCAAGGCGACGATCAGGTCCGGGGTGCGACGCAGGCACACGCCGACCCGCACCTCGGGGCCGACGCCGCGCTCGCGCAGGAGGTGGGCCAGGCGATTGGCGCGCCGGTCCAGGGTCCGGTAGTCCAGCTGCCAGTCGGCGAAGAGGATCGCCGGGGCCTCGGGCTGACCGGCGACCTGATCCGCAAGATGCTCAAGCACATGACCCCGGATCCGCGGATTGAACGCTGCCCCTGTAGGAGCGAGCTTGCTCGCGATGAGCGCAAGGGCACCGTGACTCTCCAGGTACCCCGCGTTATCGTTGACGTCCATCGCGAGCAAGCTCGCTCCTACAGAAGAGCGCCGGCTCCAGTCAAGGGCGACCTGCCGCTCGGCCGGGTCGAGCAACTCCAGCGCACCCAACGGCTGGCGCGCGTCGACCATGAACTGGCGCATCAGGTATTCCAGCTGCCGGCCCAGTCGCGCCACACCCGCAGCGTCGAAACCAGCCCGGTCGTAACCGCAATCCACGATCAGTTCGCGCCCGGTCACCGCCACCAGGGTCAGCGGATAATTGGTCTGCTCGGAACGTTCTATAGCCGCGAACTCAGGACCCGCATCCGAAGCCCGGCCCAGCGCTTCGGCCATCGGATAGTTCTCGAACACCAGCAGGCTGTCGAACAACCCGCCCGCGCCCAGGCCCGCCCAACGCTGGATCTCGTAAAGCGGCGTCTGCTCGTGCTCGCGCAACGCCAGGTTGAGGTCCTGCACCTGTTGCAGCCACTCACCCACCGTCAGTTGTGCATCAGGGCTCGCCACCACCGGCAGGGTGTTGATAAACAGGCCGATCTGCTGCTCGACCCCGGGCAGGTCAGTCGGACGGCCGGCCACGGTGGCACCGAAGGCCACGCAATCCTGGCCGGTATACCGCTGCAACAGCAGCAGCCAGGCGGCCTGCATCAGGGTGTTGAGGGTGACTTTGCGTTCCCGGGCAAAACGGTTCAATCCGGCAGTCAGCGCCTCGCTGAACACATGCCGATGTTCCCCATACCCCTGCGCCTGTTCGTGGCTGCCCAGCGTCCCGACCAGGCGGGTCGGCTCCTGCAGACCGGCCACGGCCGCGCTCCAGAAGTCCTGGCTGGCGCGGGCATCGCGCTGGCCGAGCCACCCGATATAGTCGCGATAACGTCCTGTACCCCGGGCAATGCTCACCCCGGCATAACGTTGCAGCACTTCGCCGAACAGCTGCGAGGTGCTCCAGCCGTCCATCAGGAGATGGTGGCTGGTGTAGATCATCCGGTATTCGGTCTCGCCGGTGCGCACCAGCGTCACCCGCAGCAAAGGTCCGCGATGGGGCTCGAAACCGGCGGCGAGGTCGGCTTGTGCCAACTGCTCGAAGGCCGCCTCATGCTCGCCCCGCGTGCGCCAGTCGTGGACCTGCATCGGCATCTGCAACGTGCGCAGGACAATCTGCACCGGCGCCGCCAGTTCCTGGGGCCAGACAAATACCGTGCGCAGCATTTCATGGGCCTGCACGGCCTGCTGCCAGGCCTGGCGGAAACGCTCTACATCCAGCTGTCGTACATTCAGTCGCAGCTGGTTGATATAGGCCGCCCCCTCCGGATCGTCCAGATGATGGAAGAGGATCCCCTGCTGCATCGGCGACAGCGGATAGAGATCCTCGATCGCCCCCGCCGCCGCCGGCAGACGCTGCAGTTGCCCGGCACTGAGAGTCACCAGCGGGAAGTCCGATGGCGTCACGCCCAGTTGTCCGCCCTGGCAGCAATGTCCGATCAGTTCGGCCAGGGCCTGTTCATAGGCGCGGGCCAGGGCTTCGATGGTTTCAGGCCGATACTGCTGGCGATTGAACGCCCAATCCAGTTGCAGCTCGCCGTCGAACACCTGGCCATTGAGGCTCAGGCCATCGCCCGGCGGTGCATCCTCGGGCTGGTTGCGCCCGGTGGACTCGCCGCTGGGCACGAACAGCGCGCCGTCGGCTTCGGTGAAACTGCCGTCGAACTGGCCCAGGTAGTTGAAGGTTACCCGCGCCTGGGGCAAGGCCGCCAGTTGTCGGGCAAAACCGGCATCGCCCAGGTAACGCAGCACGCCATAACCGATGCCTTTGTTCGGCACCGCCCGCAGTTGCTCCTTGATGCCGCACAGGGAAACACCCGGCTCCGCCTGGGGTGTGAGGCGGAGCGGAAACAGACTGCTGAACCAGCCCACGGTGCGGCTCAGGTCGAGGTCGTCGAACAGGTCTTCGCGACCGTGACCTTCGAGCTGGACCAATACCGACGGTTGCCCGCTCCAGTCGCAGAGCACCCGCGCCAGGGCGGTCAGCAGCAGGTCGTTGACCTGGGTGCGATAGGCCGTCGGCGCGACTTTCAACAGTTGCTGGGTCAGCGTCTTGTCCAGGCGTGAGCTGGCATGACCGACCTCGCCGCCAGGCGCCTGCCCGGGAGCCACTTCAAACGGCAATTCCTGGAGGTCGCCCGCCAGGGTCTGCAACCAGTAATCACGCTCGGCCAGCAGACGTTCACTGCGAGCATAACCGTGCAACTGCTCGGCCCAGGTCTGCAGCGAACTGCTGCGCGCGGCCAGCGCCGGTGGCTGCCTGGAGACGCTGGCAATATAAGCCTGCTGCAGGTCTTCCAGCAGGATCCGCCAGGACACGCCGTCCACCGCCAGGTGATGGATCACCAGCAGCAGGCGCTGCTCGCCGGCGGGCAGATTGACCAACACCCCACGCAACAACGGACCGTTTTTCAGGTCCAGGCTGCGCTGGGCCTGATCGGCCAGCTCCGTCAGTTGCGCCGGGTCGGCGAGTTCACGGACCCACAGCAGATCGGTCGTAGCCGCCGACGCATACTGCGCCTGCCATTGACCCTCCTGCTGTTCGAAACTCAGGCGCAGGGCATCGTGTTGCGCCACCAGCGCCGCGAACGCCGCTTGCAGAGGCGCGGCCTCCAGGGTTTCGCGGGGCTTGAGCATCAGCGACTGGTTCCAGTGCTGACGCTGAATAATCTCCATCTCGAAAAAACGTGCCTGGATCGGCAGCAACAACTGCCGACCGCTGGCCTGGGCCATGACATCGCCAGCCGGCTTTTTCTCGATCCGCTTCGCCACCCTCGCCAGCTCGCCGATGGTCTGCTTCTCGAACAACTGCTTGGGACTGAGGCGGATGCCCAGGCGCTTGGCCCGGGCGATGATCTGCAGGCTGAGGATCGAGTCACCGCCCAGTTCGAAGAAGTTGTCGCGGATGCCGACCCGCTCCAGCTTGAGCACATCGGCCCAGACCGCCGCCAGTTGTTCTTCGATCTCGCCGACCGGGGCAACGTAGCCCTGCTGCACGGAACCCGGCTGCGGCAACGCGCGCTTGTCCAGCTTGCCGTTGGCCGTCAGCGGCAATTGCTCCAGCAGCACGATCTGCGCCGGCACCAGATAATCGGCCAGACACGCCTGCAACTGGCGGCGCAGGTCATCGACCGAGCATTGCGCACCGGCTGCCGCGACACAGTAGGCAACCAGTTGCAGGCGCCCGGCGTCCTCATCCACCGGCAATGCCAGGACCGCCGCCTGGGCCACGCCGTCGAGGCCCTGGAGCACCCGCGTGACTTCCGCCGGCTCCACCCGGTAACCGCGAATCTTAACCTGGTCGTCATTGCGCCCGAGGAATTCCAGCAGTCCCTGGCGCGTGCGACGCATGCGGTCGCCGCTGCGATAGACCCGCGCTCCCGGCGCACCGAAAGGATCGGGCAGGAAACGCTCGGCGGTCAGCCCCGGCTGCCCGAGATAACCCAGGGCGACACTGGCGCCACCGATATACAGCTCGCCCGGCACCTGCTCGGCGACGCTATTGAGTACATCGTCCAGCACATAGCCGTGGGCACCCGGCAAGGCGCGGCCCACCGCGACACCACGGGCATGCGGATGCAGCGCCGAGACTTCGTTCGCCAACACCCCGACGGTGGTTTCGCTGGGACCGTAGTGATTGATAAAACGGCAGTCCGGCTTGAGTGCCCGTATCTGCTCGAACAACGCCGGCGAACAGGCTTCGCCACCGACGATCAGCGCATGCCAGGGCAGCACGTCGGCGGGCTCGCTCGCCTGCAACAACGCCGCCAGATGGCCGGGAACGATCTTCAATACGCCGACCTGATGCTCGCGCATGTATTCGGCGAAGCGGTCGGGGTCGAAACCCAGCTCTTCGGGGAGCACATGCAAAGTGCGCCCGGAACACAAGGCACCGAACAGCATGGTGTGACCGAGGTCGGCGGCGATGGTGGAGACCAGCGCCATGCTCGCCTCGGGTGCCAGCTCCAGACGCTCCAGCAGGCCGCTGACATAACTGGCCAGGGCCCCGTGGCTGACCAGCACGCCCTTGGGCAGGCCGGTGGAGCCGGAGGTATGGATCACGTAGGCCGGGGCCTGTTCCGCCAGGTCCAGGTCCGGCGTGGTATCGGCTTGATGACGCCATTGTCCGGGGGCATAAGCCAGGCCGATACAACCGGCAACGGCCAGCGTCGTCACCCGGGGATCGCCTTCGGCGCACAGCAGCAGGCGCGTGCGGGCGCGCTCGAGCATCGGCTGCAAGCGCGCATCCGGGGCCTTGCTGTCCAGCGGCATATACACCGCACCGGCCTTGAGAATCCCCAGGACACAGGTCAGCCAGTCCAGCGAGCGCTCCATCAGCACCGCCACCGGCTCGCCGACGCCGACGCCCTGGTCGCGCAGATGATGGGCAAGGCGATTGGCCGCCTGGTCCAGTTCAAGGAAACCCAGGGTCCGCTCGAGGCAGCGAGCGGCCAGTCCCTGGGGTTGGCGTTGCACCTGGGCGTTCCACTGTTGCAGCACCGGAATCGCCGCCATACGGGGTTCCGTCGCCAGGGCCGGTGGGCGGTTTTCCAGGCTCAGCAGCGGCGCGTGCGGGGCGCGCATCACGGCATCGAACAGCCGCAGCAACGAAGCAATGAAACCCTCGATAGTCGAGGGTTGGTAAAGGTCGCTGGCATAGGTCATCTCACCGAGGATCAGATGGCCGGCGTCGGTGATGTCCAGGGCCAGATCGAAGTGGGTGCCGTCCTTGTGCAGCGGGTATTCCTCGACCAGCAGGCCCGGCAGGCTCAGGGTGCGCTGCTTCTGCATGCCGACGTTCTGGTTGAACTTGGCCTGGAACAGCGGGTTGTGGTCCAGGCTGCGTTGCGGCGCCAGGGCATCCACCAGTTGTTCGAACGGCAACTCCTGGTGCGCCTGGGCGCCAAAACTGCTTTCACGAATCCGCGCCAGCAGCTCAAGGAAACTCTCGCGCTCGTCGACTTCGCAACGCAACACCTGGGTGTTGATGAAGAAGCCGATCAGGCCTTCGACCTCGGCCCGACCACGGTTGGCGTTGGGCACACCGACGCGGATATCCCGTTGTCCGGCGTGCCGCGAAAGGAACCAGGCATAACCGCCGAGCACCAGCATGAACAGGCTCAGGCCCTGGCTGCGGGCAAAGGCCTGGAGCTGCGCCGAACGCTCGGCGCCGAAATCGAAACGCAGGGTCTGGCCCCGGAAGCTCTGCACCGGTGGACGCGGGAAGTCGGCAGCCACCTCCAGCAGCGGCTGCTCCTCGCCCAATTGCCGCCGCCAGTAATCCAGCTGCCGCTCGCCCTCGCCCGCTTCCAGCCAGCGGCGTTGCCAGATCCCATAGTCGGCGTACTGCAAGGCCAGCTCCGGCAGCCCGGGCTCGCGGTTCTGGCAGAAGGCCTGATAGCCCTGCACGAACTCCTTGACCATCACGTCCATCGACCAGCCGTCGGAGACGATATGGTGCATGCACACCAGCAGCACCCATTGTTCCTCGTCGAGCCGGATCAGGCTGGTTCGCAGCAGCGGACCAGTGAGCAGATCGAAGGGTTGCGCGGTGAGCGCGGCGACCCGCTCGGCCAACTCGGCGTCACGGATTTCGACGGCGCAGGTCGTCAGGTCGATACGCTCCAGCGGCAGCGCCTGCTGGTCGAGGATCACCTGGCGCGGTTGCTCGCCGTCGACCTGGAAGCGGGTGCGCAGCACTTCGTGGCGCTGGACCAGATGTTCAAAAGCGCGCTGCATGGCGCTTTCATCCAGTTGACCGCGCAGGCGCAAGGCGGCGGCCATGTTGTAGGCGGCACTGTCCGGTTCGAGCTGCCAGAGAAACAGCAGGCGCTGCTGGGCATAGGACAAGGGAATCACCGCCTGCTCATGGCGGCTGACCGGCACCGGCAGCAGGCTGAAATCCTTGCCCTGCTGGCTCAGGCGGGCGAGGAACTGCCGCCGTTGCTCCAGCGGCAGGCCGATAAAACGTTTGGCAAGACTCAATGCGGCCTGGGCACTCATGCTCCCACCTCCTCCAGCGAACTCATGAACTGCTCCATATCACCCCAGTCGCTCTCGCCGACGCCCTCGGCCAGGCCCGCCACTTCAATCGCCAGGTCCCCCAGCAAGGGGGTTTCAAACAGGCTGCGCAACGGCAGGCTGACCGCCAGGCGCGCCTTGATCCGCGCGATCACCTGGGCGGCGAGCAACGAATGCCCGCCCAATTCGAAGAAATGATCGTCAAGCCCGACCTGCGGCACCTGCAGGACCTGTTCCCAGATCTCGGCGAGATTGCGTTCGATCTCGCTGTGGGGCGCCCGGTAACGGGCCTGCAACTGGCTCGGATCGGGCAGCGGCAAGGCCTTGCGATCCAGCTTGCCGCTGGGGGTCAACGGCAGGCGCGGCAACAGCAGCAGGTGGGTCGGCACCATGTAGTCGGGCAACCGGCCTTGCAGCAAGGTCTTGACCTGCTGGCGCAGGGTCGCCGCGTCCGCAGCCTGTTCCGCCACCAGATAGCCGACCAGTTGCGTGCCGCCCGTCAGCGGCAGCGCCAGCACGGCGGCTTCGCGCACGCCCGGGCACTGCAACAGACGGCCTTCGATTTCCCCCAGTTCGATACGGAAACCGCGAATCTTCACCTGGTGGTCGACCCGACCGACGTACTCCAGGGCACCGTCGGCGCGCAGGCGGGCGCGGTCGCCGCTGCGGTAGAGGCGCTCACCGGGGTTGAACGGATCGACGATAAAGCGCTGGGCACTGAGGGCCGGTTGCCCCTGATAGCCACGCGCCAGGCCGGGCCCGCCGATATACAACTCACCGACCGCGCCCTGGGGCAGCAGGTTCAGTTCGTCGTCCAGCACCAGCAGCCGTCGACCGGACAACCCCTGGCCGATGGGTACGCCGCGCCAGGACACATCTTCAGGCAACAGTGCCGAGCAGTCATGGGTGGTGGAAACCACCGTGGCTTCGGTCGGGCCATAGGTGTTGATCAGCCGTACGTGGCCCAGGCCGGCGAGCGGCCAGAGACGCAGGCCGTCGACCGCCATGGCCTCGCCGCCGATATGGATCTGCCGCAGCACGCCATAGTGCTGCGGTGGCCGGGCCGCCCAGTCCTGGACCAGCAGGTGCCAGTAGGCGGCCGGCAGGTCCGCCAGGGTAATGCCGTGTTCAAGGATCGCGTCATGTAGGGTCGCACTGTCCCACAGGCGCCCGTCCCGCAGGACCACGCAGGCGCCCAGGCACAG
This sequence comes from Pseudomonas sp. MWU12-2319, assembly GCF_023242525.1. Lineage (NCBI taxonomy): Bacteria > Pseudomonadati > Pseudomonadota > Gammaproteobacteria > Pseudomonadales > Pseudomonadaceae > Pseudomonas > Pseudomonas sp. MWU12-2319. Next base: position 163,859 of record NZ_JALJES010000001.1, read on the forward strand.
CGGCGGGAAGAACTGTTCGACAAAGCCGTCGAAGCTGCTGGTGGCCATTTGCAGGACCCGGTCGGAATCCACCAGTTGGCTGTATTCGCTGGCCCGGGCGATAAATTCGGCCAGGGCGGCATGACTGATCGCCACGCCTTTCGGCCGGCCGGTGGAGCCCGAGGTGTAGATCACATAGGCCAGGGAATCCGGCTCGATGCCTGGCGGCAGGTCGTGGTCGGAAAAGGCCGAGTCATCGAGCTGGTCCAGGCAGAGGATTTCGCCGCCCTGGAAGGTCGGCAGGCTGGCCAGCCAAGGGCTCTGGGTCAGCAACAGTTGCAGGCCGCTGTCCTGCAAGACGTGCTGCAGGCGCTCGGTGGGGGTTTGCGGGTCCAGCGGCACATAGGCGCCACCGGCCTTGAGCACGGCGAGGATGGCCACGGCCATTTCCAGGCTGCGGGACACGGCGAGCCCCACCAGCACGTCGGGGCCGACGCCGCGCTCGCGCAACAGATGGGCCAGGCGGTTGGCCCGGCGGTTCAGTTCGGCGTAGGTCAGGTGGGGTGCACCTTCGGGTTCGGCGAGGATCAGCGCTGTGGCTTCGGGGGTCCGCCGGACCTGGGCTTCGAATAGCTGCGGCAGCAGCATCGGATCAGCGACCGATGCCGGTTTGCCGGTCGAATGGCCCAGCAACTGGATGATTTCCTCGGGCACCAACATCGGCAACTGCGCCACCGCCTGTTGCGGATCGCGGCACACAGCCGCCAGCAGATTGCGCCAGTGCCCGGCCAGACGGGCAATGGTCTCAGCGTCGAAAATATCAGCGGCATAGGTAAAGGCGGCGAACAGCTGCTGGCCTTCCTCGCGGGTTTCCAGCATCAGGTCGCTGGCGGCGGCGTGCTCCCGCGAACTCGCAGAGCCCTCCTCCGCACCCAGGTGCCGCACCTGCAGCCCGCAGGCGAGGGTCTTGCCCTGCACATCGGTAACCAACGGCTGGTGGTTGAACATCACCTGGAACAGCGGGTTGTGACTCTGGCTACGGGCCGGTTGCAGGGCCTCGATCAAGGCGTCGAAAGGCAGTTCCTGATGGGCCTGGGCACCGGCGGCGGCCTCGCGTACGCGCTGCAGTAACTCAGCGAAGGACTGCTGGCCACTGACCTCGCTGCGCAAGACCTGGGTATTGACGAAGAAACCGATCAGGCCCTCGGTCTCGCTGCGGGTACGGTTGGCGATCAGGCCGCCGACACGGATATCGGTTTGCCCGCTGTAGCGGTATAGCAGGGTCTTGAACGAAGCCAGCAGGACCACGAACAAGGTCACCCCCTGGCGCTGGGCCAGGGTCTTGAGTTGCTGGCGCAGATCCGCGTCGACCTGCACTTCCAGGCGCGCGCCACGGTGACTGGCCTGGGCCGGATAGGCTCGGTCAGTGGGCAATTCGAGCAGCGGATGCTCTTCACCCAGGTGCCCGCGCCAATAAGCCAGTTGCCGTTCACGCTCACCGGCTTCCAGCCAGCTGCGCTGCCACAGGGCGTAGTCACGGTAGTGCACGGTCAGGGGCGACAAGCCCGGTGCCTGGCCGGCGACGCAGGCGTCATACAAACGGGTGAACTCATCCACCAGGATATTCATCGACCAGCCGTCGGCGATGATGTGGTGCAGGGTCAGCAACAGCACATGTTCCTGCTCGGCCAGGCGCAGCAGGCGAATGTTCAGCAACGGCCCGCGCTCCAGGTCGAACGCCTGCCCCGCCTCCTCGGCCATGGCTTGCCGGGCGCGCTGCACGCGCAGGTCCGGGGCCAGCGCGGACAGGTCGCTGATCGCGATGCGTACCGCGCTCGGCTCGGCCACGCGCTGGAAAGCCCGCTCGCCGTACTGGCCAAAGGTGGTGCGCAGGCACTCATGGCGCGCCACCAGGGCGCTGAAGGCCTGCTCCAGCGCAGGCAACTCCAGTACCCCGTTCAGGCGCACGGCCATCGGCAGGTTGTAGGCCGCGCCGGTGGGATCGAGCTGCCAGAGAAACCACAGGCGCTGCTGGGCATAGGACAGGCCGTCGCGTTCGGCGACGCCGTTATCGGCAACGATGGGCAGCAACGAAAAATCGACGCCCTCCCGGTCCATCGCGGCGAGGAAGACCTTGCGCTTCTCCTCCGGCAACGCGATAAAACGGCGGGCCAGTTGCTGTGCGTCCCGCGGATTCATTGCGCGTACCCCTCGGCCATCGCCACCACCACCTTGCGCTTGCCGGTGAACGGCGAACGGGCGTGGGCGCTGAGCATGTTGTCGAGCATCAGCACATCGTTTTCCTGCCAGGGAAAACTGATGGTGCAGTCGTCGAGCACGCCACGGACTTCGTCCAGCAGGTCGACCTCGATGGCCGAACCGTCGCCGTAATAGACATTGCGCGGCAGGTCTTCCTCATCCACCGCATCGAGCAGGGTCTCGCGCACTTCCGGCTGCAGGTTCGAGACATGGAACAGATGCGCCTGGTTGAACCAGACCATGTCCTGGGTCACCGGGTGCCGGGCCACCGCCTGGCAGCGCTGGCGGGTGCGCAACTCGCCGTCGTCCTTCCACTCGCATTCGATGGAATGGGCCCGGCAGTAGGCCTCGACCAGCGCCTCGTCCTCGGTGTTGAACACCTGGCTCCACTCCACATCCAGGCCGTTGCCGTAGTTGCGCACGTACATCAGGCCCTTGCTGATGAAACGCTCGCGGATCCGCGCCGGGACCCGGCGATAGACTTCACGGCTGTCGCAGATCGGCGTCTCGCCGCCGGTCTGCGCGGCGATCATGCTGTAGAACCAGATCTTCATCGGCCATTCGAGGGTGTAGGCCTGCTCGTTGTGCAGCGGAATGCTCTGGTGCGCCGGGTATTCGGTGGAGGTGTAGACCCCCTTGGTCACGTTGCTGCGCGGCGTCGAGCCGAACTCGTAGTTGAGCAATGGATGACCGAAACCGGCGGCGAACTCGCGAAAGGCCTCGGCACCGCCCACCTCGAAACCACGCAGCAGAATCCCGCCGGCACGGTACAGGTGCGCGTCGATCAGCGGCTTGCATTCGGCGAACGCCTCGCGCAGGTCGAGACCGGGTTCAGGCGCCTGGATCAGCATGGGCAAGGTGCCCGACCCGGTCAGCAGCGGCCGGATATCCAAACTCAATGCAGTGTTCATGACGACTCTTCTCCCTTGATCTCGGATCGCAAGTGCCGGGCGCGCGAATGCGCCGTGCACTTGGCTGTGCTTCGATTAACGGATGGCCGTACAGGGAAATTAGGCGGACCGGGCAACGTCGCTCGGCGACCAAGGCGGTTTTGACCGCTGAAACATTTACTTTCATTTCCCTATACGTTTTTCCAAGGCTCATCCGTCTTATCCAAATGACACCCTTAGAAATCGAGCCCCCGCTTTCCCATGTCGAAGCCTTCCACCTCGAAGAAATCCCGCTCAAAACTCTGGTTCCTGGTCCATGGCTGGCTGGCGCTGCCCATCTGGTTCTTTGTCCTGATCGTCTGTGTCACCGGCACCCTGGCGGTGATCAGCCAGGAAATCGTCTGGCTGGCCAATCCCGAGATCCGCGCCAGCAAGCCGTTCGACGACGCGCCGCTGCTCAGCTTCGACCAGGTGATCGCCGCCATCGCCAAGAGCGATCCCGAGGTGATCGTCCAGCAGATCATTCGCCCGGACGAAGCGCATTTCGCCCTGCGCGCCGATATCAACTACCCCGACGGCCGCTCGGTGAGCGTCTACGTCAATCCCTATACCGGGGTGATCCAGGGCATCAGCCCGCCGTTCGACTTCAAGCAGCTCACCCGCGCCCTGCACGGCTGGTGGCTGGTGCCTTTCGTCAACGGTTACAGCTGGGGCTGGTACCTGGTGTCGCTGCTCGGGCTGCCGCTGCTGGCGTCGCTGGTCACCGGACTGGTGGTGTACAAGCGTTTCTGGAAGGGCTTCTTCAAGCCGACCTTGCGCTTCAACCACGGCGCGCGGATTTTCTGGGGGGATTTCCACCGGCTGAGCGGCATCTGGTCGATCTGGTTTATCGCGGTGATTTCCATCACCGGCACCTGGTTCCTGATCCAGGCGATCCTCGCCGACAACCAGATCAGCTTCGCCAGCCGGCCGATCCCGGCAATCATTTCCCATGACAGCGCACCGCTGATGCCCGACGGCCGACCGGCGCCGATGCTCGGCGCGGACGAAGCCCTGCGCATCGCCCAGCAACGGGTTCCCGGGCTCGATTCGAGCTTTGTCAGCCTGCCCGGCAACGCCTTCAGCCCCATCGAAGTCGGCGGCCGCAGCGGTTATCCGTTGATGTACCAGACCCTGCAGATCAACCCCTACACCGGCAAGATCGAACAATCGCGCCTGCTCTCGGATCGCAACAACCTGGAGTTCGTCACCGAATCGATGCGGCCCCTGCACACCGGGGATTTCGGCGGCCTGTGGATCAAGCTGATCTGGTTCTTCTTCGGCCTGGTGCTGAGCATGATGGTCTTGAGCGGCCTGCTGATCTGGACCAAGCGCACCGCCCTGGCCACCGCCCAGGCCCTGAAACGCAGTGCCAAGACCGAACGGGCGCCCGCGCCCAAGGCCCACGCGGCCCTGAATGCCGAGACCCCGGAGGTGACCCCGTGAGCAAGGACAGTGCGCTGCCTGCGCCCTCGCCCCTCCGCCGCTTCTGGCACAAGTGGCGCTTCCACCTGAATATCCTGCTGGTACTGATCCCCCTGGGCTTTATGCCGCGCTACTTTTCCGATGCCGCGCTGTTCCGTGGCGACACCGGCCTGGGCAAGCACCTCAATCAAATCCAGGTCGGCCCCTGGAGCCTGGAAATGGCCGAACTCTGGGACGAAGGACCCCGTCGCGACGGACCCGCCGGTTATCTGAAAAGCTTCAATGCCCGCCTGTGCGACGTTTGCGGCGAACAGATCAAGGCCGCCTACCTGCGCGTCGGCAAACCCCGCAGCCTGCGCGCCGCCGGGGTGATCTTCTTCGGCACCGCCTATCGCATGAATGCCGTGGTGCCGATTCCCGACCGGACCCAGGACGATGCCGAACTGTGGATCACCCTCGAGGGCTGGGACGGTTCGGTGCACCAGGCCTCTCTTCCACTGCGCCAGGCCTCCCCGGCCACCCTTGCCTGGCTGGACAAACAAGGAGCGCGAAAATGATCTTCACGCCACCCAAGGCGCTTGCCACCGGCCTCCTGCTGCTGGCCGCCGGTTTCAGTACCAGCACCCTGGCCCACAATCCGATCTGCGAGTGCAAGCAGATCGATGCCGAGCAGATTCAATGCAAGGGCGGTTTCTCCGATGGCAGCGCGGCCACCGGGGTGACCCTGGACGTAATCGGCTATGACGAAAGCATCCTGCTGCCGGGCAAGCTGGGGCAGGACTCGACCCTGACCTTCAAGAAGCCGGCGACCGATTTCTATGTGCTGTTCGACGCCGGTCCCGGGCATATCGTTGAAATCGACCATGGGGATATCGAAGCCCCATGAACACCACCACCCAGGTCGTCCGCCCCGCCGGGGCCGGCCATGAAACCCTCTGCGTGCTGCTGTTCTGCCTGATCGTGCTGCTGGTCGCCGGTTCCGTGGTGGCGCTGCATGGCGAGAAGCAGAACGTCAGCACCCTCGAGGCCTATCAGGTGGATGCGCGCCGCGACCTGAGCGCCGGCGAGCAGGGCATCTACGCCGACCTGCGGGTCACCCTCGACGAAATCCACCTGCTGCAACAGGACCAGCAGGCCCTGCCCGCCCCCGAGCAACTCGGCGAAGAAGGCTTTGCCCCCTTTGCCCAGGACGCCAGCTCGGTCAGTCGCGGCGGCCACGCCTGGCGCCTGCTCGACCAGCGCGCCTACTTCGGCCTGAGCCACGCCACGGCCACTGCCGGTTCGTTCCTGATGCGGGTCGGCAACGATGCGAACGCCGCGCCGGACATCTGGCTCAACCGTAGCAACAACCTGGCGGCCCCCGCCGACCTCAGCGACAGCGCCCTGATCACCGGCGGCTGGCAGCGGGTGGTCGCGCAATTCGATGCCGGCGTAACCCGCCAGCATCGGCACTGAACCTTCCGACTCACCCCAGGGAAGACTGTCTACCCATGTCCATTTCCGCTCTGTTCGGCCGCCGTCGCCTGTTGCTCGCGCTGCTGCTCTCGCCCCTGCTGCTGTCCTTCCAGGTCCAGGCCGACCCGGCCAAGCGCCTGCGCATCGGTATCACCCTGCATCCTTATTACAGCTACGTGGCGAATATCGTCGGCGACAAGGCCGAAGTAGTGCCGCTGATCCCGGCCGGCTTCAATCCCCATGCCTACGAACCCCGCGCCGAGGACATCAAGCGCATCGGCACGCTGGATGTGATCGTGGTCAATGGCGTCGGCCATGACGACTTCGCCGACCGCATGATCGCCGCCAGCGAAAAGCCCGACATCGCCGTGATCGAGGCCAATGAAAACGTGCCGCTGCTGGCGGCCACCGGCACCGCCGCGCGAGGCGCCGGCAAGGTGGTCAACCCGCACACCTTCCTCTCCATCAGCGCCTCCATCGCCCAGGTCAACAACATTGCCCGGGAACTCGGCAAGCTCGACCCGGACAATGCCAAGACCTACACCGCCAACGCCCGGGCCTACGGCAAGCGCCTGCGGCAGATCCGCGCCGACGCCCTGGCCAAACTGACCCAGGCACCCAATGCCGACCTGCGGGTGGCGACGGTGCATGCGGCCTATGACTACCTGCTGCGGGAGTTCGGCCTGGAAGTCACCGCCGTGGTCGAGCCGGCCCACGGCATCGAACCGAGCCCGAGCCAGTTGAAGAAGACCATCGACCAACTGCGCGAGCTGGATGTGAAGGTGATCTTCTCGGAGCTGGACTTCCCGTCCACCTATGTCGAGACCATCCGCCGCGAGTCGGGGGTGCGGATCTATCCGCTGTCGCATATTTCCTATGGCGACTACAGTGCCGACAAGTACGAGAAGGAAATGACCGACAACCTGGACACCGTGGTCCGGGCGATTCAGGAGGCCGGGGTATGACCGCCGCCGAACGGTTGGTCGTCCGGGCCATCGGCCCGACGTTGAAGTTCGACGGCATCGATCTGGTGCTGGGCAACACCACCATTCTCGATCAGGTCAGCTTCCAGGTTCGCCCCGGTCATGTGCACGCCCTGGTCGGGCCCAACGGTGGCGGCAAGAGCTCGCTGATCAAGACCCTGCTCGGGCAGATGCCCCACCAGGGACGCCTGAGCCTGGAATGGCCCGACGCTCCCGGGATCATCGGCTATGTGCCCCAGGCCCTGGAGTTCGACCGCGGTCTGCCGATGACCGTCGACGATTTCATGGCCGCCATGTGCCAGCGCCGTCCGGCTTTCCTCGGACTGTCCCGGCATTTCGCCGGAGCGATTGGCGAGGCCCTGGAACGGGTCGGCATGCAGGACAAACGCAAGCGCCGCATGGGCGCCTTGTCCGGCGGCGAACGGCAGCGGGTCTTGCTGGCCCAGGGCCTGATTCCGGCACCACAACTGCTGGTGCTCGACGAACCGATGTCCGCCCTGGACGAAGCCGGCATCCAGGTTTTCGAGCGCTTGCTGCTCGACTGGCGCCGCGCCGGCATCACCGTGTTGTGGATCGAACATGACCTGGAAGCGGTCAAGCGCCTGGCCGACCGGGTCACCGGCCTCAATCGCCGGATCCTGTTCGATGCCTCGCCGGCCGAGGCCCTGACCCCGGACCGCCTGCTGAGCCTGTTCTCCACCCATCCGCGCAGCCTCAACGAGGAGACCCGGCCATGACTTATGAAGCTTTTCGCCTGATGATCCAAGGCTGGGCCTCATCCGGTTTCCTGCCAGCGGCGCTGGCTTACGGTTTTGTAGTCAATGCCCTGATCGCCGGACTGTTGATTGGCCCGGTGCTGGGCGGCCTCGGCACCCTGGTGGTGGTCAAGCGCTTCGCGTTCTTTTCCGAAGCCGTGGGCCACGCGGCCCTGACCGGCGTGGCCATCGGCATCCTGCTCGGCGAACCCTACACCGGCCCCTACGGCAGCCTGTTCGGCTACTGCCTGCTATTCGGCGTGCTGCTCAACTACCTGCGCAACCGTACCGGCCTGGCGCCGGATACCCTGATCGGGGTCTTTCTCTCGGTGTCCCTGGCCCTCGGTGCCAGCCTGCTGCTGGTGCTGGCCGGCAAGATCAACGTGCATATCCTGGAAAATGTGCTGTTCGGTTCGGTACTGACGGTCAACGGCAACGACCTGCTGGTGCTGCTGATTGTCGGCAGCCTGGTGATGGGCCTGAGCCTGCCGTTGTACAACCGCATCATGCTGGCCAGTTTCAACCCGCAACTGGCGGCGGTGCGCGGTGTCACGGTGAAAACCCTCGACTACCTGTTCGTGGTGCTGGTGACGCTGATCACCGTGGCGGCGGTGAAAGTCATCGGCGCGATCCTGGTGGGTGCCCTGCTGGTGATTCCGGCCGCCGCCGCGCGCCTGCTCAGCCAGTCGCTCAAGGGGTTCTTCTGGATCTCGGTGGCGATTGCTACCGTCAGCACCCTCTGCGGCATCCTGCTGCCGATCCTGTTCGACCTGCCCGTGCCGTCCGGCGCGGCGATCATCCTGATGGCCGGTATCGCCTTCGCCCTCGCGGCGATCGCCCGTGGCACCGTGCCCAGCCTCAAAGGGAATATTGGATAAATGCCTGTTTTTCGCCCCCTGGCGCTCGCCCTGACCCTGAGTAGCCTGTACAGCGCAGCGTCGTTCGCCACCCCGGCGCCGATGCAGATCACCGCCAATCACGGCCTGGGTACCGTGGCGTTGCACGCCAGCAGCACGGCCAAACCGGTGCGCATTCTCGCCAGCCTGCCGATCACCTACGGCCTGGGCGAAATCCTGCTCAAGGACACCGACGTGGAACTGCAACGGGCCGCCGACGCCAATCTGCCGGGCAGTCGCCAGAGCGCCTATTTCAGCGGTCGCGGGGCCCCGGCCCTGCAGAAGCTGGCGAACAATGCCGACGCGGTGATCGGGCTGCGTTCGCTGTGGCCCGAGGACCCGCTCTACCCCATGGCCCGGCGCAGCAATGTGCGGATCGTCGAGGTGGATGCGGCTCGCCCGGTGGATGGCGGCCTGGCGGGTATCGCGGTACAGCCGGGCAATGGCGTGGACGGTCTGAACAGCCAGCCCTGGCTGTCGAGCAACAACCTGGGACGGATGGCCGATGTGATCGCCGCCGACCTGGTACGCCTGGCCCCTGAGGCCAAGCCGAAGATCGAAAGCAACCTGGCGACCCTCAAGCAGCGCCTGCTCAAACTCAGCGCCGACAGCGAAGCAAGGCTGGCCAAAGCCGACAACCTGAGCGTGTTCAGCCTCTCCGAGCGCTTCAACTACCTGGTGGGCGGACTCAACCTGGAGCTGATCCAGGTCGATGCCCGGGCCGACGAGCAATGGACGCCCGAGGCCCTGGCCAAGCTGAGCGCAACCCTCAAGGACGCCGAGGTGAAACTGGTGCTGGATCACCGTCAGCCTCCGCAGGCCGTGAAGTCGGCGATCAGTCAGGCCGGCAGTACGCTGCTGGTGCTCGAGAACGAGAACGCCGACCCGCTGACCGGGCTTGAAGACTCGATCACGCAAGTCCTGGAGAAACTGGCTCCCTTATAGACAAGCGTTGTCCCGCTGCAGATTCCGCTCATCCCCGACAAGGACAGGCTGAAACCATAAACAGATACCTCAAGCGCAAAAACACCCCTGGAGATACTCCTTCGTGCGGTTCCTCAAAACTCACGATAAAAGGACTTGTCCATGGCCAACACACTCAGCAGGAATGATCGGGTCGCCAGACCCGTCGATGGCATTGTCATCTCGGACCTTGTGGCAAACCCTGCCGTCAAGAAGCCTTCCACCAGCCCCGTTCCCTCACCGGCCAGGGGCCGGGCCGGCCTCGCCGAACTGGACGCGCGCCTGGGACCGGTGACCCTGGACAGCTTTGTCATCAGTCGCGTGGAACTCTATGACATGGGCGCCAGGCTCGGCGGACGCGCCCTCGACAGTGCCGACCCGCAACTCCAGGGCAGCGGCCGGGCCCTGGTGGATGATTTGCAGTTCGATCCGGATGAACTGCAACGGCATCTGGAGACCGGGGACGACAGCCATCAGCGCCCGATCGACGTGCTGTTTGAAATAGGCTCGCAACGCTCCCTGCAGGCCCCGCCCTTGCTCGGGACAGAAAAACCGGCGCTGGCCGCCAACCTGATGAAGCATCTCGATCAGTTGCTGGTGCGCTTGCAGAACCTGCAAATTCTCACGCACAAATATGTCACCTTCAGCCTTCCGAGCTGGATCGATACCGCCAAGAGCCGCAGCATGCTCACGGCCGGCTCGGGCATGCAGGCCTATGGGATCTACAGCGGCCTGGTCGGCATCCGCGAAGCACTGAAAAAGCGCGACGTCACCGAGGCGGCCGTGAATGCCGGCAGTATTGGCGCCGAGCTGACGTCGGTGTTGGTCGAGCGCGGCTTGCGGAAAACCGGGGAAGCCCTGCTCAGCCAGGGCGGCAGGATTTTCCAGGGCTTTCGCGCCACCTCCGCCGGCCTGCTGGTCAGCCGCAGTGCCGGCCTGCTGGGCAATGTGCTGACCCTGCCATTCGATATCCACAGTGCCGTGGTGGCGTTCAACAATGCCGCCAAGGCCAGCGGCAAGGAGGCCATGGACCATTACGTCACGGCCGGGTTCAGCATTGCCAGCGCCACCTTGTCGCTGGCCCTCGGCGCGGCGGCCGCCGCCGGCTTCAGTTCCGCCGGCCCGCTCGGTCTCGTCGCCTGCGCGGTATTGATCGTCGGTGCGAAGATCTACAGCGCCGTGCGCCAGGTCGACGATATCGACGACTATATCGAGCTGAGCGTCAACGAGCGCTGGCGTTCGGGCTGGTTCGCCTTTACCGGGCAGGCGCTGGACCAGGAGGTCATGGACCGCTACCTGGTCGAGCGCACCCGGGTCGACTATGGCAAGGCCCTGGAAACCCGCGCCAGGGCGCTCCTCGACGTGGAAATGAAGGAAACCCTCGCGGGGGTGGTGAACGGCAACTTCCACGTTGAGCTGGAGCCCGTCAAACACTGGGCAGCGCGCTGGGATGAGGGCGAGGAACAACCCTATACGACCGTCAATACGCCGGTGGTCCGCGAAGGCGACGATGTCATCGATGCCGCAAAGGGCCTGGGGCAAATCCCGGGTCTGGTCAGCGGAACGCCGGGGGAAAAAAAGGGCCTGCTCTGGCAATTGGGCGGCGGCAACGACCGGGTCATCGGCGTACGCGACAAACCCAACTACTTTGCCTTTTCCACCGGCAAAAAGACCCTGACCGGCGGCGATCGGGATGACGCCTTTCTGTTCCAGACCCAGGCCACCCTGACCTCCCCCAACGTGCCCGCCATCAGTGCGCTACAGGGTGGCGACGGCCAGGATACGCTGTCGCTGCAAGGGCAGGTCCCATCTCGCAATAGCTTCCGGTTCGTCGGCCACGAGGTTGACCTGGACAGCGGCACCTTGGGGTTGCGCCGTAACGCCGCGGATCTCAACCCGGTCGCCTATGCCACGCTGGCCGCCATCGAGCATGTCGAGACCCTTGCCGGTGGCAGCAGTCGCGTGAACGGTAACTCGCAGGCCAACCACATCACCCTGCAGGGCTCGGACGACCAGGCGAGCGGCGGTGACGGCGACGACCACTTCATACTCAAGGGCACGGAAAGCAGGGTCGCCGGCGGCGCCGGCAAAGACCACTACCGGATGACCCCGACTGGACGAACCGTGATCCTCGACGAGGACGGCGGTGAGCCCAGCACCATCGAACTGGACTGGCCCATGGAGCGCATCCAGAGCTGGCGCATCGTCGACACCGCGCTGGTCGTCACCTCGTTGCGTGACGAGAATGGCAGGCTGCCCAGTCACCAATTGACCATCAGGGGTGTCTATAAACACGACGGCGGGCGGCAACTGCAAAATGACCTGCTGTTGTTTGTCACCCGGGAGGGCCACACCCTCAAACCCGATCTGCCGGCCACGCTGGAGGGCACGGACGACCAGGATATCCGCGCCACGGTGCTGATCCTCGGACAACTCCCACCAGCCCCGCAGCCCGTCAATGGCGGCGAGCACAGTCTTCCCGGAGCCTCGACCAGCGGCTACTTCATCGCCAGGCAGACCCTGCACACGACCTTCCAGGTCACACCCGACGACACGCGCCCCTCAACCACGCTGTTCCTCGACTACGACAGCGCTGAGATCGAGCAGGTCAGCACCCGTTACCAGGTGCAATCGAAGAGGATCGGTGCCTTCAACTACCTGAGCTACAGCGAGGCCAGCCTGAGCCTGCGGTTCGACGACCAGACACAACTGACGCTCAAGGACTGGGTGGTCGAAGGCGCGGGCAAAGCGACCGATGTCGGCGCCGCGCTGCATACCACCGGGTTCGACCTGAACCATGGGATTGTCCTGGTGCTGCGCGATGGCAGTTCATACCAGGTCGGCGCGCCAACCGCCAGCTATCTCGACGACAGCCGCAACCCGGGCATCAGGAGCATCGATGGCCGTGCCTCATTACGCAGGCGTACCGGCAACTGCCTGTTCCGTTCGCCGGAAAGCCAGAGCGCCTTGCTGAAGGACCATCCGCAGCGCGTCGACTTCAAAGCCGGCGGCGCCTCGACGATCTACACCCTGGAGGGAATGAGTTCAACCTATGAACTCTATCCCTGCTCCGGCGCGACCATCCGCCTGTCGACGCCGGGAGCCCTGGCGAAAATCACCAATGCGTCGACCTGGTACATCCATACCCAGGCAAGCGCGCAGATCGTAACGCCCGGCGATATCAGGATCGCCCCCCAGCAGCTATGGGTCGGCAATATCCGCTTCCTGCTGCCGACCCACGACGATCCCGCGCAACCGATGGACCTGATCTACATCGTCGTGACATCCGGCGCCCGGTATGAGGTGGACCGGATCTTCGACCAGCTGTTGCTGCAGGAACTGGATGCCCGTGCCCATGCCGATCTGGACGCCATAAAGCGCTGTATCGAACAGCATCAGGCAGACGACCAACTGGCCAGCAGCAGCGTCAGGATCAAAGGGCTCAGGGTGATCAGCGATTCGACTTCAAGTGCGCGATCCCAGACCGACTACGCCGCAATCACCTACGACACGCTGACACAGCAGTGGCGCACCGACAACGACGAAGCCTCCCTTGTCGACCCTGCGGACCTGTTTATCCACACCCCGCGCTAGCCGCGCGGGGCCTCCAACCCTACCCGAGAAACACCGGACCGGGCTTGCCCACGGCACAAGACGCGCCGTTGGCCGGCCCAGTGAGAACACGCTCAACGAAAGGATTCCGTCATGTCCCCCAGAACACCGATTCGCCCCGGCACCTCCGGCACCGGACAACCCGATCTGCCGGCCATCAGACTCCCCGAAATCAGCCCGGCGATACGCAACCGCCTGCCCGCCACCGGCACCCCGGTGCTGCCGAGCGCCCCCGGGGGCACACCGCCCGTCAGGCCGGTAGTGGCTCCCGTCGCACAAATCCCCGGCACGGCCCCCATTGCCATCAGCAGCATCGTCGGTCCCGTTGCCAACAGCCTGTCGCCGGGCCGCCCCTTGAGCGCCTACTCAAGGCCCGCGCCCAAAGGCCTGCCGCCCGCCGACAGCGAAGGGTTTCGCGTGGCCCAGCAGCGCAAGTTCGTCAATCTCGAAGATGGCCAGGTGGTCATGGTCCGCTATGACGAAAGCGTCAGGTCCTACTGCGCCCAGGCGCGGGAAGAGTTCCTACCCTCGGGCCCGGCCTTGTACCGGGTCGCGGGCAGCGATATCTGGAAAGAAAACAGTGCTGCAACGGCCTTGCGTCAGTATCAACTGCCTGAGGAACATCGACTGGTTGTCGCCCAGGCGCCAGCCTTGTCGAACACCAGCAGTTCCCTCGTGCAAATCGCCACGAAGAAGAAGCTCATGGAGCTGCGCGCACGGCTGCTGGCGAATTCCGACACGTTCTTCAGAAACAACACACTGCCGCCCGCGCCCACACGTCCCCAGCCAAGCCGTGGCACCAGCCCCCGCGCAATGATCGAAGCCTTTTATCAAAACGCCGAAGGCTTGGTCCTCGGCGAAGTGCTGACCAGCCCGGGCAGCAAGCTGTTCCTGATCGAGAACATGGCCACCTTGGCTGAAAAAGGCGTGAAAACCCTTTATCTGGAGCACCTCAGAACCGATATCGAGCAAATTCACCTGGACCACTTCCACAAAACCGGAATCATGAGCCATCAACTGGATACCCACTTGCGAGTACTGGGCACCGTGTATGGCAGCTCCTCGCCGGGCTTTTACAATTACCATCGCCTGGTCAGCACCGCGCAAGCTCACGGTATTCGGGTTCAGGCGCTCGATTGTGCGGCGAGCTACTCACTCTCGAAAGATGAACGCGCCCTGTTCGACCACGGACGGGTGATGGTCCAGCATGCCAATCAGGTCATCCACGCCGATCGGCTGAATGGCGCCGGGGGTAAATGGATTGCCCTGCTGGAAAACAAACATGCCAATAGCCGTCACTCCAGAATTGCCCCGGGACTGGCCATGGCCCAAGGCACTATCGGCCTGCAGGTCGAAGATGTGGTGATCGGGCCCGCGGCACAAACGCTGCTGCCGGTCGCCTCCAGCACCACCCATACCAACTTCATCGGCGCCGACCTGAAACTGTCGGTAAAAGTACCCTGGAATGTCTCGTTTGAAGCTTCGCCCCGCTTCAGGGACTTGCTCAACCCCGAAATCCGCGAAAAAAAGGGTGTCGCGATAATGGACTCCGGCAATGCCACGAATAGCGTCAATCGCAATATCCGCAGCGAATTCTTTCGCCGCAAGGAACTCCTGGAGAAAACCGCCCAGGCCTTCTTTGCCCACACCCAGGTCATCCCTGGCCAACGCCCAGTGCCGCAGTTACCGGCAGAAAGTCCTCCGGCGCGGTTCCTTGAAAAAATCTACGAAAACAGCCAGGGACTGGTGCTGGGGGCTGGCGCCAAGTCAACCATGGCGAGGCAACTGCTGATCGACAACCTGCCGGTTCTCTCGAAGCTGCAGGTGCAAAGGATTTATGTACAGCACCTGATGAAAGACTTCGACCAGCAGCTTCTGGACGACTTTCACACCACGGGTGTGATACCCGACGAACTGAAGAACCTGCTTCGCAATGAGGACAGCAAGGACTCGATTGATCCGAAGGGCAGGTATTCACTGCGGCAATTGCTGGTCGGCGCTCGCCAGCACGGTATCAGGATCCAGGCACTGGACACGGCCATCAGCTATCCCGACGGGAAGCGCGTGCAGAACCGGGACCCGGCATGGAGTCCGAGCATCAGACGCTTGTCCACCTTCAACTATATTGCCCACAAGCTGATCAGCGCCGACCAACAGCAATACGGTGCGCATCGATGGCTGGCGCTGGTGGAAAGTATCCATGTCAACACGCTCAGGCAAATACCCGGTCTGGCCGAATTACAAGGCGCGGTGGGCCTGCGTACTGTCGCCACGGGGGGGAAGCCGGCGCTACGGATCACGCCTGACAGCGGCGAAGTGGCGCTTTTTTCCAATGGGGTTCATCAGGTCCGCGCGGACCTGAAGCTGGAGATCAGTATTCAGTCCTCCCCCCTGCGCCCCAACCAGCACAACTCCAGGGAGTGTCTGCACAAGCCATCGGACTTCCTGATTGAAACCACCAACGAGGGTTTCCTGCTGGTCCAGAAACCTAAAGACAGGCCCTACACGGAGATCCCATTGATTGCCAGCGAAGGACAGTTCCTTGCCCCGGCCGGATCCGGTATTCCTGACAGCGAAAGATTCAGCAGCATTGGCGATCTGGTATGGCGGCTCAAGAGCATCGGCATGGTGCAGGTGGCCGGGACGCCCGGAGGCCTGCCCGGGACACTCAGGCTCGATACCCATCCGCAACTCCATCGACCTGGCATGTTTCTGTTCGGCCAGGTCGAGAACGGCCCCGTGCTGGTCTATCGCTCAACGGACCGCTCGTTGAAGGTCATCCCGATCCTGCAAAAGGCCGGGATGCCCGACCAGCTCTGCCTTAGAGCACCAGCACTGGGCTACGACGGATCGGAAGTCTTTGACAATCTCGATCATTTGAAGCGCGAATTGATCTACGCGAAGAATCTGGACCCTTACATAGCCCATCACGATCTCTGAACAGTCGGCCCCCATCGCGCGCGGGGGCAAGCCTTCAACCCGCGACGGCCTGCGCCTCCATTTTCTGGCGCAGGCTCAGCGGGCGCATATCGGTCCAGACCTCTTCGATATAGTCCAGGCACTCTTTCTTGAAACCGCTTTTACCCACGGCGCGCCAGCCATTGGGGATCGCCTTGTAGTCCGGCCAGATGGAATATTGCTCCTCGTGGTTGACCACTACCTGGAAGAGGATGTCGTCGCGGTCGAATACTGAAGTCATTGCTGTTCTCCGTCGTGTGGGGATGAGGCCGCGCCCGCTGCGCAGCGCTCGTGTAGAAGGAAACGTTGAAGCCCGGCAAAAAATTAGAGGCCGGCCACCGCCGCCGCCAGCGCATCACCGAAAATCCGTGCCACTTCGTCAATCTGAGGCGCGCTTATCACCAGGGGCGGCAAGAACCGCACCACGCCACCGTGACGCCCGCCCAGTTCGAGAATCAGCCCGCGCTTGAGGCACTCACGCTGAATCAGCGGCGCCAGGCGCGCAAAGGCTGGCGGATGCCCCTGGGCATCCGGGGTACCGCTCGGATCGACCAGTTCGACCCCCAGCATCAGGCCGCGCCCACGGATATCGCCCAACTGCGGGAAGTCCCGCTGCAGGATGCGCAGGTGCTCGCTCAAACGCGCGCCCATGGCCGCCGCGTGGGCCGGCAGGTCGTGTTGCTTGAGATAACGCATCACCGCGGAGCCGGCGGCCATGGCCATCTGATTGCCACGGAAGGTCCCGGCATGGGCGCCCGGGGCCCAGGTGTCGAGCCAGTCGCGATAGACCATCACCGCCAGGGGCAGGCTGCCGCCAATGGCCTTGGACATCACCACCACGTCCGGAATGATGCCGGCGTGTTCAAAGGCGAACATCTTGCCGGTACGCCCGAAACCGCTCTGGATTTCGTCGACGATCAGCGCCACGCCGGCCTGCTCGGTGATCCGCCGCAGGCCGCGCAGCCAGTCGAGGTCCGCCGGGATCATGCCGCCCTCGCCCTGCACCGCCTCGACAATGATCGCCGCCGGCAACTGCACGCCGCCCTCGGGATCGTTCAGCAGGTTTTCCAGGTAATGCAGGTTGACCTTGACCCCCTGCGCGCCACCCAGGCCGAACGGGCAACGGTAGTCGTAGGGATACGGCAGGAACTGCACGCCATTGCCCAACAGTGCGCCCAATGGCTTTTTCGGCCCCAGGCTGCCCATCAGGCTCAAGGCGCCCTGGCTCATGCCGTGGTAGGCGCCCTGGAAAGACAGGATGGTGCTACGCCCCGTGGCCGTACGCACCAGTTTCAGCGCGGCCTCCACCGCATCGGTGCCGGTGGGGCCGCAGAACTGGATCTTCGCCTCCTTGGCCAGGGCCTCGGGCAACAAGCCGAACAGGTCCTGGACAAACTGGTCCTTGACCGGCGTGGTCAGGTCGAGGGTGTGCAGCGGCAGCTCATCGGCCAGGACCTGCTGGATCGCCTCGATCACCACCGGGTGGTTGTGCCCCAAGGCCAGGGTCCCGGCACCGGCCAGGCAATCGATGAAACGGCGGCCCTCGACATCCTCGACATACAGGCCCTTGGCGCGCTTGAGCGCCAGGGGGATACGCCGTGGGTAGCTGCGAGCGTTGGATTCCTGGCGACTCTGGCGGGCCAGTATCGGCGACTCGTCGAACTGATAGAGCGTTCCAACCGGCAGCTGACTGGCACCCACCGGTAATTTTTCGATAAGGCTGGTAGCGACTGACATCTCTCGATCCCTCAATACTCTGCTGATAGTGACCAAAACCCTGTGCCCGCGCGCGGGTGCGCGCAGGCTTTGTGTTCTGGAAACGCACCGGCGGCACCAGGATTTACACCCGGGCGACGCTTTGCATCAGGAGTTTTTCAGGAGAGGGGGTTCAGACCGCCTGCAACGGCATGGTCAGTTCGACCCGCAGCCCGTCGGGACGGCTGTCGAAGTGCAGCACGCAGCCGCAACGCTGGACGATGGCGTTGACAATCGCCAGCCCCAGGCCGCAACCGGTGCTGGTGCTGTTGCGCCAGAAACGTTGGGTCAGGTGTTGCAGATCGTCCGGGGCGATGCCCGGGCCGTGGTCGCGGACCTGGAAGCGCACGCGGTTGCCGATGGTTTCCACATTCAATTCCACTGGCGCATCCCCCGGTGTGTGGCGCAGGGCATTGTCCAGCAGGTTGCGCAAGGCGGCGATGGACAGGGTCGAGGGCATTTCCAGCGGCGCCGCGGAGAAGTTTTCCGCGAGGTGCAAGGCAATGCGACCACGATTGCCATTGGCCGAATCCTGGATCGCCAGGCGCGCCACCTGCTCGGCATTGCACTGCACACCATCGTCGAACGACAGGCTGCCTTCGACCCGCGCCAACAGCAGCAATTGCTCGAGGGTCCGGTGCAGGCGGTCGGCGCCGGCCTCGGCGTGGGCCAGGGACTGGTCACGGGCCGCGCCTTCGGTCATGCGCGCCACTTGCAGGTGGGTCTTGATCGCGGTCAGCGGGCTGCGCAGTTCGTGGGCGGCATCGCCGGTCAGGCGGCGCTCGCGCTCGATGGTCTTGCCGATACGCTGGAACAGCTGGTTCTGGGTGTCCAGCAACGGCTGCAATTCCCGGGGCAGCGGCTGCACCTGCAAGGGTTCGAGGGAGTCGGGGCTACGGCGCATCAAGGCATCGCGCATGCGATTGAGCGGCGCCAGGCCCTGGCCGATCCCCAGCCACAGCAGGCACAGGCAACCCACCAATGCCACGCCGACCGGCACCGAGGCCGCCAGCAGCACCGAGAGGTTCAGCGCCTCGCGTTCGACCTGGCGGTCGGCGGTGGTGATATGCACGTCGCCGCGCACCAGGGTGAAGCTGCGCCAGGGCGCGCCATCGATCATCTGGTCATGGAAACCGGCGGTCTGGTCCTCCAGGGCCTGTTCCGGGTTGTTGTGGCTGCGGGCCAGGATCTCGCCGCGCAGGGAGCTGACCTGGCAGGCCATGCCACCGGGGATATTAAGCTGTTCGGCGCTGAAATGGGTGCCGTCGCCCTTGGTCGAAATCGGCGGCAACTGCTCCAGCAACCCGGCGACCATGCGCGCCGAAGCCACCAGGCGCTGGTCGAGGGAAAACATCATCTGGTGGCGCAGGTCGCTGAGCATCCAGGTCGCGGCCAGGGCCCAGATCAGGATAAACGCCGCGCCGATGGTCAGGCTCAGGCGCAGACGCAGGCTCATCATGACGCGGTGTCCTCGTTACCCGCCGGGCCCAGTCGATAGCCGAGGCCGCGAACGGTTTCGACAATACCGTTGCCGAGCTTGCGGCGCAGGTGGTGGATATGCACGTTCAAGGCATTGCTTTCCAGCTCGTCGCTGAAACCGTAGACGCTGTCTTTCAGTTGCTCGCTGGAGAGGACCCGGCCGCGGTTGTGCAGCAGCGCCTGCAACAGCGCCTGCTCACGGCGCGAGAGGTCCACCGGCTGGCCGCCGAGCAGGGTCACGCGGCTGCTCGGGTCGTAGCTCAGGGCGCCGTGCTCGATCAGGTTGACGCTGCGCCCGGCCACGCGCCGCAGCAGGGTTTGCAGGCGGGCGAACAGTTCGCGCAGGTCGAAGGGCTTGAGCAGGTAGTCGTCGGCGCCGGCCTGCAAGCCGTCGACCCGGTCGGTCACCGAGTCGCGGGCGGTGAGGATCAGCACCGGTATCTCCAGGCCCTTCTGGCGCAGTTGTGCCAGCAGCTTCAGGCCGTCTTCGTCGGGCAGGCCGAGGTCAAGTACCATCACGTCGAACTCGGCCGCGCGCAACATGGCCCGCGCCGCCGCGGCATTGGCGACATGCTCGACGATCATGCCCTGGGCGGTCAGTCCGGCCTTGATGCCGCTGGCGATCAGTTCATCGTCTTCGCAAACCAGTACGTGCATGGGGATACCTGCGCAAATGTGTCGATTGGAACGCAAATGGATTAAGCGGCGATTATGCCGCCAATGCCCGCAGAATAGTTAATCACCCGGTGCCTACAAAGTCCGTGTACAACCCGGATAATATCGGGTTAATGATCGGTTAATCGCCCGCTTGCAGGCTGGCTCCACTCGCCACGGTTCTAAGGCTTTTTTATGCGTTGGTTGTTGACCTTTGTTTTTGTCCTTTTCGCAGGCCTGGCCCAGGCCGGTAACGATCCGTTCGCGGTAAAAAAGCCGGACTTCCTGCCCGTCGGCCAGGCCTTCGCCTTCAGCACCGAGACCCTGGCCTCGGGACAAACCCGGCTGTACTGGCAGATCACCGACGGTTATTACCTCTACCAGAAACGCCTGAAGCTCGACGGCCTCGACCCGGCCCAGCGGCCCGCGCTGCCCGAGGGCGAGCACCATAGCGACGAGTTCTTCGGCGACCAGCAGGTCTATCGCAGCGAACTCGAGCTGCTGATCCCGGCCGGCGCCACGGGCAAGGTCACCGTGGGCTGGCAAGGCTGCGCCGACGCCGGCCTGTGCTACCCGCCACAAAGCCAGGTCGTCGACCTGGGCGGCAAGGCCCCGGTGTCCACGGCGCCAGGCCAGGCTCAGGCGCAGGATCAATCCCTGGCCGCCAACCTGCAGCACAACGCCCTGGGCTGGAGCCTGCTGGCCTTCTTCGGCCTCGGCCTGCTGCTGGCGTTCACCCCGTGCATGCTGCCGATGCTGCCGATCCTCGCCGGCTTGGTAGTGGGCAGTGGCGCCAGTCCAAGGCGCGGCTTTGCCCTGGCCAGCAGCTATGTGATCTGCATGGCGCTGGTATATGCCGCACTGGGCATGCTCGCGGCCCTGCTCGGCGGCAACTTGCAGGCGCTGCTGCAACAACCCTGGTTGCTGGGCAGTTTCGCCGCATTGTTCGTGGTGCTGGCCCTGCCGATGTTCGGTTTCTTCGAACTGCAATTGCCGGCGGCCCTGCGTGATCGCCTGGAAAACGCCGGTAGTGGTCGTCGCGGCGGCAGCCTGGTGGGGGCCGGGATACTCGGTGCCCTTTCCGGCCTGCTGGTCGGCCCGTGCATGACCGCGCCCCTGGCCGGTGCCCTGCTGTATATCGCCAAGAGCGGCAATATCGTCGAAGGCGGTCTGGTGCTGTTCACCATGGGCATCGGCATGGGCTTGCCGCTGTTGCTGCTGGTGACCGTGGGCAACCGTTTCCTGCCCAAGCCGGGATCCTGGATGGACCGGGTCAAGGCGGTGTTCGGCTTCCTGTTCCTCGGCACCGCCGTGCTGATGATCCGCCCGGTGGTCAGCGAATCCCTGTGGCTCGGCCTGTGGGGCGCGTTGCTGCTGATCATCGCCTGCAGCTGCATCTGGCAACAGACCCGGCAGCCGGGCCCCACCGCCCTGCTGAGCACCTGCGCCGGCGTCCTGCTCGGCCTCTGGGGTTCATTGCTGGTGGTCGGGGCGGCGGGTGGCAGCACCGAGCTGTGGCGACCGTTGCACGTCTATACCGGGGCGGCCGCGGCCAACGGCGCGACAGCGGCCCACGATGCCTTTATCACCCTCAATGACCCGGCTGCCCTGCAGCGCGAACTGGACACGGCCAAGGCCCGGAGCCAATGGGTGCTGGTGGACTACTACGCCGACTGGTGCGTGTCGTGCAAGATCATGGAGAAAACCGTCTTCTCCAACGCCGAGGTCCAGGAGGCCCTGGGCGATGTCCGACTGGTGCGCCTGGATGTGACCAACGACAACCCCGCCAGCCGCGAGTTGCTCGGCCGCTATGAAGTGCCGGGACCACCGACCCTGCTATGGCTCGCACCGGACGGCCAGGAACGCCGGGCCAGTCGGATTACCGGCGAAGTCGATGCCAAGGCTTTTCTCCAGAACTGGAACAGCACACGGGATGCTCGCTGATGCTCACCCTGACCCTCGGTACCTTCGCGTTGTCGATCAACCACCTGCTGTTGTTGCTCGCCCTCGCCCTGGCGACGCTGGTGGGCTGGCGGGTGGCGAAACGCAGCGGTGACAACCCGGAGTCGGTGCTGTTCGGTCTGTTCATGCTGGCCATGCTGGTGGCGCGGATCAGTTTCGTGATCGCCTATTGGAGCTATTTTCGCGAAGATCCGTTGCAGGTGTTGGATATCCGCGACGGTGGTTTCCTTGCCTGGCCGGGGGTGCTGGCGCTGCTGTCGGGCACCGTGCTGTTCTGCTGGCGACGTCCGGCCCTGCGCCGGCCGCTGGGTTTCGGCCTGGGCAGTGGCCTGGCGTTCTGGCTGCTGGCCAGCCTGTCGATGACCCTCTACGAACAAGGCACCCGCCTGCCGGAAATCACCCTGCGCAATGCCCAGGGCCAGGAGGTGCAATTGCGCGACTACCAGGGCGGCCCGCTGGTGATCAACCTCTGGGCCACCTGGTGCCCGCCGTGCCGACGGGAAATGCCGGTGCTGCAAAAAGCCCAGCATGAACGCCAGGACGTGACCTTCCTGTTCGTCAACCAGGCCGAAAGCATGCAGAGCGTCAGCACCTTCCTGATGACCCAGGGCCTGAACCTGGACAACGTGCTGTTCGACGGTACCGGCAAGCTGGCCCAGAGCGTCGGCTCCATGGCCCTGCCCACCACCCTGTTGTACAACGCCGAAGGCCGCCTGCTGGGTACTCACCTGGGCGAATTATCCCAGGCCAGCCTGGCCCGGGCCCTGGAAAACTTCGGTCCGCCCAAATCCACTTCGGCCACACCGGCCACCGCAAGGAAACCGCTATGCCCTTCAACCGCCACCTGCTGAACCTGAGCCTGAGCACCGCACTGGGCGCGTTGCTGCTGCAAGCGCCCATGGTCCAGGCCGAAGAACTGCCCGCGCCGATCAAGAGCATCGAAGCCAAGGGCGCGAAAATCGTCGGCAGCTTCGACGCACCGGGTGGCCTGCGGGGTTATGCCGCCCAGTTCCAGAATCGGGGCATGGCCCTGTACCTGACCGCCGATGGCAAGAATGTGATCGCCGGCAACCTGTATGACGCCGACGGCAACGACCTGAGCCAGGCGCCGCTGCACAAGCTGGTGTATGGGCCGATGGCCAAGCAGGTCTGGGGACAGATGGAGAAGAGCAGCTGGATCGAGGACGGCAAGCAGGATGCACCGCGCACCGTCTATCTGTTCAGTGATCCGAACTGTCCGTACTGCAATATGTTCTGGGAACAGGCACGGCCGTGGGTCGACTCGGGCAAGGTGCAATTGCGCCATATCATGGTCGGGATTATCCGCGAGGACAGTGCGGCCAAGGCGGCCGCGCTGTTTACCGCCAAGGACCCGCAACTGGCCCTGCATGACCATGAGAAGGCCGGCAAGGGCAGCAAGCTCAAGCCGCTGGACACGATCCCGGCACCGATCCAGGCCAAGCTCGATGCCAACATGAAGCTGATGGAGGATCTGGAGCTGTCGGCGACCCCGTCGATTTTCTATCTCGATGAGAATGGTGATCTGCAACAGCAGCAGGGTGCACCGTCACCGGACAAGCTGCTGAAGATTCTCGGGCCGAAGTGATTCGCAGCCAAGCTCCAGACGGTTGGGCCTGACGCTATTTGGCGCCAAAACACGTGACTGTAGGAGCAGGGCTTGCCCGCGAAGCTTTTAGCGTCCTCACGGGCCTCTTCGCGAGCAAGCTCTGCTCCTACAGGTTTTGCAGTGTATTCAGGTTCCCTACTCCGGCCCCCTTACAACCCTTCCAGCTCCGCCATCAGGTCACTCAGGCGGTCGACTTTCTCTTCGCTGATCCCATTGGCTTCCAGCCCGTCGATATAAACCGCCAACGCCTCCACCGTGCCGCACTCGAACATCGCCCGCAGCGGCACATTGCGCTGCAGGACCTTCTGCACCCGTGAAGCGATCTGCGTGGCCAGCAACGAATGCCCGCCCAGTTCGAAGAAGTTGTCGCGTACACCGACCTGCTCGACCTTCAGCACTTCGGCCCAGACCCCGGCCAGAATCTGCTCCAGTTCATTGCGTGGAGCCAGGTAGTCCTGGCAGGCCAACTGGCCGATCTCCAGGACCGGCAAGGCCTTGCGATCAAGCTTGCCATTGGCGTTCAACGGCAGCGCGTCCAGCCACAACCAGTGCAACGGCACCATGTACTCCGGCAACTCGGCCCGCAGGCGCTGGCGGATCCGCTCCAGTCGTTCGTTCACACCCAGGGCCGAATCCGTCGCCACCAGGTAACCCACCAGGTGCTTGCCGTTGACCCCCTCCTGAACCCCGACCGCCGCCTCGCGGACCTCCGGCTGTTCATGCAGGCGCGCCTCGATTTCCCCCAGTTCGATCCGATAACCGCGGATCTTCACCTGATGGTCGATCCGCCCGACATACTCCAGCACCCCGTCAACACGGCGCCGTGCCAGGTCACCAGTGCGATACAGACGCTCGCCCGGAGCTCCGAACGGATGCGGCACAAACACCTGCGCGGTGCGCAACGGATCGCTGACATAACCGCGACCGACCCCGATCCCGGCCACGCACAACTCGCCCACCGCCCCCGGCGGCACCAGTTCATCGGCACCGTCGAGCAGGTACAGACGGTTGTTGTCGGTCGGCAGGCCGATCGGCAGGTAGCTGCCCCGCGTCGAGGCCTCGTCGACCCGGAAAAACGCCACATCATCCGAGCACTCGGCTGGACCATAGGCATTCACCAACCCGACCTGTGGATAGCGTTGCAACCACTGATGGGCCAGCTCGGGCGGCATCGCCTCGCCGGTCGGCAGCAACCAGCGCAGGCCGTCAAGGCTGACCGGGTCGAGGGCGAGCATGCCCTGGATCAGCGACGGCACGCTTTCCAGCACACTGATGCCCTCCTCCCGGACATGCTCCAGCAAAGCTTGCGGATCATGGGCCAGGGCATTCGGCACGATAGCTACCTGAGCGCCGAACAACGGCGCCGCCAGGAACTGCCAGACCGAGATATCGAAGCTTTGCGAGGCCGTCTGGGCAATCACATCCGCCTCGCTCAGTTGCAGGTACGGCACCTTGCTCAACTGGTTGTTGAGCATGCCGCGCTGCTCCACCATCACGCCCTTGGGCAGGCCGGTGGAGCCGGAGGTGTAGATCACGTAGGCCAGATTATCCGGGGCGCTGTGGATACCCGGGTTGGACGACGCATATCGCCCTTCCTGGACGTCTTCCCAGACCAGCAGCTTCGGTCGCAGCGGCTCGGCGAACTCCGCCAGCAAGGCCCGCGCCCGCGCCAGGCAATCCCGGGTGCAGACCAGCAACGGCGTGCGGCTCAATTCGACAATCCGGCTCAGACGCTGGCCCGGCAGACCCGGGTCCAGCGGCAGATAGCCGGCGCCGGCCTTGAAGCTGCCGACGATCATGCCCAGCAGCTCCAGGCCCCGTTCGGCCAGCAGCGCCACGGGCTGATCGAGACCGACACCGGCTTGAACCAGTGCATGGCCCAGTCGGTTGGCCGCCAGGTTCAGTTGTTCGTAACTTTGCTGTTGATCCCGGCAGCTCGCCACGATCCGTTGCGGATGTTCCTCGACCCGCGCCTCGAACAGCGCCACATAACTCTGCTCCAACGGATAAGCCCGTTCGCTCTGGTTGCAGCCGTGCAACAGAAATTCCCGCTCCTCTTCAGCCAGCAGCGGCAAGTCGGCCATATCGCCGTGCAAACCGTCCATCAAGGCCAGCAACAGGCGCTTGAACTCGCCGAGCAGGCGCTCGATGCTGGCTTCCTCGAAATAACGCCGGTCGTAGGACAGGTGCAGCCCGAGGTCATCGCCCGGATAGCAGACCGCCGTCAGCGGGAAGTTGGTGTGGGTCCGGCCCGAGTCCGAAGTGGCATTGAAGCTATGGGCATGGTCGAGCACCGAAACCTGCACCGGGGCATTCTCGAACACGAACAGGCTGTCGAACAGCGGCTGGCCCTTGGGCAATTCGCTGTGCTCCTGGATATTCACCAGGGGCAGGTATTCGTACTCGCGCAGTTCCAGATTGTGCGCCAGCAACCCGCTCAGCCAATCACGCACGCTGCAGGTCACGCCGTCCCGAGGCAGTTTCACCCGCAGCGCGATGCTGTTGATAAACAGGCCGACGGTGCGTTGCATCTGCGGCATATCCACCGGACGACCGGCCACGGTCACACCGAACAGTACGTCGCGATCACCGCTGAAACGACGCAGGACCAAAGCCCAGGCCGCCTGGGCAAAGGTGTTCACGGTCAGTTGATGCTGCTGGGCCAACTCCCGCAAACGTGCGCCATCGCGGACATCGAGACGGGTATGGCAATCCCCTACCCGCATCCCTCCGGTGGCTCCCGCATGCTCGCGCAGGAACGGCCGGTCACTCGGAATATGGGTGGCCCGCTCGAAACCTTGCAGGTTGTGTTTCCACCACTGCCGGGCCTGCACCAGATCCTGGCGTTGCAACCAGCCGATATAGTCGCGGTAGCGCGGTGGCTGCACCAATTGCGCCTCACGGCCCTCACCCATGGCCGTATAGATTTCAAAGAAATCGTCCATCAGCAACGAGCGGCACCAGGCATCGATCAGGATATGGTGGTTGCTCATCATGAACCAGTAGCGCGCCGCGCCGACCTTGATCAGGCGCAGGTGGAACGGCGCCTCACGGAGCAGATCGAAACCGGCTTCGCGCTCGCTTTCGAGCAAGGCTTGCAGACGCGGCTCATGGCCGGCCTCGGCTTCAAGGCTCCAGTCCAGGTATTCGAAAGGTGTGCTGCCCGGCTTGTGGATAACCTGCAACATGTCCTCGCCGACGCTCCAGCAGAAGGACGCGCGCAGGGCTTCGTGACGGGCGATCACCTGCCGCCAGGCCTCGGCGAAGCGCTGCGGGTCCAGTTCGCTGTCGATGCGGTAGCGGTCCTGCATGTAATAGAGGCCGGTGCCCGGTTCCAGCAAGGTGTGCAGCAGCAGGCCTTCCTGCATCGGCGTCAGCGGGTAGACGTCCTCGATCCGCGCGGCCGGCACCGGCAGCGCATCGAGCTGCGGCTGGGTCAGGCGCGCCAGGGGGAAGTCCGATGGGGTCAGGCCGCCGTTGCCGTCTTTCAGGCAATGTTCGATCAGGCTGTCCAGCTCGCCCAGGTAGGCCTGGGCCAGTTCGGCGACGGTCTGTGGGGCGAGGCGTTCGCGGCTGAAGGTCCAGCGCAGGACCAGCTCACCGCCATACACCTGGCTGTCGATACTCAATTCGTTGGGCAGCGGTGCGTCCGGCGAATGGGCTTGCCCCGCCGATTCGTCCAGCGGCCGGAACAGCGCCTCGTCGCCAAAGCTCTGGTCGAACTGCCCCAGGTAGTTGAAGGTGATCGCCGCCTGCGGCAAGGCCGCCATCGCCGTGCGATGCGCCGGATCGGCCAGATAGCGCAGCACGCCATAACCCAGGCCCTTGTGCGGCACGCCGCGCAATTGCTCCTTGATCACCTTGATCGAGGCGCCCTGCCCAGAGGCCTCTTCGATCAGGCACGGGGTCAGGCGCACCGGGTAGGCACTGGTGAACCAGCCCACGCTGCGGGTCAGGTCGATTTCGTCGAACAGGGTTTCGCGGCCATGGCCTTCGAGCTGGATCAGCGCCGAGTCGCTGCCGGTCCAGCGGCAGATCACCCGCGCCAAGGCGGTCAGCAGCAGGTCGTTGACCTGGGTGCGATAGGCCGCCGGAGCCTGTTGCAACAAGGCCCGGGTGCGCGCCACCGGCAGGCGCACGCTGAGGGTTTGCCCATGACGGTTCTGCAACCCGCCCTGGCGGTTCGTGCCCGGCAGTTCGGTCCCAGGTCCAGCCAGTTGCGCCTGCCAGAGGGTCATCTCTTCGCGCAGCGATTCACCGCCGGCATAGGCCTGCAAGCGCACCGCCCAGTCGCGCAAGGCACTGGTCTTGGTCGGCAGTTGCAAAGCCTGGCCTTCGATCAATTGGGCATACGCCGTTTGCAGATCGTCCAGCAGGATGCGCCAGGAAACGCCATCCACCACCAGGTGATGAATGGCCAGCAGCAGGCGTTGTTCACCCTGCGGCCCGTCCACCAGCAAGGCCCGCAGCAGCGGTCCCTGTTGCAGGTCGAGGCTGCGCTGGGCTTCGGTGTACAGCTCGGTGCACTGCGCCCAGTCCAAGACACGAACCAGCTGCAACACACTGACTTCCGTGGGCGCCGCGTACTCCGCCAGCCACTGGTCATGGGGCTGGGTAAAGCGCAGGCGCAACGCGTCGTGATGCTCCAGCAACACCAGCAGCGCCTTTTCCAGGGCATGGGGTTCCAGGACACGGGTCGGCGCCAGCAAGACCGCCTGGTTCCAGTGCTGGCGTTCGGCAATTTCATTGTCGAAGAACCAGTGCTGGATCGGTGTCAGGCCCGAGGCGCCGCTGAGCAGGCCTTGTTCGGCGACGATCCGCTCGCTGCGGGTGGCCACCGCCGCCAGGCTTTGCACGGTCTGGTGCTGGAACAGGTCGCGGGGGCTGAAATGAATCCCCTGCGCCCGCGCCCGGCTGACCACCTGGATCGACAGGATCGAGTCGCCGCCCAGTTCGAAGAAGTTATCGTACAGGCCCACTGGCGAGAGGTTCAGCACTTCGCTCCAGATAGCCGCCAGGGACTGCTCCAGTTCGTTGCCTGGCGCCACATAGTGCTGGCGGTTGAGCTCCGGGTCCGGTGCCGGCAAGGCGCGGCGATCCAGTTTGCCGTTGCCGGTCAGCGGCATCTGTTCCAGCAGGATCAGGTGCGCGGGGACCATATAGTCCGGCAGTTGGCGCTTGAGATGCAGTTTGAGGGCTTCACGCAAGGCAGCCTGTTCCGTCTCGCCTTGCTCGGCCACGTCGCTGCTCAGATAAGCAACCAGCTGCCGACCGCCCGGCATTTCCAGGGCGAGGACCACCGCCTCGCGAATCGCCGGATGTTCCAGCAGACGGTTTTCGATTTCCCCCAGTTCGATGCGGAAACCGCGAATCTTCACCTGATGGTCGACCCGGCCCAGGTACTCGACCTGGCCGTCGGCCAATTGCCGGACCCGGTCGCCGGTGCGGTACAGGCGTCCGCCATCGGCCGAGAACGGATCGGCGACAAAACGCTCGGCGGTCATGCCGGGACGCGCATGGTAACCCTGGGCCAGGCCCGCGCCGCCGACATACAGCTCGCCGGTAGCGCCTTGTGGCAGCAATGCCAGGTCCTCGTCGAGAATAAACGCCACCCGCGCGCCGATCACACGGCCAATCGGCACGCTGGCAACGCCCTCCTCCAACTGCGCGGGAGCAAGGCTGGCCAGGGGCATGACCACGGTTTCCGTCGGGCCGTAGGCATTGAAGAACAGCCGCGGCTTGAAGGCCGCGCGAATCCGTTGCAGGTGCTCGCCGGTCAGGGCTTCGCCGCCGGTAATGCACAAGCGCACCGGCAAAGTCCGGCCCTGGGTCGCCAGCCACTGGGCCAACTGGCTGCCATAGCTGGGGGTAAAGCCAAGGACATTGACCCGCTGCTCATCAATCAACTGGCAGATCTGCTCGGCATCCCATTGCCCCTGGGCGCGCAGCACCACTCGCGCACCGCTGAGCAGGGGCACCAGCAGGCGCTCGGTGGCGGCATCGAAGTTGATCGAATAGAAGTGCAGCTCGCAATCGTCGGGCTGCATCTCGAAACGCCGGATCACCGCCTGGCAATGCATGGCGATTTCGCCATGGGACACCACCACGCCCTTGGGCTTGCCGGTGGAACCGGAGGTGTAGATCAGGTACGCCTGATGCTGCGGCAGGTTGATCAATGGCAGCTCGGTGGACGGATAGTCGGCCAGGGCCGGAGCGTCCTTTTCCAGGCACCAGCTCGCCACACCGGCCGGCAGTGGCCCAAGGGCGTCGAGCAGTGTCGTGTGGCCCAGCAGCAAGCCAACGCCGCTGTCCTCGATCATGTAGTGCAGGCGATCCAGCGGGTATTCCGGGTCCAGCGGCACATAGGCGCCGCCGGCCTTGAGAATCGCCAGCAGGCCGACCACCAGGTCCAGCGAGCGCTCCAGCGCCAGGCCGACCCGCACCTGCGGGCCGACGCCCTGCTCACGCAGGCGCCAAGCCAGGCGATTGGCGCGGCGGTCGAGTTCGCCGTAGCTCAGGGTCTCGCCGGCAAAGGTCAGCGCCGGAGCGTCCGGACGGGCCAGGACCTGCTGGCCGAACAGGCTCTGGATGCACTGGTCCAGGCGCTGTTCGCCGGCCTCGTTGCCCAGGCTGTCATGCAACGCCTGTTGCTCCCCGGCCTGCAACAGCGGCAGCTCGCAGAGGCGTTGTTGCGGATCCTCCAGCAAGGCCCGCAGCAGGTTGCGCCAGTGCCCGGCCATACGGGCAATACGCGGCTCGTCGAACAGATCGGTGCTGTAGGTCAGGCAGCAACCCAGGCGCTGGTCGAGGTCGGTGACTTCCAGGTTGAGGTCGAACTTGGTCGCCCGGGCATCGTTGACCAGGTATTCCACGGTCATCTCGCCCAGGCGCCGGCTTTGCTGGAACTCCCAGCGCTGGACATTGCACATCACCTGGAACAGCGGGTTGTAGGCCGCGCTGCGGGGCGGTTGCAGGGCCTCGACCAGTTGATCGAACGGCAGGTCCTGATGGGACTGGCCTTCGATCACGGTATGCCGGACCTGCTCGAACAGCTCGCCGACGCGCATCTGGCCGTCGAGCTGGCAACGCAGCACCTGGGTATTGAGGAAGGCACCGATCAGGCCTTCGCTTTCCGGGCGGATCCGGTTGGCCACCGGTGCGCCGATGCGCAGGTCGCCCTGGCCGCTGTAGCGATAGAGCAGCACGGCCAGGGCGGCGGTCATGGTCATGAACAGGGTCAGGCCGTGCTCGGCATTGAAGGTACGAACCCGCGCGGCCAGGGCATCGTCGAGGTCGAAGCGGTACAGCTCGCCATGGTGGCTTTGCACCGGCGGCCGCGGCCGGTCGCCGGGGAGTTCGAGCAACGGGTGTTCGTTGCCCAGTTGCGCGGTCCAGTAATCCAGCTGGCGCTGGCGCTCGCCGGACTCCAGCCATTCGCGCTGCCAGGCGCTGTAGTCCAGGTATTGCACGGCCAGCGGCTCCAACGGCGATTCGCGGCCTTCGACAAAGGCTTCATAGAGCGCGCTCAGTTCACGGGCGAAGATATCCATCGCCCAGCCTTCGGTGACGATATGGTGCAGGGTCAGGACGAAGTAATGCTCCTGTTCCCCGGCCTTGACCAGGCAGGCACGCAGCAAGGGTCCGGTTTCCAGATCGAATGGCTGGTGCGCCTCGCTGTCCGCCAGTTGCCGCAGACGCTGCTCGCGGGTGACGGGGTCGAAGGCGGAGAAGTCCTTCAGGGCCAGACTCAGACCGGTCTCGGCGGCAACCCGCTGACAGGCCACGCCATCCACGCTCGGGAAGGTGGTGCGCAGGGTTTCGTGGCGCAGGATCAACGCCTGCAACGCCGCCTCGAAACAGCCCAGGTCGAACACACCACTAAAGCGCGCCATGCCGCCGACGTTGTAGGCCGGGCTGTCCGGCTCCATCTGCCAGAGGAACCACATGCGCTGCTGGGAATAGGACAAGGGCACCGGTCGGCTGCGGTCGACCGGCTGGATCGCGGTTTGCAGGTTACGTCGACCGGAACCCTGGATCAGTCGGATCCGTTCGGCAAAGGCCCCCAGTTCGCTGGCTTCGAACAGCACCCGCAACGGCAGCTCGACATCGCAGGCCTGGCGGGTACGGGAAATAATCTGGGTGGCCAGCAACGAATGGCCGCCGAGGGCAAAGAAGTCGTCCCGCAGGCCGACGCGCGGCTGGCCGAGCACTTCACGCCAGATCGCGGCGATCTGCTGCTCCAGCGCACTTTGCGGCTCCAGATGCTCGCGCACCTGCCACTGCGGTTCCGGCAGGGCCTGGCGATCCAGCTTGCCGCTGGGGCTCAGGGGCATGGCGTCGAGGCGCACCAGTTGCGAGGGCACCATATAGTCCGGCAGCTCGGCGGCCAGTACGCTCTTGAGGCGTTCGCTTTGCTGCGCTTCGGACTCGGCGCTGGCGGGGCTGGTGTAGTAGCCGATCAACTGCGCACCGGCCGCGGTTTCGCGTACCAGTACCACGGCCTGGGCCACCTCTTCTTGGGCCAGCAGCCGCCCTTCGATTTCCTGCGGTTCCAGACGCAAGCCACGCAGCTTGACCTGCTGGTCGAGACGGCCGAGGTATTCCAGCACGCCCTCGGCATTCCAGCGCACCCGGTCGCCGGTACGGTAAAGACGCGCGCCCGCCTCTCCCAGCGGGTCGGCGACAAAACGCTCGGCCGTCAGCCCCGGCCGCCCCAGGTAACCCCGGGCCAGGCCGATACCGCCGATGCACAGCTCCCCGGGAACACCGGCGGGCAGTGGGTTGAGGTCGGCATCGAGGACCCGGGCAATCACGTTGCCCAGCGGCCGGCCGATGGGCGAACGCTCGCCGTCCGTGACCTGGCAGTGCCAGTGGGTCACGTTGATCGCGGTTTCGGTCGGGCCGTAGCGGTTGTGCAAACGCACATTCGGCAAAGCCTCCAGGGTCCGGTCGCGCAGCTCGGCGGGCAAGGCTTCGCCACCGGAAAACAGCCGCCGCAAACTGCCGCAAGCGGACACCTGCGGCTCATGAACGAAGAGTTGCAGCAGCGCCGGGACGAAATGCAGCGTGGTCACGCCGTAGGTCTGCACCAGTTGCGCGATACGCTGGGGGTCACGGTGCTCGCCAGGGCCGGCAAGCACCAGGCGGCAGCCGCTGATCAGCGGCCAGAAGCATTCCCAGACCGACACGTCGAAGCTGATCGGGGCCTTCTGCATCAGCACATCGCTGTCATCCAGCGCGTAGGTCGCCTGCATCCATTGCAGGCGCTCGGCCAGGGCCGCATGGGTGTTGCCGACGCCCTTGGGCTGGCCGGTGGAGCCGGAGGTGTAGATCACATAGGCGAGGTGATCGCCTTCCAGGTGCAGGCCCGGTGCCTGGCTCGGCCAGGTGTCGAGCTTGAGCAGGTCGAGGGCGATGGCACTGACCCCGGGGGCCACCGGCAAGCTGTCGAGCAGATGACTCTGGGTCAGCAGCAGTTCGACGCCGCTGTCGGCGAGCATGTAGGCCAGGCGCTCGGCCGGGTAGTCCGGGTCCAGCGGCACATAGGCGCCGCCGGCCTTGATGATGGCGAGCAGGCCGATCAGCAGTTGCGGCGAGCGCTCGACGGCGATGGCCACCCGCACGTCCGGGCCGACGCCCTTGTCCCGCAGGTAGTGGGCCAGGCGATTGGCCTGGGTGTGCAGGCTGGCGAAGTCGAGACTGCCGCCCTCCCATTGCAGGGCGATGCGTTCCGGGGTCAGTCGGGCCTGTTGCTCCAGCAGTTCCGGCAACCATTGCCGGGCCGGGGCACAGGCCGCCGCGCCCCATTCGATCTGCCGTGCCTGTTCGGTGTTATCCAGCAGTTGCACATCAGCAATAGCCCGTTGCGGTTGGGCGCAGACTTCACGCAGCAGGCTGACGAAATGTCCGGCCAGGCGTTCGATGGTCGGCGCGTCGAACAACTCGTCGGCGTAGTCGAAGGACAGGCTCAGGCGCCCGCCGCGGTCTTCCTCACTGTGCAATTGCAGGTCGAACTTGGCCTCGCGGCTGTGCCAGGGCAGCTCGTCGGCCAGCAAGCCGGGCAAGCGGCGCAAGACCCCGAGGTCGCGTTGCTGGTGGTTGAACAGGACCTGGAACAGACCCTGTTCGCGGGCCTGCGGAAAGGCTTCGAGCAGTTGTTCGAACGGCAGGTCCTGGTTCGCCTGGGCTTCGAGGGTGGCCTGGCGGGTGCGGGCCAACAGTTCGCTGAACGGCAGGCGCGCGTCCAGCTCAACCCGCAGCACCAGGGTGTTGATAAAGAAGCCGATCAGCCCCTGGGTTTCCAGGCGCGGACGGTTGGCGCCGGGCACGCCGATGCGAATGTCCTGCTGGCCGCTGTAGCGGTGCAGCAGGCCCTGGAACACCGACAACAACAGCATGAACGGCGTCGATTCGAAGGCCTGGGCGGTCTGGCGCACGGCCTCGCCCAGCGTCTTGTCCAGGCGCAGGGTCAAGCGTTCGGCGCTGTGGTGTTTTTGCGCCGAGCGCGGGTGGTCGGTGGCCAGGCTCAGGGTCGGCAGTTCGTCGCCACCCAGGCGGGCTTTCCAGTAATCCAGCTGCCGCTGGCCTTCGCCCTGGGCCAGCCATTGGCGCTGCCAGCCGGCGTAGTCGGCGTACTGCAAGGACAGTGGCGCCAGCTCCGCGACCTGGCCTTGGGCTGCCGCGGCGTAAAGCCTGGCGAACTCGTCCATCAGGATATTCAACGACCAGCCGTCGGCGATGATGTGGTGCATCGTCACCAGCAACTGATGTTCCTGGTCGTCCAGGCGCACCAATGTCACCCACAGCAACGGGCCGTTTTCCAGATCGAATCGAGTGCGCGCTTCGTCCTCGCGGATTTGCCGGGCGCGGGCTTCACGGGCGTCGGCGGGCAAGTCACCGAGGTCGATGCATTGCAATTCGAAAGTGGCCTTGGCCTCGATCCGTTGCAGGGCCTGACCGTCGCGTTCGAGGAACCGCGTGCGCAGGGATTCGTGGCGGTCGATCAATTGCTGGAAGCTGCTGCGCAGCGCCGCTTCGTCCAGCTCGCCGCGCAGGCGCAGGGCACCGGGAATCGTATAGGCGCTGCTCTGCGGGTCCAGTTGCCAGAGGAACCACAAGCGGTTCTGGGCCAGGGATTGCGGCAGGTCCTGGTTTCGCGACAGCACGGCAATCGCGCCCAGGGCCAGGCCGCCGTCCTGCTGCACGCGCGCCACTTGTGCGCTGAAATCGCCGAGGGTCGGCGCTTCGAACAACAGGCGCAGGTTCAGTTCGATACCCAACGCCTCGCGCAGGCGGGCCACCACCTGGGTCGCCAGGATCGAGTTGCCGCCCAACAGGAAGAAATGGTCGTCGCTGGCGACTTGCGTCACCTGCAACAGCTCGGACCAGATTCGGCCGATCAGGGCTTGCAGTTCATCGCCGGCGTTATCTGCCGCCACACCCGGTTCCGCGTCTACCGAGCGATCCGGGAATACCGCATAGGCGTCGAGGCTGCCATCGGCCAGACGGCTGCGGCAGGCCGAACGTTGCAACTTGCCGCTGGAGGTTTTCGGCAAAGCCCCGGGATTGAGCAGCACCACCACGCTCGGCGCTTGTTGATACGCCTCGGCCACCGCCTGGCGGATCGCCTTGATCAGGGCTTCTGGCGGCAGGATCTTGCGCACGCTGCGGCTGATCTCGGCGGCGATGCCGATGCCCTCCTCGCCCCGTTCGGTGACCGCAAACGCCGCGACCCGGCCTTTGCGCACCACCTCCACTTCCCGCTCGATGGTCTTTTCGATGTCCTGGGGATACAGGTTGTGACCACGCACGATCAGCATGTCCTTCAGGCGCCCGGTGATGTAAAGCTCACCGTCGCGCAGGAAACCCAGGTCGCCGGTGCGTAGCCAGGTCGCCCCGGCGTGCTCGACAAAGGTCTTGGCCGAGGCTTCGGGATTGCGCCAGTAACCCCGGGCAATACTCGGCCCGGTGGCCCAGACCTCACCGACCTGATTGTCGGCCAGCACGTGCAGGGTGTTCGGTTCGACCACCCGCACGGCATGCCCGGGCTGGCCGGTGCCGCAACTCATCACCGCGTTGCCGTCGCCCGGCTGCGCGCGATTCTGCGCCAGGGCCGCATCGTCCAGGCGCAGGGCGGGAATCCCCCGGCCACGCTGGCCACCGGCAACGAACAAAGTGGCTTCCGCCAGGCCATAGGAGGCGAACCAAGCATCGGCGCTGAAACCGCAAGGCTCGAATTGCTCGGCGAAACGCTCCAGGGTGTCGAGGCGAATCGGCTCGGAACCGGAATAGGCCACCCGCCAGCTTCTCAGGTCCAGGCGCGCCAGCGCGCTGTCGCTGACCCGCTCGCTGCACAGCCGATAGGCGAAGTCCGGGCCGCCGCTGATGGTGCCGCCGTATTCGCTGATCGCTTCCAGCCAGCGCAATGGGCGAGCGAGGAAATAGGCCGGGGACATCAGCACACAGGGCACGCCGCTGAAAATCGGTTGCAGCAGCCCGCCGATCAGGCCCATGTCGTGGTAAAGCGGCAGCCAGCTGACGATCACGTCATCAGGATTGAGATCGATACCGAAACCGCGACGGATCAGTAGTTCGTTGGCCATCAGATTGCCGTGGCTGACCTGCACGCCCTTGGGAAACGCGGTGGAACCCGAGGTGTATTGCAGGAAGGCGATGCCGTCGGCATGCAGTTCGGGCGGGATCCAGTCAGCCGCCAGCGCGCTGTCCAACTGATCGACACAGAGCAGGCGCGGGGCGTCGCCGGCGGACAGTTCATCCATCTGCAACAACGGTTCGCGCAAGGCTTCCTGGGTCAGGACCAGGCGTGGCTCGGCATCGGCAATAATCGACAGCAGGCGTTCCTGATGATGACGACG
The DNA here is from genome assembly GCF_023242525.1 of Pseudomonas sp. MWU12-2319. Lineage (NCBI taxonomy): Bacteria > Pseudomonadati > Pseudomonadota > Gammaproteobacteria > Pseudomonadales > Pseudomonadaceae > Pseudomonas > Pseudomonas sp. MWU12-2319. Next base: position 200,425 of record NZ_JALJES010000001.1, read on the forward strand.
GGCGGATTCCGGCGGATAGGCCGGCACCGCGATCACCCCGGCGTAGAGGCAACCGAAGAACGCCGCGACGTAATCCGGGCCGCTGGGAAACAGCAGGACCGCGCGGTCCCCAACCTCGGCCTGGGTCTGCAACGCTGCCGCAATGGTCCGCGCCCGCAGGTCCAGGTCGCGGTAACTGAGCACGGCGCCCTGCTCCTGGTTCTCGGCGAGAAAGCGCAAGGCCAGCCGCTCCGGCGTCTGCGCCGCGCGACGTTGAAGGGCCTGGGCCAGGGTACTGGGGAGGTCGAACGCATCCATCATGGTATTCCTGCCTGAAGTCGGCCGGCCCGGAGTCTTGAAGACGGGCAGGCCGATTGAATATGAGACGTGAAAAATAAAGGTGAGGCGCAAAGCCCCGGGTCAGCCCGTCGCCCAGGCCAACTGACGCCGCGTGCCATTACGCCAGCGGGCCAGATGCTCGTCGGCATAACGCCGCAGGCAACGCAGCAGCGCGGCTTCCTGATCGATCAGGTAGAAGTGATGGCCGTCGAACATATCCAGGGAGAAACCGGTGCCGGTTTCTTCCTGCCAGTCGAGCAGCTCATCGGCGCGGATACTGTCCTGCTTGCCGCCGAACACATGGATCGGCAGCGGCAGCGGCGCGCGCTGGCCGTAGCTGAAACTGCCGCAGAGCAGGAAGTCGGCGCGCAGGATTGGCAGCATCAACTGCATCAGGTCGCGGTTGGCCAGGGTTTCCTCGGCCGTGCCCTTGAGTTCGCGCAGCCGCTCGAGCAGTTGCTCATCGGTTTTCGCCACGGCGTACTGGCTGACATCGCGCCGCACCGGCCCGGCGGTCGCCGAGACAAACAGCGCCAACGGCAGCGGCAAGCCACGCTCGCGCAGGACGTGCAGCAACTCGAACGCCAGCAGGCCGCCAAGGCTGTGGCCGAACACGGCATAGGGCTGGTCGAGATCAACGGCGATCTCGTCGGCCAACTGCCCGGCCAGGGTCCTGATATCGCTTTGCAGCGGCTGGTTCATGCGCATGCCGCGCCCCGGCAACTCCAGCGGCGAGACCTGCAGCCACTGCGGCAGCTTGCGCCGCCAGCGATGGTAGAACGTGGCGCTGGCACCGGAGTAAGGAAGGCAGAACAGTCGCAGCCCGGGGGACGTGTTCATGCCCAGCCACCCTTGATGAAAACCATGTCGCCCTCCTCGAAGATACCGATCCTGGGCCGTGCGGGTGCCCGGCCTGTTCTCCATGAGAACGGATGGCCCGAGGGAATAATTAGTCCCGGTCGCCCTCTGCAAGGCCGGTGGCAGAGCACAATGAACAGGCAGGTATCAAGCGGCACACAATATGATTAGTTATTTTTCTCATTTGACAATCATTATCATTCATCCTACTTTTATGTCCGCCACGCCGGGCACCTCCTCACGGCACTGCCCCGCTACCTACTCGCTACAAGGTGATTTCCATGATGGAACATGTACCCACAAGCAAGTGCGACTCACCGCTACTGCAGGCCTTTGTCGACAACCGTCTGATCCTGGTCAAGATTGCCGCGCGCATCACCGGCTGCCGCTCTCGCGCCGAGGACGTGGTGCAGGACGCGTTTTTCCGCCTGCAGTCGGCGCCGCAGATCACCTCCTCGTTCAAGGCCCAGTTGAGCTACCTGTTCCAGATCGTGCGCAACCTGGCCATCGACCACTACCGCAAGCAGGCGCTGGAGTTGAGGTATTCGGGGCCGGAAGAGGAAGGCTTGAACGTGGTGATCCAGGGGGCGTCGCCGGAAAACTCGCACATCAATTTCCGCACACTGGAAAATATCGCCGATGCCCTCGGCGAGTTGCCGCAGCGCACCCGCTATGCGTTCGAGATGTACCGGCTGCACGGCGTGCCGCAGAAGGACATCGCCAAGGAGTTGGGGGTTTCACCGACCCTGGTGAACTTTATGATTCGCGATGCGCTGGTGCATTGCCGCAAGGTCTCGGGAACCCGCGGCAACAGCCTGGCAGGACGTTAAGCAGGGACTACTGGCCCGCCACCGCAGCAGCGGCCGGCATCACCGTGATGCGATAAGGCTGGAAGATTTTCAGCAACTCGCCGCTGTCATGCAGGCGCTGCAACAGCTTGCCGAACGCCTCGCCACTGATGGGCGCTTGCGGACGCAGGATCGCGTAGTGATGGTAGACCTGGTCGATCCGCTCGGAGATCAGCAGCTCCTTGGCCACATCCGGGTTGCGGATCAGGTAGTCGGACAGGTAGGAGCGGGTCACCAGGGCGATATCGGCCCGCCCGCGCAGCACCATCAGCAGATTGGCGTCATGGGAGTACGTCAGGGTGGCGTTGTAGGTGTCGGCGAGGAACTTGGGGTCGGCGTTGAAGCTGGCAAACTCGTAGTGGTAACCGCTAAACAGGGCCAGGCGCTTGCCCTTGAGGTCGGCAAAGTAGCTTTCGTTGCGACCCGGCTCACGCTGGGCGACAAACACTTCGGCGTCCTCCAGCCCCATGTCGACCGCTGTATGCGGAATATCCTTCCAGCCCCAGGCCGGGTTCTCGAAGATCGCCATATCGGTCCGGCCCTGCTGCAGATCACCGAAACGACGCGGAATCGAGGTCGGCACCAGGGTGAACTGGTAATCGCTCTGCAACTTGTTCAAGGCCTCGGCCAGCTGCGGCAACAAGCCGGTATCGGCGCCCTGCTCGGGTCGGATGGTGTAGGGCGGGAAATGCGCGGCGCCGATACGAACCAGTTGGGCCGCCGAAACCGGCAAGACCACCAACACCGAGAGCGCCAACAACAGGATCCGGGAAACCGTGCGCACAGGCAGGACGTTCAAAGGCACACACCTCAGGAAAAAAATCGTGGCATCAAACTAGGCGGTTTTCCCAACTTAGACAACTTTCCGCCCGCTAATTAATGACTTGCGCAGCAACATCACGAGTCTTTGAGAATCAACATCAAAGCCTCTTCGGCCAGTTGGTCCAGCGTCAGGCTGCCCTGGGGTCGAAACCAGGTGGTGGTCCAGGACAAGGCGCCGGTCAGGAAGCGCCGGGTGATGAACACGTCGCCCTTGATATAGCCGGCATCGCGGGCTTCGCCCAGCACCTGGAGCCAGATCTGCTCGTAGAGATCGCGCAAGGCCAGGACCTTGGCCTGCCCCTGCTCGGACAACGAGCGCCATTCATAGACCAGCACCGCCATGGCTTCACCGGTGCCACCCATGATCGATTGCAGTTCACAACGGATCAGCGCCAGCACCCGTTCACGCAGGCTGCCGGCTTCGGCCAGCGACGCGCGCATCAGGGCCGTGTTGTAAACGATAGTCTCCTCCATCACCGCGCGCAGGATTTCGTCCTTGCTTTTGAAGTGATGGAACAGGCTGCCGGACTGGATGCCGATGGCACTGGCCAGGTCGCGCACCGTGGTGCGGTCGAAGCCCTGGCTGCGAAACAGGTGGGCCGCGGTCTGCAGCAATTTGCCGCGGGCGCTGTCCGGGTCGGTCAGTTGTCCGGCGCTGACCAGTTCGCGCATGACACGCTGGGCTTGTTGCTCGTTCACGGCATTTTCCTCATGACTCTACGGCGTCCCACCCTCGGCCCACCGCAGGAGGGAGGTTGCGCGCAATTTAAGCCTACAAGGACAGCCAAGCAAGCGCTTGGGGTGAACGGACCGGTGGGATTTACAAACCAAGCGCTTGCTTGGTAGTCTCGTCCAGGGATTTTCGGAGGCGGCTCTGATGAAGGCAAGGGTTCGTGTCGGTTGCGCCAGTGCGTTCTGGGGCGATACCAGCAGCGCGGCGGCGCAACTGGTCGAAGGCGGGCGCCTGGACTACCTGGTGTTCGACTATCTGGCGGAAGTGACGATGTCGATCATGGCCGGGGCGCGGATGAAAGACCCCGGCGCCGGTTATGCGACGGACTTCGTCGAGGTCCTGCGGCCCTTGCTCGGCGAGATCGCCCGCCAGGAAATCCGCGTGATCAGCAATGCCGGCGGGGTCAATCCACAGGCCTGCGCCGCGGCCCTGCAAGCAGCCTGCAACACCGCCGGAGTACCGTTGAAGATTGCCGTGCTGCTGGGCGACGACCTGCAACCGCAGCTTGGGCAACTGGCCGCGAGCGGCATCCAGGAAATGTTCAATGGCACGGCGCTGCCCGCACACTGTGTGTCGACCAACGCCTACCTTGGCGCGCCGGGCATCGCCCAAGCACTAAGCCTGGGCGCGGATGTGGTGATCACCGGGCGGGTGGTCGACAGCGCGCTGGTCAGTGCCGCCCTGGTGCATGAATTCGGCTGGTCCTGGCAGGACTACGACAAGCTGGCCCAGGCCGCCCTCGCCGGGCATATCATCGAGTGCGGCGCGCAGTGCACCGGCGGCAACTTCACCGATTGGCGCGAGGTGCCGGACTACGAGCACATCGGTTTTCCCATTGTCGAGGTCAGCGCCGACAGCCACTTCGTTGTCAGCAAGCCTGAAGGTTCCGGCGGTCTGGTGACGCCGCTGACCGTGGGCGAGCAACTGCTCTACGAAATCGGCGATCCCAGGGCCTATCTGCTGCCGGATGTCATTTGCGATTTCACCCGGGTCCGGCTTGTGCAGCAGGCCGCCAATCGCGTCAGCGTCAGCGGCGCCAGGGGCTTGCCACCGACCGCGCAATACAAGGTCTGCGCCACCTATCCTGATGGATTCCGCTGTACCGCCAGCTGCCTGATGGCCGGGATTGACGCCGTGGCCAAGGCCCGCCGGGTCAGCCAGGCGATCCTCGACAAGACCAGTGAAATGCTCGGCGCCCGGGGCTGGCCGCCCTACAGCGAAGTCAGCAGCGAACTGCTCGGCAGCGAAGCCACCTACGGGCCCCATGGCCGCCGCCAGGACAGCCGCGAGGTGGTGATCAAGCTGGCGGTGCGTCATCCCGAGCGCCAGGCCCTGCTGCTGTTTTCCCGGGAGATCGCCCAGGCCGCCACCGGCATGGCCCCGGGGCTGAGCGGGATCCTCGGCGGACGCCCCACGGTATCCCCGCTGATCCGCCTGTTTTCCTTCCTGATCGATAAAGAGGCCTGCACATTGAGCGTGCATCTCGACGGCCAGGCGCATGCCGTCGCCCTGCCCGCCTCGAGCGCCATGCAAACCATTGCCGAAGACCTGCAACCGCCCAGGCCACAGGGCCGTGCCGAAGCCAATGTGCCCCTGGTGAAACTGGCGGTGGCGCGCTCTGGCGACAAGGGCAATCACAGCAATATCGGGGTCATGGCGCGGCACCCCGACTATCTGCCGTGGATCGCCGAGGCCTTGACCCCGGCGGTGGTGGTGGACTGGATGGGCCATGTCCTCGACCCCACCCATGGCCGTGTCGAACGCTGGTACCTGCCCGGCAGCCACAGCCTGAATTTTCTGCTGGAAAACGCCCTGGGCGGCGGCGGTATCGCCAGCTTGCGCATCGATCCCCAGGGCAAGGCCTTCGCCCAGCAACTGTTGGAAATCCAGATTCCCGTGCCACGACAGATTGCCGATCAACTGGCTTGAGGACTGTCACCGTGACCTGTGCATCCCTGTTCGATCAAGCACCCAGGAGAATCCCATGCCCGTAATCGAATCCCGGCTCGATGACCATGGCGAGGATTTCGCCCGTCATCGCCAGGCCATGCTCGCCGGCCTCGGGCAGATCCGCCAACTGGAACAGAACCTGCTGGACAAGGCCGAAAGCGCGCGGGAGAAATTCACCGGCCGGGGTCAGTTGCTGCCCCGGGAACGCCTGAACCTGCTGCTCGACCCCGGCGCGCCGTTTCTCGAACTGGCCAGCCTCGCCGGCTACAAGTTGCACGACGACAAGGATGGCAGCCTCGCCGGTGGCGGCCTGATTGCCGGTATCGGCCATGTCTGCGGCGTGCGCGTGCTGGTGGTAGTCAACAACAGCGCGATCAAGGGCGGGACCATTTCCCCCAGCGGCCTGAAAAAGACCCTGCGCCTGCAACAGATTGCCCTGGAAAACAAACTGCCGGTGATCACCCTGGCCGAAAGCGGCGGGGCCAACCTCAACTACGCGGCGGAGATTTTCGTCGAAGGCGCGCGCAGTTTCGCCAATCAAGCGCGGATGTCGGCAATGGGCCTGCCACAGATCACCGTGGTCCACGGCTCGGCGACGGCGGGCGGCGCCTATCAACCGGGGCTCTCGGATTACGTGGTGGTGGTCCGTGGCAAGGCCCGCTTGTTTCTCGCAGGTCCCCCATTGCTCAAGGCGGCCACCGGTGAAGTGGCGACCGACGAGGAACTCGGCGGCGCGCAGATGCATGCCCAGGTGGCCGGCACCGCGGAATACCTGGCGCAAAACGATGCCGACGGCGTGCGTATCGCCCGGGAAATCATCGCCCAACTGCCCTGGAACGACCGACTGCCGATCACAGCCGCCAGGACCTGGACCGAACCGCTCTACCCCATCGACGAGCTGCTCGGACTGATCCCCGACGACCCGAAAAAACCCTATGACGTGCGCGAGATCGTCGCCCGCCTGGCCGACGGCTCGAACTTCCTCGAATTCAAGGCCGAGTTCGACACCCAGACAATCTGCGGCCATCTGCAGATCCAGGGCCGGCCCTGCGGCCTGATCGGCAATAACGGCCCGATCACGCCCAAGGGCGCGAGCAAGGCGGCGCAGTTTATCCAGCTCTGCGACCAGAGCCGCACGCCCCTGGTGTTCCTGCATAACACCACCGGTTTTATGGTCGGCACCGAGGCCGAGCAACAAGGAGTGATCAAGCACGGGGCGAAGATGATCCAGGCGGTGGCCAATGCCCGGGTGCCGAAATTGACCCTGGTGGTCGGCGGTTCCTATGGCGCCGGCAACTACGCCATGTGCGGCCGCGGCCTGGACCCGCGTTTTATATTCGCCTGGCCCGGCAGCCGTACGGCGGTGATGGGCGGCGCCCAGGCCGGCAAGGTGCTGCGCATCGTCACCGAGGCGCGGCAGCTCAAGGACGGCCTGGTGCCCGACACCAAGATGCTCGACGGGCTGGAGCAGATGACCGCGCAAAAGCTCGACAGCCAGTCCACCGCGCTCTACGGCACGGCCAACCTGTGGGACGACGGTCTGATAGACCCTCGGGACAGTCGCACGCTGCTGGGTTATTTGCTGGATATCTGCCACGAAGCCGAGGTTCGTCAGCTACAACCCAATAGCTTTGGCGTGGCGCGGTTCTGATCAACGATCACGGAGCACAAGGAAATGATCTTCACCCAGGAACATGAAGCCCTGCGGCGCACCGTGCGCCAGTTCGTCGAACGCGATATCAACCCCCATGTCGACGAGTGGGAGAAAGCCGGACGCTTTCCCATTCATGAGATTTTCCGCAAGGCCGGCGAGCTGGGCCTGCTCGGTATCTCCAAGCCGCAAGCCTTCGGCGGCCTGGGCCTGGACTACAGCTATTCCATCGTCGCCGCCGAGGAGTTCGGCACCATTCATTGCGGCGGGATTCCCATGTCCATCGGCGTGCAGACCGATATGTGCACCCCGGCCCTGGCGCGCTTCGGTTCCGATGAACTGCGCGAGCAGTTCCTTATTCCGGCGATCCGTGGCGAACAGGTGGGTTGCATCGGCGTGTCCGAGGTCGGTGCCGGCTCCGATGTCGCCGGGCTCAAGACCCGCGCGCGCAAGGACGGCGACGACTATGTGATCGACGGCAGCAAGATGTGGATCACCAATTCGCCCTGCGCCGACTTCATGTGCCTGCTGGCCAATACCTCGGACGACAAGCCACATCTGAACAAGTCGTTGATCATGGTGCCGATGGACAGTCCCGGGATCAGCCTTAGCCCGCACCTGGACAAGCTCGGCATGCGCAGTTCGGAAACCGCCCAGGTGTTTTTCGACAATGTGCGGGTGCCCCAGCGCAACCGCATCGGCCAGGAAGGCGCGGGTTTCATGATGCAGATGTTGCAGTTCCAGGAGGAACGGCTGTTCGGCGCGGCCAATATGATCAAGGGACTGGAGTATTGCGTCGACAGTACCCTGGTCTACTGCAAGGAGCGCCAGACCTTCGGCGCACCGCTGATCGACAACCAGGTCATTCACTTCCGCCTGGCGGAGCTGTCGACCGAGATTGAAGCGCTGCGGGCGCTGGTCTACCAGGCCACCGAGCAGTACATCAACGGGCAGGATGTGACCCGGTTGGCCTCCATGGCCAAGCTCAAGGCCGGGCGCCTGGGTCGCGAGGTCAGCGACAGTTGCCTGCAATATTGGGGCGGCATGGGCTTTATGTGGGACAACCCGGTGGCCCGGGCCTATCGCGATATGCGCCTGGTGTCGATTGGCGGCGGTGCCGACGAGATCATGCTGGGGATCATCTGCAAGTTGATGGGCAGCTTGCCGGGGAAAAAGCGGTGATTGCCCTGCCGGTGTGCCGGACCTTGCGCCTGGCTTTGGAAGGCGGCGTGCTGCGGATCACCCTTGCTCGTCCGGACAGCCGTAACGCGATGAACCGGCAGATGGTCGACGAGCTGCGCGCGACCCTCGCCGCCGTGCGCCTTGATCACAGCGTTCGCGTGCTGGTGTTGCGGGGCGCCGGCGGGCATTTCTGTGCCGGTGGCGATCTTCAGGATATGGCCCGGGCGCGGGACGCTGGTGTGGAGGCCTGCCGTGAGTTGAACCGGGCATTCGGTGCCTTGCTGGAGGAAACCCAGAGCGCCCCGCAGGTGGTGATCGCCGTGCTGCAAGGGGCGGTGCTGGGTGGCGGTTTGGGATTGGCTTGTGTCAGCGATATCGCCATCGCCCAGAGCAGCGCCGGCTTGGGCTTGCCGGAAACCAGCCTGGGGGTATTACCGGCGCAGATTGCGCCGTTCGTGGTAAGGCGGATCGGTTTGACCCAGGCACGGCGATTGGCACTGACTGCGGCACGGCTCGATGGGAATGAGGCCGGACGTTTGGGGCTGGTGCATTTTGTCGAGGCGGACGAGCAGGCCCTGGACACACGCCTGGAGACAGTGATCGTCCAGGTGCTGCGCTGCGCGCCGGGGGCGAATGCGCTGACCAAGGCGTTGTTGCTCGATGAGCAGCCGCTGGGGCCTTTGCTGGACCGGGCGGCCGAGTGGTTTGCACAGGCGGTGACCGGAGAGGAAGGGGCCGAGGGGACATTGGCCTTTGTGCAGAAACGGGCACCGCGTTGGCAGCCCTGAAAAGCTTCGCGGGCAAGCCCTGCTCCTACAGATCCGAGTCGAACACAAAACGAGAGTACGACACAAATTTGTAGGAGCAGGGCTTGCCCGCGAAGACGGCCTCACTGACAACCCATTCACCCGAGGATGCCCCCCATGCCCGCCTTCCATAAAATCCTGATCGCCAATCGCGGTGAAATCGCCTGTCGGATCATCCTCGGCGCCCAGGCCCTGGGCTATCGCACCGTTGCCGTGTTCAGCGAAGCCGACACCCAGGCCCGCCATGTGCAACTGGCCGACGAAGCAGTCTGCATCGGCCCACCCCCGGTCACCCAGTCCTACCTGAACAGCGCCGCCCTGCTCGACGCCGCCCGCAAGACCGGTGCCGATGCACTCCACCCCGGCTACGGCCTGCTCTCGGAAAACGCCGCCTTCGCCCAGGCCTGCCTGGACGCCGGCCTGACTTTTATCGGCCCCAGCCCCGCCGCCATCGCCCTGATGGGCAGCAAGCGCCTGTCGAAAATCGCCATGCTCGCCGCCGGCGTACCGTGCATCGCCGGCTACCAGGGTGCGGAACAGGATGACGCGACCCTCGCCCGCGAAGCCGAACGCCTCGGTTATCCGTTGATGATCAAGGCCAGCGCCGGCGGCGGCGGACGCGGCATGCGCCTGGTGCAACGGACCGAGGAGTTGGCGCAACAGCTCCACTCCGCCCGCTCGGAAGCCCTGAACGCCTTCGGCAGCGACGAACTGATCCTGGAACAGGCGCTGGTCGAACCGCGCCATGTGGAAATCCAGCTGTTCGGCGACCAGCATGGCCAGCTGATCCATCTCGGCGAACGGGACTGCTCGATCCAGCGCCGTCACCAGAAGGTCATCGAGGAGGCGCCCTGCCCGGTGATGACCGCCGAACTGCGCCAGGCCATGGGCGAGGCGGCGCTGAAGGCCGGCCGCGCGGTGAACTATGTCGGTGCCGGCACCGTGGAATTCCTGCTGGATGCCAGCGGCCGGTTCTATTTCCTGGAAATGAACACCCGCTTGCAGGTCGAACACCCGGTCAGCGAAATGATCACCGGCCTGGACCTTGTGGCCTGGCAGATCAATGTCGCCGCCGGCCTGCCGCTGCCGCTGCGCCAGGAACAGGTCGAGTTCAAGGGCCATGCCATTGAAGTGCGCCTGTATGCGGAGGATCCGACCCGGGACTTCCTCCCGCAAACCGGACGGATCCTCGGCTGGGAACCGGCACCGATGGCGGGCGTACGGATCGATCACGGCCTGGTCGAGGGCGACGCCATCAGCCCGTTCTATGATCCACTGCTGGGCAAGCTGATCGCCCACGGCGCAACCCGCGAAGAAGCCCGGCGCAAATTGTTGCGGACGGTCGAGGATTGCGTGCTGCTGGGGATTGCCAGCAATCAGCGTCTGCTGGTGCGGTTGCTGAAACATCCGCGCTTTGTCGAAGGCCGATTCAGTACCGCCTTTATCGACGAACATTTCAGTGAACACCCAAGTTATGTCCCCTCGACGGTGGAACTGGCCCTGGCCGCCGCGCTGTTCTATCGGCAGGCGGCTGACCGGCATGCGCCCGGGCTCTCGGGCTGGAGCAACACCGCCAGCGTCCCGCGCCCCTGTCGACTGGCGCTGGAAGACAGCCACTTCGATCTGTTGCTCACCGATCGTCCCGGCGCGGCACTGCGGGTTCAACGAGCCGATGAGCGCGTCGAACTACGGATACTGGAGCGCGATGCACGCTGGGTACGGGTGCAGATCGACGGTGTGCTCCGGCGCTACGCCTACCGCCTTGACGGCGACCAGCTCTGGCTTTGCACCGGCCCCGGCAGCCTGCACCTGCGCGATCGTACCCACGCCCCCGTGCAAGCACCGGGCGCTATCGGCTCGGGCACACTGCAAGCACCGATGGACGGCGCCATCGTCCAGGTACTGGTCAGCGAAGGCAGCCCGGTCAGCAAAGGCCAGCTGCTGCTGGTGCTGGAGGCCATGAAAATGGAGCATCCGCTCAAGTCAGGAGTGGAGGGTGTGGTGCGGCGAGTACGGGTTATCCAGGGCGATCAGGTAAAAAACCGCCAGATCCTGCTGGAAGTCGAATAAGCCGCTAGGCGGATCAAGCGCCTTTGGCTACGCTTGAGTCCGACTAGGATGCTGTATTCGGAGCTTGAGATGCCCCACTGGCTGGTGATTGATCTGGAAGCCACGACGGATGATGGGGGCTGGCCGCTGGCCGAGATGGAAATCATCGAAATCGGCGCCACCCTGGTCAACCGTGAAGGCCGCGAGCTGGACCACTTCCAGCGTTTTGTCAGGCCCCTGCGCCGTCCCCTGCTGACCCTCTTCTGCCGCGAGCTGACCCATATCAGCCAGGCGCAGATCGACGGTGCGGCGCCACTGGGCGAGGTCTGGCCGCTGTTCGAGCGCTGGCTGGGCCAGCACCAGACGCGCTTGGAAGGCTGGGCCAGCTGGGGCGACTACGACCGTCGGCAGCTGGAACAGGACTGGCGACAGCTCGGGCTGTCGAGTGCCCTGGGCCAGGTGCCGCATATCAACCTCAAGCAGCGCTTCGCCAAGGCAAGGCGCCTGGAGCGGCCGCTGGGCCTGAACGGCGCCTTGCAACTGGCCGGACTGCAATTCAATGGCCAGCAGCACCGGGCACTGGAGGATGCACGCAATACCGCGCGCCTGCTGCCGTTGAGCCTGCCGAACTGAATACCCCTCTTCAACGCGTGACGAGGCAAAACGCCTTGGGCATACTGATCGGCCCAATTTTTCAGCTCATTTCGAGGAATCGCCCATGTTTAAAGTCAACGAGTACTTCGACGGCACCGTCAAGTCGATTGCCTTCGCACAAGCCGAAGGCGCCGCCACCATCGGCGTGATGGCCGCGGGCGAATACGAATTCGGCACCGCCCAGCGCGAGATCATGCACGTGATCTCCGGTTCCCTGACCGTCAAGCTGCCCGACAGCAGCACCTGGGAAACCTTCGAAACCGGCAGCCAGTTCAACGTACCGGCCAACAGCAAGTTCCAGCTGAAAGTCGCCGTGGACACCGCTTATCTGTGCGAATACCGCTGAGTCAGCAACGCTGACTGTCCCCAGCCCTTGAGAACATCCCGTCTGGCATTGTCCCGATGCCAGGTGGTCAAGGGCGAACCCTGGCCCGCCCCTTCTCGGTCAACCGATACTTCTGCGCAGGACTGCGCGGTGAGTCCGGGTCCGTCATCTCCACACACCCGGACACCAGCGCCGGTCCCAGATAAGTGCTGCGAAAGCTCGCGCGATGGTTCAGCTCAAGACGCGACATCTCGACTCTCGGGTCGCCAATCCGGCATCGCCTCATAGGCCGCAAAGGCGTTGCGCACTTCCTGGATTTCCCGCGGCAACCCCAGGACCTTCTTGCCATCGAGTACCGCCGTGACCTGCTCCAGGCTCAAGGTGTTGTTCTCGATGGCCAACGACGCCTGGATCGTCCGGATACGATTGCCGCGACGCAGTTGTGGCGTGAGCTGGTCGTTGCGCACCGCCGACAACTGCCCCAGTTGCTCACTGATACCGACTACCAGCGAAAACATGCGGGGCGTCAAGGTCAAAGGCGGCTGATAGCAGGACATATCCTCATCCGGGATGGCTGGCGAAGGTCGTCATAATGCCCGAACCTGGAAGTCCAAGCACATCACTCGTGCACCACGGACTCCCGCGCATTGAACTGCAACGCCGCCAGCCGCGCGTACAACGGGTTGCTCGCGATCAACTGGGAGTGGGTGCCGATCGCCACCAGCTTGCCCTGGTCCATCACCGCGATCCGGTCGGCGTTCTGCACCGTGGCCAGGCGATGGGCGATCACCAGGGTGGTGCGGCCGTGCATCAGGCTTGGCAGCGCTTCCTGAATCAAGTGTTCGCTCTGGGCATCGAGGGCACTGGTGGCTTCGTCCAGCAACAGGATCGGCGCATCCACCAGCAATGCCCGGGCAATCGCCAGGCGTTGCCGTTGGCCGCCGGACAGCCCCAACCCACCATCCCCCAGGTGCGTGCGATAGCCATCGGGCATTTGCTCGATAAATTCGTGGGCATGGGCGATACGTGCCGCCTCGCGGACCTGGGCGTCGCTGGCCGCCGGGTTGCCGTAGCGGATATTTTCCTCGACGCTGCCAAAGAACAGCGCCGGGCTTTGCGAAACCAGCGCAAAACAACGACGCAAGTCCTGCGGGTCCAGCTCGGTCAAGGGCTGACCGTCGAGCAGCAGGCGCCCCTGTTGTGGATCGTAGAAACGCAGCAACAGGTCGAACACCGTGGATTTACCCGCCCCCGAGGGCCCGACCAGGGCCAGGGTTTCTCCAGCCCTGACTGTCAGGTTCAGGCCATCGATGGCATGGCTGTCCGGACGCGAGGGGTAGCTGAAGCGCAGATTCTCCAGCACCAGGTTGCCGCTGACCCGTTCGGCCAGCTTCACCCCACCGCCGACCGGCGCGGTGATTTCATTGCTCGACTGCAACAACTCACCGATCCGCTCCCCCGCTCCCGCCGCCCGCTGCAACTCACCAATCACCTCGCTGAGGGTGCCGAAGGCGCTGCCGACGATCAGGCTGTAGAAGACAAAGGCCGCCAGTTCACCGCCGGAAATCTTCCCGGCCATCACATCCATGCCGCCGACCCAGAGCATCACCGCCACCGCGCCCAGCACCAGCACGATCACCAGGGTAATCAGCCAGGCCCGTTGCACGATGCGCTTGCGCGCCGTCTCGAAGGCCTGCTCGACGGTCACGGCGAAGCGCTGCTCGTCCTGCACCTGGTGGTTGTAGGCCTGCACGGTCTTGATCTGGCCAAGGGTTTCGCTGACATAGCTGCCGACATCGGCAACCCGATCCTGGCTCAGCCGCGACAGGCCACGCACCCGGCGACCAAAGATCAGGATCGGCACCAGCACCAGCGGCAAGGCGACCACCACGATGCTGGTGAGCTTGGGGTTGGTGATAAACAGCAGCACCACCCCGCCAATCACCATCAGTGCATTGCGCAGGAACAGCGAGAGCGACGAGCCGATCACCGACTGCAACAGCGTGGTGTCGGCGGTCAGGCGTGACTGGATTTCCGAACTGCGGTTGTTCTCGTAGAACCCCGGGTGCAGGTAGATCAGGTGGTTGAACACCTGCCGACGAATATCCGCCACCACCCGCTCGCCAATCCAGGACACCAGGTAGAACCGCGCGAAAGTGCCCACCGCCAGGCCCAGGACCAGCAACATGAACAAGCCGATGGACTGGTTGAGCAACTGCGGCGACTGGGTCATGAACCCCTTGTCCACCAGCAGGCGGATACCCTGGCCCATGGACAGGGTGATGGCGGCGGTGACGATCAGCGCCACCAGGGCGCCGGCCGCCTGCCAGCGATAAGGGGCGACAAAACGACTGGCCAGGCGAATGGCGCGGCGATGGCGTGCAGAGAGCATGGGCAAGGAATCCGTTGGGCGACGAAGACAGAGCCTACACCGAACCGGGAAGGAACTTATGCAAAACGCAATCAATCGGATTAATTATGACCGTGCATGCTAATCCCTAGAAAGTATTGGTCTAAAGCCTCTCTGGCGGTGACGGGCGGTTTCTGCTGCACTGGTGCCGTGGCCCTGCTTGTAGCCTGTTGTCACAGGCTGGTCATGCGACGCTTATAATCTTTAACTGAACCTGATGACGAAACCTGAGCGAGGAGACAGGCCATGGATTTGCAAAACAGCAGCAACAACCAGATTCCGGTGATTCGTCCCTGCCCGCAGAAATTGGGCTGCGCGATTATCGACGCACAGGGCCGTGAAGTGCCGATCACCGAAGAAATGATCCAGGACGCCTGCCGCGAACTGGAACAGCGCTTGGTCAAGCCTGCTGAGCAAGACTGACAGCCCGAACTCCCCCTTGACCCGGCCTCGCTGCCGGGTTTTTTATGCCTGCGTCTACAACAGGACAGCCCCCAGGGCCAACACCAGCTTGCGCAGCACTTCGTCGTCGCCGTTGATCTTCACCGGCAAGCCTTCGATTTCCCGGCGCTCGGGATAGTGTTTGCGCAGCAGGTCGAACGCGACCTTCTGCTCGGCCACGTTGCCGGTCAGGCTGCGGCGGAAATCCGCATCGTCACGCCGTGGGTCATAGACCCCGCGACAGATCATCGCCATGGCCCAGGCCGGGTCGCTACCGGCATTGAGGGTGACCTGCACCAGCCAGGGCTTGGGCAACAGTTCATCGAGACCGACCGTGGGAGCCTGGTCGAGGAAGGCGCAGAACGCCTGGTAGATCTGCGCGGTACCGCGTTGCTTGCCGTCGAGGCTGTACCCGGCGATATGCGGCGAGCCCAGTACGCACAACTCGGCCAGGGCGACATCCACTTGCGGCTCGGCCTCCCAGACGTCCAGCACCGCCTGCAGGTCCTCACGCTCCAGCAGCACTTCGCGCAACGCGGCGTTGTCCACCACCGGACCGCGCGCGGCGTTGATCAGCCAGGTACCGGGCCTGAGCTGCTCCAGGTGCCGGCGATCGAGCAGATGCCAGGTGGGTTGCTCGCCCGTGCGGGTCAAGGGCGTGTGCAGGCTGATTACATCGCACTGCTCGATGATCTGCTCCAGGCTGACATAATCGCCGCCTCCAGCCGCCTGCCGCGGCGGGTCGCAGACCAGGACGTTCCAGCCCAGCCCGCGCAGGACCTTGATCAGCCGCCCGCCGACTTCACCCGCGCCGACCACCCCATAGGTGCGCGCGGTAAGGTCCGCGCCTTCGATTTCCGCCAGGGTCAGCAGGCTGCCCAGCACATAGTCGACCACTCCACGAGCATTGCAGCCGGGGGCGCTGGACCAGTGAATGCCGGCCTGTTCGAAGTAGTCGAGGTCCAGGTGGTCGGTGCCGATGGTGCAGGTGCCGACAAAGCGCACCGGGCTGCCTTCGAGCAACTCGCGGCTGACCGAGGTCACCGAACGCACCAGCAACACATCCGCCTCGGCCACCGCCGCCCGGTCGATGCTGCGGCCCGGCAAGCGACGGATCTCGCCAAAACCGGCAAAGAAGGCATCGATCAGGGGAATATTTTCGTCGGCAACAATCAGCATGGCAGGCTCCTTGGGCAAGGGCGCAGTGTAGGCGCAGTCAGCGTCCGAGGGCCAGCCAAGCGTCAAGCCTCCTGTCCCTGGCGGAACTTCGACCTTACAAATGAGCTACAACCGGCGATTACCTGACTCCTGCGTCAACAGGTAGAATCGGCGGCTTTTCGCGTCATGCCTGGATACATCATCGGTGAACAGCCTCACTGCAACATCTGACACCCCGCCTCTGAGTCGACCGGCCCGGGTCCGCCTGGAACTGCGTAACCTGCTGGGCCTGGCCCTGCCGATCATCATTGCCCAGCTGGCGCATACCGCCATGGGCTTCGTCGACGCGGTGATGGCCGGCCGGGTCGGCCCACGCGACCTGGCAGCGGTGGCGCTGGGCAACTCGATCTGGGTGCCGGTGTTCCTGTTGATGACCGGCATCCTCCTGGCGACCACCCCCAAGGTCGCCCAGCGCCATGGCGCCGGAACCCCGGCCGAGATCGGCCCGCTGGTGCGCCAGGCCCTGTGGCTGGCGCTGGTGGTGGGCCTGGCGGCGGGCGTGATCCTCTACAACGCCGAGCCGGTCCTGCATTTGATGAAGGTCGACCCGGAACTGATCGGCCCGTGCATGGACTACCTGCGCGGCATCGGCATCGGCCTGCCGACGGTGGCGCTCTATCACGTGCTGCGCTGCTGCAGCGACGGCATGGGCCGCACCCGGCCGAGCATGGTCCTGGGCCTGTGCGGGCTGGCGCTGAATATTCCGCTGAACTACGTGTTCATCTACGGGCACTTCGGCGTGCCGGCCATGGGCGGACCGGGCTGCGGCTGGGCCACGGCGATCGTGATGTGGTGCATGCTGTTCGGCATGGCCGGCTGGGTGCGCTGGGCCAAGGTCTATCGGCCGAGCCAGGTATTCAGCCATTTCGAGTGGCCGCAGTGGGCGGTGATCAAGCGGTTGCTGAATATCGGCCTGCCCATCGGCATCGCGGTATTCGCCGAGGCCAGCATCTTCTCGGTGATCGCCCTGCTGATCGGCAGCCTCGGCGCCACGGTGGTGGCCGGACACCAGATCGCCCTGAACATCAGCTCGCTGGTATTTATGGTCCCCTACTCCCTGAGCATGGCCATCACCGTACGGGTCGGCCAGGCCCTGGGCCGCGAACAGCCCCGTGAAGCGCGCTTTACCGCTGGGGTTGGAGTGGCCACGGCGCTGGCTTATGGCTGTTTGTCGGCGAGCCTGATGCTGCTGTTTCGCGAACACCTGGCGACCCTCTACACCAACGATCCGCGGGTGATCCAGGTGGCAACCATGCTGATCGTGTATTCGGCGCTGTTCCAGATCTCGGATGTGATCCAGGTCACGGCGGCCGGGGCCTTGCGCGGTTACCAGGACACCCGGGTGACCATGATCCTGACGTTGTTCGCCTATTGGGGCATCGGTTTGCCGGTGGGCTACGCCCTCGGTTTGACCGACTGGCTGGGTGCGCCGAGTGGCCCGAGCGGGCTGTGGCAGGGTTTGATCGTGGGATTGTCGTGCGCGGCGGTGATGCTCTCGATCCGCCTGGTACGCAGCGCGCGCAGGCGGATCCGGATGAGCCGCTCGACGGCCTAGTCGAGCTTCTTGCGAATCCAGTACAGGTAGGTACCGGCCTCTTCGCGCTGCTCCACCAGTTCATGGTCGAGAAACACGCAGAACTTGGGGATATCGCGACGGGTCGACGGATCGGTGGCGATCACCTTGAGCAGCCCCCCCGGCGCCAGGTCGCGGATATGCTGGTGCAACATCATCACCGGCTCCGGGCAATTGAGCCCGGTGGCGTCGAGGGTGCCGTCAACGGCGGGGTCGTGGGGTTGGGTCATGCTTCACTCCTGAAACCAGGCCGGCATTATCTAGCTTTTTTCACATCCAGTCGACGCAAGTGGCAGGTCACTTCCTCACGGTCGTGGTACAGCTGCTTGCAGCCGATCTCCACCCGGATGCCACGGGCCTTGAAGCCCTCTTCGATACGCTCCAGCAAACGCCGGACTTCGGCATAACGCTGCTTCATCGGCAACTTGAGGTTGACCACCGCCTCGCGGCAATGCCCCTCGCCGATCCAGGTCTCGAGCAAGGCGGCATTGCGCGCCGGTTTCTCGACGATATCGCAGACCATCCAGTCCACCGGCTGTTTCGGCTTGAAGGTGAAGCCGTCGGCCATCAGATGCTGGACCAGGCCGGTATCCATCAGGCTTTCGGCCATGGGACCGTTGTCGATGGCGGTCACCAGCATGCCCCGGTTGACCAGTTGCCAGGTCCAGCCGCCGGGCGCGGCGCCGAGGTCGACGCCGGTCATGTCGCTGTGCAGGCGCTCGTCCCACTGGTCGCGGGGGATAAAGTGGTGCCAGGCCTCTTCCAGCTTGAGGGTCGAGCGGCTCGGGGCGCTCCTGGGGAACTTGAGCCGGGGAATGCCCATCGGCCACATCGCCGAATTGTCCGCGTCGGCCAGGCCGAGGAAGACTTCCCGACCGCTCTTGAAGGTCAGCAACAGGCGCGGCTTGAGCGAGTCCTCCACCAGCTTGCCGGCCTGGACCAGGGCCTTGCGCAGCGGGCCTTCGAATTTCTTGCAGAAGTTCGAGAGTTCCTTGCCATCGTTGGTATCGACCACTTCCAGCCAGAGGCTGCCGAACGTCGGCCACGCCGCCAATTCAGCGAGGATCACGCTGATACGGTCGGTTTCCGGGAGGTCGATAAACCGCCCGCGCGCCCACTGCCGGGGGAAGATCAACTCGGCGAAACGCAAGCCGTTCATCAGACGACGGGCGCCGTCGTCGTCGCTGCAGACGAACTCGGCGCAGGCACTGTTGGTCTTGGCCTTGGCGTAGCCCGGGACGTCCAGGCGCGCGGCGTGCTCGGAAATCTCCGAGCAGACTTCGCCTTCGAAGCCCGGACGGCAATGCATAAAAAGGGTGTTCATTGAACTCAGCCTGTCACTAAAACCGGCGCATCATAGCCGAGTTCGGAACCTTGGACCTGCCCATAGAGTCCAGTAACTAGCCAGTTTTCCCGATCGGAGCTAGCGTTAAGGCTCTGTTCGTTCCACCCGGCCCGTGCCGTGCGGGCCTCAAGGAGTCATTTCATGTCCTCCCTCGATAGCCTGAAAACCCTTAAAACCCTGGAGGTAGGCACCAAGACCTACCACTATTTCAGCCTCCCGGATGCCGCCAAGTCCCTCGGCAACCTGGACAAGCTGCCGATGTCGCTCAAGGTCCTGCTGGAAAACCTGCTGCGTTGGGAAGACGACAAGACCGTCACCGGCGCCGACCTCAAGGCCATCGCCGCCTGGCTCAAGACCCGCGGCTCCGACCGGGAAATCCAGTACCGCCCGGCCCGGGTGCTGATGCAGGACTTCACCGGGGTGCCGGCGGTGGTCGACCTGGCCGCCATGCGCGCCGCCGTGGCCAAGGCCGGCGGCGATCCGCAGCGGATCAACCCGCTCTCCCCCGTCGACCTGGTGATCGACCACTCGGTGATGGTCGACAAATTCGCCACGCCGCAGGCCTTCGGCGAGAACGTCGATATCGAAATGGAGCGCAACGGCGAACGCTACGCCTTCCTGCGCTGGGGCCAGAACGCCTTCGACAATTTCAGCGTGGTGCCGCCGGGCACCGGGATCTGCCATCAGGTCAACCTCGAGTACCTCGGCCGAACCGTCTGGACCAAGGATGAGGATGGCCGCACCTATGCCTTCCCCGATACCCTGGTCGGCACCGACTCCCACACCACCATGATCAACGGTCTCGGCGTGCTCGGCTGGGGCGTCGGCGGCATCGAGGCGGAAGCGGCGATGCTTGGCCAGCCGGTGTCGATGCTGATTCCCGAAGTGATAGGTTTCAAGCTCACCGGCAAGCTCAAGGAAGGTATCACCGCCACCGACCTGGTGCTGACGGTGACCCAGATGCTGCGCAGGAAAGGCGTGGTCGGCAAGTTTGTCGAGTTCTACGGCGATGGTCTCGCCGAACTGCCCCTCGCGGACCGCGCGACCATCGCCAACATGGCCCCGGAATACGGCGCCACCTGCGGTTTCTTCCCGGTGGACGAGGTGACGCTGGATTACCTGCGCCTGTCCGGCCGGCCGAGCGAAACCGTCAAGCTGGTGGAGGCCTACAGCAAGGCCCAGGGCCTGTGGCGGCTGCCGGGCCATGAGCCGGCCTTCAGCGACAGCCTGGCCCTCGACATGGCCAGCGTCGAAGCCAGCCTGGCCGGGCCAAAACGTCCGCAGGACCGGGTGTCGCTGCCGGATGTCGCGCAAGCCTTCAACGACTTCATGGCGCTGCAATTCAAACCCGTGCACAAGGACGAAGGCCGCCTGGAAAGCGAAGGCGGCGGCGGTGTCGCGGTGGGCAATGCGGATATGGTCGGTGAAGCCGACTACAGCTATGAAGGCCAAACCTACCGGTTGAAAAATGGCGCGGTGGTCATTGCCGCCATTACCTCCTGCACCAACACTTCCAACCCCAGCGTGATGATGGCCGCCGGACTGGTGGCCAAGAAGGCCGTGGAAAAAGGCCTGAAACGCAAACCCTGGGTCAAGAGTTCCCTGGCCCCCGGCTCCAAGGTGGTAACCGACTACTACAAGGCCGCCGGCCTGACCCGCTACCTCGACGAACTGGGCTTCGCCCTGGTGGGTTATGGCTGCACCACCTGCATCGGCAACTCCGGGCCGTTGCCCGAGCCGATTGAAAAAGCCATTACCCAGTCCGACCTCACCGTCGCCTCGGTGTTGTCCGGCAACCGTAACTTCGAGGGCCGGGTGCACCCGTTGGTGAAGACCAACTGGCTGGCCTCGCCGCCACTGGTGGTGGCCTACGCCCTGGCCGGCAGCGTGCGCATCGATATCAGCCACGAACCGCTCGGTGAAGACCAGGACGGCAAGCCGGTGTACCTGCGGGATATCTGGCCGAGCCAGAAGGAAATCGCTGACGCGGTGGCCCAGGTCGATACCGCCATGTTCCACAAGGAGTACGCCGAAGTCTTCGCCGGCGACGCCCAGTGGCAGGCCATTGAAGTCCCCCAGGCCGCCACCTATGTCTGGCAGAAGGACTCGACCTATATCCAGCACCCGCCGTTCTTCGACAATATCGCCGGGCCCCTGCCGGTGATCGAAGATATCGAAGGCGCACGGGTACTGGCCCTGCTCGGCGACTCGGTGACCACCGACCACATCTCCCCCGCCGGCAATATCAAGGCCGACAGTCCCGCCGGACGTTATCTGCGCGAACTGGGCGTGGAACCCCGGGACTTCAACTCCTACGGTTCACGCCGTGGCAACCATGAAGTGATGATGCGCGGCACCTTTGCCAATATCCGCATCCGCAACGAAATGCTCGGCGGCGAGGAAGGTGGCAATACCTTCCATGTACCGTCCGGCGAAAAACTGCCGATCTATGACGCGGCCATGCGTTATCAGGCCGAAGGCACGCCACTGGTGGTGATTGCCGGCCAGGAATACGGCACCGGCTCGAGCCGAGACTGGGCCGCCAAGGGCACCAACCTGCTGGGAGTCAAGGCGGTGATCGCCGAGAGTTTCGAGCGTATCCACCGTTCCAACCTGGTGGGCATGGGTGTGCTGCCCTTGCAGTTCAAGCTCGACCAGAACCGCAAGAGCCTGCAACTGACCGGCAGGGAAACCCTGAGTATCGGCGGACTGAGCGGCACCGAACTGCAACCGCGAATGAACCTGCCACTGACCCTGACCCGTGAAGATGGCAGCCAGGAGAAAATCGACGTGTTGTGTCGGATCGACACGCTTAATGAAGTGGAATACTTCAAGGCCGGGGGAATCCTGCATTACGTATTACGGCAACTCATTGCTTCTTGATGGTTCCATGAAATAGCGCGAAGGCGCGCCGGCGTTGGTCGGTGCGCCTTTCAAGCCAGATCGGCCAGCCCCCCGGTTATTCATCCCCAAACACTATCTTACAAACGACGAAACAGTTTCTTCCCTTCATGAATATCGCCTCTCACACGCACAAGTAACACGGCGCAATCTCCGCGCACTACTTATGTGTTCAGTCTCGCAGGGTCATGCTACATCCCTGACAACCGCCGTTGAGAGTGTGCCTCATCACCCGGGCTGGAGGAGCCCAGCCTTGAAAACACGCCGGTACGGCCGCTGTTTTTCATTGGCCAGCGGCTCTGGCCCGTACGTTATGATAGTTGGCCCTCAACACCGGGATTTACTTGTTCAACGAATAGAGGACCCTGCATGTCTGTTTTGCCCTGGGCGTATCTGGCCCTGCTTTCCCTGGGTTATGCCCTGGCCTTGAGCGTCGGCCATCTGGGGCTGCCCAGCCTGATCGCCTTCGCCCTGCTGCTGGCCACCGGTGCCGCGGCATTCCAGCAGCGCAATCGCCCGGTTCGTTACCTGGGTCACGGCCTGTTCCTGCTGCTCGCCATCGGCCTGGCCCTGCACTGGCTGCCGGGCTTCGAGAATGGCCGGATGATCAGCGCGGTGCGTTTCACCCCGGACGCCGTGCCTTTCACCATGTACCTCAATCTCGATAAACCGCTGGTCGGCTTCTGGCTGCTGCTGGTCTGCCCGTGGGTGGTCAATCGCCGCTCCGCGCGACGGGTGCTGGGCACCACGGCAATTGCCGGGGCCGTGACCTCGCTGCTGGCCCTGGGCGGCGCCATCAGCCTGGGCATCGTCGACTGGGCGCCGAAGTGGCCAGAACAAGGCGGGCTCTGGCTGCTGAACAACCTGCTGCTGGTGAGCCTGGTCGAGGAAGTGCTGTTTCGCGGCTATATCCAGGGCGGCCTGAGTCGCTGCTTCAGATCCTTGCCACGGGGAGAAAGCCTGGCGCTGTTCGGCGCCGCGCTGATCTTCGGGCTGACGCACCTGGGGGCAGGCTGGCAATGGGCATTACTGGCGACACTAGCCGGTGTCGGCTATGGTCTGGCCTACCGTTTTGGCGGTTTGGCCGCAGCCATCGCCACCCATGTCGCACTTAATACACTGCACTTCGTTTTCTTTACTTATCCGATGTTGCAACCGTGATAAACCGAACGACAGTACCTATTGGCTACTGTCGTTCGGTTAAACCCCACGGAAAACTGAACACATTAACTTCACGCGTGTTCGACTCGTATTCAAGGACGGGTACGAGTACGCAAAGGCCAGAATATGAACCGGCGCTGAAAGTTGAAAAATATATTCAATATTTCCCCTGCCCTGCCGACAACCCGTCAAAGCCTTGCGGATAGAGAAACCATGCGTAATAACCAACCCATTACCCAACGCGAACGCACCTTCCCCGCTCAGCAACGGTTGATTTCCACTACCGACGCCAAAGGCGTGATCACCTACTGCAACGACGCTTTTGTCGAGATCAGTGGATTTTCCCGCGAAGAACTGATCCGCGCGCCCCACAACCTGGTGCGCCACCCGGACGTTCCGGAGGCGGTGTTTGCCCATATGTGGAACACTCTGAAACAAGGCCTGCCATGGATGGGCATTGTCAAGAACCGCTGCAAGAGTGGTGACCATTACTGGGTCAACGCCTATGTGACGCCCGTTTTCGAAGGCAGCCAGGTGATCGGCTACGAATCGGTGCGGATCAAACCCACCGCCGAGCAGATCCGCCGTGCCGAGGCGCTGTACCAGCGCATCAACCAGGGCAAGTCGGCCGTGCCGCGGCGCGACAAGTGGCTGCCGGTACTGCAGGACTGGCTGCCGTTTATCCTGGTCAGCCAGGTCAGCTTCCTGATCAGCATCTGGCTCAACTCCTACTGGGGCTTTGCCCTGGCCGCGGCGGTCTCGGTACCCCTCGGGCTGATGGGCCTGAGCTGGCAGCAGCGCGGCCTCAAGCGCCTGTTGCAGTTGGCCGAACAGACCACCTCCGACCCACTGATCGCGCAGATGTACACCGACAGTCGTGGTGCCCAGGCCCGTATGGAAATGTCCATCCTCAGCCAGGAAGCCCGTCTGAAAACCTGCCTGACCCGCTTGCAGGACACCGCCGAGCACCTGACCAGCCAGGCGAAGCAGTCCGACGAACTGGCGCAGAAAAGCTCCACCGGCCTGGATCGCCAGCGCCAGGAAACCGAGCAGGTGGCCACCGCCGTCAACCAGATGGCCGCCACCACCCAGGAAGTCGCCAGCCATGTCCAGCGCACGGCCGATGCGACCCAGGAAGCCAATCGCCTGACCAGTCGCGGTCGTGATATCGCCGGCGAGACCCGCGAGGCCATCGAGCGCCTGTCGGTGGTGGTCGGCGAGACCGGCAGCACGGTTACGCAGTTGGCCAAGGACAGTGACGAGATCGGCGGCGTGGTCGATGTGATCAAGGGCATTGCCGACCAGACCAACCTGCTGGCCTTGAACGCGGCGATTGAAGCGGCCCGCGCCGGGGAAATGGGTCGTGGTTTTGCGGTGGTTGCCGATGAAGTGCGTCAACTGGCGCAACGCACCAGCGAATCCACCGGCCAGATCCACGCCCTGATCGCCAAGCTGCAACAGACCGCCGGCAACGCCGTGCAAACCATGGACGCCGGCCACCGCCAGGCCCAGGAAGGCGTGGCGCGAGTCATGGAAGCCGATGCGGCGCTGGTGGGGATCAGCGAAGCAGTGGCCAATATCACCGACATGACCACCCAGATCGCCGCCGCCACCGAAGAGCAAAGCTCGGTGGCCGAAGAGATCAGCCGCAATATCAGCACCATTGCGCAACTGGCCGACCAGACCTCGGAGCAGGCGCACGACTCGGCGCACTTGAGCGAAGAGTTGACCCGCACCGCCAACACGCAGTATTCGTTGGTGGAGCGTTTTAACCGGTAATCGTTAAAGCGCCCGGAAAACCCGATGATTAATAGTCATCGGGTTTTTTATTGCCTGAAGAAAGTCAATCAACTCTACTTTTAGAGTAAGAAACTTCCTAAAACATACAAACCTTTAACCGACACAACTTACCTCATCAAAACCATCCCTGCAAAACCCTTGACAATGCTCAACCGTTACTATTCGTTAAAGAGCAGGCATGACATCCCATAGATAGTTACTACCCACTTGAGACGTTCATGCCTTATTTGCCAGATCAGCACGTGCCGACATAAAACACTCACAATAATCGGTAACGCGTCTGACCGTGAAACGACCTGACAACACTCAATTAGATAGCAGGACTATCCTTATGATGGATCTAGTAAACACCCTACAGTCTCGCTTCACGAAAGAGGACCTTATCGCCCCCCGTGTCGAGCAAGCGGCCCCGGAGGATGGGCTGCTGCCAGTCGGCGAGCTTGACAGTCCCCTCTCGGTTTCCCTGCCACTGTGGCCGAATGCACGGCCCGATGACCGCTATCAACTCACCTGGAACAATGTATTGATTGGCGACCCCATTCCACTGACGCCGCCTCTGCAATCGGGTGATATCTTGTATGCGCATCTCCCGGTCAGCACACTCGCCGTCGAAGGGACTTATCAACTTGGTTACCGAATCAGCACGGGGCCGGGCGCAATCGCCTATCAGTCGCAAACCACGCCCCTGGTTATTGATCGCAGCCCACCCGGCGGCACTCTTCTCGCCGCCCTTATCCTTCCGCCGGTCACCCTCGACGGCCTGAGCAACCATGAACTCGTCGCCCTGGACAACCAACTCACCGTCACGGTTCCCGGTTACTTCGACATGCAGTGGGGCGATGTGATTCAAAGTTATTGGGGCGAGCAGGCCGGGCCCAGCCATACCGTGCAAGCCGATCAACTCGGCAGCGATAAAATCCGGCTCAGTGTCGACCGAAGTTTCCTCGAACACCTGGGCAACGGCGAATTCGCCCTGAGTTACAGCGTCCGCGATCGCGCCGGCAATACCTCCGTGCGCTCGCAAGCGGTCATGCTCAAGTTGCAGTTACAGCAGGCACCGGCCAACCTGCAAGCCCCCCTGGCCCTGCAACTGGAAAATGGCCAGGTCCATGATGCCCAGGCCCGCATCGGCGTGAAGATCGCGGTGCCCACCTACCAGCATGTCGCCATCGGCGACGAAATCTGCGTGCTGTGGAACGGCGAACGGGCCGCCGCCAGGCGGATCATCACCGCCCACGAACTGGACAAGCCTTTGCTGCTGAACGTCATGGCGCGTTATCTGGTGATTTCCCGCCACGGCGACGGCCC
Organism: Pseudomonas sp. MWU12-2319; assembly: GCF_023242525.1. Lineage (NCBI taxonomy): Bacteria > Pseudomonadati > Pseudomonadota > Gammaproteobacteria > Pseudomonadales > Pseudomonadaceae > Pseudomonas > Pseudomonas sp. MWU12-2319. Next base: position 226,778 of record NZ_JALJES010000001.1, read on the forward strand.
GGCCCGGCTGAACTACCAGGTTCGCCGCAATGGCGAGGTGTTCACCTCACCGACACTGGAACTCGAGGTTTTTTTGCAACTGCCCGGCCCGCAGGACCCGACCCCGCAGACGATGGTCAACGAGGCCCTGGCCGCGCCGTTGATCAAGGGCAAGAATCCGAATGGCCGGCGGCTGGACAACTACCTGGATGAGGACAATGCACAACTCTCGGCCGACGCGGTCATCGCCTGGCGCAAGGCGTTCCAGGCCGGCGACCGGATCAACCTGTTCTGGGGCCAGTCCAGCCAACCGCTGGTACACCTGATTACCCCTCGTGATGTCGAGGCCGCCTGCTATCTGGTGATCAACGTACCGAACAGCCTGATTGCCGAACAAGGCTGCGGCGTCGATATCAGTGTGCAGTACACCGTGACCCGGGAAGGCAATCCGAACACCTCCTACTCGCCCAAGCAATCGGTCGCGGTGATCTTCCAGATGCAGTTGCCGGGTGGCTCGGCGGGCCTGATGGAGCCGGTGTTCGCCGCGGCCAACGTGCTGAATGTAGTGGACCCGCGCCAGGACCCGGAGGGCACGGTGGTGCTGATCAGCCCCTACCGCAACATGAAAGTCGGCGACCGCATCGTCCTGCGCTTTTGCGGCTTCGACGCCCTCACTGGCGGCAACGAGATCGAGGCCGCGGCCTTCAGCAGCGAACGCCTGGTCAGCGAGCACGAACTGCGCAACGGCTGCCGGCTGCGGGTGCCGCTGGCGCGCCTGATGGCCATCGAGCATGGTCGTGGCCGGGCCCGCTATGAGGTGATCAGCGAGCTGGGGCGGGTCACCTCATTGCCCGCCGATGTCTACATCTCGTCACGCGCGACCGTCATGGCGCGTTGAGCGTCAGACACGAAAAAAGCCCTCGGCGATCCTTCGTCGAGGGCTTCGGATCAAAGCGGTCGTCAATGACCGCGCCGATCAGAACGCGTAGCGCAGGCCGAGATTGACACCCCAGGGCTGCTCGATGTGCTCGCCCTTCATGTAATCGAAATCGGCATGCAGTTGCAGGTCCGTCGACAGCGCGGCAGAAACCCCCACGCCCAATTCGCCACGGGTGCCGAACAGGCTGTTGTCGAAGGCCGTGTCATTGACCTTCACCGTATTGTCGTTGCGGGAAAATTCATGGGCCATGGCCACCCGCAGATACGGCTGCAACAGACCGCCGTCGCGCAGTTCAAGGTTACGCCCCAGGGTCGCGCCGGCCTTGCCAAGCACGGAGACGGTACGGTCGTTCTCCGCTCGCAGCCCATTGTCCAATTGGTAGCTGCCGCCCTTGACCAGGACCGAGGACAACTGGGCGTAAGGCTCGACAAAGACATCGTCACGCAGCTTGATGTGTTTGCCTAACTCCAGCGAAGCGCCATAGGCGAAGTTGTCGTAGTCACCCTTGGCCTTGGTGCCGTTGGTCATCCTGACATCGGCCTGGTTATCGAAACGGTTCAGCTTGAGCACGCCGTCGAGGTAGTAGCCGTCGTCCCGCAGCCAGGTGCCGTAAGCACCGAGGGAGTAGCTGTCGACCGTGGCGGAGGTGCCACGATTGAGGCTCAGGTCGGAACGACTGTGGCCGGCCATGACCCCGACCAGCAACTGCCCGTCCCTGACCGGCACGGGCAGATCGGCGCCGAATGACAAGCCTTTCTGGCGTTGCTTGTAGCCGAGCCCCGCCTCGGCGGTGATGTTGTGCTGGCTGCCGTAACTACGAATCCAGCCACCGCCCTCGCCACTGGTGCGAATTTCCCCCATGCGGCTGCGCAAAGTCGGCAGCTCGCCATACCAGATGGTCGGCCCGACGTTGAACAGCGCCAGCGAGGCCTCGGTCGAGGGGCTGATGGTCTTGCCGGAGCCGACGATAAACCAGTCATCGCCCTGCTTCTCCAACTGATAGGAGTAGACACCCAGGTCAATGCTGCCGCCGACCGCTTCGAACAGCGCATCGCCGCCTTCGGTGTGCACCACGTGCAAGGGCGTGATCTCCGGGGAGTTGGGCTCGAGCCCGGTGTTCTGGACATTCAGCAGGAAGTTACCGTGGGCCTCGCCGTTGATATCCAGTTTGTCGCCGGTGTTGTCCATCAGGTTGACGTGCATATTGAACATGCCGGTGCCGGACAGCTCGCCCAAGGACAGGGTGTAGAACTGATCGGCCGAGCCCAGGGTCACGCTGCCGCCGTCCATGGACAGCGACTTGACCTCGGCGTCGCCGGTCAGCGTCCAGTTCGCTCGACTGTTGATCGCCACGCTGTTGGTGTTGATCAGGTTACCGAACAGTTGCGCGCCGTTTTGCAGGGTGACATCCAGGGTGCTGCTGTCATCGGCCACCAGGTCGCCGCGCAGCAGGCTGCTGTCGGCGGTGAAACCGACGTTACTGGCGCCCGCGACGTCCAGCAAGATGCCGTTGCCGGACAGCAGGTGCGCGTCGTTCTGCACGGTGATTTTCGCAATGGTGCCTTCCTCCGCCGAGATGGCCGGGCCGGTCAAACCTTCTATCGTCGAGTTGTCGACCACGATATTGGCTTCCCGAGGAATAATCGGGCCGCCGGGCGCGGCGGTTCGGCCATCGAGTTGCAAGCCGATCGAGTCGCCCTGCACATAGCTGTTGTTGGTCATATTCAGGGTGGCGCCGAGCAAGCGGATCCCCACGCCCCCCACTCCGCCGAAGTCGCTGCCGAACACTCGGGTATTGTCCAGACTGAGTTGCCCCAGCGCGGCCACGGCAATTCCGATTCCGGCTCCGGTCAGCGTACTGTTCTGGATATCCGCCCTGGAAGCTGTGGTCGTACCTGCCGACGTCACGGTGCTCAGTTCGAGTGCCGTGCCGATATCGTTGCGCACCTGCGCCTCATTGAGGGTAGCCCTGGCGCCCCCCAAGTGGATACCTCCGGTGACCGTACCGCCATTGACCCTCACCTGGGAGGTCGATCCGTCAGCCCTGACGCTGGTCGCGGCGCCGCCGTCGACAATATCCAATATGCCGCCATTGATCACTTGCCATGAAGTGGCCTCGCTCTCGGCCGTGACCGTTTCCCGGCGATTGTCCACTATCCCCTGGGGCTCATTGTCCGGAGCGTCTTGCGCCAGACTCACCGGGGAACCCAATACGGCCCCCATGAGGCAGGCGATTTTCCCGAGGCCTTTATACGGGGCCAATCGATAAGTCGTGCGTAACATTACTTCTTCTCCACCAAACAGAAGTAATAGTTTGATAAGGCTCGACCCCGATTTAATATTAAAAAAGGCCGTCAAAAAAGTAGGACACCTCCTAAATAACACAAGATACATTCCTACAAGAAAATCATGCTTTCGAGCATCTCAACATCTAAAAAGCGCTTGACACTCTTTTCACATATCTATTACGTGAGCCCCAGATAGGAAAACACCTATCGATAAAACCTGAAGTAACGCATTCCTGACTTATCAATATCTGACACCGTCAGTCGCCTTATCTTCATCCATTTCCAATCAGGAACAGAAATATGTGCACAAACAAGAAGCGCCTTATTCTTACTCAAAACAGTTACACCCGAGCCAACCACAAAGAGCTGGATAAACCCGATGTAGCAAGTGCCTTTCCAGACGGCTTATTGCCCTTGAGTGCACTTAATGCACCACTTCCCGTCACCTTCAGATTATGGGACGACGCCACGACCGACCAGACCTATCAATTGTTCTGGGAGGGCGATGCCATTGGTACCCGCACCGATGTCCTCGATGAAGACCTGGCAAACCCGGAGGAATACCTGAGCCTGGATATTCCCGTGGAACTGCTGGTTGAGAAGAATGACCCGGTCAATCCAACCGATAAGAAATATAAGCTCAAATATCAGGTCTACGACAAAATCAGCAAAGAGGAAACCGACTCGTTCGAGACCCTGATCGAGGTCGACACCACCCGTCCCGGCCTGCCGAGCCATGGCCCGATGGCCTTCCCCCGGGAGGTCGATGATGGCCTGACTTCGGCGGAGTTGACCGCACTGGGCAATAGCCTCGATGTGATGGTGACCAGCTACAGCACCATGGCCGAGGGTGACTTCATCGAGACGTTCTGGGGCAACATCCCAGGCCCCACGGCCACGGTGCAGATGAACGATGTCGAACTGGAGGAAGTCCCCCTGTCCTTCACTCGCGCCTTCCTTGAAGACGTCGAGTCCCAGGTCGGCAACGTCCTGTCGGATGTCACCTATATCGTCACCGACCGTGCCGGCAACGTCTCGCCGCGCTCCCTGGCGCGGCAGATCCGCCTGCTGCTGGCCGAGATCCCGGACGATCTGCCACGGCCGATCGTCGAACAGGCCAGCCCCGCACAAGGCGGGCTGATCGACTACAACGATGCGATCACCGGTGTCACCGTCGATATTCCACATTACCTGGGTGCCCAGGCCGAGGACCTGGTGACGCTCTATTGGGGCGACAACAACCCGTTGCCGGCCATTCCGGTCCAGGACGGCGAGGAAGACAACGATCCGGTTCTTTCGCCGGTCCTGCAATTCGACATTATCAATCGCTTCCCCGAGGCGACGGTCAATGTCCACTATGAAGTACGCCGCAACGGCCAACTGGTCGGGTCCTCGCTGGTGCAACCCGTGGCGGTCTACCTGACCCTGCCCGTTCCGGAGGAACGCCTGCAGCCACTGACGATCCAGGGCACCAGCGGCAATCCCAACCGCGAAGACAACTTCATCGACCCGGACGACTATGAGCTGGATGGGCGGGCCATCTTCCGTTGGGTCAACGGCCTGCGCGTCGACGACTACGTCAACTTGCACTGGGGCCAGCAGGTGGTGGATCAGTGGTATCGGATCACCCAGGCGGACTTCAATGCCGGTGTCGATATCGACATTCCGGTGAGCAACCAGGTCATCAAAACCGAGGGGACCGGTGCCGCCATCCCGGTGACCTATACCATCACCCGCGACACAAACCCCAACCCGGCACTGGCGCCGAGTCAACCGGTGGTGGTGCGTTCGAAAATGGAACAACCCGGTGGCGAGCTCGGATTGCTGGAGCCGGTGTTCACCCGGCTGTCCGACGCCGGCCATGTCATTCCGAGCCTGAGCCCGGACGGCACGCCGGTACTGGTCAGGCCGTATGACAATATCCGCCTCTACCACGACATTGCCCTGACGTTCAAAGGGTTTGAACTGGACGGAACGCCTATCCCGGACGCGCTCTATGAAAAGACCGATACGATCAACCCGACCAATATCGACACGGGCCTGACTTTTCTGATCCCGCTCGCCAAGTTGATCAGCATTTGCAAAGGTTATGCGGAGGTTACTTATCGGGTTGAACCGCGTCCTGAACATAATCAGGAACCGGCCAACTCGTTGATGGGCTCGGCCCCGGTCAGTATGAACAAACCCGGTGTCGGTTGCAGTTAACGCGCCAACTTAATATTCCCTGAAAACCTAAAAGCCCTTTATAAGCCAAGACTTATCAAGTGCCTCAGTGTGTCTGCGGCCTTCTCTTGAAGGCCGTATTCAAACAAGGAAATCAATATGACACTTAAAGCACCTGTTTTCGACCAACCCCATGTTCCCGATGCCTTCGAAGATGGTTTGCTGCCCATCAGCGCACTGAATGCCCCGGTCCTGGTGACATTCAAAGTCTGGGACAATCCCTCGACCAGCGAAACTTACCAGTTGCTCTGGAACGAAGTGCCTATCGGCAATAGCGAGTTCATCAAGCCCGAAGACCAGCCCGGCGACCCCCTGGAACTTTATGTTCCCCTCGACCAGCTGATCGAGGGCAAGTATCAACTGGCCTATCGTGTCACCGATACTTTCAGCGAAGAATTCACCGACTCCTTCGCCTCCCCCGTCGAAATCGACACCACCGCCCCCGGCTATCCCACCACCCTCGCGCCCCTCGACTTCCCCCCGGCTGTCAGCGACGGCCTCACCTCGGAAGAACTGACGCAACTGGGCGATGTGCTGCCAGGCACCGTCCACGGCTACAGCGGCTTCGCCATCGGCGACCGGATCAGAACCTTCTGGGGAGCCACCGAAGGTCCCGGCGGCAAGGTCGAGGAAGATGACATGGAGGAACCGCGAAAAGTCATCATCGAGTACCCCCGCGCCTTTCTCGAGTCCCTGGACGACTTCAACGGCCCGGTGTTCTATACGGTCACGGACCGCGCCGGAAACAGCTCCCAGGACTCGACCGCCATCGATGTGTTGCTGTTGCTCAACGGGCTTCCGCTGCCAGGCGACCTGCAACGCCCCACCATTCGCGGCGCCTCGCCCGAGGCTGTGGATAACCTGATCGACGAAAATGATTTTGAGCGGGATGCGCGTGCCGTCATTACCTGGAATCCCGGTTTGCGCGAAGGGCAAGACATCCAGCTGCTCTGGGCCGGACAACCGATGTTCGACCCGCCCTATGCCATCACCGAGGGCGATGTCGCCGCCGCCCGCGATTTGCATCTGCCGGTTCTCAACAGCCGGTTCAAGCCGCTGGGCACCGGCAGCGATATCCGCGTGTGGTACAGCGTGACCCAGGCCGGCAATCCGAACGCTTCAAGATCGCCGGAGCAAAGCATCATCGTCCGCTCCCACGATGAACTGCCCGGCGGACCCGCAGGGCCCGACGCCCCGCTATTCACCGAGCTGAACGAGAACGGCGCGATCAACACGGCCAACGGCCAGGACGGCGCACCGGTGCATATCGTCCCCTACTTCAATATCAAGGCAGGCGATGTCATCCACTTCCTTTACGAAGGTTTCGACCAGCTGATTGGCGGTAATCCAACAAACCAGTGGCCGCACACCTCCGCGCCATTGACCGAGGAACAGGTCCGCGACGGCTATGACCTGCGCGTCCCAAGAACGGTGCTGGATGCCACTTGCTACGGTCATGCCGAGGCCTCGTTCCACGTCGACAGCGTCACCGGAACCGGCCGCTCGAAACGCCGGAGCGCCTATCTGGACATGCGCGTGGCTGGTCGATGCCCGTCCGCCTTCAGCCAGTGACCTGATCTCTTTTGCCCATGGAGCCTTTATCATGTCCAAGCACATCCATCAGCGAAACCTGGATAAACCGCTGATCCTCAGCGCCAATCCCGCCGGGGTCGGTGCCATCGATGTCGAAAACCCGGAGAAACCCTTGAACGTGCTGGTCGGGCCGTTGAACCTCAAGCCCCTGGATCATATCGATCTGTACTGGGCGGAGGCCGCGGAACCGGCCGCCACTTACGATCATCCCCTCGACGCGCCACCCACCAACGGCTTCGTGACCCTGTCCGTCGACAGCCGCAGCCTGGCGTCCGCCCCGGACCCGGTGCCGGTCAGCTATCGCTTCAGCCCATTTCCCGGTGGCACATCGGAGGACTCCGACGCCAGCCACATCCGGGTAAAGCTGGAAGCCCCCGGCGGCATCGATACCGACCCGGCGACGCCCTATGAGAACGAAGCCCTGCGTCCACCCCAGGTGCAACCGTCGGGGGTGATCGTCGATCCGCAAGGCGTGCGGGTGATCATCGCGCCTTACCCGCACATGAGTGAAGGCGACCGGATCAGCGTGAGCTGGGCCGACCAGACGCTCCAACACCCGGCCTTGGGCGCGGCGGAACTGGAGCGAGAGGTGGTCGTCCCGATCCCCGCGCAAATCGTCGAAAGCGTCGGCAACTCCAGCAGCCTGCCGGTGCGCTACGAGATCCATGACGTGGTCGGCAACTGGTCGAAACGCTCACCCGCCACCGAGGTTGTGGTCAGTCTCGGGGGCTGACCACTCCCGCGTCGGTTGCCACCGGCCAGGCAACCGGCGCTTTACAGCGCCTGACTCAGGATAAAGTCGTGGATGTGCCGCGCCGCCGTGTCCAGATGCTGCCCATGGGTGAAACCGCTGGCCTTCAGCGGCTTGAGATCGTGATCGGCCGCTGCCAGCCAGCTCAGCTCGATTTGCGCCGACAGTTCATAACCCGACACGGTTTGCCGATTGCCCAGGGCATCGCGTTCGCCCTGCACGATCAGGGTCGGCGTGACGAGATCCGCCAGATGCGCCACCCGTGGTTTCTCCGGCTTGCCCGCCGCATAGAACGGATAGCCCAGGCATACCAGTCCCGACGCACCAAGGTCGTCGGCCAGCAGGCTGGCCATGCGTCCGCCCATGGACTTGCCGCCAATGAACAGCGGCCCCTGGACCTGACGCCGCACGCCCTCGTACACCTCGCGCCAACACTCCAGCAAGCGCGCCTGCGGGTTCGGTGGACGCTTGCCGCCATCCAGGCGCCGTTGCGCCATATAGGGAAACTCGAAACGCACCACGGCAATGCCCTGTGTCGCCAGGCGATCGGCCATGGCAGCCATGAAGTCACTGTCCATCGGCGCGCCGGCACCGTGGGCGAGGATCAGCGTGGCGAGCGGGCCAGCCTCTCCGGCGGCGTTGTACAGATAGCCAGAGTCCACGACCCATGTGGCCTGGGAATGGGTTGTTGGCAGGGTCGACATGTCGCCTCTCATCTCACTGTCCGCACCGATCACGGCCCCCAAATGGGCCCGCGCCGGAAACCTAGATATGTAACGCATCGCTGCGCCGCTTTTCCTGAAAATGAAAACACCTTATCTGCCAGCCCAGACACTGCAAGGCCGGCGGCGCCGACACGGGACGCTCCCCGGTCCATTTCCAGACGAGTATTGCCATGCCTCAAGACGCCCTCACCCACGCCGAACAACCCGGCGCCAGTCGCCTTCCAACGGATCTTGCAGTCGCGCCGATTCGTCAGAAGACGACGATGCCGCTGCTCAGCCGCACCTTCGCCAGCCTCGACGAAGCCGTCCAGTATGCCCACGGCCAGGCCGCTTTCAAAGGTTTGAAGCGCCCCTCGTCGTTTATCCTCAAGCAGGCACAGAAGGCGGACTTCACCGTTGCGCAAGCGCTGGACGGCGCCCCGATGCCCTTCGACCCGGACGCGCTCTTCGGTCGGGACGCCCAGGGCCGGCTGCGGCTGCCCGAAGGCTTTATCCTCGCCGGCCTCTACTGCCAGGCCGAGACCGCCCATGAACAACTGCCGCCCCGGGAAAGCTGGCTGTACGAAAACTTTTTCAGTCCCTACGACCTGTTCGCCGGGCTCCATCACGCACGCCGTTCCCGTGCCCCCGCGCCTGGCGCGCACCCGCCGCCGTTGTTTTTCGGCACCCCCGACGGGGCGCTGCTGGCCTACCACCCAGGGGACAGCGAACTGGAGCAGGCACTGCTGCCCGAAGGCGCGGACTGGCAGGCACGGGCCCGACACGCCCGCGAGCAACTGTTGAGCGGCGCACTGCCGCCCCACCAATTCGTCCGCACGATCGCCGCCGCCGGCTCCTTGCAGGTGTTGCACGGCAGCTACCTGTGGAATCGACAGGGGCGGGTCGACCCGATCCATTGGGCCCCCTTCACCGACGCCGTAGTGCCTGAACTGGGCCCGGCCTTCCTCTCGGCGGACGACGCCGCCCGCCATGCCCAACAGCTGATCCAGGGGGGGAGCGACAAGGAGTTCGGCGGGCTGATCTTCCAACGCCAGGACGCGACCTTTGTCGCCACGCTGCCGATCACCGGTAACGACCGCCGCTTCAACCGCAATACCCTGTATCCGATCACCGAAACCGGTATCGCCAGCTTCCCCCCCGGACACCGGCTCTATGCCGTCTACCGTTCCAACATAAGCCTGTCGGCCCTCAAGGAGCAAAACGACGGGCCCCTCGACAGGCCCTCGATACTCTCCGAACAGGAGACCCGCCTGCGCCTGAAAAGCATCACCCCGGATGAGGTCCTGACCACCCTTCTCGCCCGGCCACAGGGGGTCAGGGCGTTTTATGCGCTGATGACCGACTCCACCATCATCAAATACATGCCCAGCGGCTCCGCTGAAGAGGACGCGTTGATCCCGCGCCTGCTACCGGGTAATGATCTCAGCGACCTCAATCGGTTGCTGCCCAGCGAGTTCATCAAATCCCTGGCCAAAACCGGCGCGCTCTACGTGGTCCGTGGCGATACCTACTGGGGCCCGCCCGGCCAGGTGCCCCGCGATTGGGCACCCTATCCAGCGCAGAAAGCCTCGACTCCGGCCTTGCCGGCCTTCGGGCCACTGTTCGACAGCGCGGATGCCGCGGCCCTGTACGCCAACGAACGCATCAATGGTCATTACCGCGACCGGCGGATCGGCGTGATTATCAGCGACAGCCACCAGCGCTACGCCGCCAGTGAACCGCTGAGCGCCCGGGAACCGCTGTTTGCCGTGGACCCACGCTTGCCCACCGGCGCCGACGGTTCTCCGACATTGCCGTCCGGCTGTCGCCTGGCCGGCTTCTACTACAGCGCCGCGCTGTATCCGCGACGCCTGCCGTGCAAGGACGTCTGGATATACCGCAACTTCTTTCTGCCCGCTGAGCTGCTGGCGGCGCTCAAACAGATCAAAGCCTATCGTCCGGAGCCGAACTCGCCGATCCTGCCCTTGTACCTGAGCACCCGCGATGGCGCGCAGTTGAAATACCGATCGCTGGATATCCACGCCGACCAAGCGCTGCTCGCCGGCAGCGAAAACCTGCTGAGCTACGGCGAACGCCTGGTCAAGGGCATACTCGACCCGCTGAATTTCATTCACGCGCTGGCCGACAGCGGTGAACTGAGCGTGCTTCAGCCCAGTGAACTGTGGGGACCGGCCGGTCGGGTCAGCAGTGAATGGCACGCTTATCATCAGTTGCAACGGCGCGTCCTCGGCCCGCTCTTCGCCAGCGCCGACGACGCGGCACGCCACGCCCACGGGCAGATTCCCCGCCGTTACGACAAGGTCCATGGCGGGGTGATCCTGAAACGCGCGGACGGCCTGTTTGTCGCCAGCGCGCCGCTGGTTTCAGCCACCGAGATCTTCGACCACACGCTGGTATTCCCCCACCGAAATGGCTTTCCCCTGGAAGATCACACGATTGTCGGGACCTACAGCTCACGCCTGGGCAACCTGGATTTCCTGCTGGCGGCGACGGAAGCCCAGCTGTACCTGAACCTGTTTCCGACCTGGGACATCTATCGGGCCATCAAGGATCGCGCGATTCCATTGCGCTATTTCTCCGGCCAGGACGGCTCGTTGATCCGCTACACCAGCCAGCACTCCCCGAGCGAAATCGACCTGTTCAAGACGCTGTCGCCCTCGCCGACAGACCCGCTGAACCTGATGGAAAATCCCACGGAACAACGCTTCAAGAGCGGCCTGGAGACCGACAAGGGCGCCGTGCTGACATTCGCTCGTGATCTGGTCAAGGCCGGCGAGCTGCGGGTGCTGGTCCCTGGTCGCGATATCTGGACCAGCCCCGGGAAAGTGCTGTCGATTCGCGACAGCGCCGCCGGGGTGCGCGTCGAGACCGACCAGGCACTGATTGCTACCTCCCCCCCCACGTTCAGTCCGGTATTCATGACCGCAGCGGATGCCGTGCGTCATGCCCTTGCGCAAACCAACCCGAGAACCCAGCGCAACTTCGGCTTTATTTTCAAGAAAACCGAGAAGGAATACGTCTCCACAGCCCCCGCCCTCGACATCAGCGGTGACTTCGATCGCACGCTTATACTCCCGCCGAATATCGCCGTTCTCAGCCTGATCCCCGGTTATCGCCTCGATGGCCTCTATGTGTCGGAACCCCGGCGGGAGGCGCCGCCCAGCGACAGGGCCTACCAACACTTTATCTCAGTGCGCGATTTCGCCCACGCCATCAAGACCGCTCGCGAAACGGCAATAGTGCCGGGCCACCAGAGCACCACCCGGCTGTATCTGGCGAGCGCCGACGGGGCCTTGTTCAGCTACCAGGTGCCGTTGGTGCCCGATGCCGACGAAGTGCTACGGGGCAGTCTCTTTCACAACGACGGTATCGATACCCAGGGCCAGTTGGAGAACGGCTCGCTGTCCGGTCGTGACTATGTTCGTCGCGTGGCCGCCAGTGGCAAATTGAGTGTCTTGCGGCCCGGTACGCTGTGGCGCCAGACAGGCCCGGTCAGTACCACCTGGGACCCATCCGACGGTGTATCCGACACCACCGAACGTTATGCCCTCAGCCCGCTTTTCGCTCACCCGGACGATGCCGCGCGTTATACCCATGGCAAGATCGGCCAGGGTCGAGGCGCACTGCTGGCGGATGCGATCTATCGCACCTCCGCCCCTGACGGTTATGTCACCCTCGAACCTTTCGTCGATGGCCAGGCGATCAAGGTCACCCGCACCCTGGCCGACCGGAAGACACAGGCACTGGAGCAACAGCGTCTTGAATTGACCCTGGGGAAAACCCCGCTCGACAGTATTCACTATGCCAAACCCCTCGACCCCGCGCGCTATCAGACCGGCGACACACCCTGCGCCGACTTTTTCTGCGTCGAGGATATCTGCTTCGTCACCAAGACCCTGCTGGCGGAAAATCTCTTCCTCAACGGTATCTACTACTCCAGCCAGGACGGCGCCTTGCTCAAGTACGAGCCGAGGGATTCCAGCGCACAACGGGATTTGTGCATACCGGTCGAACCGGCCAGCGGCAACGGCATCACCCTGCCTCATGTTCGCTTGATCAACGCCGTCGCCAGCGCGGGCAAATTGAGTGTGCTGCAGACCAGTCCGTTCTGGGAGAAGGCAGGCCCGATCTCCCCCACCTGGAACCCGCCGCCGGCCAGCGCCGATCGACGCCCGCGCGCCACGCGGGAGCTGGTCCCGCCGCTGATCAACAGTTTTAATCTCGGCGGCATCGGCGCCACCGATGTGATCGACCCGCAACGGCCGTTGCCCGTGGTGATCGCCCCGCTGGAGCTGAAACCCAGGGATCGGATCGACCTGTATTGGGGCAGCCATCCCGATCCGGTCGCCAGCCATACCCAGGACAGCACACCCGGCGCCAGCCACCTGACCCTGCGGGTCGAGACTCGCTGGATCATGTCGGCGGAAGCCGTGACGGTGCGCTACGTCCTCACCCCCTTTCCCGGCGGCGCGCCGGAAACCGCCGAAACCCAGGTACGGATCAAGCTGGACGTCCCCGGCGACCCCGACACCCAATCCGCGACGCCCACCGTCAACGACAAGCTCGAACTGCCGGTGATCCTGCCGCCCGGGGTGATCGAAGACCCGGAGGGGGTCAGCGTGGTGGTCAAACGTTATGCGAACATGGCCGCCGGCGATGCGATCGTGGTGTCCTGGCATGGCCGCCTGGTGCGGCACCCACCCTTGCTGGCCCCGAGCGACGAAGTGGTGGTGCCGATCGATCCGCAGATTATCCGCGAGGCCGGCAACTCCGACGCGATCATCGTGCGTTACGAGATACGCGATGGGGTCAACAACTGGTCGCGCTGGTCACGCCCGGCCCTGGTCGAAGTCGGCATCGGCGATCCGGACCTGCGCCCGCCGGTGGTCCCCCGTGCCCAGGGCATGCAACTGAACCTGGACACCCTCAATGGCGCCGACGTGCAGACCCTGGTGCTGCGCTATGAAGGCATGAGCAGCGCCCAGACCCTGCGCCTGCTGGTCGAACGGGAAACCGCCCTCGGCGCGACGCTGCCCGCGTACAGCGCGATGCTGCCCGGCAGCGACAGCGATGCCTTCGTCTCCTTCGAAGTGCCGAACGAGCAGTTTCTCCTGATCATCCGGGGCCAGGCGCGGTTCTACTACTACGTCGAGACGCCCAACCATCCCGCGCGCCGCTCCCGGAGCCTGCCGCTGCAGATCACCGGCCGCGCCCTGACCCTCAAGCCACCCCGGGTGCCAGTCGCCGAAGCCAACGGCAACGTGCTCGACCCAACGCAAACCGGCGTGATTGCCCGGGTCGAGCCCTATTCGTTTATCGCCCCGGGCCAGAGCGTGAACCTGATCTGGCTCGGCACCACCGCCACCGGCATGGAAACCCGGCACCAGGAGGCCAAGGTGGTAATCGGGACCGACCAGGACATCGACTTCAGCATTCCGGACGACCAGGTCAGCGTGCTGGCCGGGGGCTCCGTGGTGGTGCGCTATGAAGTCCAGACCGTCGCCCCGGAGCCCGTCGTGTCCCAGGCCCTGCTGTTGCCGGTCAGTGCCGGCCCGCTGGATCTGCCGGTGCCCAAGGTGCTGGAGGCCCACGACACGCTGCTGTTCCCGCTGCAGGCGCTGATGGGCGCGACGATCCGGGTCGGCTATGTCATGGAGACCCGCGACAGTATCCAGGCCTACTGGCGCGGCACGCCCGGTGCTGGCACCCCTCTTATCGATGCCAAGCCCGGCAGTGCCGGCGGCAGTGTCGACTTCGCCGTGCCCGTCACGGCGGTCAGCGCCAATATCGGCAAACGCGTGGAGGTCGGCTATACCGTCACCCGCGACGGCATCCCCGCCCCATCGGAGAAACTGCTGCTGGACGTCCTGCCCATCGCCCAGGATGAGCTGCCCACGCCCTTCGTTCATCAGGCACCGGACAATCAGGTCCTCGACCTCAACACCTTCAGCGGCGATGCCCGCATCGAGATCCTGAAATGGCCGCATATCCAGCTCGGGCAACGGGTCTGGTTGCGTGGCGAAGGTACCCGGGCCGACGGCCAGCCTTATTCCTTCGCGATTTGGGAGGCCCGGGAAATCCCCTCGATCGCCGACGCCTTCGACGACCCCGTGCCACGGGGGGAGCTTGATCAATTGAAAGACCTCAGCGGCCTGACCTTCACCTTCAAGGTGACCTTCGACGGCAGCCCCGACGAATCCACCGCCCTGACCTTCCCCCGGCTACGCCTGGTGGTGCGGACCAGACAGCGGGTGCCGGAACTGCTCTTCGACACCCACCCCGTCAGCCTGCCCGGCAAGATCTACCTGATTCCCTGCCACCCACAGGTGCTGCCGGCCTTCGGCCCGGGCACGACGAGCCAGCGCACGGCCAGCGGCGGCGTGCCCGGCTATCACTACAGCAGCGACAACCCGCGGATCGCCGTGGTCGACGGTAACGGCAAGGTCAGCGTGCGTGGCAATGGCCAGACCCGGATCCGGGTCAGCGACAGCGCCGGGCAGCGCAAAAGCTACGAAGTCAGCGTCAGCGGCGTGGTCCAGTGCTACAACCTGGGCGAGGGCAGCAACGACGAGACCCTGCACAAGGCCCGGCAAAAAGGCCTGAGCATTCCGTCGCTGGACGAACTGATCAGCATCCGCACGGCCTACGGCAACCGCTGGCCGTTGCAGTCGCCGCTCAAACCGAAAACCTGGTCATCGACCAGCAAAAGCCCGTTGGGACTGGTGCACGCGGTACTCGACATGACCTTGGACGTGGTCGAGCCGGAGCACCCCTATATCAAGGTCACCCCCGGCCTGAGCCTGCTCTATGAAGCCAGCGGCCTGGGTATCGGCTCCGCGCTGCTCCTCGACTGCAAAAAAGCCCGGGGCCTGCCCGAGAATGCCCGGGAGCTGGAGCGACCCAGGGTCGAGGCGGCCCTGGATGACGGCCAGGGACTGCTGCCGATCAGCGCCCTCGACGCCCCCGTCCGGGTGACCTTCCCGGTCTGGAGCAACCCTTCCACCGACGAGACCTATCAGCTGTTGTGGGGCACGGAATTGCTGGGCAGCCCGGTGTTCATTGGTCCGGGCGATAATCCCGGGGACACCCTGAACCTGGACATTCCCGTCGAGGCGTTGACCCACGGTAACCACGAACTCAGATACCGGGCATACGACACCATCAGCCAACAATGGACAGACTCGTTCCCGACCCTGATCGAGGTCGACCGTGAAAAACCCGGCCAGCCGTTGCTCGCGGCCATGGCTTTTCCACCCCAG
Source organism: Pseudomonas sp. MWU12-2319 (assembly GCF_023242525.1). Taxonomy (NCBI): domain Bacteria; kingdom Pseudomonadati; phylum Pseudomonadota; class Gammaproteobacteria; order Pseudomonadales; family Pseudomonadaceae; genus Pseudomonas; species Pseudomonas sp. MWU12-2319. The sequence goes on from NZ_JALJES010000001.1 coordinate 242,536, forward strand.
GTCCACGACGGCCTGACCTCGGCGCAGCTGAGCCAACTGGGTAATGTGCTGCCGGGGACCATCGCCAGCTACAACGGTTTCGCGGTCGGCGACCAGGTGAGCACCTTCTGGGGCGATATCGAGGGGCCGGGGATGCGGGTCATGGAACTCAAGACCATCGTCATCGAGTTTCCCCGCGCCTTTCTCCTCTCACTGGGGGCCGATGCCGATTGGCCGGTGTCCTACCGGATCCAGGACCGCGCGGGCAACCTGTCGGAACGCTCTGAAGCGGTCACCGTCAAGTTGCGACTGTCGGGAAGTGGGCGTCCCGATCTGGTGTTCGACCAACGTCCGGTGACGCTCAGCGGCAAGATCTACCTGATCCCCAGCCATCCGACGGTCCTGCCCGCCTTCGGCCCGAGCACTTCGGTCCGACGCCAGGCCAGTGGCGGTACGCCCGGTTATACCTACACCTCGGGCAATCCGGCGATTGCCGTGGTCGACGCGTCCGGCCTGGTCACGGTGCGCGGCAACGGCAGCACGACCATCACCGTGCGCGATCAGGGTGGACAGATGAAAAGCTACAACCTGACGGTCAGCGGCGTTATCCACTGCCATGGGCTGGGATTGGGGACCTTCGCCAGCATGCAGGCGAAGGCGAGCGCCGGACATAGACGTCTGCCGACACGCGCCGAGCTGAAGGAAATCCATCGCCTCTACGGCAACCGCTGGCCCCTGGGCGCCCAGCGCGAATGGCTGGAGGAAACCCTGCGGGAAACGGAGTCGACGAGCTCACGGGATTTCGGCCTGACCTGGTCCACCGATCGCGCGACCGTGGTGCCGCCGATCAAGTACTACGTGGCGCACCTGCCCAGCGGCAAGGAGTCGATTCTGTTCGACCTGAGCAATGCCTATGGCCTGGGCCTGAGCTGAACCGAAACCTGCGCCGGCCTTGAGGCTTGAACGCATACCCTGTGGGAGCGGTGCTGTCGGGTTGCCGCAGCGCCGCGAGGCTTTTGGCGGTCTCGCGGGCCTCTTCGCGGGCAAGCTCCGCTCCCACACAAGCTCCGCGTGCCCACAGGCCCGCGCCTGCTCAACCCGCCCCATTGACCTTCGTCAATACCACCCGCTGGCTATTTGCCCATGCTTGGCTGGCTTTTAGTCTGCCTATAACTCCAGATCCCGCGAATGCAACAGCGCCGGCCGGGTCTGAACCGTGGATGGGGAACCATGAACACTTCAATCAGTACCGCCTACAACTACAAGGTGGTCCGCCAATTCGCCATTATGACGGTGGTGTGGGGCATCGTCGGCATGGGGCTCGGGGTTTTCCTCGCGGCCCAATTGGTCTGGCCCGAACTCAACTTCAACCTGCCGTGGACCAGCTTCGGCCGCCTGCGCCCGTTGCACACCAATGCGGTGATCTTCGCCTTTGGTGGCTGCGCACTGTTCGCCAGTTCCTACTACTCGGTGCAACGCACCTGCCAGACCCAGCTGTTTGCGCCGAAGATCGCGGCGTTCACCTTCTGGGGTTGGCAACTGGTGATCCTCCTGGCGGCCATCAGCCTGCCGCTGGGCTACACCAGCTCCAAGGAATACGCCGAACTGGAATGGCCGATCGATATCCTGATCACCATTGTCTGGGTCGCCTACGCCATCGTATTCTTCGGTACGCTGGTGAAGCGCACCACCAAGCACATCTATGTCGGTAACTGGTTCTTCGGTGCCTTCATCATCACCGTGGCGATCCTGCATATCGTCAACAACCTGGAACTGCCGGTCAGCCTGACCAAGTCCTACTCGATCTACTCCGGCGCTACCGATGCCATGGTCCAGTGGTGGTACGGGCACAACGCAGTGGGCTTCTTCCTGACCGCCGGCTTCCTCGGGATGATGTACTACTTCGTGCCGAAACAGGCCGAGCGCCCGGTGTATTCCTATCGCCTGTCCATCGTCCACTTCTGGGCGCTGATCACCCTGTATATCTGGGCCGGTCCCCACCACCTGCACTACACCGCCCTGCCGGACTGGGCCCAGTCCCTGGGCATGGTGATGTCGCTGATCCTCCTGGCCCCGAGCTGGGGCGGCATGATCAACGGCATGATGACCCTCTCCGGGGCCTGGCATAAGTTGCGCAGCGACCCGATCCTGCGCTTCCTCGTGGTGTCGCTGGCGTTCTACGGCATGTCGACCTTCGAAGGGCCGATGATGGCGATCAAGACCGTCAACGCCCTCTCCCACTACACCGACTGGACCATCGGCCACGTGCACGCCGGTGCCCTCGGTTGGGTGGCGATGATCTCCATCGGCGCGCTGTACCACATGATCCCGAAAATCTTCGGCCGCCCGCAGATGCACAGCATCGGCCTGATCAACGCGCACTTCTGGCTCGCTACCATCGGCACCGTGCTCTACATCGCCTCGATGTGGGTCAACGGCATCGCCCAGGGCCTGATGTGGCGCGCGGTCAACGATGACGGCACCCTGACCTACTCCTTCGTCGAAACCCTGGTGGCCAGCCACCCCGGCTACGTCGTCCGGCTGATCGGCGGGGCAATCTTCTTCAGCGGCATGTTGCTGATGGCCTACAACACCTGGCGCACCGTGCGCGGCGCGCAACCCGCCGCCGTGATCGCCGCCGCGCAGATGGCCTGAGGAGTTCGTCATGAAACACGAAGTGATTGAAAAGAACGTCGGCCTGCTGATGCTGCTGATGGTGCTGGCCGTGAGCATCGGCGGCCTGACCCAGATCGTTCCGCTGTTTTTCCAGGACGTCACCAACAAGCCGGTGGAAGGCATGAAGCCCTACACCGCACTGCAACTGGAAGGCCGCGATATCTACATCCGCGAAGGCTGCGTCGGCTGTCACTCGCAGATGATTCGCCCATTCCGTGCCGAGACCGAACGCTACGGGCACTACTCGGTGGCCGGTGAAAGCGTCTGGGACCACCCGTTCCTCTGGGGTTCCAAGCGCACCGGACCGGACCTGGCCCGGGTCGGCGGGCGCTACTCGGAAGACTGGCACCGCGCGCACCTGTACAACCCGCGCAACGTGGTCCCGGAATCGAAAATGCCGGGCTACCCCTGGTTGGTGGCCAACCCGCTGGACAACAGCCTGACCGAAACCAAGCTGCGGGCGATGCGCACCCTGGGCGTGCCCTACACCGACGACGATATCGCCGGGGCCAGGGAGTCCGTGAAGGGCAAGACCGAAATGGACGCCCTGGTCGCCTACCTGCAAGTGCTCGGCACTTCGATCAAGAGCAAGAGGTGAGTCATGGACATGAGTAGCGGAATGATCCGCGGCCTCGGCACCCTGGTGGTGTTCATCGCCTTTATCGGCCTGGCCCTCTGGGTGTTCAACGCCAAGCGTACTTCCGAGTTCGCCGAAGCCTGCATGCTGCCCTTCGCCGATGACGAGCCGCTTCCCGCCCCCCCTGAAGATCCCACTGCAACAAGGAGCACCCGGCCATGACCACCTTCTGGAGTGCGTATATCTGCGTACTGACCATCGGCAGCCTGATCGGCCTGACCTGGTTGCTGATCGGCACACGCAAGGGTGAAACCAAGGGCAGCGTCGACCAGACCATGGGCCACAGCTTCGACGGCATCGAGGAGTACGACAACCCGTTGCCGCAGTGGTGGTTCATGCTGTTCGCCGGGACCCTGGTGTTTGCCGTCGGCTACCTGATCCTCTACCCCGGCCTGGGCAACTGGAAAGGTATCCTGCCCGGCTACGAGAACGGCTGGACCGGCGTCCACGAATGGGAAAAGGAAATGGACAAGGCCGATGCCAAGTTCGGACCGATCTTCGCCAAATTCGCGGCCATGCCCGTGGAACAAGTAGCCAAGGACCCGCAAGCGCTGAAAATGGGCGGACGCCTGTTCGCCTCCAACTGCGCGGTGTGCCATGGCTCGGACGCCAAGGGCGCCTACGGTTTCCCCAACCTCGCCGACGAGATCTGGCGCTGGGGCGGCAGTGCCGACACGATCAAGACCACCATCATGGGCGGACGCATCGCGGCCATGCCGGCCTGGGGCGAAATCCTCGGTGAGGACGGGGTGAAGAACGTCGCGGCCTATGTCCGTCACGACCTGGCCAAGCTACCGCTGGCGCAGGATTCCACGGCGGACCTGGCGGCGGGCCGGCAAACCTTCAGCACCACCTGCATCGCCTGCCACGGTGCCACCGGCCAGGGCAGCCAGATCATGGGCGCCCCCGACCTGACCCAGCCTTCCGGCTTTATCTACGGCAGCAGCCTGGTGCAATTGCAGCAGACCATCCGTCACGGCCGCCAGGGCCAGATGCCGGCCCAGAGCGAACTGCTCGGCAACGATAAGGTGCAGTTGCTGGCCGCTTACGTGTTCAGCCTCTCCCATGGCGGTCAAGGAGAAAACAAAGCCCAATAACCACCGGATATTTCCTGTCGCATCGATCAGGATGCGACAGTTCCCCGCCTGTACGCGACCCAATGTCGCACCTCTCTTTTAGTCCGCCTACCCACTCCCGGGAATCGGTACTAAGCTTTGCTCACTTCGATCAAACCGCATCCCCTCGCCTGCCGGACGATTCCGGCCTTTTCGAGGGCGCGTTTTGACCTTACACCGAGCATGGAAAGGCCGCAGAATCAGCGTCGCACGGTATTGACCCAGGTCATGCCGCGTTGCAATGACCCTGGGCTTTATCCATACTTGCGGGCGATTTTCACCCCTAATAAATATACCTAAACCGTGGAACCTTAGAATGAGCACAGCAATCAGTCCGACTGCTTATAACTATAAGGTAGTCCGCCAGTTCGCCATCATGACGGTGGTCTGGGGGATCCTTGGCATGGGGCTCGGTGTCTTCATCGCCTCGCAACTGGTCTGGCCGGAGTTGAATTTCGGCCTGCCCTGGACGAGTTTTGGACGCCTGCGCCCGCTGCACACCAACCTGGTGATCTTCGCCTTCGGTGGTTGTGCGTTGTTTGCCACCTCCTACTATGTCGTGCAGCGAACCTGCCAGGTACGACTGATCTCCGACGGCCTCGCGGCCTTCCACTTCTGGGGTTGGCAGGCGGTGATCGTCGGTGCCGGGATCACCCTGCCCCTGGGTTACACCACCACCAAGGAATACGCCGAACTGGAATGGCCGCTGGCAATCCTCCTGGCGATTGTCTGGGTGGTCTACGCCCTGGTGTTCTTCGGCACCATCATCAAGCGCAAGACCAAGCACATCTATGTCGGCAACTGGTTCTACGGTGCCTTCATCATCGTCACGGCGATGCTGCACATCGTTAACCACATCTCGCTGCCGGTGAGCTTCTTCAAGTCCTACTCGGCCTATGCCGGGGCGACCGATGCGATGATCCAGTGGTGGTACGGCCACAACGCCGTGGGCTTCTTCCTGACCACCGGCTTCCTGGGGATGATGTACTACTTCGTGCCGAAACAGGCCGAGCGGCCGATCTACTCCTATCGCCTGTCCATCGTGCACTTCTGGGCGCTGATCACCCTGTATATCTGGGCCGGCCCGCACCACCTGCACTACACCGCCCTGCCGGACTGGGCCCAGTCCCTGGGCATGGCGATGTCGATCATCCTCCTGGCACCGAGCTGGGGCGGCATGATCAACGGCATGATGACCCTCTCGGGCGCCTGGCATAAGCTGCGCACCGACCCGATCCTGCGCTTTTTGGTGGTGTCCCTGGCGTTCTACGGCATGTCGACCTTCGAAGGGCCGATGATGGCGATCAAGACCGTCAACTCGCTTTCCCACTACACCGACTGGACCATCGGCCATGTGCACGCCGGGGCCCTGGGTTGGGTAGCGATGATCTCCATCGGCGCGATCTACCACATGATCCCGAAAATCTTCGGGCGTCCGCAGATGCACAGCATCGGCCTGATCAACGCGCACTTCTGGCTCGCCACCATCGGCACCGTGCTCTACATCGCCTCGATGTGGGTCAACGGCATCACCCAGGGCCTGATGTGGCGCGCGATCAACGACGACGGCACCCTGACCTACTCGTTCGTCGAAGCCCTGCAGGCCAGCCACCCCGGCTATATCGTACGCGCCATCGGCGGTGCGTTCTTCGCCAGCGGCATGCTGTTCATGGCCTACAACGTGTTCCGTACCGTTCGCGCCTCGGACCCGGCTGAAGCTGAAGCCGCCGCTCAGATCGCTGTCGCTGGAGCTCACTGATGAAGCACGAAGTAGTCGAGAAAAATATCGGCCTGCTGGCCTTCTTCATGGTCATCGCCGTGAGCATCGGCGGCCTGACCCAGATCGTCCCGCTGTTCTTCCAGGACGTCACCAACAAGCCGGTCGAAGGCATGAAGCCGCGCCCGGCACTGGAACTGGAAGGCCGTGACATCTTTATCGCCAACGGTTGTGTCGGCTGCCACTCGCAGATGATCCGCCCGTTCCGCGCCGAGACCGAACGCTACGGGCACTATTCTGTAGCCGGTGAAAGCGTCTGGGACCACCCGTTCCTCTGGGGTTCCAAGCGCACCGGGCCGGACCTGGCCCGGGTCGGCGGGCGTTACTCCGATGACTGGCACCGCGCGCACCTGTACAACCCGCGCAACGTGGTGCCCGAGTCGAAAATGCCGGCTTATCCGTTCCTGGTGGAAAACAAGCTCGACGGCAAGGACACGGCGAAGAAAATGGAAGTCCTGCGCACCCTCGGCGTGCCTTACACCGACGAAGACATCGCCGGGGCCAAGGATGCCGTGAAGGGCAAGACCGAAATGGACGCGCTGGTGGCCTACTTGCAGGGCCTGGGCACCATCATCAAAAGCAAACGGTGATCTGGATGGATATCGGGATGATTCGTGGCCTGGGCACCCTGGTGGTGATGGTGGCCTTTATCGGCCTGGCGCTGTGGGTGTTCAGCCCACGGCGCAAATCGGAATTCGAGGACGCAACCCTGTTGCCTTTCGCGGATGACCCCGAAGCCATCAAGCAGGTCGAAAAAGCGTCTAGGAGTAATAAAGAATGACTATGTTCTGGAGTCTGTACGTCACAGTCCTCACTCTGGGTACCATCTTCGCCCTGACCTGGCTGCTACTGTCCACCCGCAAGGGACAGCGCGCCGATCAGACCGAGGAGACGGTTGGCCACTCCTTCGACGGTATCGAGGAATACGACAACCCGCTGCCCAAATGGTGGTTCATGCTGTTCGTCGGCACCATCATCTTCGCCCTCGGTTACCTGGTCCTGTACCCGGGCCTGGGCAACTGGAAAGGCCTGCTGCCCGGCTACGCCTACCTCGACAACGATAAGCAGACCGCCTTCGCCAACGGCCAGACCGGCTGGACCGGCGTGCACGAGTGGGAAAAGGAAATGGCCCGCTCGGATGCCAAGTTCGGGCCGATCTTCGCCAAGTACGCGGCCATGCCCATCGAGGACGTGGCCAAGGACCCGTTGGCGCTGAAGATGGGCGCACGGCTGTTCGCCTCCAACTGCTCGGTGTGTCACGGTTCCGACGCCAAGGGCGCCTACGGCTTCCCCAACCTGACCGACGAAGACTGGCGCTGGGGCGGTGAACCGGAAACCATCAAGACCACCATCATGGGCGGTCGCCACGCGGTGATGCCGGCCTGGGCCGACGTCATCGGTGAGCAGGGCGTGGCCGATGTCGCCTCGTTCGTGCTGACCAATCTGGATGGGCGCAAGCTGCCGGAAGGCGCCAAGGCCGATCCGGTGGCGGGGCAGAAACTCTTCGCCACCAACTGCGTGGCCTGCCACGGTCCTGAAGGTAAAGGCACCCCGGCCATGGGCGCGCCGAACCTGACGCACCCGGCGGCGTTCATCTACGGTTCAAGCTTCGCGCAGTTGCAACAGACCATCCGTTATGGTCGCCAAGGGCAGATGCCGGCCCAGGCGCAGTTGCAGGGCAACGACAAGGTTCACTTGCTCGCCGCCTATGTCTACAGCCTGTCCCACGGTGATAACAAACCTGCTGAATAAGCCAGTTTGAGCAACCCCCGACGGCCCCACCAGCATAACTGGCGGGGCCGTTTTCATTACGCGCGGCCGCTTTCCACACGCAGGAAACACCCCACGGGTCGGCGGATCAGAGATCGCCATAGCCGGCTCCAATCCGCCCCCACTCACGATCAATCATCTATAGTCAATTGACTTGGATCATGCCTTGTTACATCTGCTACACCATACTGAGCGCAGACCCAACGCGACCAAAGGTCGCACCCTTGGAGCGCAGGGACGGGCGTATCATTGCGCCATTGCACTACTCTTTCCGATCGCGGTCGGCACGTACTGACCGAGGCATTTCCCCCAGCCGTGGGACGCAATAATGAGCAAGCAGATTCCGGTACACGACGTCACGCCACCTGCCAAACCCGCCAATGCAACTGTCGACCTCTACGCTTCGCGAGAGAAAATCTACACCCGTGCCTTCACCGGCCTGTTCCGCAACCTGCGGATGGTGGGGGGGGCCGGCCTGTTCCTGCTGTACTTCGGTACCGTGTGGCTGAGCTGGGGCGGTCATCAGGCCGTGTGGTGGAACCTGCCCGAACGCAAGTTCTTCATCTTCGGCGCGACCTTCTGGCCCCAGGACTTCATCCTGCTCTCGGGTCTGCTGATCATCGCCGCCTTCGGCCTGTTCTTCATTACCGTCTATGCCGGACGGGTCTGGTGCGGCTATACCTGTCCGCAAAGCGTCTGGACCTGGATCTTCATGTGGTGTGAAAAGGTCACCGAAGGCGACCGCAACCAGCGCATCAAGCTGGACAAGGCGCCCATGGGCGCCAACAAATTCCTGCGCAAATTCGCCAAGCACAGCCTGTGGCTGCTGATCGGTTTTGTCACCGGCATGACCTTTGTCGGCTACTTCTCGCCGATTCGCGAACTGGTCATCAGCTTCTTCACCGGCGAGGCCGATGGCTGGTCGTACTTCTGGGTCGGCTTCTTCACCCTCGCCACCTACGGCAACGCCGGCTGGCTGCGCGAACAGGTGTGCATCTACATGTGCCCCTATGCGCGCTTCCAGAGCGTGATGTTCGACAAGGACACGCTGATCGTCTCATACGACCCGCGCCGGGGCGAAGAGCGGGGTCCGCGCAAGAAAGGCGTCGACTACAAGGCCCAGGGCCTGGGCGACTGCATCGACTGCACGATGTGCGTGCAGGTCTGCCCCACCGGTATCGACATTCGCGACGGCTTGCAGATCGAGTGCATCGGCTGCGCTGCCTGCATCGACGCCTGCGACAGCATCATGGACAAGATGCAGTACCCCCGCGGGCTGATCAGCTACACCACCGAACACAACCTTTCCGGGCAGAAAACCCATAAGCTGCGGCCACGCCTGATCGGTTATGCACTGGTGCTGCTGACCATGATCGGCCTGCTGGTGACGGCGTTCTTCATGCGTCCGCTGGTGGGTTTCGACGTCAGCAAGGACCGGGTGCTGTACCGCGAGAACGCCGAAGGGCGGATCGAAAACGTCTACAGCCTGAAGATCATGAACAAGGATCAGCGCGACCATACCTATGTCCTGGACGCCAGCGGACTGCCCGACCTGAAACTCCAGGGCAAGCGCGAAATCCACGTGGCCGCCGGCGAGATATTCAGCATGCCGATGGAACTGTCCAGCGCCCCCGAGCAACTGCCGTCGAGTACCAACGAGGTGAAATTCACCTTGCGCGATGCCGATGACGACAGCGTTCATATTGAAGCCAAGAGCCGATTCATCGGCCCGCAAATCCGTTAAGGAACGACACGATGCCCGCAGCAACCGCCGCAAGCCCCTGGTACAAGCACCTCTGGCCCTGGATCCTGATCGGGATCATGGCCTGCTCGGTGACCCTGACCCTGTCGATGGTGACCATTGCGGTGAAGAACCCGGACAACCTGGTCAACGACAACTACTACGAGGCCGGCAAGGGCATCAACCGTTCCCTGGACCGCGAACTGCTGGCCCAGAGCCTGAAGCTGCATGCCAGCGTGCATCTGGACGAAGTCACCGGTGAGGTCGACCTGCGCCTGCTGGGCAACAGCCAGCCGGCCAGTGTCGAGCTGAACCTGATCTCGCCGACCCAGCCGGAGAAGGACCGCAAGGTCATCCTGAACCGCAGCGCCAGCGAACCGGGGCGTTATATCGGGCAACTGGCCGACAAGATCGAAGGCCGGCGCTTTGTCGAGTTGCTGGGGGTCGAAGGCGACAAGACCTGGCGCATGTTCGAGGAAGAACAGATCAGCCAGGACAAGGACCTGAAGCTGGGCGATGAGCCGCTGCAAGGCGCTGAAGAACAGAGCAAATAAATACGATCCCGCTTCTGTGGGAGCTGGCTTGCCGGCGATGGCGTCCGAACAGGCAATGCCAGGTTCCAGGGCCCATCGCCGGCAAGCCGGCTCCTACAGTGACCGATGGCGCCTATGACAACCCCGACACCCTGCTACCACTGCGCCCTGCCCGTCCCCTCCGGCAGTCGCTTCACCGCTGTCGTCCTGGGCGAGCCCCGCGAGTTCTGCTGTCCGGGTTGCCAGGCGGTGGCGCAGGCGATTGTTGCCGGTGGCCTGGAACACTATTACAGCCATCGCAGCGAAACCTCGGCCAACCCCGAAAGCCTGCCGGTGCAACTGGTGGACGAACTGGCGCTGTACGACCGCAGCGACGTGCAAAAACCCTTTGTCCGCCATGACGGCGAACTCGCCGAAGCGACCCTGCTGATGGAGGGCATCAGTTGCGCCGCCTGCGGCTGGCTGATCGAGAAACACCTGCTCGGCCTGCCCGCCGTGGCCGAGGCGCGGCTGAACCTGTCCAATCACCGCCTGCAGGTGCGTTGGGCCGACAGCCAGTTGCCGCTGAGCCAGATCCTCGGCGAACTGCGCCATATCGGCTACGCCGCGCACCCCTATCAGGCCGACCAGGCCAGCGAACAGCTCGCCAGCGAAAACCGCAAATCCCTGCGCCAACTGGGCCTGGCCGGCCTGCTGTGGTTCCAGGCGATGATGGCGACCATGGCCACCTGGCCGGAATTCAATATCGACCTCAGCCCGGAACTGCACACCATCCTGCGCTGGGTGGCGCTGTTCCTGACCACACCCATCGTCTTCTACAGCTGTGCGCCGTTCTTTCGCGGTGCCTTTCGCGACCTGCGCACCCGCCATCTGACCATGGATGTCTCGGTCTCGCTGGCCATTGGCAGCGCCTACTTCGCCGGGATCTGGACCGCGATTACCGGGGTTGGCGAACTCTATTTCGACGCCGTGGGCATGTTCGCCCTGTTCCTGCTGGCCGGCCGCTACCTGGAACGCCGCGCCCGCGAACGCACCGCCGCCGCCACCGCGCAACTGGTCAACCTGCTACCCGCGTCCTGCCTGCGCCTGGGAGCCGACGGCCAGAGCGAACGCATCCTGCTCAGTGAACTGCGCCTGGGGGAGCGGGTGTTGGTGCATCCCGGTGCCGTGCTGCCGGCTGACGGGCGGATTATCGACGGCCAGTCGAGCATCGACGAATCCCTGCTGACCGGCGAATACCTGCCGCAGCCGCGCACAGCCGGGGATGCGGTCACCGCCGGCACCCTGAACGTCGAAAGCGCGTTGACCGTCGAGGTCATGGCCCTCGGCCAGGACACCCGCCTGTCCGCCATCGTCCGCCTGCTTGACCGTGCCCAGAGCGAAAAGCCGCGCCTGGCGCAGCTCGCCGACCGCGCCGCGCAGTGGTTCCTGCTGTTCTCGCTGATCGCCGCAGCGGTCATCGGCCTGATCTGGTGGCAACTGGACCCGACCCGGGCGTTCTGGATCGTGCTGGCGATGCTGGTCGCCACCTGTCCGTGCGCCTTGTCACTGGCCACCCCCACCGCCCTGACCGCCGCCACCGGCACCCTGCACAAGCTCGGCCTGCTGTTGACCCGCGGCCACGTGCTCGAGGGCCTGAACCAGATCGACACGGTGATTTTCGACAAGACCGGCACCCTCACCGAAGGCCGCCTGACCCTGCGTTCCATCCGCCCGTTGCGCGAGCTGGACAGCGAACGCTGCCTGAGCCTCGCCGCCGCCCTGGAAAACCGTTCCGAGCACCCGATTGCCCGCGCCTTCGGCCGAGCCCCCCAAGCCGCCGAAGAGGTCCATGGCACTCCCGGCCTGGGCCTTGAGGGCCGGGTCGGCGAGCAGTTGCTGCGGATCGGCCAGGCGGCGTTTGTCTGCGAACTCGGCGCCAGCCCGCTGCCGCCGACGCCGGACGAAGCCGGACAATGGCTGCTGCTGGGCGACACCCAAGGGCCACTGGCCTGGTTTGTCCTCGACGACCGCCTGCGGGACGACGCCCCCGCGTTGCTGGCAGCCTGCCGGGTCCGGGGCTGGCGCACGCTGCTGCTGTCCGGCGACAGCTCGCCGATGGTCGCCAGCGTCGCCGCCGAACTGGGCATCGATGAAGCCCGGGGCGGCCTGCGCCCGGACGACAAGTTGCAAGTGCTGCGCGACCTGCATAGCCAGGGCCACAAGGTGCTGATGCTCGGTGACGGCGTGAATGACGTGCCGGTCCTGGCCGCCGCCGATATCAGCGTGGCCATGGGCACGGCCACCGACCTGGCCAAGACCAGCGCCGACGCGGTGCTGCTGTCCAATCGCCTGGGCGCCCTGGTGCAAGCCATCGGCCTGGCCCGGCGGACCCGGCGGATCATCATCGAGAACCTGATCTGGGCCAGCCTGTACAATGGCCTGATGTTGCCGTTCGCCGCCCTCGGCTGGGTCACCCCGGTGTGGGCCGCGATCGGCATGTCCATCAGCTCGCTGACCGTGGTGCTCAATGCCTTGCGCCTGACCCGCCAGATCACGTGAAAACTACTGCGCTCGGAAATGCTGCGTTAAAAACAGGCTCGGAATGCTCATTTACAGTCAGTAAACTCCGCTTCCTCGCCTGTTTTTGCCTGGCCTTTCCTTCGCTCGCTACGTTTTCACGCGATCTGGAAGTGAGAAATTATGAAAAAGCAAAGCCCGTTGCCGGCCTGAGCCGCGCGGGCATGGAGTTCCCATGCCAGCTCTCTACATCATGATCCCCGCCGCGCTGCTGATCGTGGCCATCGCCGTCTACATCTTCTTCTGGGCAGTGGACAGCGGCCAGTACGACGACCTCGAAGGTCCGGCCCACAGCATCCTGTTCGACGACCAGGACCCGAACCACACCGCCGCCGTCGAAGAAAGCAAAGCCACCCCGGACAAGCACGACAAGGCCCCACCCCATGCTTGAACTCGCGCCCCTGCTGGTCTCGGCGCTGATTCTCGGCCTGCTCGGCGGCGGTCATTGCCTGGGCATGTGCGGCGGCCTGATGGGCGCCCTGACCCTGGCGATTCCCCCGGCGCAACGCAGCCGGCGCTTTCGCCTGCTGCTGGCCTACAACCTCGGGCGAATTCTCAGCTATGCCAGCGCCGGCCTGCTGATCGGCCTCGCCGGCTGGGCCGTGGCCAGCAGCCCGGCGGCGCTGTTTCTGCGGGTGATCGCCGGCTTGCTGTTGATCAGCATGGGCCTGTACCTGGCCGGCTGGTGGAGCGGCCTGACCCGTATCGAAAGCCTGGGACGCGGCCTGTGGCGGCATATCCAGCCGCTGGCCAACCGCCTGCTGCCGGTGTCGAGCCTGCCCCGCGCCTTGCTGCTGGGCGCGCTCTGGGGCTGGCTGCCGTGCGGGCTGGTCTACAGCACCCTGCTCTGGGCAGCGAGCCAGGGCAATGCCGTCGACAGTGCGCTGCTGATGCTCGCCTTCGGCCTGGGCACCTGGCCGGTGCTGCTGGCCACCGGGCTGGCGGCGGAGCGGGTCACCGCCGTGCTGCGCAAACGTAGCGTGCGCATGAGCGGCGGCCTGCTGGTGATCCTGTTCGGCCTGTGGACCTTGCCGGGGCCGCACCAGCACTGGTTGATGGGGCACTAACGGCCGTTGATTCAGGTCAAGATGGCCCGGTGGCGCAGCCCCTAGACTTCGGATATTGCAGCCAATCCGGGGGAACGCCCGCATGCTCGACGCCATTCGTTGGGACTCAGACCTGATCCACCGCTACGACATCGCGGGACCGCGCTACACCTCCTATCCCACGGCCGTACAGTTCAACAGCCAGGTCGGCACTTTCGACCTGCTCCACGCCCTGCGTGACAGCCGCAAGGCCCTGCGGCCATTGTCGCTGTACGTACACGTGCCGTTCTGCGCGAACATCTGCTATTACTGCGCCTGCAACAAGGTCATCACCAAGGACCGTGGCCGTGCCCTGCCCTACCTGCAACGCCTGGAGCAGGAAATCCAGCTGGTCGCCTGCCACCTCAACCCGGCGCAGAAAGTCGAGCAACTGCACCTGGGCGGCGGCACCCCGACCTTTCTCAATCACGACGAACTGCGACAACTGATGAGCTGCCTGCGCCAGCACTTCAACCTGCTGGACGACGATTCCGGCGACTACGGCATCGAGATCGACCCACGGGAAGCCGACTGGTCGACCATGGGCCTGCTCCGTGAACTGGGCTTCAACCGGGTCAGCATCGGCCTGCAGGACCTCGACCCGAACGTGCAGCGGGCGGTCAATCGCCTGCAGAGCCTGGAAGAAACCCGGGCGATCATCGAGGCGGCGCGGACCCTGCAATTCCGCTCGATCAATATCGACCTGATCTACGGCCTGCCCAAGCAGACCCCGGACAACTTCGCCCGTACCGTCGACGAAGTGATCAACCTGCAACCCGATCGCCTGTCGGTGTTCAACTACGCCCACCTGCCCGAGCGCTTCATGCCGCAACGCCGGATCAACAGCGATGACCTGCCGGCGCCGGCCGACAAGCTGGAAATGCTCCACCGCACCATAGAGCAACTCACCGCCGCCGGTTACCGCTATATCGGCATGGACCACTTCGCCCTGCCCGACGACGAGCTGGCGATTGCCCAGGAAGAATCGACCCTGCAGCGCAATTTCCAGGGCTACACCACCCACGGCCATTGCGACCTGATCGGCCTCGGTGTCTCGGCCATCAGCCAGATCGGCGACCTCTACTGCCAGAACAGCAGTGACCTGAACCAGTACCAGAACACCCTCGCCAGTGCGCAACTGGCCACCAGCCGGGGCCTGTTGTGCAATGCCGACGACCGCCTGCGCCGGGCCGTGATCCAGCAGATCATCTGCAACTTCAGCCTGGAGTTCGCCGATATCGAGCGCCAGTTCAATATCGACTTCGGCGGTTATTTCGCCGCGCTCTGGCCACGTCTGACGGAGATGGCCGCGGACGGCCTGATCGAACTCGACAGCCAGCGCCTCACGGTCCTGCCGGCCGGGCGCCTGCTGGTGCGTTCGGTCTGCATGGTCTTCGATGCCTATCTGGAACAGCAGAACCGCCAGCGTTTCTCGCGGGTGATCTGAAGGATCGATCGGTTTGCCACGGCCGGGCCCCGGACCTGCGCGGTGCCACTCACGCCAACCCAGGATCCGAGTTGGGGGGGGTCACCCAGGGCAGGGGTGCGCCATTTCGGCGCAGGCTGGCCTGAGCGCCCCTAGCTGGGTTACCCTTACGTCTTATGTGTGTTCTCCCACAAGGATTTAAGAAATGTCCGACCCAGTGAAATTGCGCACCCACAGTCAGGCCCATTGCAAGGATTGCAGCCTGGCCCCTCTCTGCCTGCCCCTTTCGCTGAATCTGGAGGACATGGATGCGCTGGACGAAATCGTCAAGCGTGGCCGACCACTGAAGAAAGGCGAGTTCCTGTTTCGCCAGGGCGACACGTTCGGCTCGGTCTATGCCGTGCGCTCCGGGGCGCTGAAGACCTTCAGCCTGAGTGACGGCGGCGAAGAACAGATCACCGGCTTTCATTTGCCGAGCGAACTGGTCGGCCTGTCGGGCATGGATACCGAGACCTATCCGGTGTCGGCCCAGGCGCTGGAAACCACTTCGGTCTGTGAGATTCCCTTCGAGCGCCTGGACGAACTGGCCCTGCAACTGCCGCAATTGCGCCGGCAGTTGATGCGGGTGATGAGCCGGGAGATTCGTGACGACCAGCAAATGATGTTGCTGCTGTCGAAAAAGACCGCCGACGAGCGCATCGCGACTTTCCTGGTCAACCTCTCGGCGCGCTTCCGTGCCCGGGGTTTCTCGGCCAACCAGTTCCGCCTGAGCATGTCGCGCAACGAGATCGGCAACTACCTGGGGCTGGCGGTGGAGACCGTCTCGCGGGTGTTTACCCGTTTTCAGAGCAATGAACTGATCGCCGCCGAAGGCAAGGAAGTGCATATCCTCGACCCGATCCAGCTCTGTGCGCTGGCGGGGGGGTCGTTGGAGGGCTGATGCGATTGTGGCGTTCTGGAGGACGCCAAGAGCTTCGCGGGCAAGCCCTGCGCCTACAGGTTTGTGCGTGTTTCAGACTTGTGTCCGACACCGCACTGTAGGAGCAGGGCTTACCCGCGAAGAGGCCCTCAAGACCACCATATGAACCTGCCGGACTAACCCAGCACTTCGCTCAACGGAATAAAGTTGACCCAGTCACCTTCCACCAGGGTGCTCTCCTCCAACACCTCGACCAAACCCTCTGCCCACGCCGCACTACGCAGCACGCCGGAGCTCTGGTTGCGGTAGATGATCGCCCGGCCGTTTTCCAGGCGCCCGCGCAGGTATTCACGACGATTGCCCGGCTTGGGCCAGACAAACCCGGCCGGCACCTTGAACTGCAAGGGCCGGACTTCCTGTACGCCCTGGCGACGTAACAGATAAGGCCGGGCCAACAACGCAAAGGTGACCAGGGTCGAAGCCGGATTGCCCGGCAGGCCGATCACCGGCACCCCGCGAAAATGCCCGAAGGTCAGCGGTTTGCCCGGCTTGATCGCCAGCTTCCACAGCTCCAGCTCACCGGCCTCGCGCAAGGCGATGCCAAGGAAATCGGCTTCGCCCACCGACACCCCGCCCGTGGACAGGATCAGGTCGACATCGCCCAACTGCGTCAGGCGCTGGCGGGTTGCCTCCAGGTCATCCGGCAAAATCCCGGCATCCAGCACTTCGCAACCCTGGCGCGTCAACCAGCTGCACAGCAACACGCGGTTGCTGTTGTAGATCTGCCCCGGCCCCAGCGGCTGGCCCGGCTCGATCAACTCGTCGCCGGTGGACAACACGGCCACCCGCACCCGCCGCACCACGTTCAGCTCGGCACAGCCCAGAGACGCCGCCAAGCCCTGCTCGATCGGCCCCAAGCGGGTCCCGGCGGTGAGTACCACTTCGCCCACCGTGGTTTCCTGGCCCTGGGGCCGGATATTCTGCTCAGCCACCAGCGCTTCGATAAAGCGCACCCGCCCATCGGCGAGTACCTCGACGTTTTCCTGCATTTCCACGCAATCGGCCCCCGCCGGCACCGGGGCACCGGTAAAGATCCGCGCGCAAGTGCCCGGCTGCAAAGGCTCGGGGGCCTGCCCGGCAAAAATCCGCTGGCTGACTGGCAGCGGCTCGCCCTGCCAATCGGCCAGGCACAGGGCGTACCCGTCCATGGCGCTGTTGGGCCAGGGCGGCAGGTCGAGACCGGAAATCAGGTCCTCGGCCAACACCCGCCCATCGGCCTGGGCCAACGGTACACGTTGCGCCTCACGGATCGGCGCCGCCTCGGCCAGTTCAAGCAGACAGGCCAGGGCGACTTCCACCGGCATCAAGGCACCGAGCTTGCCCGGCTTACCCGCGGGATTCACAAGGCGCCGCCTGTTTCAGATGAGGGACGAAGTTGCACGGGCGATGGCGCGAGTCCAGCTGCTCGGCGAGGATCCCGTCCCAGCCGGTGCGCACCGCGTTGGTCGAACCCGGCAGGCAGCAGACCAGGGTGCCGTTGGCCAGGCCGGCCAGGGCCCGGGATTGCATGGTGGAGGTGCCGATATCCGCCACGGAGATCTGCCGGAACAGTTCACCAAAGCCGTCGACTTGTTTATCCAGCAAGCAGGCCACGGCTTCCGGGGTGCTGTCGCGCCCGGTAAAACCGGTGCCGCCGGTGATCAGCACGACCTGGACCACGTCTTCGGCGATCCAGGTAGCGACCTGCGCGCGAATCCGATAGAGGTCGTCCTTGAGCAACACCCGCTCGGCCAGGCGGTGCCCGGCGGCGGTCAGACGGTCGACGAAGACCTGCCCCGAGGTGTCGGTTTCAAAGGTACGGGTGTCACTGACGGTCAAGACCGCGATGTTCAGCGGTACGAAAGGTGTATCAGCCTTGGCTTTCATAGGCTCGGTCCAGTTGTAGAGAGGAACAGCCCGGTGTTATATCACAGCCTCCCTTTTGATCGCTGCTGCCGAGACCACTGCCCATGTCCGTAAACGACTTTTCCATTCTGCTCCTGGCCGGCGGTCGCGGCCAACGCATGGGCGGCCAGGACAAAGGCCTGCTGGAGTGGCGCGGGCAACCGTTGATCGCCCATCTGCATGCCGTGGCGCGGCCGTTCACCGATGACCTGATCATCTCCTGCAACCGCAACCCGGAGCGCTATGCGGCCTATGCCGACCGGCTGGTGAGCGACGACAGCGACGATTTTCCCGGGCCCCTGGCCGGCATTCGCGCGGGCCTCGCGGCGGCACGCCATGGGCATTTGCTGGTACTGCCCTGCGATGTGCCGCAAATCGACGCCGCCTTGCTCACGGCCATGCTCGAGACCGTTCGCCGCGATCCGAGCCGGCCGCTGATGCTGCGCCAGGGCGAACACTGGGAACCGCTGTTATGTGTGATCCCCACTGCCCACGCAGGGGTCTTCGACAGCGCCTGGGCCCTGGGCGAGCGCAGTCCGCGCAAGGTCATGTTGCAACTGCGGGCCCAGGCCCTGCAGTGCCCGCCGGATGATCCCCGATTGGCCAATCTGAATACCCCGGAGCTGCTGCAATCGCCGGATCACTCGCCTGATGCCCCCTCATAAGGAACTTGCTGAGCCTATATCCGTCAGAAACTTCAATCAGTGTTGTAATCCATCGGCTCTGACATCTATTAACGCTATTCTCAAAAAACACCCTTTCCGGAGAAGTACCATGACGCAACGGACTCTTGCCGCACTCCTGCTGACAACCGCCCTGGCCGGCCTCGCCGGTTGCTCGTCGCCGACGGTGATCACCTTGAATGACGGACGTGAAATCCAGGCGGTGGACACCCCGAAATACGACGAAGACTCGGGGTTCTACGAATTCAAGCAACTGGACGGTAAAAAGACCCGCATCAACAAGGACCAGGTGCGGACCGTCAAAGAGCTGTAAGGCCTCTACGCTTTCAATACGGAGCCCGCCTTGCGCGGGCTCCGTCGTTTTTTTCCCGACGGCGGCGACGTACAGGCACAACCTGCGGGTACGGCCTATTCTATGGGAATCCCTCACTCGAGCCCATTTCTCTTCCGGTGGCTGAATCATGAAAGTCCTGATGCTGCACGGCCTTAACCACCATCTGTTCGGCAAGTGCGAGCCGATCCGCCATGCGGGCATCACCCTGGAACAGATCGACGAGCGCCTGCGCACGCTGGCCCGGGAACTGGACGTGGATGTCACCAGTTTCCAGACCAACAGCGAGGGGGCGATGTGCATCCGCATTCGCCAAGGCGCCCGCGAGCAGGTCGACGCGGTGCTGATCAATGCCGGTGCCTGGGCCCACAGCAGCTACGATATTCGCGACGCCCTGGCGCACTTGTCGGTGCCGGTGATCGAGTTGCACATGGCCAATATCAATCGCAACGAACCCTTGCACCAGCCTTCGGTGCTGGCCGAAGTGGCCCGGGGCCAGATCTGCGGTTTCGGCGTCGACAGCTACCTGCTGGGCCTGCGGGCCGCGGTGAGCGCGGCTCAGGCCCAAGCCCAGGCCTGCTACTGACGGCCGTCGGTGTCACCAGTGCAGAACGATCTCGCTCTCGAAGCGACGCTCACGGTCGCTGATCGGATCAATGAAACGCAAGCCCTGGGCCAACAGCTTGAGAGGGTTGGCGTAGTCATCCACGGCATCCTTGAGCACCTGTGGATAAAACGGGTCGTTGCAGATGCCCGCGCCAAGAGCCGCCATATGCACCCGCAACTGATGCTTCTTGCCCGTCACCGGATACAGCCCGTAGCGCCACAGCTCGCCATTTTTTTCAGCGACCTCGACAGCGGTTTCGGTATTGCTGGTACCGTCCCCTTCGCGCATGCGGAAAAACGGCTCGCCTTCCACCAGGCGGCTTTTGTGCACCAGCGGGAACGACAGGCTCGGCAAGGCACGGGCAATCGCCTCGTAGCGCTTTTCAATCTGCCGGGTCGGAAACAGCGCCTGATAGGCCGAACGGCTCGCGGGATTGGCCGAGAACAGCACCAGGCCGGCGGTGTGCCGGTCGATCCGATGCAACGGCACCAGGTGCGGATTGTCCAGGCGGTGGATCAAGCGTCGCAACAAGGTCTGCTCGACATACTCGCCGGCCGGCGTGACCGGCAGGAAATGCGGTTTGTCCGCCACCACCAGGTGTTCATCGGCGTAGAGAATCGTCTCCCTCACCGGAATCGGCGTTTCGTTCGGCACTTCGCGAAAGTAGTGGATGCGCAGGCCTTCGCGGTAAGGCAACTGCGCGCTGATGGCCACGCCCTCGGCGTCCAGCACCCGGCCGCGGGCAATGCGATCGAGCCATTGCTCGCGGCTGATCGCCTTGAAATGTTCGCACAGGCAGTCCAGCACCGTGGCCCACGAACCGGGTGGCAGGTACAAGGTGCTGGCCTGGTGCTCGGCGGCATTGAAGGGCAAGGCGGACATGACAGGACTCGAACGGCTGGGCAAGCCGGCATTATCCCGCAAGACCCCGGCAGAACCTAGGCTCGCGGTAACGCAATCGCGATGCCCGTCGCCTTGCCCGTGCCTCAGCCCGAAGCGATCTTGCTACCCAGCAGCTTTGCACCGGCCGCCTCGGTGTAGTCCTTCAGCCAGCGCAACACATCCACCGCCTCCCAGCGCCCCGGATCGTAGAGGGCATACAACAAGCCCTGGTAACCCACCACATCCAGTTGCCGGTGATAACCCGCGCGCTGGAACAGGGCTTCGATTTCCGCGAAACAGGTGTTGAAATGCAACTTGTTGAACGGTGTCTTGCCTTCCGTTACCAGCCCGTCCAGGCGCAACTCGAGTACCGCCTCGCGCACCACATCAGCGGACATGCGGTTCACGCTGGATTTCAATTGTTCGACATTGAGCATGCTTTAACCCTCTTGATCTCTCTGGATTCCGTTCCCGGGTGCGCACGTCAGGGTGGGCATCCTGTCCCAACACCGGAACGAAAACTGTATAAACATACAGTAACTGATTTTTTGATGACCCGCCAACCGATTGCCGCCTGCCGGCAGCCCTCATGATTCCCTGGGATGGACTTTTCCATAGACGTTGCCGCCGATGAACGAGCCCACCGTGCCGAGGATCACCATGGCGTAGGTCCCACCATCGATCTTTCCATACCAGGTCAACGCCGCGGTGCTTACGCCAACCACCACGGTGGCCAGGAACTTGCGACCGCCCAGTTGGTTGACCAGCAGAATGGACCTCCCTTTCATTTCATTTCCTCCCTTGCACCACTGGAACGTGCTGCCTCAAACGTCATGCAGCGACGTAAGCACAGTCGTTTTTCCAGCGCAACCGCAGGTAATTTGATGAAACAGAAGCGCCACCACCACCCGACAAGGGTGCAGCAGGCATATGACAGGAGCGAGATAGATCGCTTCAGCGTAGAAAAGCCACGACCTGCTCGACATCAAAGGGCCAGTCCAACTCGGCCCTGGTGTCCGCCCGGCGTAGCACCGGAATCCGCAAGCCATAGGCATCGAATAAGGCCTCATCGGCGGCGATATCCACCAGTTCCACCATCAGGCCGTGATCGACCAGCGGCATCAGCAGGGCTTCGGCGACTTCACAGAGATGGCAACCCAGGGTGCCGAACAGCTGGCATTCAGGAAGCATGGCAAGGGGTCCGGGACAGGATGAAGACTTATTCTAGGTCCGTCATCCGGGCCAGTCGAGCGACGACACGGCCCTCAGAGCAGGAAGCGCACACGCCGGCTGACGAGGATCAGCAATGGTGCCGCGACTAAAGCCAGGAGCAGCACTACCGCGGTCAGGGTATTGCCGTACGCCAGTCCCGCCGACAACGCCCCGTAGAGGAACAACGGATGCACATAGTAGAGCGCGGAGGACAGCTTGGCGTTGAGGTTGCTGCTGGAAGCGCGGAAAAACACGAACGGCAACAGGAACAACGCCGACGTGACCAGCGGCAACGATGCCAGGAAATCGAAGTTCTGCCGGGCATCGGCCTGATGCGAGTAATTCAGCCAGGCTTCGCCCAACAGCAGGGCCAGGCCGAGCGCCAACGCCAGGCAGACCTTTCCCCGGGTAGCCCGTTCCGGCACGCCGTGACGGGCCAGGAGAAACCCCAGCGCCATGAACGGAAAGCCCATGAACAGGAAATTCCGCGCGGTGTAGTCGTTCTGGTTGAAATGCTGGAGAAAGGCGTTGGGCAGCTCGAAATAGACCCGGGCATATTGCAGCACCAGGCCGACCACAAAGGCACTCGACGCCAGCGCCAGCAGCAGGCCCGTGGGTCGATTGCGCAACAGGTAGAGGATCAGGCCGCCACCGAGCATGCCCACCAGGTACCAGAGGTGGAAGTAACCGATCACGAACTGCTTCAGTATTCCCAGCACGCCGCCGACACTGCCCAGGTCGGCGAAGCTCGCATAGATCGGGCTGTAGACCAGCATCCAGAGCAGATACAACTGCAGGCCACGCTTGAACCAGAGCGCAAACGAGTGCCCGGAGGCGAGGGTCTTCCACAGGTAGTAACCGTTGATGACAAAGAAGGTCGGCACCGCCACGCGGAACAAGCCATTGCACAGCAAGTAACCCACCGCGGTGTAGTTGCCGCCCATGAAATGGCAATGCAACACCACGACAAATATCGCCAGCAGGACTTTCAAGGCATCCAGATTGCCGTTGAGGACTTTAGCCATCCTCATTTGCCGTCCGGCAACGGATCGGACGCTTTGTGGGAGGAGACGGTCCGAAACCGTCGCTTGCAGTAGCTTGTCGCCCGATCGAGCACCGGTTTTTCAAAAAACGAGTAGCCGACCCAGCCGTAACCCCAGACCGCGAGCATCATCAGGACCAGGAACACCAGATTGTCCTCGATATGGGTCGGCCAGTTGCCGATGATCTGCCAGGCCCGGCCCACGACGCCGAGCACCAGCAAGTGCGAGAGATAGATGGTGTAGGACATATCACCGGTGAAGACCAGGAAGCGTGGGCAACGGATCAACTGGCGCCGCTCCAGCAAGGCCAGCGACAGTGTCAGGGCGCCGAATACCAGCCCCACCCACAGCATCCTCGGCAAGCCCTCGGTAGAGAACAGTTCATAGTGCCCGATCAAGGCAAAACCCGGCACCAGCGCCGTCGCCAGGACCAGCCAGAGCACGGCATTCGGTACTTTTGCACTGTGCCGACCATAGAAGAACAGCGCCGCCGCGCTGCCGATAATGAATTCCAGTGCATAGGGGTGCAGGATAATCTTCAGGGCCGAGGAATAGTCGCGCCAGGAGTCCAGCAGGTTGAACGCCACCAGCGCCACCGCCCAGGCCAGCAGCAACAGCGGCAAGCCACGCTCGCGAAACCCCAGCAGCAGGCTGAACACCAGGTAGAACCACAACTCGAACACCAGCGACCAGGCCACCATCACCAGCAATACCCGATCATTGGGCAGCAGCAGGAACGACAGCCACAGGTTGGAACCGCCGTGGGAGCTGTTGACCAGCATCGGCTGGACCAGATAGACCACCAGGGTGATAAAGAAGTAGAGCCAGTAGTTGGGGTAGATCCGCGAGACCCGGTTGAACAGGAAACGCTGGGCCTGGACCCGATCCTGGAAGCGGCCGCGGGTGACGATCACCATGACGAAGCCGCTGATGACAAAAAACAGGTCGACGCCCAGCTGGAAAAAATCCACCCACGCCGGCAGCAAGGTATCGCCGCCGGAGTACTTGTGCTCGACCGCCGCCATGTGGAACAAGACCACGCCCAGCACTGCCGCGCCCCTCAAGCCTTGCAGTGAATACAGACGCTCCATAGACCTCTCCGCTCGACGGGAACCTGGCCACACGCCCCCCTGATCTGGGGTTGATCATAGCGAACCGAGTCGGATTAGTCCTGACTCACCGCACCGATCTTGTGGATCGACAGATCGGCCCCGTAGTACTCCTCTTCCTGGCTCAAGCGCAGGCCATGCACGGCCTTGATCGCGCCGTACACGGCAAAGCCACCGATCAGGGCTACCACCACCCCCAAGCCGGTGCCGATCAACTGGCTGACCAGGCTGACGCCACCCAGGCCGCCCAACGCCTGCTGGCCGAAGATCCCACAGGCAATCCCGCCCCAGACCCCACACAGGCCATGCAACGGCCAGACGCCAAGCACATCGTCGATCTTCCACTGGCTCTGGGCCGCGATAAAACACCAGACGAACAAGCCGCCCGCCACCACGCCGGTCACCAGCGCGCCCACCGGGTGCATCAGGTCGGAACCGGCACAGATCGCCACCAGCCCGGCCAGGGGGCCGTTGTGCAGGAAGCCCGGATCGTTGCGGCCGATGATCAGCGCCGCCACCGTGCCGCCGACCATCGCCATCAACGAATTGACCGCCACCAGCCCACTCACCCCTTGCAGGGTCTGCGCGCTCATGACGTTGAAGCCGAACCAGCCGACGATCAGGATCCACGACCCCAGGGCCAGGAACGGAATACTCGACGGTGCGAACGCCACCAACCGCCCCTCGCGGTAGCGACCCTGACGCGGCCCCAGCAAGAGCACCGCCGCCAGCGCCAGCCAGCCACCCATGGCGTGCACCACCACGGAGCCGGCGAAGTCATGGAAGCTGGCGCCAAAGCGCGCCAGCAGCCAGGCTTGCAGGCCGAAGTTACCGTTCCAGACCAGGCCTTCGAAAAACGGGTAGACAAAGGCTACGATCAGGGCGGTGGCGCACAACTGCGGGGCAAACCGCGCACGCTCGGCAATCCCGCCGGAAATGATCGCCGGAATCGCCGCCGCGAAGGTCAGCAGGAAAAAGAACTTCACCAGGCCATAGCCGTGGTCGCCGCTGATTTGCGCCGCCGGCTGTAAAAAGCTCACACCGTAGGAAATCCAGTAACCTATAAAGAAATAGGCCAGGGTCGAAATCGCGAAGTCGCTGAGGATTTTCGACAAGGCATTGACCTGGTTCTTTTGCCGAACGGTGCCGACCTCGAGAAAGGCGAAACCGGCGTGCATGGCCAGGACCATGACCGCCCCGAGCAGAATGAACAGGGTGTTGGAACCGTGGACCAGAGTGTCCACAGCGCTTTGCAAATTTTCCATGGAGACGGCAGACCTGAAGTCAGGGAAAAGCACCAAAGCAGTTCAATTACTACGCATTTCGCACCAGATTGGCGCCACCCCGAGCCGAGAGCGAACCGCTTTGGCGCAGGACGAAACACGCAGCGCGAGGAACCCTCGGGTTTTTTCCGCGTTTTTTGATTATTTGAGGTATGGTTTTCGCAGGCCAGGGCCCTAGCGCGCCCAAATACAGCGCACATGCCCGGCACAACGCACCAGCACAAAGCAAAAGCTGTACCAGCCGATCGCAGTGAACCTTCAGCCCGGGTCCACACTCGAAACCTGCACAGACTTTTCACGGACGCTTTTTCATAGATAGCTTTTCACGGAGAACATCATGGCTCGCAAAACGGCACAGACGGCTCAAGAAATACTGATGGCGGATTTCCAGACCCTGGTCAGCGACACCGAGCGCCTGCTCGAGCACACCGCCAGTCTCGCCGGCGACCAGGCCGATGAGCTGCGCACACAGATTCACGAAAGCCTGCTCAAGGCCCGCGAAACCCTGCAACTGACCGAAGCCTCCCTGCGCGATCGCGGCCAGGCGGCGGTCGACGCGACCGAAGCCTACGTCCAGGCCAAACCCTGGCAGTCCATCGGGATTGCCGCCGGTATCGGCTTTATCGTCGGCCTGCTGGCGACGCGGCGCTGATATGGCCGGGGATGAATCGAGCGGCAGCGGCGCCTCGAGTCGCCGCCTGGGTGCGGCGTTCCTCGGCCTGTTGCACAGCCATGTTGAATTGTTCGGCATCGAGCTCCAGGAGCAGAAGGCCCGGACCGTCAGCCTGTTGCTGTTCGCCGGGCTGACCCTGGTGTTCGGCCTGTTGCTGCTGGTGGGGCTGTCGGCGCTGGTACTGATCCTGCTCTGGGACACCGCGCGCCTGGCCGGGATCATCGGCCTTTGCGTGTTTTACTGCATGGCCGCGCTGTTCTGCGCCCTGCGCCTGAAAGCGGCGATCTTCGATGAGTCGTCGCCCTTCCATGCCACCCTTGAAGAGTTGGCCAACGACCGCGAGCGACTGCTGCCATGAGCCTGCCCGACCTGACGCACCTCCATACCCGGCGTGATATGCGCAAGGCGCTGATCCGCCTGCGCATGGAAATGCATCGCCAGGAAATCCGCCATGAGTCCCGCGAACTGCTGCAACCCTTGCAGCGCATGCGCGGCCTGGGTCGGAACTGGCAGGCCAACCTGGGCCTCAAGCACGCGCCTCTGTGGGGAATCGGCATCGTCACGCTGCTGGGCTTCATGAGCGGCAGGGGCGCCAAGGGCGGCGGCGTCGACAGCCTGTCGCGCTGGGCGCGCCTGGGGGCCAGCCTGTTGCCGCTGATTCGGCTGGCGCTGCGGGGCACCGCGTCCAAACCCTGACGCCAGAAAAGCTGGCTGCATTCTTGCAGTAGCCATCGGGTTGAGCACGAACCTTCGGGCTCGCGCTCAATCTGCCTTGCCCGCCGCAGCCAGACTTATAAGACCCAGCCCAAGGAGGCACCGTGATCGACGGGCAACCGCTCGCCTGCTTTCAGCCGTTCATCGATACCGCCACCGGCCGTATCGCCGGTGTCGAGGCCCTTGGCCGACTGCGCCAGGACAATGGACAACTGACCTCCGTGGGCCCCCTGTTCGCCGATCCGCGAACCCCCTCCGCCGCACTGCGACGCCTGGACCGGCAGATCCGCGACAACGCCCTCAGCCGGCTGCATGAAGCGCCCCCGGACTGGTTCCTGAGCCTGAACATGTCGCCGCGCTGGATCAGCCGCCTGAGCAATGGCCAGGCCCTGCCGAGCCTCAAGCAACTGGCGCAGTACGCTGTCGACCCACGGCGCATCGTCTTCGAAATCACCGAACTGGGGGGCGACAGCCTGCGCCTGGCGGAAGTGGTCAAGCGCTATCGAGAGGCCGGCGCACGGATCGCCATCGACGATTTCGGCGCCGGGTATTCCCAACTCGATCGGGTGCTGGCCTTGCAGCCGGACATTCTCAAGCTCGATATGCGCCTGTTCCAGGCCGCGGCCCGCGGCGGTCCCAGCAGCGAAGTGGTCAAGGCCCTGGCGCAAATGGCGGAAAAGACCGGCTGCTGGATCATCGCCGAAGGCGTGGAAACCGAGGCCGAGCTGAATTTCGCCCTGGAATGCGGCTCGCGTTACGTCCAGGGTTATCTGTTCGCCAAGGCCGAACTGGATTTCTTTGCCACCGATGCCTTTGTCGCCCGCTTCGCCGAACTGCGCGAGCGTTATGTGCAGCAGAAGCTGGCCGAGCGCGCGCGCCTGATGAACCTGCGCCAGCAACTGGGCGGGCTCATGGCCACACTGCAGAGCTGGGCCCAGGGCCAGGCACCGCTCAGCCAGTTGCCACGGCCCGACGGTTACCCCTGGCTGCTGCGTTTCTACCAGTGCGATCGCCACGGCACCCAGCTCACGCCCAATCTGGAATGGCGCCACAATGCCTGGCAGGCCGACAGCAGCTACCTGGGCCACAACTGGTCCTGGCGGCCCTACTTCTATCACCTGCTGGCCGAAGGCTGGGACGAGCGCCGTCTGATCCTTTCCAGCACCTATCGCGACGCCACCAGCAACCAGTATTGCCTGACCGCCGGGCAATTCTTCGGCAACGGCCAGCGGCTGCTGCTGATCGACATCGACGCCGCCGGCCTATAAGGTTTGCCTGCACAGGTTTACTTGCACAGTTTTGCTTGCAGGCCGGCACACTAAACGGGAAGCTGGGGCATCAGTCACCGACGGAGAGCCCCGCCTTGGATTGGCACACCCTGCTTACCCGCGAACGTCTCGGGAAATCGCTGCACAGCCCTGAAGAACTGGGCCGCAGCCCCTTCCACAAAGACCACGACCGCATCATCTTCTCCGGAGCCTTCCGGCGCCTGGGGCGCAAGACCCAGGTCCACCCGGTGACCAGCAACGACCATATCCACACCCGCCTGACCCACTCGCTGGAAGTCAGTTGTGTCGGTCGCTCCCTGGGTATGCGCGTCGGTGAAACCCTGCGCGATGCCCTGCCCGACTGGTGCGAACCGAGCGACCTGGGCATGGTCGTGCAATCGGCCTGCCTGGCCCATGACATCGGCAACCCGCCGTTCGGCCACTCCGGCGAGGACGCCATTCGCCACTGGTTCCAGCAGGCGGCCGGGCGCGGCTGGCTGGACGGCATGAGCGTGGCCGAAGGCAATGACTTCCTCAATTTCGAAGGCAACGCCCAGGGCTTCCGGGTCCTGACCCAGCTGGAATATCACCAGTTCGAAGGCGGTACCCGCCTGACCTACGCCACCCTCGGCACCTACCTCAAGTACCCGTGGACGGCGCGCCACGCCGACTCGCTGGGCTACAAGAAACACAAGTTCGGCTGCTACCAGAGCGAACTGCCGATTCTCGAGCAGATCGCCCATAAGCTCGGCCTGCCACAGTTGGAGGAACAACGCTGGGCGCGCCACCCGCTGGTCTACCTGATGGAGGCCGCCGACGATATCTGCTACGCCCTGATCGACCTGGAAGACGGCCTGGAAATGGACCTGCTCGAGTATGCCGAGGTCGAGTCCCTGTTGCTCGGCCTGGTGGGCGACGACCTGCCGGAAACCTATCGGCAACTCGGGCCGCAGGACTCCCGTCGACGCAAGCTGGCGATCCTGCGCGGCAAGGCCATCGAACACTTGACCAACGCCGCGGCCAGGGCCTTCGTCGAGCAACAGGACGCGCTGCTGGCCGGGACCCTGCCAGGGGATCTGGTCGAGCATATGCATGGCCCGGCCAAACGCTGCGTGCTCAACGCCAAGGACATCGCCCGCAAGAAAATCTTCCAGGACAAGCGCAAGACCCTCCACGAGATCGGCGCCTACACCACCCTGGAAATCCTCTTGAACGCCTTCTGTGGCGCGGCCCTGGAACAACACGGCGGACGCACGCCGTCGTTCAAGCATCGGCGTATCCTCGACCTGCTCGGCAACAGCGCCCCCCGGCCCGAGTGGCCGCTGCACAGCTCGTTCCTGCGGGTGATCGACTTCATCGCCGGCATGACCGACAGCTACGCCAGTGAAATGGCCCGGGAAATGACCGGTCGCTCCAGCCCGGTATAAACCCCAGCCGCCCGCCCCTGATCAGGGCGGGTTGTTTAGCGGGATAAAACCTACATCGGCGAGAGAATGAACTGATTGATCATGGCTTCGACCCACTGAAATAATTGCTTTCCTCTTATGTCTGCCGCCCACACTCAAGCTGACCTGCCATTCAACAAGCGCCCGATTCCAGGCATATTTTCCTACACAGCGCCTATCTATGTAGCCTTGTCCCGAGCCGACAGGTCGCCCGGAAAACACCATGCCCAAACACAACTTACGCGTGTTGCTGGTAGAGGATCACCCCTTTCAACTGGCCGCCACCCAGAGCCTGCTCAACAGCTATGGCTTCCACGCCCTGACGCCAACGCTCAACGCCCGGGAAGCCATGAGTGCACTGAATTCGGCGCACACCCCGTTCGACCTGATGTTGTGCGACCAGTGCCTGCCGGACGTCCTCGGGCTGGACCTGATCGAAACCGCCTGCCGCAGCGGCATGATCAAACAGGCGATCCTGCTCAGCAGCCTCAGCAGCGAAGAACTCGCGGCCCTCAGCGCCCTCGCGCTGGAGCGACGGCTGCCCTTGCTCGGCTGCCTGAGCAAACCGCTGAACGGCCCGGACCTGCAGAGCGCCCTGGGCCTGGATCGCTACCCGCATGAGGTACGCGGCCCTGCCGAGCCCTAGCCATCGCCGAGCCTCATCCCGGCGCGCCGACGTGACCTGCCCCCCTGCCCCGACTCCGCCCCGGGGGCGGCAATGGCAAAAACATGCCTACCAGCAAGTAGGACATTTCCCAAAACATTATAAGAATTTATAAAGCATCAACCATTCCGTATAACCACCCCATTCAATACTGAACGGCTCTTCCCTTTCAAACTTGCGTCATGCGTAAGTCGAAACCCTATTTAAAGTAGGAATATTCCTATACTACCTCTGTAGGGCCTTCCCTTCATGCGCCCGCTTGTCCAACTGAGCTAAGGTTCGCGCTTTCCAAACAGCTCGTATGGGACTTTATTATGAACTCGGTTTTTATCGTCGACGACCACCCCGTTGTCCGCCTGGCCATCAGGATATTGTTGGAACAAGAAGATTGTTATGAAATAGTCGGGGAAACCGATAACGGTGTCGACGCGATGCAAATGGTCCGCGAATGCATGCCGGACCTGGTGATCCTCGATATCAGTATCCCCAAACTCGACGGCCTGGAGGTGCTGGCCCGCTTCAATGCAATGAATTCGCCGCTCAAGACCCTGGTGCTGACGGCGCAGACGCCCAACCTGTTCGCCATGCGCTGCATGCAGTCCGGCGCCTCGGGTTATGTCTGCAAGGCCGAAGACTTGAGCGAGTTGCTGAGTGCGATCAAGGCGGTACTGTCCGGCTACAATTACTTCCCAAGCCAGGCGTTGATCGGTGCTCGAAAAGAGGGGCCGGAAAATCCGGAGATCGAACTCTTCAAACTCGTCAATGATCGGGAACTGATGGTCCTGCAATTGTTTGCCCAGGGCCGGACCAACAAGGAAATCGCCAAGGGTATGTTTCTCAGCAACAAGACCGTCAGTACCTACAAGAAAAGACTTATGCAAAAACTCAAGGCCAAATCCCTGGTAGAGCTTATCGAGATGGCCAAACGCAACGCGGTAGTGTGAGAAAACCAATGCCCATGCGCATAAAGGACTATCTGATGGTGATCACAGGCTTGTGCCTGTGCCTGTCAGCGCTTGCAGAGACCCCGGGTATCACCCACTTCTCATTACTCAGCCGTTCAAGCGCCAGCCACATGGAGGTCGTGCTGGACAAGGAGCAACGGCGCTGGGTCGAGGACAAGCGCGAGCTGGTACTCGGCACCTCCGCCCCGGACTACCCGCCTTTCGACATGACCGTCAGCGGCCATGACTATGAAGGCATCACCGCCGACTACGCCGGTATCCTGGCCAAGGCCCTGGGCCTGCCGATCAAGGTGCAGAGCTTTGCCACCCGCGAAGCCGCCATCAGTGCCCTCGAACAAGGCCGGATCGACCTGCTCGGCAGCGCCAACGGCTTCGAGGCGGTGAACAAGAACATCGCGCTGTCGACCCCCTACGCCATCGACCAGCCGGTGCTGGTCACCCGTGAAAACGAAACCCGCGCCCTGAGCGATGGCCTGGCAGGCATGCGCCTGAGCATGGTCTACCACTACCTGCCACTGGACGAGATCAAGAGCCTTTATCCCAACGCCACGCTGCAGTTCTACCCGTCCTACCTGAACGCGCTCAACGCCGTGGCGTTCGACCAGGCCGACGTGTTTCTCGGCGACACCATCTCGACCCACTACCTGATCAACAAGGGCTATTTGCGCAATGTGAAAATGGCCAACTTCGGCAAGCACGAGGCCTACGGCTTCAGCTTTGCCGTACGCGGTGACAACGCCGCCCTGCTGGGCGCCGTCAACGCCACCCTGAAAGCGATCCCCACCAGCGAGCGCGAGAGTATCGCCCACCGCTGGAGCGCCGGCAGCGACATCCTGCTGACCGACCACAAGCTGCAACTGACCGCGCGCGAAGAACGCTGGATCAAGGAGCACCCGGTGGTCCGCGTGGTGGTCAACGAAGCCCTGGCGCCGATCACCTTCTTCGACGCCGACAACAGCTTCCGTGGCGTCACCGCCGACCTGCTGGAACTGATCCGCCTGCGCACCGGCCTGCGTTTCGACGTGCAGCGCTCGCGCAGCCTGGACGACATGATCAACCGGATCAAAAACAACCAGGCCGACATTATCGCCGCCGTCAGCCCGACCAATGAACGCGAGAACATCCTGCATTTCAGCCGGCCGTACATGGAGAACTCGTTCGTGCTGCTGACGGCCAAGGGCCGCGACAGCGTCAACAACCTCGACCAGATGCAGGGCCGGCGCCTGGCGGTGATCCGCGGCAACCCGCTGATCGACTACCTGCGCAGCGATTTCCCGGAGATCAAGCTGATTGAAACCGACGACAGCCTCAAGGCAGTCGAACTGCTCGCCCAGGGTCAGGCGGAAGGCGCGGTGAGTTCGCTGGTGATCGCCAACTACCTGATCGCCTCGCAAACCTTCGACGACAAGCTGCAGATCAGCGCGACCATCGGCACCCAGCAGGCGATCTTCGCCCTGGCCACCGCCCGTGGGGCCACGGAGCTGGGCTCGATTCTCGACAAGGCGCTGCTGAGCATCGCCCCGGACGAACTGGGCATCATCAACAGTCGCTGGCGCGGCTACACACCATCGTCCGAGAGCTACTGGCGCAACTACCATCGGCTGATCCTGCAGATCGTCATGGGGGCCGGCGCGCTGCTGCTGCTCTCGCTGGGCTGGAACGCCTACATGCGCCGGCAGATCCGGCAACGGCAACTGGCCGAGCGGGCCCTGAGCGACCAGTTCGAATTCATGCGCGCGCTGGTCAACGGCACCCCGCACCCGATCTATGTGCGTGATCGCGAAGGCTTGTTGCAGACCTGCAACGACAGCTACCTGCAAGCCTTCTCGACCAAGCTCGAGGATGTGATCGGCAAGCGGGTCATGGACGCCTACCAGGGCAACGCCTTCGAGGCCCGGGAATACCAGGCCGACTACCAGCGGGTGATGGACGAAGGCACGGCGCAGATCTGCGACCGCACCCTGCATATCGGCGACCGCCGGATGACCATCTATCACTGGATCCTGCCCTACCGTAACTCCCTGGGCGAGGTGCAGGGCATCATCGGCGGCTGGATCGACATCAGCGAACGCCGCGAACTGTTCGAAGAACTGCGCGCGGCCAAGGACCAGGCCGACAGCGCCAACCGGGCCAAGAGCACCTTCCTGGCAACCATGAGCCACGAAATCCGCACACCGATGAACGCGGTGATCGGCATGCTCGAACTGACCCTCAAGCGCGCGGACCAGGGCCACCTCGATCGCCCCGCCATCGAAGTCGCCTACAACTCGGCCAAGGACCTGCTGGAACTGATCGGCGATATCCTCGATATCGCCCGCATCGAGTCCGGTCGCCTGAGCCTGTCCCCCGAGCGGGTCAACCTCGGCGAACTGGTGGAATCGGTGGTCCGGGTCTTCGATGGCCTGGCACGGCAGAAACAGCTGGACCTGGTGGTGCAGCTGCCTGAACGCCAGGACATCGGCGACATCCTGATCGATCCCCTGCGCTTCAAGCAGATCCTGTCCAACCTGATCAGCAATGCCATCAAGTTCACCGAGCAGGGCCAGGTCACCATCTCGTTGCAGATGCAGCCCACCGCGGTGGCGCAACGGACGAACATGACCCTGACCGTCCAGGACAGCGGCATCGGCATCAGCGCCGCCGATCAGGCCCGGCTGTTCGAGCCCTTTGTACAGGCCGACAACTCCGGCCACCTGGCCCGTAGCGGCGCCGGCCTGGGCCTGGTGATCTGCCGCAGCCTGTGCGAAATGATGGGTGGCACCCTGAGCCTGTCCAGCGTGCCGGGCGAAGGCACCCGAGTGGTGGTGGCCCTGGAACTGGACTGCCTCGAAGCCACTCAAGGCACCGCCCGGCGCGATCCGGAACTGACCCCGGCGCTGCAGGCGCTGAATGTCCTGGTGGTGGACGACCACCCGGCCAACCGCCTGTTGATGTGCCAGCAACTGGGCTTTCTCGGCCACTCGTTCAGCACCGCACAGAATGGTGCAACCGGTTTGCAGGCCTGGAAAGACGGGCATTTCGACCTGGTGATCGTCGACTGCAACATGCCCGTCCTGAACGGCTACGAGATGACCCGCCGCCTGCGCGAACATGAAGCCCGCCATGACCTCCCGGCCTGCGCGGTGTTCGGTTTCACCGCCAACGCCCAGCCCGAGGAACGCACCCGCTGCAAGGAAGCCGGCATGAACGACTGCCTGTTCAAGCCCATCAGCCTGACCACCCTCAACCAGAAACTCGCCGACGTCATGCCGCGCCCGCGTCCGAGCCAGGCCGCCTTCAGCCTCGACGGCCTGCACGCCCTGACCGGGGGCGAGCCGCTGCTGATGCGTCGCTTGATCGACGAGCTGCTGAGCAGTTGCCAGGCGGACCGCGAGGAACTGCTCGGACTGCCCATCAACGGTGATCTGGTCCCCCTCATCGACATGGCCCACAAGATCAAGGGCGCGGCGCGGATCGCCCAGGCCAACGCGTTGGTGGAACACTGCGAAATCCTGGAAAAGCAATGCCAGGAGGACGCTCCGAGGCCGCAGATCGAAAGCGCCCGGCAGGCGATTGTGCAGGCCTTGCTCGAACTCGAAACGGCCTTGCGCGAGCACACCGGCCCGCCGCCTGAAAAAATGCCCGGCCAGGAGCACACCTGACAGCGGACATTGGCTATCCTTGGGCGCTGAGCACGGCCCCATCACCCAGGGAGATCAGCGATGCCCCGTCCCATGCAACGCGAAAGACGCCGGCTGGCGCTGCACGTGCACATCAGTATCCTGTTCACCTGCCTGCTGCTGCTGACCGGCACCCTGCTGGGGCTGTTCAACTACCGGCAAACCACGCAGATCATTCTCGCCAGCAGCGAAAAAATCTTCGGCAGGGTCCGCGACGATGTACAGCTGGACCTGCTGCACACCTACCAGCCAATTCGTCATCTGCTGAGCCTGCTGGCCATCGACGATCGCACCCAGGCCCTTACGCTTGGGCAACGGCTGGCACTGCTCAAGCCCTTCACCCAGGCCCTGAACGACAACCCGAACCTGGCATCGCTGTACCTCGGTTACGCCGATGGCGACTTCTTCATGGTCCGGCCGCTGCGCGACAGCGCCCTGCGCGCCTATTTCAAGGCACCGGAGAACGCCGCCTTCCAGGTCTGGAGTATCGAGCGCGACCCCGGCGTCGCGGGGGTCAAGTCCGAATCATTGTTCTACGACGCGGCCCTGCAACTGATCAGCCGCCAGGACAATCACCGCGAAGCCTACGATCCCCGCGTACGTTCCTGGTTCAACAGCGCCCTGAAGGACAGCGACCAGATCACCACCGCGCCCTACCTGTTTTTCTCCACCCACAATGTCGGCACCACCCTCGCCCGACGCGGCAGCGCCAACGTGGTGATCGCCGCCGACCTGACCCTGGCGGATCTTTCCGCGACCCTGGACAAACACAAGGTCACGCCCTCGACCGAAATCGTCCTGTTCGATGAACACGACAATGCCGTGGCCTATCCCGACTACGCCCGGCTGATCGGCCACAGCAGCGACGCACGGTTGCCCCGGGTCCAGGACCTGAGCCCGATCCTGCAACGCTTCATGGAACCGGGCAGCAGCACCGAGCACCACCTGGACAGCGCGCAACGGCAATGGATAGTCGCCCGTACGCAACTCGCCGAAGGCGGGCCCAAGGGCCTGCAACTGGCCCTGCTGGTTCCGGAAGACGAACTCCTGGCGGACGCCTACCGGATCCGCTGGCAAGGCGCGCTGATCACCCTGGCCACCCTGCTGCTGTGCCTGCCCCTGGGCTGGCTGACGTCCAGGCTGCTGGTCAAGCCGCTGCACGCCCTGGTACAGGAGGCCGATGCGATTCGCAGCTTCAACTTCAACCACCCGGCGACACCGCGCTCGCCGGTGCTGGAAGTCGACCGGCTGGCGACCTCGATGATCCGAATGAAGCAGACCCTGGCGAGCTTCTTCGAAATCGCCTCCAGCCTCTCGGCGCAAACCCGCTTCGATCCCCTGCTGCAACGGGTGCTCGAGGAAACGCTGAAAATCGCCCAGGCCCGCGCCGGGCTGATCTACCTGCTGGACAGCGACAGCCGCCAGCTGGAAGCCCATGCCCTGATCATCGATGGTGTCCAGCAGGATCCCCGGCACTTCGATATCCGCGGTGCAGCCGAGGCTGACGAACAGCGCCCGGACTGGCTCAAGGCACTGGACCGGCAGGACAACGTGGTCGCCACCCTCGGCTTCGAGCAGGCGGCCGACTTGCAAAAGGTCATGCTCGCCCTGGAGAGCCCGCGGATTCACCTGATCGGCATCCGCTTGCACAACCGCCATGGCGAAACCGTCGGCGTCCTCGCCCTGCTGCTGCCCGACAGCGGCACCGAAACCGATATGGAGAACCTGCAGCCGGACCGCATCGCCTTTATCAGCGCCATTTCCGGCACCGCGGCCGCCTGCATCGAAAGCCAGCGCCTGCAAGCCCGGCAGAAACAACTGCTGGACGCGTTCATCCAGTTATTGGCCGGCGCCATCGATGCCAAGAGTCCTTACACCGGCGGCCACTGCCAACGGGTGCCGGTGCTGACGCTGATGATCGCCGAGGCCGCCGCGGCCA
Source organism: Pseudomonas sp. MWU12-2319 (assembly GCF_023242525.1). Lineage (NCBI taxonomy): Bacteria > Pseudomonadati > Pseudomonadota > Gammaproteobacteria > Pseudomonadales > Pseudomonadaceae > Pseudomonas > Pseudomonas sp. MWU12-2319. The sequence goes on from NZ_JALJES010000001.1 coordinate 279,174, forward strand.
GCCAGACACCGGCGTTCAAAGGCTACCAACCCAGCGAAGACGAATGGGAGGCGCTGCATGTCGCTGCCTGGCTGCATGACTGCGGCAAGGTCACCACTCCCGAATACGTGGTCGACAAGGCCACCAAGCTGGAAACCCTGTACGACCGCATTCACGAAATACGCACCCGCTTCGAAGTGCTCAAGCGCGATGCCTGGGTCGACTATTGGCAAGGCCGGGCGCTGGGTGGCGACGAAGCCGACTTGGGCCGGGCGCGCGACGCCAGCCTGACGGCCCTGGACGAGGACTTCGCCTTTGTCGCCCACTGCAACCTGGGCGGCGAGGCCATGGCCGAAGCCGACCTGGAACACCTGCAGCGGATTGCCCAACGCACCTGGACCCGCACGCTGGACGATCGTCTCGGGGTGTCCTGGGAAGAAAAGCTCCGCCAGGAACGCAGCCCCGCCGCGCCCCTGCCGGCCACCGAAGCGCTGCTGGCGGACAAGCCCGAGCATCTGTTCGAACGCAACGAGGCCGAACTGATCCCCGCCGACAATCGCTGGGGCTTTCAGCTCGACGTGCCGCCCTACAAGTTCAATCGGGGGGAGTTGTACAACCTGAGCATTACCCGCGGCACGCTGACCCGCGAAGAGCGCTACATCATCAACCATCACATGGTGCAGACCATCCTGATGCTCGATCAACTGCCGTTTCCCGGGCACCTGACCGCCGTGCCGGAGATCGCCGGCGGCCACCACGAGAAAATGGACGGCACCGGTTACCCCAAGCGCCTGAAGCGCGAACAGATGAGCCTGCCGGCGCGGATGATGGCGATTGCCGATATCTTCGAGGCGCTGACCGCCGCCGATCGCCCGTACAAAAAGGGCAAGACCCTGAGCGAAGCGCTGGGCATCATGGCCGGCATGTGCCGCGACGCCCATATCGACCCGCAATTGTTCGAGCTGTTTATCCGTGAGGAAATCTACCTGGCGTACGCCCGGCAACACGTCCTGCCCCAGCAGATCGACACGGTGGATGCCGAGTCGCTGCTGGAAAAGGCCGGTCTGGGCGCCTGAGTCGCCTCAGCAGTCGGTCAGGCGCAGGAAGATCGCTGCCAGGTGTTCGATCCCGGCCTGGTCTTCGAGGGTGAAGCGGGCCAGGCTCGGGCTGTCCAGGTCGAGCACGCCGATCAGGCGGCCGTCCTTGACCAGTGGCACCACCAGCTCGCTGTTCGAGGCGCTGTCGCAGGCGATATGCCCGGCAAACGCATGCACGTCTTCGACCCGCTGGGTTTCCCGGGTGGCCGCGGCGGTGCCGCAGACGCCCCGGCCGAAGGGGATTCGCACGCAGGCGATCTGCCCCTGGAACGGCCCAAGGACCAGTTCCTCATGGCGATTGAGGTAGAAACCGGCCCAATTCAGGTCATCCAGCTGATTGAACAGGAAGGCCGAGAACTGCGCGGCATTGGCGATGAAATCCCGCTCGTCCGCCAGCAACGATTCCAGCTGTGCGTGCAACAGACCATAGCCCTCGAGGCCGGCCCCGGTGTTCTGCAAATCGATCATGGTGCCTGCTCCAACAACTTCAAACCCACCCAATAACGCGCAAACTGATAGGCGCAGCGACCGTTGCGATTGCCGCGTCCGGTGGCCCAGCGCACCGCCTGGATATCCAGCGCCTCGTCGCGCTGCCAGGCCAGGCCGGCCTTGAGCGCCAACTCGCCGATCCAGTGTTCGACAACACTGAGGAAGTGCTCCTGGGTAAAGGGATAGAACGACAGCCACAGGCCGAAACGATCGGACAGGGCAATCTTGTCCTCCACCGCTTCGCTGGGGTGCAGCTCGCCGTCGACGCGCTTCCAGTTTTCGTTGTCGCTCTCTTTCTCGGGCACCAGGTGCCGGCGGTTCGAGGTGGCGTAGAGCAGGACATTGTCCGGGGCCTGTTCGAGGGAACCGTCGAGCACACTCTTGAGCACACGGTAGTCGCCTTCACCGGCCTCGAAGGACAGGTCATCGCAGAACAGCACGAAACGCTGGGGCAGCTTTTGCAACTGCTCCACCACCCGCGGCAGGTCGGCCAGGTGATCGCGCTCGATCTCGATCAGGCGCAAACCGGCCTTGGCATGTTCGGCGAGCAAGGCGCGCACCAACGAGGACTTGCCGGTGCCGCGCGACCCCCAGAGCAAGGCATGGTTGGCGGGCAGGCCATCGAGGAACTGGCGGGTGTTGCGCGCCAGTTGCTCGCGTTGCTTGTCGACGCCGATCAGGTCGGACAAACGCATGTCCAGGCTGACCTCCAGCGGCAACAGATAACCGCTGCGCCCTTCGCGCTGCCAGCGGGCCGCCAGGCAGCCGTTCCAGTCGATGGCCTGGCGCGGTGCCGGCAACAGGGGTTCAAGACGGGCGAGCACCGCATCGGCACGCTCAAGAAAGGCATTCAATCGAGAATCCACGACGTTTCCTCAGGCAAGTTCATACGATGATGTCGCGTTGGCGCCGCCGGGCGCCGGCAAGCTCTGGCAGACTGCACACCGCGCGTATCGAATCCCCCACTGCCGGTGCACGCATCGAATCAGCTATGCTTGCCGGGCGAAGGGAAAGGAAAGTGGTACACCACCCCATGGATATAAAGTTCACCCACCGCTTGTCCTACAAACAAGCCCGGTTGACGGTGCTGGTCGGCTTCATTCTGGGAACACTGCTCAGTCTGCTGCAAATCGGCATCGATTATGCCAGCGAAAGCGCCTCGATCAACCGTGAAATCCTTTCCCTGCTGGAAATCAGCCACAACCCGGCATCGAGGATCGCCTACAACATCGACGCCGAACTGGCGCAGGAACTGGCCCTTGGCCTGCTGCACTCGCCGGCGGTGCTGCGCGCGCAGTTGATCGACAACAACAATATGGTCCTGGCCAGCGTCGAGCGACCGCGCCAGGAAGGCAGCTATCGGATGATCAGCGATTGGCTGTTCGGCTCTGATCGCACCTTCGAAGACCGGCTTTATCTCAGCCATCTGCCAGACGAATCCCTGGGCACCCTGCACCTTGATATCGACACCTACACCTTCGGTATCCGCTTCCTGCATCGGGCCGAGATCACCCTGCTCAACGGTTTTGTCCGCAGCCTGATCCTCACCATCATCCTTCTCGTGCTGTTCTATACGATGCTGACCAAACCCCTGGTGCGGGTGATCGAGGCGCTCAGCAGCAGCACCCCGGGCCAGCCGAAACAGGCGCGCCTGGCCTTTCCCCCCGGCCATGAACACGATGAAATCGGCGTACTGGTCAAGGTCGCCAACCAGCAATTCGAAAACATGGGCACCGAGATCCAGCAGCGGCGCAGCGCCGAAAACCGCCTGACCGACTACCTCGGCCAGTTGGAGAATATCGTCTCGGCGCGCACCACCGAACTCAAGGCCAGCAACGCGCGCCTGAGCCAATCCAACGAGGAACTGGAAGTGGCGCGCCGCACGGCCCTGGACATGGCCCAGGCCCGTTCGGCGTTCCTGGCCAACATGAGCCATGAAATCCGCACGCCCCTGAACGGCCTGCTGGGCATGATCGCGCTGTCCCTGGACAGCCAGCTGAACGCCGAGCAACGCCAGCAATTGTCGATTGCCCACGACTCCGGCAAGGTCCTGGTGGAGTTGCTCAACGATATCCTCGACCTGTCGAAATTCGACGCCGGCCAGTTGGAGCTGGAACGCATCCCCTTCGACCTCGGCGCCCTGGTCGAGGACACCGCCAACCTGCTCTCGCAAAACGCCGCCCCCAGCGTCGAACTGGCCTGCCTGATCGACCCGCAATTCCCGGCCCTGGTGCTGGGCGACCCGACGCGGGTGCGGCAGATCGTCAGCAACCTGTTGTCCAACGCGTTGAAGTTCACCCGCTTCGGCCGCGTCGATGTGCGCCTGAGTGCTCGCGACAACGGCGTGCGCATCGAAGTCTGCGACACCGGCATCGGCATCGCCCAGGAGGCCCAGGCCAAGATCTTCCAGCCCTTCACCCAGGCCGGCGCCGGCATTACCCGCCAGTACGGCGGCACCGGCCTGGGGCTGACCCTGACCTACAATCTGTGCGAGGCCATGAAAGGCAGCCTGACGATCAATTCCGAGGTCGGTTTCGGCAGCCAGTTCTGTGCCGAACTGCCCTTGCCCGGGCACACGCCGGCCGCGACACCGCGACGCCTCACCGGTAAGGTCATCGCCGTGACGTCGAGCACCAGCGGCCTGAGCGAATTGCTCAGCCACCAATTGCCGGTCTGGGGCCTGGACTACCAGCGCTACGGGCTGGACGACAGCCTGGCGGGGGTCAGCCCCGACCTGTTGATCACCGACTGCCCGGAATGCCTGTTCGGCCTGCGGCCGGCGATCAGCGCGCCGATCCTGCTGGTCACCGCCTATGGCAATTTCATGCCCACCGAACAGGCCAACGCCCTCACCCCGCTGCAGCAACAGGCCCGGCCGCTGGCGCGCAACGCGCTGTACCAGACACTGGCGCGCATCCTGCTGCCCGATGACCCGGCCGAGCTGAACGTGCAGCCGCGGGACAACCAGCCGCTACGCCGGGCCCGGATCCTGTTGGTGGAGGACAATCCGGTCAATCAGCTGGTGGCCAAGGGCATGCTCGGCAAGCTCGGCTGCGAAGTAACGGTGGCCGCCCATGGTGGCGAGGCGCTGAGCCAACTGGAGCAGCAGGTGTTCGACCTGGTGCTGATGGATTGCAATATGCCCGTCATGGACGGCTACGAAGCCAGTCGGCAGATTCGCCGCAGCGGGCGCTGGCCGAACCTGCCGATCGTGGCGCTGACGGCCAACGCCATGCCCGAGGAACGTGAACGCTGCCGGGCCGCGGGCATGAGCGACTACCTGGCCAAGCCCTTCCGCCGAGAAGAGCTGATCGCCCTGCTCGAACAGTGGGTACCGGCTACAGCGGCATGAGTTGGGTCAGTAACTGGTCAAGACCGTCGCGCAGTTCATCCAGCCGGGTCAGATCGAGACCACTGTCGCAAAGCAGCCGTGCCTTGATCGGCAGCACCTGCGCGCGCAGAGCCACTCCGGCGGGACTCAGGCTCAGGTGCACTTCACGCTCGTCGAGGGCTGAACGCCGGCGCTGCACCAAGGCCATCTGCTCAAGGCGCTTGAGCAGTGGCGTCAGCGTCCCCGAGTCCAGCAGCAGGCGCTCACCGAGGGCCTTGACCGTCGGTTGCGCCGGTGCGCCGTCATGCCACTCCCACAGCACCAGCATCGCCAGGTACTGCGGATAGGTCAGGCCCAACTGTTCCAGCATCGGCTTGTAGCCTCGAATCACCGCCCGTGAAGCGGCGTAGAGCTTGAAGCAGAGCTGGGAGTCAAGGCTCAGCGAATCGCTGGACAGGTCGTTCATTTAAGCAGGGCTTCGATCTCGCGGGTGAGGTGCTCGGGCTTGGTGGTGGGTGCGAAACGCTTCACCAGACGGCCGTCCTTGCCGATCAGGAACTTGGTGAAGTTCCACTTGATGCCCTGGGACCAGAGCAACCCCGGCGCGCGTTTCTTCAACTGGACGAACAGCGGGTGGGCGCCGTCGCCGTTGACGTCGATCTTCTTGAACAGCGGGAAACTGACGCCGTAGTTCAGCTCGCAGAACTCGGAAATCGCCCCTTCGTTACCCGGCTCCTGCTTGCCGAATTGGTTGCAGGGGAAACCGAGGACGACCAGCCCCTGGTCCTTGTAGGACTGCCAGAGTTGCTCAAGCTCTTTGTACTGAGGGGTAAAACGGCATTTGCTGGCGGTGTTGACCACCAGGATCGCCTTGCCGGCGAAGTCGCCCAGGGTCTTTTGCTCACCCTTGATGGTGGTGCAAGGGATGTTCAGCAGGTTATCGCTCATGACAGTTCCTCCAATGAATGTCGAACAAGATAGCGAGCAATTGAATTGCACACAATTTAATAACCGGGGTGGATGGAGCTTTATAAGCCACGACCACACAGACTTCCCCGCCGGGCTTGGCGCGGGCCCTGAATTCCGGGACACCGCGCAAGAACCGGACTCAGCCCCGCGGCACCAGATCCAGGCACACGGAGTTGATGCAGTAGCGCAAACCGGTCGGCGGCGGACCGTCGGGAAACACATGGCCCAGGTGTGCGTCGCATTTGGCGCAGACCACTTCGGTGCGGATCATGCCGTGGCTGATATCGCGGATCTCGACCATCGCGCTGTCGCCGATGGGCTGGTAGAAGCTCGGCCAGCCGCAGCCGGAGTCGAACTTGGCGCGAGAATCGAACAGCGGCTCATTGCAGCAGATGCAGTGATAGACCCCATCGGTCCTGGTGCCGTTGTATTTGCCGGAAAACGGCCGCTCCGTGCCTTTGAGCCGGCACACGTTGTACTGCTCCGGGTCGAGCATGGCGCGCCATTCGTCCAGGGTTTTTTCCAACTTTTCCATCGTCACACCTCGGCGGCTGAAAAACCCCGATCTGTATCTTTTCCACGGATCGGGTGGCACGTATGATTGCGCCTCGTCAAACGCCAGTCTGGCACCCGCGTCCGACGCATTCAAACGGATTTTCCAAGCCGGCGGCCGGGGACCATGGGACGAGGTGAAAACGCAGTATTGCCATAGCGGCCTCGACGAGACCGCCTGGATCGTCCATTTTCAGGATTACATCGCCATGCAGGTCAGCAAATCGAACAAGCTCGCCAACGTCTGCTACGACATTCGCGGCCCGGTGCTCAAGCACGCCAAACGCCTGGAAGAGGAAGGCCATCGCATCCTCAAGCTGAACATCGGCAACCCGGCGCCCTTCGGTTTCGAAGCCCCGGACGAAATCCTCCTGGACGTGATCCGCAACCTGCCGACCGCACAGGGCTACAGTGACTCCAAGGGGTTGTACAGCGCCCGCAAGGCGGTCATGCAGTACTACCAGCAGAAGCAGGTCGAAGGTGTCGGCATCGAAGACATCTACCTGGGCAATGGCGTGTCCGAACTGATCGTGATGTCCATGCAGGCCCTGCTCAACAATGGCGACGAAGTACTGATCCCGGCACCGGACTACCCGCTGTGGACCGCCGCCGTGAGCCTGGCCGGCGGCAACCCGGTGCACTACCTGTGCGACGAACAGGCCAACTGGTGGCCGGACCTGGCCGATATCAAGGCCAAGATCACCCCCAATACCAAGGCCTTGGTGATCATCAACCCGAACAATCCGACGGGCGCGGTGTATTCCAAGGAGGTGCTGCTGGGCATGCTCGAACTGGCCCGCCAGCACAACCTCGTGGTTTTTTCCGACGAGATCTACGACAAGATCCTCTACGACGATGCCGTACACGTCTGCACCGCATCCCTGGCGCCGGACCTGCTGTGCCTGACCTTCAACGGCCTGTCCAAGTCCTACCGGGTCGCGGGTTTCCGCTCCGGCTGGGTGGCGATCTCCGGTCCCAAGCACAATGCCCAGAGCTATATCGAAGGCATCGACATCCTGGCCAACATGCGCCTGTGCGCCAACGTGCCGAGCCAGCACGCGATCCAGACCGCCCTCGGCGGCTACCAGAGCATCAACGACCTGGTGCTGCCGGCCGGTCGCCTGCTGGAACAACGCAACCGCACCTGGGAACTGCTCAACGACATTCCCGGCGTCAGCTGCGTGAAACCCATGGGCGCGCTCTACGCCTTCCCGCGGATCGACCCGAAAGTCTGCCCGATTCTCAACGACGAGAAGTTCGTCCTCGACCTGCTGATCTCGGAAAAGCTGCTGGTGGTCCAGGGCACCGCGTTCAACTGGCCATGGCCCGATCACTTCCGCGTGGTCACCCTGCCCCGGGTGGATGACCTGGAACAGGCCATCGGGCGCATCGGTTCGTTCCTGAAAACCTACCGCCAGTAATTTCCTACACTTTCCTGCGACTCATCCGAGAGTCGCAGGAAAGCGCTTTGCCCCCATTTCTTTTTGTATGTCTTTGCGTCAGCATGCCGCCGGCCAGGGAACCTCTCTCATTGCCAACACATCCCCCGGTTTCAAAGGGGCGCGCGGCGTTGCAACGCCTCGAAAACCCAAGCCCTCCATTAGGAAATGACTGGCAAGCGGCTAGAATCAAGCTGTAGGACACAGTTTGAAATAGTCACCCGGTTGAATAGGTCGCAGCTGCACCTTATATACCCCGCATGACGCTACATCTTTAGCTGAGGAGAAACTTTCAACCATGATGCGCATCCTGCTGTTCTTGGCCACTAACCTGGCGGTCGTGCTGATTGCCAGCATCACCCTGAGCCTTTTCGGCTTCAACGGGTTCATGGCGGCCAACGGGGTTGATCTCAACCTCAATCAGCTGCTGGTCTTCTGTGCGGTCTTTGGTTTCGCGGGTTCGCTGTTCTCGTTGTTCATCTCCAAGTGGATGGCGAAGATGAGCACCGGCACCCAGCTCATCACCCAGCCTCGTACCCGCCATGAGCAGTGGCTGCTGCAAACCGTCGAGCAACTGTCCCGCGACGCCGGGATCAAGATGCCCGAGGTGGGTATCTTCCCGGCCTACGAGGCAAACGCCTTCGCCACCGGCTGGAACAAGAACGACGCGCTGGTCGCGGTCAGCCAGGGCCTGCTGGAACGCTTCTCGCCCGATGAAGTGAAGGCCGTGCTGGCCCACGAGATCGGCCACGTAGCCAATGGCGACATGGTCACCCTGGCGCTGATACAGGGCGTGGTGAACACCTTCGTGATGTTCTTTGCGCGGATCATCGGCAACTTCGTCGATAAGGTCATCTTCAAGAACGAAGAGGGCCAGGGTATCGCCTACTATGTGGCGACCATCTTCGCCGAACTGGTCCTGGGTTTCCTGGCCAGCGCCATCGTCATGTGGTTCTCGCGCAAGCGTGAATTCCGCGCCGACGAAGCCGGTGCCAGCCTGGCCGGTACCGCCGCGATGATCGGCGCCCTGCAACGCCTGCGCTCTGAACAGGGCCTGCCGGTGCACATGCCGGATACCCTGAACGCCTTCGGTATCAACGGCGGCCTGAAACAGGGCCTGGCGAAGATGTTCATGAGCCACCCGCCGCTGGAAGAGCGTATCGAAGCCCTGCGTCGGCGCGGCTGATAGCCATACCTGTGAGGTGTGGGAGCGGAGCTTGCCCGCGAAGAGGCCCTGGAGGCCGCTAAAAGCTTCGCGGCGGTGCGGCGATCCGACAAGCTCCGCTCCCACAGAGTCCGCGACACCCTTGGAATCGTCGTCGGCTTACCTGCTTCCTAAGAAACCTTCTCCAACCGGTAAACCCGCTCGTCGAGCCGCGTCACCCCAGCCTGGAGAAACTTCCAGCTCTCGCCAAGCACATCCTGTTCATCCTCCACCTGAAGCTGCCACTGCGGCTCCAGCAAGCGCCGGACCTCACCATCGAGCAAGGCGAACGGCGGCCCGTCGAGCTGGGTCTGATCGTAGTCGAGGGTGATCAACAAGCCCTGGGTGCCCGCCGCCAGTATCCCGCTCAAATGCGCCGCATAACGCTCGCGCATTGGCGGTGGCAAGGCGATCAGCGCCGCCCGGTCATACAGCCCCACACAGTCGGCCACGTCGGCGGCCGTCAAGGCGAAGAAGTCTCCACACCAGAGTTCCAGCGGACCCGCCTCATAGACCATGAACTCACCCTGCCGGCGTATCAGCGGCTTGAGCTGCTGCTCGGCAAAAAACGCCTCCACGGCCTTCTCCGACAACTCCACCCCCAGGACGCGCAGGCCCTGGGCCGCCAACCACGCCAGATCAAGGCTCTTGCCACACAAGGGCACCAGCACCCGCGCCTCTATCGGCAGTGCCAGGTCGGGCCAGAAGCGCTGCAGATGGGGGTTGACCTGCTCCAGGTGAAAGCCGATCTGGTTGTGTTCCCAACGCTTGTGCCAAAATTCCGGTTGCATAGGTTCACCCTGAAAATTCGATCAAAAAGCACTAAAACTTATATTAGATTTAGATCAATGATCTGATTGAAGATGGCGTCATCTTAAACTTGACGCTCAGGACTTTCATTATGCTCCCCAGCCTGTTCATCTCCCACGGTTCACCCATGCTGGCCCTGGACCCCGGCGCCAGCGGCCCGGCCCTGGCCCGCCTGGCGGCCGAGCTGCCGCGACCGAAGGCCATCGTCATCGTCTCGGCCCACTGGGAAAGCCAGGACCTGCGGGTCAGCAGCAATCCGCAGCCGGAAACCTGGCACGACTTCGGTGGTTTTCCCCGGGAACTGTTCGCCGTGCAATACCCGGCACCCGGCGAACCGCAGTTGGCCGCCGAGATTGTCGCCCTGCTCAACGCCGATGGCCTGGCCGCCCGCCTCGATGACCAGCGCCCATTCGACCATGGGGTCTGGGTGCCCCTGTCGCTGATGTACCCGCAAGCCGATATCCCGGTGGTCCAGGTGTCCTTGCCAAGCCGCATGGGCCCTGCCTTGCAAACCCGTATCGGGCATGCCCTCAGCGGCCTGCGGGCCCAGGGCATCCTGCTGATCGGCTCCGGCAGCATTACCCATAACCTCGGAGAACTGGACTGGCATGCCGGCCCCGACAGCATCGAGCCGTGGGCCAAGGCCTTCCGCGACTGGATGGTCGACAAACTCGCTGCCGATGACGAAGCCGCCCTGCACGACTACCGCAAACAGGCGCCCTACGCCGTGCGCAGCCACCCCAGTGACGAGCACCTGCTGCCGTTGTATTTCGCCCGTGGCGCCGGTGGCCAGATGAGCATCGCCCACAAGGGGTTCACCATGGGCGCGCTGGGCATGGACATCTATCGCTTCGCCTGACCCCACCAATCCCCTGTAGGAGCGAGCTTGCTCGCGATAATGGCTCAGGCACCGCGGGGTATCAGACGCCCCGCGTTATCGTTGACGCCCATCGCGAGCAAGCTCGCTCCTACAGCAGGCAAAAAAAATCCCCGAACCAGTCGGGGATTTTTTTATCGATCAATCAACCCGGGGGTTGATCAATCTTCGCGGTAGCGACGCAGCTTGAGCTGCTTGCCAGCCACACGGGTGTCCTTCAGCTTGGTCAGCAGACGCTCCAGACCATCTTCCGGCAGTTCCACCAGGCTGAAGCTGTCACGCACCTGGATGCGACCGATCGCTTCACGGGCCAGGCCACCTTCGTTGAGGATGGCACCCAGCAGGTTCTTGGCGGCGATACCGTCACGCGCACCCAGCGCGGTACGGCAGCGGGCACGGCCTTCGGCCAATGGCACCGGGGCACGACGCTCACGATCGCTACGCTCGGGACGGTCACCGGAACGCTCCGGACGATCGCCACGTGGCGCGTTGTTCGGCACCAGCGGACGCTCTTTCTCGATCGCCGCCAGGGTCAGCGCCTGGCCATTGGTGGCCTTGCGCAGCAGGGCCGCGGCCAGGGCACGCGGGCTGCAACCGATATCGGCGGTCAGGCGATCCAGCAGTTCGCCGTGGGTCGATTCAGCATCGGCTACCAGTGGCGACAGGCTGTTGGTCAGTTTCTTGATGCGCGCATCGAGAACGGCCTGGGCATCCGGCAGGCGGACTTCGGCAACTTTCTGACCGGTTACACGCTCGATCACTTGCAGCATGCGGCGCTCACGTGGAGTCACCAGCAACAGCGCACGACCTTCGCGACCGGCACGGCCGGTACGGCCGATACGGTGAACGTAGGACTCAGGATCGTACGGCATGTCGACGTTGAATACGTGAGTGATGCGCGGAACGTCCAGGCCACGAGCAGCAACGTCGGTCGCCACAACGATGTCCAGACGGCCATCCTTGAGGGAGTCGATCACGCGCTCACGCTGGTTCTGGGCGATGTCACCGTTCAGCGCAGCGGCTTTGTAGCCTTTGGCTTCCAGGGCACTGGCCAGGTCCAGGGTCGCTTGCTTGGTGCGCACGAACATGATCAGGGCGTCGAAATCCTCGACTTCCAGCAGGCTCAGCACAGCCGAGGTCTTCTGGTCGGCGTGAACCAACAGGTGAGCCTGTTCGATCGCGGTCACGGTCTGGGTCTTGGTCTGGATCTTGACGTGTTGCGGATCGCGCAGGTGGCGTTCGGCAATGGCGCGGATCGACTGCGGCAGGGTCGCCGAGAACAAAACGGTCTGGCGGGTTGCCGGCAAGGCCTTGAAGATGACTTCCAGGTCGTCCATGAAGCCGAGCTTGAGCATTTCGTCCGCTTCATCGAGAACCAGGTGGTTCACGGTGGCCAGGACTTTTTCGTCACGACGCAGGTGGTCGCACAGACGGCCCGGAGTGGCGACAACAATCTGTGCGCCATTACGGATTGCTTTCAGTTGTGGGCCCATGGGCGCGCCGCCGTAAACGGCCACAACGGTAACGCCCGGCATTTGCTTGGCGTAGGTTTCGAAAGCGGTTGCTACTTGCAACGCCAACTCACGGGTTGGCGCCAGGATCAGGGCTTGCGGTTCGCGCTTAGCAGGATCGATGCGATGCAGGATCGGCAGGGCGAACGCAGCGGTTTTACCCGTACCGGTTTGCGCCTGGCCAATCATGTCGTGGCCGGCCATGATGATCGGGATCGATTGCTGCTGGATAGCCGAAGGCTCTTCGTAGCCAGTCGCGGTGACGGCTGCAAGAATATTCGGATTAAGATTAAAAGCGGCGAAGCCGCCGATTTCCTGGGTCATGGGTCTGCCTCTAAGTGCATCCGCAAAGACCCATGCTCCAAAGCTGCGCATGCCTTGTAAGACTCTGAGAGTCACCCTGGCAGCTTTGTCGGCGGGGATTTGCGAAAACGATTGAATGAAAGAATCGTCAAGGATAGTCCGCATGGCGGACAGCAGCCGAAGCTGACTTCGGGGAATTGCATTACCTAAACGCGGCCCGGTTAAAGGCCGGCGCGCACTATACCGGAATTGGCGAAAAAAGGGAGATTTATTTATCTCGAAATATCGCTGCACGCCTCTCTATGGCGGGCTTTGCGGATAACCGAGGGAAGGTTTGCCTCTGGCTCACCTTGCCGGGCGGGCCTGGCGACTTAAACGGTTCACTCGTCGGGAATATGTCCGCCAGGATTGCTCAAGCGTTCGGCGATCTCCAGAACACGGCAAAACCTGTAGGAGCCGGGCTTGCCCGCGAAGGCGTCCTTGAGGGCGCCAAAAGCTTCGCGGGCAAGCCCTGCTCCTACAGGTCGGTGTCGTTCTTCAGATTTTCGCGGCAAACAGCGCCTGATGCGCACGACACTGCTCGGCGGTCAGCATGAACACGCCATGCCCGCCCCGCTCGAAGTCCAGCCAGGCAAAATCCACCTCGGGGTACAACGCCTCGACATGCACCTGGCTGTTGCCGACCTCGACAATCAGCAGGCCCTTCTCGGTCAGATGATCCGCCGCCTCGGCCAGCATCCGTCGCACCAGGTTCAGGCCGTCTTCGCCGCAGGCCAGGCCCAGCTCGGGCTCGTGCTGGTATTCCTCCGGCATGTCGGCAAAGTCCTCGGCATCCACATAAGGAGGATTGGAGACGATCAGGTCGAAACGCTGACCGGGCAGACCATCGAAGCCATCACCCTGGACCGTGAACACCCGCTCATCGACACCATGGCGCTCGATATTCTGGTTGGCCACTTCCAGCGCTTCGAAAGACAGGTCGGCCAACACCACTTCCGCCTGCTGGAACTCATAGGCACAGGCGATGCCGATGCAGCCGGAGCCGGTGCACAGGTCGAGAATCCGCGCCGGCTCATTCGCCAGCCAGGGAGCAAAGTGGCCTTCGATCAACTCGCCGATCGGCGAACGCGGAATCAACACCCGCTCATCGACGATAAACGACATGCCGCAGAACCACGCCTCACCCAACAGGTAAGCAGTGGGCACACGGTCTTCGATGCGGCGCTTGAGCAAGTGCTGCAAACGGCTCAGTTCGTCGTCTTCCAGGCGGCAGTCGAGATAGCTATCGGCAATTTCCCAAGGCAGGTGCAAGGCCCCCAGCACCAATTGACGCGCCTCGTCCCAGGCATTGTCGGTGCCATGGCCGAAAAACAGATCCGCGCCATGAAAGCGGCTGACAGCCCAACGAATATGGTCGCGCAGCGTGCGCAGGCGGGAATTGATCACGGGGAGGCTCCTGAAAAAAACGACGGGGGATTCTAACAGTCAAACCAGCACCGGGTGAAAATAAGGCAAAAAGACATCATCGAGCGCGGTTTCGCACGCCGGCAAACAACCCTTGACACGGCTACAGCCCAATAACCACGCCGCCTGCACGGGTTGCGATTCACATACGCGCTCAGCCGGAGGACAATGCGGTAAAAGCCCCACTCAAAGGAGCCCCGAATGTCCGTTCCAAAGACGATGTTTCAACTCAGCGGTCGTGGTTATGCAGCCGCCAATCTGAGCCATGCCAGCCTGTTGATCATCGACGCCCAGAAAGAATATCTCAGTGGCCCGCTGGCCTTGTCCGGCATGGACGCTGCCGTCGACAATATCAAGCAGCTGGTTGCCGCCGCCCGACAGGCCGGACGGCCTATCGTGCATATCCGTCACCTGGGCACCGTGGGCGGTCTGTTCGATCCCCAGGGCGAGCGCGGTGAGTTCATTCCGGGGCTGGAACCCCAGGGCGACGAAACCCTGATCGGCAAGCTGCTGCCCAGCGCCTTTCACGGCACGGGCCTGGAGAAGCACCTGCAGGAACTCGGCTCCCTGGACCTGATCGTCTGCGGCTTCATGAGCCACTCCAGCGTCAGCACCACGGTGCGCGCGGCCAAGAACCTGGGCTTCCGCTGCACCCTGGTGGAAGATGCCTGCGCGACCCGCGACCTGCCCTACAAGGATGAAATCATCAGCGCCGCCCAGGTCCAGCGCACCGAGATGGCGATCATGGCGGACAATTTCGCCACCCTGGCGCAGACCAAAGACCTGATCGGCTAGCGGCGGCGATGGGTTGTCCTGGCGACCGCCCATCCATTAGTCCTGTCAATTGCGTCTCATTTTCCGATTTCCCGGACACATCAGGAACAAGCCGACCATCTCCCGGTCGAAGGGCCGATACTCATAGAGGAAATCGGAATGAAGATATCCGATGGTTTTGACGCTCGCCGCCTGCGTCCCCGGGGCCAGAGCACCTGGGGCTCGCGCTTGAGCGCTGCCATTGCGGCGCTGTTGGCCACCTTCGGGGTGTTGCTGGTGATGGCCGGGGCGGCCAGCCTGCTCGGCCATGCGCCGGCACTCGGGGATTTGAATGCCACGCCGACCGGTTCGGCGGTGGCCTTGGGCGTGGGCGTGCTGACGCTCTGGTTCGGGGTCTGGCTGTGGCGCCGCAGCCGTCGTCGGATGCGCAGCCGCCATGGACTGAACATCGCCCCCCACCTGATGAAAAAGCACGACTGATCAAGCACCTGCGCGCAATCGACTGTGACGACACCCGGGGGACTTGGGTAAACTGCCAGGCCCTGCGGAGGCTGACATGCAAGACGACGACTTTTCCCTGTTCAAAAGCGAGATCCGTGGCGTCAAGCCGATCAAGCATGACCGTGCCGACACCGGCAAGCCCAAGTCCGACCGTGCGCAACTGGCCAAGCTGCGCCAGGCGGCCACGGTGCGGGTGCAGGACACCGCGGTGGACGGGCTGTCCGACCAGTTCGTCATCGACGTCGGTCCCGAAGACGACCTGCACTGGGCCCGTGACGGGGTCCAGGAAAGCCAGATGCGCAAGCTCAAGATCGGCCAGATCCCCTTCGAAGGCAGTCTCGACCTGCACGGCATGAGTGTGGAAAAAGCCCGGGAAACCCTCTGGGCGTTTCTTGCCGAGGCGACCAAATTCGAAATCCGCTGCGTGCGCGTCACCCACGGCAAGGCCGTACGCCTGGACGGCAAGCGCCCGATGATCAAGAGCCACGTCAACACCTGGCTCCGTCAGCACGCCCAGGTCCTCGGGTTCACCTCCTGCCAGCCCAAGCATGGCGGCGCGGGCGCGGTGTATGTGATGCTGAAACGAACCATGATGGAAGGTCGCGACGAGTAACCGAACCGTCATCGAATTTGCAGGCGGCTGCCAGCCGCCGTATCCTTGTTCTTTGCGTAAACTCCCACAGGTAGCTTCATGTCCCTGGAACAGAATTACACCGCGATCCTCGGCCAACTCGGCGAGGACGTCTCCCGCGAAGGTCTGCTCGACACGCCCAAGCGCGCCGCCAAAGCCATGCAGTACCTTTGCCGCGGTTACGAACAGACCCTGGAAGAAGTCACCAACGGTGCCTTGTTCAGCTCCGACAACAGCGAAATGGTGCTGGTCAAGGACATCGAGCTCTACTCGTTGTGCGAACACCACCTGCTGCCCTTTATCGGCAAGGCCCACGTGGCCTACATCCCGAGCGGCAAGGTGCTGGGCCTGTCCAAGGTCGCGCGTATCGTCGACATGTACGCCCGGCGCCTGCAGATCCAGGAAAACCTCAGCCGCCAGATCGCCGACGCGGTCCAGCAGGTGACCGGGGCCCTGGGTGTCGCGGTGGTGATCGAAGCCAAGCACATGTGCATGATGATGCGCGGTGTGGAGAAACAGAATTCGTCGATGATCACCTCGGTGATGCTCGGCGAGTTCCGCGAAAACGCCGCGACCCGCAGCGAGTTCCTCGCGCTGATCAAGTAAGCCCCTGATGCAGTACCTGTGAGAGGGTGCTTGTGTGGGAGCGGTGCTTGCCCGCGAAGCTTTTAGCGGTCTCAAGGGCCTCTTCGCGCGCAAGCTGCGCTCCCACAAGTTTAGCTCCCACACAAACCTGTCAGGTAAGCTGCGCCCCTTCTCCACCGCCCGCGAGGCTATCCCGTGTTCGTCAAAGCACTTCGAGTCGGCTTGGGCCAACTCATCATCTTCATCGATTTCCTCACCCGCCCCAGCAAGCAAAAGCGCTCCGCGCCAGACCAGGCCAAGGTCGATGCCGCGGCCAGGGACCTGACCCTGTATCAGTTCCACGCCTGCCCGTTCTGCGTGAAGACCCGTCGCACCCTGCGCCGCCTCAACGTGCCGGTGGCGCTGCGTGATGCGAAGAACAACGAACAGGATCGCCAGACCCTGCTCGAGCAAGGCGGCAAGATCAAGGTGCCGTGCCTGCGTATCGAAGAAAACGGCCAGACCATCTGGATGTACGAGTCCAAGGTGATCATCGAGTACCTGGACAAGCGTTTTGCCGCGGCCTGAGTTCAGTCGCCGTCAGTTGCGGCAGCCGTTGGTTTCATCACGACACTCGGTATAAGCCTTCAATTGCGCCGCCCGCTGCCTGGTCAACTCGGTCTTGCACTGCAAATCCAGCAGCGGCCAGATCGAACCACCGTCCGCCGGTTTGCCATTCTGATACAGGCAATCGGCGTCGCGGAAAGCCAGCCACTTGCGCTGGGCATCCTGGAGCGCGGCCTTGTTGGCCGGGTTCTTCAGGTAATCCATCTGGGTCTTGTAGTAGGTGTTCAGGTCATTGTCGGCCTGCTTGAACGCCTTGCCCGCACATTCATTCATCGACGCCTGGTTGGCATCGCAGTTGTCGGCTGCCTGTGCACCCATGGCCAGGCCCAGCAGGCTGGCAGTCAAAAACGCTACGCGTGGATATTTCATGGACGGCACCCCGTTCAGTAGGTAATAAACACAGTTCTCGATAGGACCTCGCCGGCGACAAAAGTGCTTGCGCGGGCAAAAATAAACCGGCCCTGGGGCCGGTTTAAGTGTTTCCGGATTTGCCGATTAATCCAGCATGCCGACATGCTTCGGATGGCTGGCCACCCGCAGCAACCAGGCCTGGATACCCGGGTATTCGCTCAGGTCGAAGCCGCCCTGATGGGCCACATGGGTATAGGCATACAGCGCGATATCAGCAATCGAATAGTGCTCGCCCACCAGGTACGGGGTTTGCTGAAGCTGCTTTTCCATCACTTTCAACGCCTTGTGCCCGCGTTTCTGCAGCTTGAGGTATTCCTCGCGACGCTCTTCCGGCAAGCCCAGGTAGAACTCGATAAACCGCGCTACCGCGATATAGGGTTCGTGGCTGTACTGCTCGAAGAACTGCCATTGCAGCACCTGGGTACGCAGACGCGGCTCGGTGGGCAGGAATTCGCTGCCATCGGCCAGGAAGTTGAGAATCGCATTGGACTCCCACAGGCAGGTGCCGTCTTCCAGCTCCAGCACCGGCACCTTGCCGTTGGGGTTCTTCGCCAGGAATTCCGGGGTCTCGGTGTCACCCTTGAGGATGTCCACCGGGTGCCAGCGATATTCCTGCCCCAGCAGGTGCAGCATCAGCTTGATCTTGTAGCAATTGCCCGACTGGTAATCGCCATAAACCTTGTACATGGCCCTCCCCTTAAGCCGCTTGTGCAGCCTGTGCGTGACGGATGACAGCAGCCAGGCGCTTGAGACCTTCGTCCAGGCGCTCCGGTGCGATATGACTGAAATTGAGACGAAGATTACCCGGATTACGCTCCGGTTCGGCAAAAAAAGGTTCGCCGGGCATGAATGCGACATCCCGACTCAACGCCTCGGCGAGCAAGGTGCGGGTATCCAGCGGCTGTTTGAGGGTCAGCCAGAAGAACAAACCGCCCTGCGGCACCTGCCAATCGGCCAGGTCAGCGAAGTGGCGCTCCAATGCCTGTTGAAAGGCATCCCGTCGGACCCGGTAAAAGTCCCGGAGTTGCACCAGGTGCTGGCGATATTTTTCCGTACCGATCCACTGCAACGCCTGCCACTGGCCGACGCGGTTGGTGTGCAGGTCCGCCGACTGCTTGAGCTTGAGCAGATGGGGGAACAGGTCCGGGCTGGCAATCAGGTAACCGACCCGCAACCCGGGGGCCAGGGTCTTGGACACCGTGCCGGTATAGATCCAGCTGCTGCGCTTCAAACGGCTGACAATCGGCCGGGCGCTGCCGCCGTCATAGGTCAGCTCGCGATAGGGTTCGTCTTCGATCAGGGTTACGCCGAATTCGTCGAGCAAGGCGGCGACGGCCTCGCGCTTGGCTTCACTGTAGCGCACGGCGGACGGGTTCTGGAACGTCGGAATCAGATAGACGAAGGCCGGCTGGTGGTTTTCCAGGCGCGCACGCAGTTGGAGCAGGTCGGGGCCGTCCTGTTCCTGGGGGATCGTCAGGCAATCGGCGCCGAACAGCTGGAAGATCTGCAAGGCGGCGAGGTAGGTCGGCCCTTCGAGGAGGATCTCGGTGCCCTTGTCGATATGCAGCTTGGCCACCAGGTCCAGGGTCTGCTGGGAACCGCTGACCACCAGCACCTGGCTGGCCTGGCAGTCGATCCCCAGCGCCCGCGCCTCGGCGGCCAGCACCTCGCGCAGCGCCGGTTCGCCCTCACTCATGCCGTATTGGCCGAAGGCGACCGGCAGGCCCTCCCAGTCCAGCGTCGGCAACATGGCTTCGGATGGCAGTCCGCCGGCAAAGGACATCACTTCCGGGCGTTGAGCGGCGGCGAGGATTTCGCGAATCAGAGAGCTTTTCAGACGGGTCACGCGTTCGGAGAAGGCCATGGCAGGTCACCGGTAGCTAAGTAAGCGAAAAGTACGTCAAACTGCTTGACCGAAATTACGCCGCCACGAGCCGATACGTCAATATGCTTGACCTTAAAAATTCGAATGCCCAGCAAGATGCCATGCAAGCCTTCTTCTTCGGTTACCAGGCGTTCACCGCCAAGGCCGACGAAATGCTCGAGCGTCGTGGCTTGAGCCGGGTGCACCAGCGCATTGTGTTTTTTATCGCCCGTTATCCGGACGTGAGCGTCAAGGAGTTGCTGGCCTTGCTCGGCGTCAGCAAGCAGGCGCTGAACATGCCGTTGCGCCAGTTGACCGAGATGGACCTGGTGCGCAGCGTTGCGTCCGAGGCCGACAAGCGCAAGCGCCTGCTGCGCCTGACGGCGGACGGGGCGAGCCTGGAAGAGTCGTTGCGCCGTGAGCAGGTCAAGTTGTTGCAGAAGGCCTTTGCCCAGGCCGGTGAGGCCGCGGTGGAGGGCTGGCTGGCGGTGAACCTCGCGCTGGGAGAAAACCGCCCTTCCTGATACGCCCCCTTGTAGGCGCCGGCTTGCTGGCGATAGCGGTTTAACAGGCGATACAGATGTCGACTGCCAGATTGCAATCGCCAGCAAGCCGGCTCCTAAAGGTTTCGCGACTACTCCCGCCAACAAGATCCTACCTTCCGACGTATCGCACACAAATCTAAAAACATTATTTGCTTTATTTGTATACAAAAGCATAATTCGCTTCGTGCGAGTTCCTGACTTTACAGTCAACAAACCCGTGCTGCCTCAAAGAGCCGTTGCCCGCCCCTGCGCCCGGCTCTGGAAATAACAATAAAACTCTTGAGGAGTACTCGCTGTGGAAAGCCGCAAATCCGAAGCCCCCCTGCTGGACCTGTCGCCACCGTCAAGTTCCGGCCTGCTGGAACGCCTGTTCAAGCTCAGGTTGCATGGCACCACGGTGAAAACCGAACTGATCGCCGGGGTGACCACCTTCATCACCATGGCCTACATCATCTTCGTCAACCCGAACATCATGGCCGACGCCGGCATCGACCATGGCGCCGCCTTTGTCGCCACCTGCATCGCCGCCGCCCTCGGCTGCCTGCTGATGGGCCTCTACGCCAACTGGCCGGTGGGCCTCGCACCGGGCATGGGCCTGAACGCGTTCTTCACCTACACCGTGGTCGGCACCATGGGCTACCACTGGGAAACCGCCCTCGGTGCGGTCTTCATCTCCGGTGTACTGTTCATGGCCCTGACCCTGTCGAGGATCCGCGAATGGCTGCTCAACAGCATTCCCGTCAGCCTGCGCCATGCGATGGGTGCCGGGGTCGGGTTGTTTCTCGGGGTGATCGGCCTGAAAACCGCCGGGATCGTCGTTGCCAGCCCCGCCACCCTGATCAGGCTCGGCGCCCTGCATGAACCCGGCCCATTGCTGGCCGCCATCTGTTTCCTGATGATCGCAATCCTCAGCTACCACCGGGTCTTCGGCGCCATCCTCATCAGCATCATCACCGTGACCCTCGCCGGCTGGGGCCTGGGCCTGGTGGAATACCACGGCATCTTCTCCACCCCACCGAGCCTGGCCCCGACCTGGATGGCCATGGACCTGAAGGGCGTATTCAACGTCAGCATGATCAGCGTGGTCCTGGCCTTTCTCTTCGTGCACATGTTCGACAC
The DNA here is from genome assembly GCF_023242525.1 of Pseudomonas sp. MWU12-2319. Classification (NCBI taxonomy): domain Bacteria; kingdom Pseudomonadati; phylum Pseudomonadota; class Gammaproteobacteria; order Pseudomonadales; family Pseudomonadaceae; genus Pseudomonas; species Pseudomonas sp. MWU12-2319. The sequence goes on from NZ_JALJES010000001.1 coordinate 300,235, forward strand.
CGCCGGCACCCTGATGGGCGTCGCCCAGCGCGCCGGCCTGGTCAACCCCGACGGCCGTATCGAGAACCTGTCCCGGGCGATGAAAGCCGACAGCGTCTCCAGCGTATTCGGTGCCGTGGTCGGTGTGCCACCCGTTACCAGCTACGTGGAAAGTGCCGCGGGTGTTGCCGCTGGTGGTCGGACTGGTCTGACCGCTGTTACTGTAGGTATCCTGTTTGTGGCGGCCATGTTCTTTGCCCCGCTGGCTGGCATGATCCCTGCGTACGCGACCGCCGGCGCGCTGATTTATGTAGCGATGCTGATGATGAGCGGCATGGCGCATATCGAGTGGGACGACGCGACGGACAGTATTCCGGCGATTGTGACCGCGATCATGATGCCGCTGACTTTTTCGGTCGCCGACGGCATCGCCCTGGGTTTTATCACCTATGTGGCACTGAAGGCCGGGACCGGCAAGTTCAAGGATATTTCCGTCAGCCTGTGGGTGCTGTGCGCCATTTTTATCGCCAAGTTCATCTTCCTGTAAGAGAGCCCATGCGGTAGTAACCAGCCTCACTTCGGTGGGGCTTTTGTACGAAGGGAGAAACCTGATGAGTCTGGAAACCTGGTTGTTGTTCAGCAGTGCCGCCCTGGTGGTGATCCTGATCCCCGGGCCGCTGTCGCTGCTGATGATCAGCAACAGCCTGAATTATGGATTGCGTCGTTCATACCCGGCCTTTCTCGGCGGGGTCAGTGCCTCGATCTGCCTGTTGAGCGCTTCAGCCCTGGGCCTGGGTGCGTTGCTGCTGGCCTCGGAGCAGTTGTTCAGCGCGCTGAAGATGGTCGGCGCGCTGTACCTGTTCTATCTCGCCTGGCAGAGCTGGCAGCAATCGCGGCAACCGGCACGGGCGGCGAATGTGCCCGAAACCGCGCCGGCCCCACGCTTTCGTGCCCTGTTTGGGCGCGCCTTTGTGCTCGGTGCCAGCAACCCGAAGGACATCCTGTTCTTCGCGGCCTTCCTGCCGCAGTTTCTCAAGGCCGACCAAGCGTTTCTCGGCCAGTTGCTGGTGATGATCGCTACTTGGACCGTGTTGGATCTGCTGTGCAAGCTGGCTTATGGCCTCGGCGCCCATGGCGCGGCGAGTTATCTGCGAAGCGGTAAAGGGCAGAGCTGGTTCAACCGGATCAGCGCCGGGTTGTTCGGTGGGGCGGGGGCGATATCTTTGTTGAGCCGTTAGATATGCAGTGCCAGTACTGGCCTCTTCGCGGGCAAGCTCCGCTCCCACAATGTCCGAGTCAACCTCGGTATTGTGTACAGACACAAAACTGTGGGAGCGGAGCTTGCCCGCGAAGAGGCCCTCACATTCACCATCACAACCTCTGCCAACCCAATCGCCAGACATAAAAAAGCCCGCAGTGAACGCGGGCAAATAACCAAGGAAGCTTTGGCGCAGATGCTTGGGGAATCTAGCTGCCTCGGTAGGTCGAATAGCTGTAGGGCGAAATCAGCAACGGCACGTGGTAGTGCTCCTGCTCGGCACTGATCCCGAAACGCAGCACCACCACGTCGAGGAACGCCGGCTCCGGCAGCGCCACGCCACGAGCCCGATAGTAGTCACCGGCATGGAACTGCAACTGATAGACCCCGGAGCGGTAATCGGTCCCTTGCAGCAACGGTGCATCGCAGCGCCCGTCGCTGTTGGTCTGGGCGCTGGCGACCAGCTCCAACTGTGCGCCTTCGACCCGATACAGCTCGACCTTGATCGAACTGCCGGGGCAGCCATGCGCGGCATCCAAAACATGCGTAGTCAAACGTCCCATTGCTTCTGCGGGCCGCCCTGCCCTTCAGGCAGATCAGGCCTCGCGCCTCCCGGAGTCAGTGGATAAAGGAGAGGCCATGCCCCAGAGGGGCGGCCCGGAAATAATTAAGACACTTTTACAAAAAATTGTACACAATAAATTCAAGCTTTTTTCCGACAGCCCCGGCTCGGCCCAGCCAGCCGCGAATAGAGCGCAATCACTTGCCCGCAGAAGACCTCAGAACCACTAGCTGACCGATCAGGCAGGTTTCTTGCAGTGTTCCCCGAGGTGAAACCTGCGGTCATCAAACGGAAAGAAATGCAAAAATACGGGCTTACAAAATGATTATAAAGTTGTATACAATCATTCCATCGCCGTGACGCCACCCGGTTTTGACGGGGCACCACGCAACCGTCACCACGAACAAGAAGGAAGACTGCAGTGAGCGCCGACTACCCACGCGACCTGATCGGTTACGGCAGCAACCCGCCTCACCCCCACTGGCCGGGCAATGCCCGCATCGCCTTGTCCTTCGTGCTCAACTACGAAGAAGGCGGCGAACGCAACATCCTCCATGGCGACCCGGAATCCGAGTCCTTCCTCTCGGAGATGGTCGCGGCGCAGCCTCTGCAGGGCGCGCGCAACATGAGCATGGAGTCGCTCTACGAGTATGGTAGCCGTGCCGGCGTGTGGCGGATTCTCAAGCTGTTCAAGCGTTTCGATATTCCCCTGACCGTGTTCGCCGTGGCCATGGCCGCCCAGCGCCACCCGGACGTGATCCGCGCCATGGTCGCGGCCGGTCACGAGATCTGCAGCCACGGCTACCGCTGGATCGACTACCAGTACATGGACGAAGCCCAGGAGCGCGAGCACCTGCTCGAAGCCATCCGCATCCTCACCGAAATCAGCGGCGAACGCCCATTGGGCTGGTACACCGGACGCACCGGGCCGAACACCCGCAAGCTGGTGATGGAGGAAGGCGGCTTCCTCTATGACTCGGACACCTACGACGACGACCTGCCCTACTGGGAACCCGACAGCCCCACCGGCAAGCCGCACCTGGTAATTCCCTACACCCTCGATACCAACGACATGCGCTTCACCCAGGTGCAAGGCTTCAACAAGGGCGACGATTTCTACCAGTACCTCAAGGACGCCTTCGACGTGCTCTACGCTGAAGGCGACGAAGCGCCGAAGATGCTCTCCATCGGTTTGCACTGTCGCCTGATTGGCCGCCCGGCACGCCTGGCCGCCCTCCAGCGCTTCATCGAATATGTCAAAGGCCATGACCGGGTCTGGTTCAGTCGCCGGGTCGATATCGCTCGCCACTGGCACGCCACCCACCCTTTCCAGGGAGTCGCGAAATGACGGCCTTCAAGACCCTCAAGCCCTCGACCTTGAGCCGCGAAGCCTTTATCCAGGCCTTCGCCGATATCTACGAACATTCGCCCTGGGTCGCCGAAAAGGCTTTCGACCTGGGCCAGGACGCCGACCTCGACGAGGTCGAGACCCTGCACCAGCGCATGAACGACATCCTCTTGAGCGCCGATCACGCCAGCCAGCTGGCCCTGATCAACGCCCACCCGGACCTGGCCGGCAAAGCCGCCGTGCAGGGTCAACTCACCGAAGCCAGCACCAACGAACAGGCCGGCGCCGGCATTCACCAATGCTCGAACGAAGAGTTCCAACGCTTCACCGAGCTGAACGACGCCTATAAAGCCAAGTTCAAGTTCCCCTTCATCATGGCGGTAAAAGGCAGCAACCGGCATCAGATCCTCGCCGCGTTCGAAGTGCGCATCCATAACCCGGTGGACACCGAGTTCCAGTGCGCGCTGGCCGAGATCAACAAGATCGCCCTGTTCCGCCTACTGACCCTTTAGCGAGCCGTACCTGAACCCGGCAAGCCTCCCCAGCCACTTATTAAAAGGCAGACAAAAAGCATGAAAGCTTACGCCGTACCTTTCGAGAAGTTCGTCAACCTGGCCGACGCCCGCCTGGGCACCAGGATCCTCTCGGTCACCGACGACTGGTTCGCCGACGCCAACCGCCTGTTCCAGCCGACCCCGGCCGTCTGGAAAGAAGGCGTGTTCGATGACAACGGCAAGTGGATGGACGGCTGGGAGTCGCGCCGCAAGCGTTTCGAAGGCTACGACAGCGCGGTGATCCGCCTCGGCGTCGCCGGCTCGATCAAGGGCGTGGACATCGATACCTCCTTCTTCACCGGCAACTATCCGCCGTCGGCCTCCCTGGAAGCCTGCTTCCTGAGCAGCGGCGAGCCGGACGAAAACACCCAGTGGGTCGAAGTGCTGTCCGCCGTCGAGCTGCAAGGCAACAGCCACCATTACCACGAGATCAGCAACGACCAGGCCTTCAGCCACCTGCGTTTCAACATCTATCCGGACGGCGGCGTGGCGCGCCTGCGGGTCTACGGTATTCCATTCCGTGACTGGTCGGCGGTGGGCGACAACGAACAGGTCGACCTGGCTTCCGCCCTCAACGGCGGTCGTGCCCTGGCCTGCTCCGACGAGCATTTCGGCCGCATGAGCAACATCCTCAACCCGGGCCGTGGCGTCAACATGGGCGACGGCTGGGAAACCGCGCGCCGGCGTACCCCGGGCAATGACTGGGTGATCGTGGCGTTGGGTCATCCGGGCGAGATCGAACAGATCATCGTCGACACCCTGCACTTCAAGGGCAACTACCCGGACAGCTGCTCGATCCAGGGCGCCTTCGTCAAGGGCGGCACCGACAGCCAGATCGAGACCCAGAGCCTGTTCTGGCGTGAACTGCTGCCGAGCCAGAAGCTGGAAATGCACCAGGAACACAGCTTTGCCGAACAGATCAAGGCGCTGGGACCTATCACCCATATCCGCCTGAACGTGTTCCCGGACGGTGGCGTAAGTCGCCTGCGGGTGCTGGGCAAAGTCGCGAAGTAACCCCATGGGTGGTTTTCGCGCCTCGCGCGGGAACCGCCGATACACAGAATTCGAGAACAGAAGAACCGCATGCGCACACTGACGATTGAACCGCTGAGCAAAGAAGCCTTCGCCCCCTTCGGTGACGTGATCGAAACCGACGGCAGCGACCACTTCATGATCAACAACGGTTCGACCCAGCGCTTCCATCGCCTGGCGACGGTGCAAACCGCCACGCCGGACGACCAGGCGATCATCAGCATCTTCCGCGCCGACGCGCTGGACATGCCCTTGACCGTGCGCATGCTCGAGCGCCATCCGCTGGGCAGCCAGGCTTTTATCCCGCTGCTCGGCAACCCCTTTCTGATCGTGGTCGCGCCCCTTGGCGATGCACCGGTATCAGGCTTGGTCCGCGCCTTTGTCAGCAATGGCAGGCAGGGCATCAATTACCATCGCGGCGTCTGGCACCACCCGGTGCTGACGATCGAAAAGCGGGATGACTTCCTGGTGGTTGATCGCAGTGGCTCCGGCAACAACTGCGATGAGCATTTCTTCAAAGAGGATGAGTACCTGATCCTCGCCCCCCACCAATAAGAGAAGGTCTGATCACTCCCGAAAAAGAGTGACAGGCGAGAGGTAAAGACTGTGCAAGCACATCTGATGGAATGGCTGAACCTGAGCGTGCGCTGGATTCACATGATCACGGGCGTGGCCTGGATCGGTGCATCGTTCTACTTCGTCTGGCTGGAGAACAACCTCAACCGGGTCAATCCCAGGGACGGCCTGGCGGGCGATCTGTGGGCGATCCACGGCGGCGGTATCTACCACCTGGAAAAATACAAGCTGGCCCCGCCGACCATGCCGGACAACCTGCACTGGTTCAAATGGGAAGCCTATTTCACCTGGATGTCGGGGATCGCGCTGCTGTGCGTGGTGTTCTACTCCAACCCGGTGCTCTACCTCGTGGCCCCCGGCAGCGGCCTGAGCGGCCCCGAGGGCGTGGCCATCGGTATCGGCGCACTGATCGCCGGCTGGTTCGTCTACGACTTTCTCTGTGACTCGGCCCTGGGCAAGCGCCCGGCCCTGCTCGGCTTTATCCTGTTCGTGCTGCTGATTGCCGCCGCCTACGGGTTCAGCAAGGTGTTCAGCGGTCGCGGCGCCTACCTGCATGTCGGCGCGATCATCGGCACCATCATGGTCGGCAACGTGTTCCGCATCATCATGCCGGCCCAGCGCGCCCTGGTGGCGGCCATTGCCGAGAACCGCACGCCGGACCCGAGCCTGCCGGCCAAGGGCCTGCTGCGTTCGCGGCACAACAACTACTTCACCCTGCCGGTGCTGTTCATCATGATCAGCAACCACTTCCCAAGCACCTATGGCAGCCCGTACAACTGGCTGATCCTGGCCGGGATCGCGGTGCTGGCGGTGATGGTGCGGCACTATTTCAACACTCGGCACAACAGTCACAAGTTTGCCTGGACCTTGCCGGTCGCGGCCCTTGGGATGATCTGCCTGGCCTATGTCACCGGCCCGTCGCCGGTCCCGAGCGCACCGCAAGTGGCCAAGGTCCCGGCGAAGATCGAATACCAGCCGTTGCCGGAAACCGCGTTGGGCGGCAAGCCGGCCCAAGCCACGCCAGCGGTACCAGAGACGCCAGCCGTTACCGCCGCACCAGCCGCCGCCGCAGCTCCGGATTCGGTTCCTGCGCCAACGACCACAGCGAGTGCCGCCGACGTCAGCTTCGACAAGGTTCACCGTGTGATCCAGGAACGCTGCGCGGTGTGCCATTCGGCCCAACCCACCAGCCCGCTGTTCAGTTCGGCGCCGGCCGGGGTGATCTTCGATACCGCGCAACAGATCCAGCAATTGGCTCCACGTATCCAGGCCCAGGCCATCACCACCCAGATCATGCCGTTGGGCAACATCACCCAGATGACCCAGCAGGAACGTGACCTGATCGCGGCCTGGATCAATCAGGGGGCACGCACCAACTGAATGTCGCTATTAGCCAGCTGATTTGGAGACACCGCGTTACCTGTAGGAACGTGGCTTGCCCGCGAAGCTTTTAGCGATCTTGAAAGCCTCTTCGCGGGCAAGCCCTGCTCCTACAGGTTCGAGATCAACCGTGAAGCGGTTGCGTTGCCCCGGCTACAAAAAACGCTGTCCGCAACCACACAGCGCTAAAACCACAAGAATAAAAAAATCCGAGGTGTTGCATGTCCGAGTTATCCGAACCGCGCATCCCCGCCGCACCCGCTATCCAGCGCCTGCCTCTGTTGCAGCTGATCCTGGTGGGCCTGCAACACGTTCTGCTGATGTATGGCGGCGCCGTCGCCGTACCGCTGATCATCGGACAGGCCGCCGGCCTGGGTCGTGAGGAAATCGCTTTTCTGATCAACGCCGACCTGCTGGTGGCCGGTATCGCCACCGTGGTGCAATCCCTCGGCATCGGCCCCATGGGCATCCGCATGCCGGTGATGATGGGTGCCAGTTTCGCCGCCGTCGGCAGCATGGTGGCCATGGCCGGCATGCCCGGTATCGGCATGACCGGGATCTTCGGCGCCACCATCGCCGCCGGTTTTTTCGGCCTGCTGATCGCCCCGTTCATGTCCCGGATCGTGCGTTTCTTCCCGCCCCTGGTCACCGGCACCGTGATCACCGCCATCGGCCTCTCGCTGTTTCCGGTGGCGGTCAACTGGGCCGGCGGCGGCAGTGCCGCGACACAATTCGGCTCGCCGATCTACCTCACGGTGGCCGCGCTGGTGCTGGCCACCATCCTGCTGATCAACCGCTTCATGCGCGGCTTCTGGGTGAATATCTCGGTGCTGATCGGCATGCTCCTGGGCTATGTGCTGTCCGGCGTCATCGGCATGGTCGACCTCAGCGGCCTGGCCCAGGCGCCCTGGCTGAAAGTGGTCACCCCGCTGCATTTCGGCCTGCCGCAGTTTCACCTGGCACCGATCCTGTCCATGTGCCTGGTGGTGGTGATCATCTTCGTCGAGTCCACCGGGATGTTCCTCGCCCTGGGCAAGATCACCGGCCAGGACGTCACCCCACGCATGCTCCGGCGCGGCTTGCTGTGCGACGCCGGCGCGTCGTTCCTCGCCGGTTTCTTCAACACCTTCACCCACTCCTCCTTCGCCCAGAACATCGGCCTGGTGCAGATGACCGGTGTGCGCTGCCGTTCGGTGACCATCGTCGCCGGGCTCTTCCTGATCGTCCTCAGCCTGCTGCCCAAGGCCGCGTTCCTGGTCGCCTCGATTCCGCCGGCGGTACTGGGCGGCGCGGCCATCGCCATGTTCGGCATGGTCGCGGCCACCGGGATCAAGATCCTCCAGGAAGCCGATATCTCCGACCGGCGCAACCAGTTGCTGGTGGCGGTAAGCATCGGCATGGGCCTGATCCCCGTGGTGCGACCGGAGTTCTTCGCCCACCTGCCGCTGTGGATGGGTCCGATCACCCACAGTGGTATCGCCATGGCGACCTTGAGCGCCGTGTCCCTGAACCTGCTGTTCAACGTGCTGGGGGGCGCCGAACGGGCGGCACTCAGCGGGCATGTTCACCCCCACTGATACCTTTGCCGGCGGACGCGAGCGCTCTGGCACGGGCGCTTGAGCCCTCGGGCGCGAATCAGTATGCTGCGCGCCCGCTGGAATCCGCTCGAACAAGCCATCGCCACCGACACCTGACCCAAGCGCCTCTCTATCCCGGCGCGGGACAACCCCAAGGCCTATAGAAGCCCTCACCACTCGACTGTCCCACGGACAGCCGAACGCAGGGTCTTTGACTGTTTTTTGCCTTGAACCGGCCCTTGCCAGAAGCAGGCAGGCCGCTGAACCGGCGATGGCCGACAGAAAAAAAGCGCCGAACCCAGAGCGCTGAACGACGGAAGCCTTGAACCACTGACCTTAGGGAGCAACCCAATGAAGCGCACCTCTACGAGCCTGATATTGTCCGCCACCTTGCTGAGCGCAGGAACCGCCTGCGCGGGCGACCTGCTGCAATGGCAGAACAACAGCCTGACCTACCTGTACGGCAAGAATTTCACCGTCAATCCGCAGATCCAGCAGACCGTCACCTTCGAACACGCCGACGCCTGGAAGTACGGCGACAACTTCTTCTTCCTCGACCGGATCTTCTACAACGGCAAGGCCGATACCCGCCTCGGCCCGAACACCTACTACGGCGAGTTCACCCCGCGCCTGTCCATGGGCAAGATCTTCGACCGTTCGTTCGCCTTCGGCCCGGTCAAGGATGTGCTGCTGGCCATGACCTACGAGTTCGGCGAAGGCGACACCAACGCCTACCTGTTCGGCCCCGGCTTCGACCTGGACGTACCCGGCTTCGACTACTTCCAGCTGAACTTCTACCAGCGCCATACCGACAGCAACCGTCCGGGCAGCAATATCTGGCAGATCACCCCGGTCTGGTCCTACACCATCCCAGTGGGCCATTCCAACGTGCTGATCGACGGCTATATGGACTGGGTGGTGGACAACGACCGCAATGCCCAAGGGACCTACCACGCCAACCTGCACTTCAACCCGCAGATCAAGTACGACCTGGGTAAGGCCCTGCATTGGGGCGAGAAGCAGTTGTACGTGGGTATCGAGTACGACTACTGGAAGAACAAGTACGGCCTCCAGAGCAGCAGCGACTTCAGGACCAACCAGGACACCGCGAGCCTGTTGATCAAGTATCACTTCTGATGCTGTCGTGGGTTCTGCGGCGCCTGGTCGAACGCTATCGCCGGCAAGCCGGCTCCTACAGTTGCGCGTATCGCCACAGACTCTCGGCGTGCGCCCCCCCTGTAGGAGCCGGCTTGCCGGCGATGGCGGCCGAGAGGACAGCGCAGGGCTCAAGGGCCTGACCGACTTTGCTCATTCAGACGTGCGGGAGGGGCATTCTTGAGCCTTGCGCAAACCCGGTGCTACCATGCCCAACCGCCCGGGCCGGCAAGGAAAAACCTGGTTTATGAGCACCATCCGCGAACGCAACCGTGAACTGATCCTGCGCGCCGCCAGCGAAGAGTTCGCCGACAAGGGCTTCGCCGCCACCAAGACCAGCGATATCGCGGCCAAGGCCGGCCTACCCAAGCCCAACGTCTACTACTACTTCAAATCCAAGGACAACCTCTACCGCGAGGTGCTGGAAAGCATCATCGAGCCGATCCTCCAGGCCTCGACCCCCTTCAACCCCGCGGGCGTGCCCGCCGAGGTACTGGCCGGTTATATCCGTTCGAAGATCCGTATCTCCCGCGACCTGCCGTTCGCCTCCAAGGTCTTCGCCAGCGAAATCATGCACGGCGCGCCGCACCTGAGCCCCGAGCAGGTGGAGCAGCTCAATGCCCAGGCCCGACACAATATCGCCTGCATCCAGACCTGGATCGACCGCGGCCTGATCGCCCCGCTCGATCCCCATCACCTGATGTTCAGCATCTGGGCCGCGACCCAGACCTATGCCGATTTCGACTGGCAGATTTCCTCGATCACCGGCAAGGCCAAGCTGGAAGACGTCGACTATGAAGCGGCGGCGCAGACCATCGTGCGGTTGGTGCTCAAGGGCTGCGAGCCGGATCGATAGTCAGACAGACACCCCGGCATCCGCCACCAGCCCCAACGCCTCGATTGCACTGATCGCACACTGCTCATCGATATCCGAAGTATCCCCGCTAATCCCGATGGCCCCGATCACCTTCCCCTCCTGATCGCGAATCAACACCCCGCCCGGCGCCGGCACCACGCTGCCCTGCCCCAGGCTGTTCAATGCCGCCACAAACGCCGGTCGCTGCTGCGCATCCAACGCCAGCAAGCGCGAGCCCTTGCCCAGGGCGATCGCGCCCCAGGCCTTGCCGATGGCGATCTGCGGACGCAACAGGCTCGCCCCATCCTCGCGTTGCAGTGTCACCAGGTGACCACCGCCATCCAGCACCGCAATGGTCAGCGGTGCTGCCGAAATGACCCGGCCGGCGGCAATCGCCTCGCTGGCCAGACTGACTGCGACGTTCAAGGTTAAAGCGCTCATGGTGCCGTCCTTATCGAGTGAGGAGAGAGCCGTCGCTGCTCCTTTTCAGAAGCAGTTCGGCCAAACAAATAGAACACAATGTTAAATATTTTTGTATACAAAAATATAGAAACCCTCATTAAACCCTTGAGAAACGGCCCCAGAACGAATCCACCAATCATTTTAGAAAAGGCATTGACCAGCGCCGCCTTGCGTGAATACACTCGCCACACAGCAACTTGTATACAATTAAAAAACGCAAGAGGCACAAAACAATGAGCAAAATGAGAGCAATCGAAGCCGCCGTCCTGGTGATGCGTCGCGAAGGCGTGGACACTGCCTTCGGCATTCCCGGTGCCGCGATCAACCCGCTGTACAGCGCGTTGCAAAAGCTCGGCGGTATCGATCACGTCCTTGCTCGCCACGTCGAAGGCGCCTCGCACATGGCCGAGGGTTACACCCGCACCAAGGCCGGCAATATCGGCGTGTGCATCGGCACCTCGGGCCCGGCCGGCACCGACATGGTCACCGGCCTGTACAGCGCCAGCGCCGACTCGATCCCGATCCTCTGCATCACCGGCCAGGCACCGCGGGCACGCTTGCACAAGGAAGACTTCCAGGCCGTGGACATCACCAGCATCGTCAAGCCGGTGACCAAGTGGGCGACCACCGTGCTCGAACCCGGCCAGGTGCCCTACGCCTTCCAGAAAGCCTTTTATGAAATGCGCTCCGGCCGCCCCGGCCCGGTGCTGATCGACCTGCCGTTCGATGTGCAGATGGCGCAAATCGAATTTGATATCGACGCCTACCAACCACTGCCCCTGGCCAAGCCAGGCGCCACACGGATTCAGGTCGAGAAGGCCCTGGCCCTGCTCGACCAGGCCGAACGCCCGCTGCTGGTGGCCGGTGGCGGCATCATCAATGCCGATGCCAGCGAACTGCTGGTGGAGTTCGCCGAACTGACCGGCATTCCGGTGATCCCGACCCTGATGGGCTGGGGCACGATCCCTGACGATCACCCGCTGATGGTCGGCATGGTCGGGCTGCAAACCTCCCACCGCTACGGCAACGCCACGCTGCTCAAATCCGATGTGGTGCTGGGTATCGGCAACCGCTGGGCCAACCGTCACACCGGTTCCGTGGAGGTCTACACCGAAGGACGCACCTTCATTCACGTGGACATCGAGCCGACCCAGATCGGCCGCGTATTCACCCCGGACCTGGGCATCGTGTCCGACGCTGCCGCGGCCCTGACGGTATTTATCGAAGTGGCCCGTGAATGGCAGGCCGCCGGCAAGCTGAAGGACCGCAGTGCCTGGCTTGCCGATTGCCAGCAGCGCAAGGCCAGCCTGCAGCGCAAGACCCACTTCGACAACGTGCCGGTCAAACCCCAGCGCGTCTATGAAGAGATGAACCAGGTGTTCGGCAAGGACACCTGCTACGTCAGCACCATCGGTCTGTCGCAGATTGCCGGCGCGCAGTTCCTCCACGTCTACAAACCACGGCACTGGATCAACTGCGGCCAGGCCGGGCCCCTGGGCTGGACCATTCCGGCCGCGCTGGGGGTGGTCAAGGCCGACCCATCGCGCAAGGTCGTGGCACTGTCCGGCGACTATGACTTCCAGTTCATGATCGAGGAACTGGCGGTGGGCGCGCAGTTCAAGCTGCCGTATATCCACGTGGTGGTGAACAACTCCTACCTGGGGCTGATTCGCCAGGCCCAGCGCGGCTTCGACATGGACTACTGCGTGCAATTGTCTTTCGACAACCTCAACGCACCGGAGCTCAACGGTTATGGCGTGGACCACGTCGCCGTCGCCGAGGGCCTCGGTTGCAAGGCCCTGCGGGTGTTCGAACCGGACCGGATCCAGGGCGCGCTGCGCCAGGCCCAGGCGATGATCGAGGAATTCAGGGTCCCGGTGATTGTCGAGATCATCCTGGAGCGGGTGACCAATATTTCCATGGGCACCGAGATCAACGCCATCAACGAGTTCGAAGACCTGGCGCTGGTCGGCAACGATGCGCCGACGGCGATTGCCTTGCTCGACTGATCCCACCCCGCGTTTGGACGGGCTTGCCAGCGCAGTCGATATCACCTTCACTGCCGCTATCGCTGCGCCCGCAGCCCGTCCAAATGCTTTGTATCGATTCGCCAGGAGATTCCCATGCCACGCTTTGCCGCCAACCTGTCCATGCTGTTCACCGAAGAGGATTTCCTGGCCCGTTTCAAGGCCGCCGCCGAGGCCGGTTTCAACGGTGTGGAATACCTGTTCCCCTACGACTTCAGCTCCGCCGAGATCAAGGCGCAACTGGATGCCCACGGCCTGACCCAGGTGCTGTTCAACCTGCCGGCCGGCGACTGGACCAAGGGCGAACGCGGGATTGCCTGCCACCCGGACCGGGTCGAGGAGTTCCGTGCCGGGGTCGACCTGGCCATCGCCTATGCGCAGGTGCTGGGCAATACCCAGATCAACTGCCTGGCCGGCATCCGCCCCCAGGGTGTCGACGACGCCGTGCTGGAAAAGACCTTCGTCGACAACCTCAAGTACGCCGCCGGCAAGCTTGAAGCCGTCGGCATCCGTCTGGTGATGGAAGCGATCAACACCCGCGACATCCCCGGTTTCTACCTGAACACCACGGCCCAGGCCCTGTCGATCCGCCATCAGGTGGGCAGCGCCAACCTGTTCCTGCAATACGACATCTACCACATGCAGATCATGGAAGGTGACCTGGCGCGGACCCTGTCCGACCACCTGGCCGAGATCAACCATGTGCAGCTGGCCGACAACCCCGGGCGGCATGAGCCGGGGACCGGAGAGATCAACTATCGATTCCTGTTCGAGCACCTGGACCGCATCGGTTATCAGGGCTGGGTCGGCTGCGAATACAAACCGCTGACCAGCACCGAAGCCGGGCTGGGCTGGTTGAAAACCCATAACGCGACATAAGAAAAAGAGGACGTTGTCATGGCTAAAATCGGTTTTATCGGCACCGGCATCATGGGGCATCCCATGGCCGCCAATCTGCAAAAGGCAGGTCACAGCCTGTTCCTGTCCAACCACCACGACGCCGCGCCAGTCGACCTGATCAGCGCCGGCGCGGTGGCCCTGGCGAGCCCGAAGGAAGTCGCCCAGGAAGCCGAGTTCATCATTGTCATGGTGCCGGATACCCCGCAGGTCGAGGATGTGCTGTTCCGTGCCGACGGGATTGCCGCCGGCGTCGGTCCGGGCAAGATCGTCATCGACATGAGCTCGATCTCGCCCACCGCGACCAAGGCGTTCGCGGCCAGGATCAACGAGAAAGGCGCGCAGTACCTCGACGCCCCGGTGTCCGGCGGTGAAGTCGGTGCCAAGGCCGCGACCCTGAGCATCATGGTCGGCGGCGACGCCCAGGCCTTCGCTCGCGCCCTGCCGCTGTTCCAGAACATCGGCAAGAACATCACCCTGGTGGGCGGCAACGGCGACGGTCAGACCGCCAAGGTGGCGAACCAGATCATTGTCGCCCTGAATATCCAGGCGGTGGCCGAGGCACTGTTGTTCGCCGCGAAAAACGGCGCCGACCCGGCCAAGGTACGTGAAGCACTGATGGGCGGCTTTGCCTCGTCGAAAATCCTCGAAGTGCATGGCGAACGCATGATCAAGGGCACCTTCGACCCGGGCTTCCGCATCAGCCTGCACCAGAAGGACCTGAACCTGGCGCTGGCCGGTGCCCGCGAGCTGAATATCAACCTGCCCAATACCGCCAATGCCCAGCAGGTATTCAACACTTGCGCGGCCATCGGCGGCAGCCAGTGGGACCATTCGGCACTGATCAAGGGCCTGGAGCATATGGCGAACTTCTCGATTCGCGAGCGCTAGGCCCCTCCCGGCTCAACGCGGTCAACTGTAGGAGCCGGCTTGCCGGCGATGAGGCCCATGAGCCTTGCATCGCCCGATCAGCCGCCATCGCCAGCAAGCTGGCTCCCACAATGTAGCGTCGAGCACAGATCCTGTAGGAGCAGAGCTTGCTCGCGAAAGCGGTCTTGCGCCCCCAAAGAATCCCCCTGACACCCCACCATGCCGAAGATCCCCAGCACACCCCACTGCCCCGACTGGGCAACCGCCCTGCTCAACGGCTTCAGCCAGATCTTCCTCCAGCGCCATCCGCTCTGCGGCCTGTGCTGCCTGCTGGCAATACTTCTGGCGGCACCGAGCCTGGTTGGCGGCGCGTTACTCGGCGGCCTTGCCGGCCTGCTCACCGCCCAGCGTCGCAGCTACCCCAAGGCCGAGCGCCAGGCCGGTCTCTACAGCTATAACGGCGTACTGCTGGGCCTACTGATCAGCCTGCAGTTTCCCCGGTCGATACTGATCCCGCCACTGATCATCGCCGCCTCCGGCCTGAGTGCAATCCTGGTCCGGCAATGGCTCAAACACACCGGCGACGTTCAAAGCCTGCCCGCCTACACCGCGCCCTTTGTCGGCCTGAGCTGGTTGCTGCTGGCGTTCACAACCCATGACCCGACAAGCAGCTCGCCACTCCCCCTCGCAGACACCTTCGCCTACGCCAACGCCGCCTTCATGGGCCTGGGCCAGATCGTATTCCTCGACCAGCCCCTGGCGGCCTTGTCGATCTTCATTGGACTGCTGATCGCCAATCGCCGCGCAGCCGTCTGGGCGGTCCTCGGCAGCACCGTCGGGCTGGCCTTCGCCCTCCTGCATGATCCTGCGTCACCCGCCCAGTTCGGCCTCGCCGGCTACAACCCGGCGCTGGTCGCGCTTGCCCTGAGCCAGCAACGGCGCGCCCCCTGGCCCGCGCTGATAGGCATGCTCCTGGCGAGCGTACTGACACCCGGCTTTGCCGCCCTCGGCCTGGCCCCGCTGACCGCCCCCTTTATCCTCGCCTGCTGGCTGATCCGGGCCGGAGCCCGCGTGCTACGCCAGGCCAGCGACGACAACGGCCAAGACCGCCGGCTTGCGCATTGATCGGCAATCCCCCACGCTTCCCACATCCATAAGCTTGGGCAACACCTCATGAACAGCAACAACGACTGGCGCCAGCGGCTCTACGTCATGGTTTTCCAATCCGACACCGTCGCCGGCAGGCGCTTCGACAAAACCCTGCTGCTGATTATCCTCGCCAGCCTGGTGATCGTGATCCTCGACAGTATCGAGAGCTTTCACCAGACCTTCGCCACCCCCCTGGCCTATATCGAGTGGGGCTTCACCTTCATCTTCGCGGTCGAGTACCTGCTGCGCCTGTACTGCTCGCCACGGCCGCTGCGCTACGCCTTCAGCTTCTACGGGCTGGTGGACCTGCTGGCCATCGTGCCGGGGATCCTCGCCCTCTACTACAGCGACGCCCAGTACCTGCTGATCATCCGTATCATCCGCATGCTGCGGATCTTCCGGGTCCTCAAGCTCGGCCCGTACCTGAAACAGGCGCACTACCTGCTCGACGCCCTGCGCGGCAGCAAGCAGAAGATCCTGGTGTTCCTGCTCAGCGTCTGCACCCTGGTGATCGTGTTCGGCACCCTGATGTACGTGGTCGAAGGCCCGGAGCATGGCTTTACCAGCATTCCCAAGGGCATCTACTGGGCTATCGTTACCCTCACCACCGTGGGTTATGGCGATATCGTGCCCAAGACCGTGTTGGGCCAGGTGATTTCCTCCCTGGTGATGATCACCGGTTACTCGATCATCGCCGTGCCTACCGGGATCTTCACCGCCGAACTGGCCAGCGCCATGCGCGGCGATTCCCACAAGCACGACTGCCCGGTTTGCGGGAAAAACAGCCACGAGCCGGAAGCCTCTTTCTGCTCTCGCTGTGGGAATCCGCTATACAAGAAAATAGAATAAACAAAGCACTTTTTAATCTTTAAGTGACTATGTCAGCGCCGTTATAGTTGCTGGCAAATTGCCCCTCTCTCAGCTGAAACAAGGACTGCGCAGTGAAAAAACTCTTTGGCGCTTCACTTCTGGCCGCTGGCCTGGCCTTTGGCAGCCTGGCCCAGGCCGCACCGACCTTGCTGAACGTTTCCTACGACGTGATGCGTGACTTCTACAAGGACTACAACGCGGCGTTCCAGAAGCACTGGCAGGCCGAGCACAATGAAAACATCACCCTGCAGATGTCCTTCGGCGGCTCCAGCAAACAGGCGCGTTCGGTTATCGACGGCCTGCCGGCGGACGTGATCACCATGAACATGGCCACCGACATCAACGCCCTGGTGGACAACGGCAAGCTGGTGCCGGACAACTGGGTCACCCGCCTGCCGAACAACAGTGCGCCGTTCACCTCCGCCACTGTGTTTATCGTGCGCAAGGGCAACCCCAAGGCCCTGAAAGACTGGCCGGACCTGCTCAAGGACGGTGTCCAGGTGATCGTGCCCAACCCCAAGACCTCGGGTAACGGCCGCTACACCTACCTGTCGGCCTGGGGTTATGTGCTGAAGAACGGCGGTGACGAGAACAAGGCCAAGGAGTTTGTCGGCAAGCTGTTCAAGCAGGCTCCGGTGCTCGATACCGGCGGCCGCGCAGCGACCACCACCTTTATGACCAACCAGATCGGCGATGTGCTGGTGACCTTCGAGAACGAAGCGGAAATGATTGCCCGCGAGTTCGGTCGCGATCAGTTCGAAGTGGTCTACCCAAGCGTGTCAGCCGAGGCAGAGCCGCCGGTGAGCGTGGTGGACAAGGTGGTCGACAAGAAGGGCAGCCGCGCGGCGGCTGAAGAATACCTGAAGTACCTGTGGTCGCCGGAAGGCCAGGAAATCGCCGCCAACAACTACCTGCGCCCGCGTGATCCGCAGGTGCTGGCCAAGTTCACCGACCGCTTCCCGAAAGTCGACTTCCTCTCGGTGGAGAAGACCTTCGGCGACTGGCGCACGGTGCAGAAGACCCACTTCAATGATGGTGGTGTGTTCGATCAGATCTATAACGGTAAGTAACTGATACCACCCGGCATTGAAAACACCGCGAAACCTGTAGGAGCCGGCTTGCTGGCGATGAGACCAGTGAGCCTTGCATCGCCTGATTGGCCGCCATCGCCAGCAAGCCGCTCCCACAGATCGAGGGTGTTTTCAAGATAACGCCTTCCTTACATCGGCGGTTTGACTCCATCCTTACCCGCTGAAATCCCCGCCGCCGTCAGCTTGCCATCCGCCCCCTGCTGGGCAAACAGCACCACCTTCACCCCCGGCTTGAGCAGACTGCGATCGCCTGGCACCAGGTTGACCACAGGCACGCCCTCCGGCACCACGATCTTCTTCTCGCCGCCTTTGTAGCTCAGGGTCAGGGTCCGCCCATTGGCGACCTTCAGCTCACCCACCCGGCCATTGGTCATGGTGCTGCCCTGGGCCAGATCGAAAGGACGGTGACCGTCTCCGGTACCGGCCATCTCCGGTGGGAATACATGAACTTCCATCGCCGTCAGCGTACCATCCGGGCCAGGCATCGCCGCCGTGCCGATGTAGCTGCCGGGCTTGATATCCGAGAGAGTCGCGAGGGTCACACCGCGAACCTGGGTGTCCTTGGTCAGGCCGACCGTGACATCCTCATTAGCGATGGTATGCACCTTGAGCGCATCGCCGTCGAGCGCCGTGATTTCACCGCGCACCGCCACCCGCTGGGCCGGGGCATCAGCAGCCTGGGCAAGACCAACAGACATCAATACCGCCAGACTCATCGCCGAGGCCAACGCACTGCGGCGGGCCAATTTGCCGAAAATCGAATTCATAGGACGTCAGGTTCCTTGGGTGGGGAGATAAACAGTTCTCAATTCAACAGGACTGTTATAGCGCTGATAACGGGATTCGGGGGATGAAAATATCGCCTTTGCGGTAAATCGCCCGGACCTTACGCTTGAACAACTGGACCGCACCTCCATGCTGATGGATCGTGCAATCCCCGATGGTGAAGTCACGGGGTACGAGGCTTTGATCCAAGGGCTCTCGTTACCTGACGCCGATGACCGCCATGTCCTGGCTGCCGTGATTTGCGCCGCCCAGCGTCAACGCCATCAGCTCAAGACGCCGCCCCTTTGTGTTGACGACTATCTCGATATTCTTTTCCGACAAGGCCTGGTTCAAACGGTAAAGGCACTGCTGGCCTACCGTCCCATGCTTTGATCACAGCACTTCAGGCATCGGCTGATCGATACGCCAATTGACGAAACCTGAAATAACCTCAAAAAAAACGGCGATATCTAAAGATCGCCGTTCTCACTCACTGACCGAACTGCTTGCCCAGCCCCGGCGGCACGCCATGGATATCGGTGTCTTCCCATGGCCCGTTGGGGCTGATGGAGCGGCTCCAGCCGTTGTTCCAGCGATAGTAGGTGCGCTGGCGATAGAAGGTGTTGGTCTGGTTGTCGAGGACATAGACGCCCATCTGCCCGTCCCAATGGCTGTTACCGCCCGGCGGCGGGGCAAACGTCGGCGAGAAGCTCGGACGTGGTTTGCCCGGTGGGATCGGTTTACCCGGCGTGCCCGATGGATAAGGTTGGGTCGTCGGGCCGGAAGGCGGGATTGTCGGACCCTCCGGCGGCGGGCGATAGACCGCACAAGCGCTCAACCCCAGGACCAGCGTTAACAGGGTGAGGCGAGCGATGGCGGTCATGGCGAATTCTCTATTTATCCGGGCTGTCGATGGTCAGGTTCTGTTGCGCGGCGGTGCTGCTGGCCAACGGCTGGCTGCGCCCGATCCACTCGCCCGCCGTCGGTTGGCCGGCGCGGGATACCCGTGCAACCAGTTGGACTTCAGGAAAGTTCGACAGTTTCAATTGCGGCATCATCGCGTCCGCATCACCCAACTCGACGGTGGCCGGCAGGTCGGCGACCGTCAGGCGCTTGGCCGCCAGCGGCGCAGGCGGGCCCTGGGTGGCACGAGCGAAGATAAAGACGCTGTCGCCCGGCCGGACCTTGGCTTTCAGCTCCGCCGCCAGATCGACCCGCACTGTCAACAGCGCGCCCTTGACCACAGGCCGCTCGACGACCGCGACCTTGCCACCGCTCGCCACCAACTTCTCACTGGCACGGTCGATACCGCCCTGCAACGCGGCACGGGAATTGTCATCCGGCGGCAATTGCGCCAGCAGGCGTTTCCAGTAGTCGATGGCCTCTTGGTAACGCTGCCCTTCAAACGCCGCGATCCCCAGCAGACCCAGGCTGGTGACTTCCTTCGGATCGATCTTGAGGGCTTCGTCGGTCAGCGCCTGGACCTGCGGCGACCACTGCTTGCCATCGGCGAAGTATTGCGCCTGGGCCCACTGCCCGAGCAACTCCGGCTGGCGTCCGGCGACCTTGACCGTACGTTCGAACACCTTCGCCGCATCCCCCGCACGGTCCTGGGCCATATAGGCGCGCCCGAGGAAATACAGGCCCTCGGCCGAATCCGGCTGGGCCGCCACCGCCCGTTCCAGACGCCGGGTCATCTCTTCCACGGACTGCGGTGCCTGGGCGAATTCGCGGGTCAGTTCGACCTTGTCGCTGGCGCCGAAATGCAGGTACAGCGCCAAGCCCAGCACCGGTACCAGCAGCGCCGCCAGCAACGGCAATGGCTTGCCCAGCCGTGAGACACGGGCCGGTGCCACACCTTCGGTATCGGCCAGCAACTCGCGGGCGGCTTCCGCCCGACCGCTGTCCATCTGTTCGGCGCTGAGCACGCCTTCAACCTGCTGCGCCTGCAACTCGGCGACACGCTCCTGGTAGAGGGCGACGTTCAACGCGGTGCGGTCTTCTTCGCGCTGCACGCGGCGTTCACGCAAAATCGGAATCAACAGAAAACTCAGGGCAATCAGTAACAACAGACCTGTAGCGAGCCAGAAATCAATCATTCGGTTTTCTTATCCAGCAGGTGGTCGAGGCGCTGGCGCTCCTCGGCGGAAAGCGCGTCCGGGGCGGCAGCGCCCTCGGCACGACGACGGCGGACGATCACCGCGATCACGACAAAGCCCCCCAGCAGCAGGCCGGCCGGGCCGAACCAGAGCAAGGCGGTCTTGCCGCTCAGGGCCGGCTTGTAGCGTACGAAGTCGCCATAACGGTCGACCATGAAGTCGATGATCTGCTGATTGTCCTTGCCCTCGCCGAGCATGCGGAAAATCTCTCGGCGCAGGTCGGCGGCAATCGGCGCGTTGGAATCGGCGATGTCCTGGTTCTGGCACTTGGGGCAGCGCAGTTCCTTGGTCAGGTCGCGAAAGCGTTCACGCTCGGCGTCGTTGGCGAACTCATAGGTGTCGATGGCGGCATGGGCCACGCCAACCAGACTCAGGCCCAGGACGACCGCGGCTAACCAGCGCTTCATGGTCGGGCCTCGTCCACCAGCGACTGATACACCGTCGCCAGCTGTTCACGCCAGACCGTCTCGTCGATCACCCCGACGTGCTTGTAGCGAATCACGCCCTTGGCGTCGATGAAGAAGGTCTCCGGCGCGCCGTACACCCCCAGGTCCAGGCCCAGGGTGCCCTGCTCGTCGCGGATATTCAGCTGGTAAGGGTTATGGAAATCCTTCAGCCATTTCAATGCCTCGGCATTGTCATCCTTGTAGTTCACGCCATAGATCAGCACGCCTTGCTGGGCCAGCTTGTTCAGCACCGGGTGCTCGACCCGGCAGGAAATGCACCAGGTCCCCCAGACATTCACCAGCGCCGGCTTGCCTTGCAGGTCGGCCACGGTCAGCTTCTTGTCACCCTGCACGTCGGGCAACGCGAACGCCGGGAACGGCTTGCCGATCATCGCCGACGGCAGCTCGGACGGATCGAGGTACAAGCCGCGATAGAGGAACACCGCCATCACCAGGAACGCCGCCAGCGGCAATACCATCAACCAACGCTTCATGCAGTCGCTCCACTCATGCCCAGCGCTTCACGCACACGGCTTTTCACCTTGACCCGATAACGCCGGTCCAGGGCCGCCAGTGCACCGCCCAAACCGGTCAGCAGACCGCCGAACCAGATCCAGCGCACGAACGGCTTGACGTGTACCCGTACCGCCCAGGCGCCGTTTTCCAGTGGTTCGCCGAGGGCGACATAGAGGTCGCGGGTGAAACCGGCGTCGATCCCGGCTTCGGTCATCATCGATTGCTGCACGGTGTACAAGCGTTTCTCCGGGTGCAGCAGTGCCACTTCCTTGCCGTTTTCAATCACCCGGATCGTGCCTCTGTCCGAGGTGAAGTTCGGCCCTTCGACATGCTTGGCGCCTTCGAAGATGAAGTGATAGCCGCCCAGTTCCATGGACTCGCCCGGCGCCATGCGCAGGTCGCGCTCGGCGCTTTCCTGGCTCGACAGCACCACACCCAGGGCGCAGACCGCGATGCCCAGGTGCGCCAACTGCATGCCCCAATAGCTGCGGGTCAGGCTCGGAAGCCCCTTGATCAGGCCTTTGTTGCGTGTCTTGTCGAGGATGTCGCGTACCCCGGCCAGCAGCACCCAGGCCGCCAGCAGGAAGGTCGCCAGCACCGCCCAGTTGAAATCGCCATAGACCAGCCCGGCCACCACCGCCAGGGCAACGCTGCCCAACAGCACCGGGGTCAGCATGCCCACCAGCCATTTCACCGGGGTGTCTTTCCAGCGCACCAGCACGCCGATCGCCATCACCACCATCAGCAAGGCCATCAACGGAATGAACAAGGCATTGAAGTACGGCGGGCCGACCGACAGCTTGGCCCCACTGAGGGCATCGAGCACCAACGGATACAAGGTGCCCAGCAGGATCATCGAGGCCGCCACCACCAGCACCAGGTTGTTGCCCAGCAGCAGGGTTTCCCGCGACCACAGGTTGAAGCCCACATGGCTTTTCACCACCGGCGCGCGCAGGGCGAACAGGGTCAGCGAACCGCCGACCACGAACAGCAGGAAGATCAGGATAAACACACCGCGCGCCGGGTCGGAGGCGAAGGCGTGCACCGAGGTCAGCACGCCGGAACGCACCAGGAAGGTTCCCAGCAGGCTCAGGGAAAACGCCGCAATCGCCAGGAGCACGGTCCAGCTCTTGAACACCCCGCGTTTTTCCGTGACCGCCAGGGAGTGGATCAGCGCCGTACCCACCAACCAGGGCATGAACGAGGCGTTTTCCACCGGGTCCCAGAACCACCAGCCACCCCAGCCGAGTTCGTAGTAGGCCCACCAGGAGCCAAGGGTGATACCTACACCCAGGAACGCCCAGGCGACGATGGTCCAGGGCCGCGACCAGCGCGCCCAGGCGGCATCAAGACGCCCGCCAAGCAAGGCGGCGATGGCAAAGGCGAAGGCCACCGAGAAACCGACGTAGCCCATATAGAGCATCGGCGGGTGGACGATCAGGCCGACGTCCTGCAGCAACGGGTTGAGGTCGCGACCGTCCGCCGGAATCTGCGGCAGGATCCGTGAGAACGGGTTGGACGTCAGGATCAGGAACAGCAGGAAGCCGGTGCTGATCATGCCCATCACCGCCAATACCCGGGCCAGCATCACCTGGGGTAACTGCCGGGAGAAGACCGACACGGCAAAGGTCCAGCCACCGAGGATCAGGGCCCAGAGCAGCAGTGAACCTTCATGGGCGCCCCATACCGCGCTGAACTTGAAGTACCAGGGCAAGGCGCTGTTGGAGTTGTTGGCGACATAACTGACGGAAAAATCATCGGTCATGAAGGCGTAGGTCAGCACCCCGAAGGCGAATACCAGAAAGGAAAACTGCCCCCAGGCCGCCGGCCGCGCCAGGCTCATCCACAGGCGATCACCGCGCCAGGCGCCGAACAGCGGGACGATGGCTTGCACCAGGGCAAAACACAGCGCGAGAATCATGGCCAGATGGCCCAACTCAGGAATCATCGATCAACCCTCCTTGGCTTGCGTCGGGGCGGATTGACCGCTGTCTTTCAACGCCTTGGTAACTTCCGGTGGCATGTATTTCTCATCGTGCTTGGCCAGCACTTCATCGGCCACCACCACGCCATCGGCGTTCAGCTTGCCGAGGGCAACAATGCCCTGCCCTTCGCGGAACAGGTCCGGAAGGATGCCGCGATAGGTAATGGTGACGGACTTGTTGAAATCGGTGACCACGAACTTCACGTCCAGCGAATCGCCGGAACGTTGCAGCGAGCCCTTCTCCACCATGCCGCCGGCGCGAATCCGCGTGCCATGGGGGGCGTCGCCATTGGCGATCTGGGTCGGAGTGTAGAACAGGTTGATATTTTCCTGCAGTGCACTCAAGGCCAGGCCCACGGCGGCGCCGACGCCGACCAGGATGGCGAGGATAATGATCAGGCGCTTTTTGCGCAGCGGGTTCACTTGGCATTCTCCCGGCGCAGACGACGCGCCTCTTGTTGCAGGTAACGCCGCCGAGCCAGGATCGGCGCCGCGACGTTCAAGGCCAGTACAGCCAGGCAGATACCGTAGGCCGACCAGACATACAGGCCGTGATGGCCCATGGCGAGAAAATCGCCGAAGGTGGCAAAACTCATCGAGCCACCCCCAGCTCGTTCAGGACTTCAGCCTTGACCCAACTGGCCCGGGCCTCGCGCTTGAGTACTTCAAGGCGCATGCGCAGCAGCACCACGGCGCCGAAGAAACAGTAGAACCCCAGCACCGTCAGCAACAGCGGCAGCCACATTTCAGCAGGCATGGCGGGTTTTTCGGTCAGGCTGAAGGTCGAGCCCTGGTGCAGGGTGCTCCACCACTCCACCGAGTATTTGATGATCGGGATATTGATCACTCCGACAATCGCCAGCACCGCGCAGGCCTTGGCGGCGCTGTCGCGATTGGTGATGGCGTTGCCCAGGGCGATCAGGCCGAAATAGAGGAACAACAGAATCAGCATCGACGTCAGCCGCGCATCCCAGACCCACCACGCGCCCCAGGTCGGCTTGCCCCAGATGGCCCCGGTAATCAGGGCCACGGCGGTCATCCAGGCACCGATAGGCGCGGCGCATTGCAACGCGACGTCGGCCAGTTTCATCTTCCACACCAGCCCCACCACACCGCAGACCGCCAGCATCACATAGCAGGACTGGGCCAGCATGGCGGCCGGCACGTGGATGTAGATGATGCGAAAGCTGTTGCCCTGCTGGTAGTCCGGCGGCGCGAAGGCCAGGCCCCAGACCACGCCGGTGCCGATCAGCAGCACGGCGGCCACGCTCAGCCAGGGCAGCAGGCGCCCGCTGATGCCATAGAACCATTTGGGCGAGCCCAGCTTATGAAACCAAGTCCAGTTCATCACGGTACATCCAGGGTCTTCGCTGGTCATCAACCGACCAGACCTCATTATTCGCCGACGCTGATCTTCAGGCCAGCCGCTATTGCAAAAGGTGTCAGGGTCACCGCCAGGGCGGCCAGGCTGCCCAGCCAAAGCAGGTAACCGGTGGCCGGCATGCCCTGCAACGCGGCCTGCAAGGCCCCGCTGCCAAGAATCAGTACCGGGATATACAAAGGCAGGATCAGCAGGGCCAGTAACAGGCCACCACGTTTCAATCCCACCGTCAGGGCCGCCCCCACCGCACCGAGCAGACTCAGTACCGGCGTACCCAAGAGTAGCGATAACAACAGCACCGGCAAGCAAGCAGTGGGCAATCCGAGCATCAGCGCCAGCAAAGGCGCGAGCAGAACCAGGGCCAGACCGGAAAAAATCCAGTGTGCCAGTACCTTGGCCAAAACCAGAAGGGCCAGGGGGTGCGACGAAAGGACCCACTGTTCCAGGGATCCGTCCTCGAAATCGCTGCGAAACAGCCCGTCCAGCGAGAGCAGGACGGACAACAGGGCCGCCACCCAGACCAGCCCTGGAGACAAGGTTTGCAACATATTTGTCTCGGGACCGACCGCCAACGGGAACAGCGCAATCACAATGGCGAAGAACACCAGGGGATTGGCCAGTTCCGCCGGACGGCGAAACAACAGCCGCGCTTCACGGGCGAACAACAGACCGAAGACACTCATGCGGCCCACCGTCCCAGGTCAAGATCACGGTAACCGGCCGGCACCCGGGTCAGCGTGTGGTGGGTGGTCAGCACGACCATGCCACCGCGTTCGCAATGGCCGGCCAGGTGTTCTTCGAGTTGGGCGACCCCCTGCTTGTCCAGGGCGGTGAAGGGTTCATCGAGAATCCACAGCGGCGGGCTGTCCAGGTACAACCGGGCCAGGGCGACGCGGCGCTGCTGGCCGGCGGACAGGGTATGGCAGGAGACATCCTCGAAACCCCGCAGCCCGACCGCCGCCAGGGCCTGCCAGATCGCCTCGCGCCCGGCCGGCTGATGCAGGGCACAGAGCCAACTGAGGTTCTCTTCGGCGGTCAGCAGGTCCTTGATCCCGGCGGCATGGCCGATCCACAACAAGGTGCGGGCCAGCTCGCTACGCCGGGCATTCAGCGGCTGCCCGTCAAGCTGTACTTCCCCGGCGGTCGGCTGCATCAGACCGGCCAGCAGGCGCAACAGGCTGGTCTTGCCACTGCCGTTGGGGCCGCTGATCTGCAAGAGGTCGCCGGGGCGCAGCTGCAACTCGAGGTGCTCGAAGAGCATCCGCCCGTCCCGTTCACAGGCGAGCGCCAAGGCTTCTAGAAGAGGGCTGGTCAAATAATCGAGGCCTTTTTACAGTTCAAGTCGGCACGGGCGCAGCCGTTAAAGTGAAGCAGAATAAATGCTTTTGCAGCTCGACCTACAGAGCTGTGTCAATTTTTGCGCTATTTTGGACACACTTTCGGAGATGGGCGGCATTATACATGCGATGCCCTACTCCAAAGAGGGCTATTTCGACAGGCTGCGACCCGATGACAGGCGAAATCAACATCCTCCCCCTGCCCCAGTTGATCCCGGCCAACAGCCGTCCGATGCAACTGGCCAGCGAACTGCTGCAGCTGACGCCGCCGCTGGAAGGCCTGATCGCCCCCGGGCAGAGTGCCGAGGCCGAAGTCCTCTCGCTCAAGCAAACCGACCAGACCTTCCAGATGCTGCTCAAGGTCACCACCGACAGCGGTCGCCAGACCACCGTGCAGGTCAACAGCAACCTGCCGCTGCCGCAAGGCACCAGTGTCGCCGTGACCCAACCGACGCCCGGCAACCTGGCGATCACCGTGCAACAGGCCCTGAGTGCCAGCATCGCCGCCCTGACCCGCCTGGATACCACGCAACTGCCGGTTGGCACCTTGCTGCAAGGCAAGGTCATGACCGCCCAGCTACTGCCACAGACACCCGGACAACCGGCGGTCTATCGCTCGCTGGTGACCCTGCTCAACACGGTCCTGAGCGGCACCACCCTGACCCTCGACAGCCCGCAGCCGCTGCGTATCGGCAGCCTGCTGAGCGCCCTGGTGCGGGACGCGCAAAGCCTGAGCCTGGTGCCGTTGGCCGCCCGCCAGGACCAATTGGCGGTGGCCCAGCAGTTGGTCACCCAGCAAGGTCGCCAAGGCTCGCTCGACAGCCTGGTCAGTACGCTGCAGAACCTGTCCCAAAACGCCGAGCTGCCCGAAGACCTGCGCACGGCCATCAACACCCTGCTGGCGGACCTGCCTGACGTCAATCAGTTGAGCAACCCCAAAGGGCTCGCCCAGGCCCTGCAAAATAGCGGGCTGTTTCTCGAAGCCAATCTGTTGCAAGGGCAGAATCCGGCGCTGACCCCCGACCTCAAGAGCAACCTGCTGCGCCTGATCGCCCAGATCATGCCGCAGTTGCCCGGCAGCCCGAACTTCGACCCCGGAGCCGCCGGCGCGCTGCTCGCCCGCACGCTCCCGGGCTTTGTCCGCAGCGCCCTGGGTACCCTCGGCCAGGTCGGCGAGCCGACCCAGCCGATCAGCTTTCCGCTGCCCTCGCGCCTGCTGCAAAGCCTCACCGACGATGGCGACCTGGAAGGCCTCCTGCGCCTGGCCGCGGCCGCCGTTTCGCGCCTGCAAAGCCATCAGCTTTCCAGCCTGGAACAGACCGGGCGCACCCCCGAGGGCAATCTGCAGACCACCTGGCAGCTGGAAATCCCCATGCGCAACCTGCAGGACATCGTGCCTTTGCAGATCAAGATCCAGCATGAGGAAAAGGAGCCGCCACCCGAGCAGGAAAAACGCGAAAAGCGCGAGCAGAAGGAACAACTGTGGCGAGTGGAGCTGGCCTTTGACCTGGAACCGCTGGGGCCGCTGCAAGTCCAGGCACAGTTGGTGCGGGGCAGCCTGTCCAGCCAGTTATGGGCCGAACGTCCCTACACCGCCAGCCTGATCGCCAGCCAACTGGGCGAGTTGCGTGAACGCCTGCGGGCCTCGGGCCTGAATGTCAGCGACCTCGATTGCCATCAGGGCACGCCCCCCCAGGGCAAGCAAACCCGACTGGACCAACGCTGGGTTGACGAAACCGCATGAAGAATCCCAACACCCCACGCCAGGCCATTGCCCTCAAGTACGACGGCCAACAAGCCCCGACTCTCACCGCCAAGGGCGACGAGGAGCTGGCCGAAGCCATCCTGAAGCTGGCCCGCGACTATGAAGTACCGATCTACGAGAATGCCGAGCTGGTGAAACTGCTGGCCCGGATGGAGTTGGGCGACAGTATTCCGGAGGAGTTGTACCGGACCATCGCCGAGATCATCGCCTTTGCCTGGAATCTCAAGGGGAAATTTCCGGCTGGCCAGGATCCCAATGCGCCCCCTGTGGAGAAGGATATTACCGAGCGTGGGGAGGATTATTAATTCAGAAAATCATTCACAACGCGCCAGAGTAAAATCCGTCTACATGTTGAATGAAAGTTTCACGAGCTGTCCTTTCATGGCAGCTGTACATCAGGACTTGACAACATACCCATACAAGCACTGCTTACCGTCGCTTTCAACCTGTCTATGCACACCTTGTATATCAGGTGAAAAATACGGAAAGGCATTCATAAACGTCTCAATCGCTATTACATAGTCCAGCACAGCGTCACCCCATTGCTCGCCGGGCGCAATACACATAATTCCTGGAGGATAAGGAACCACCCCCTCTGCGGCAACCCTGCCCTTCGCAGTGGCTAAAGGAATAAGCTCAACATGACCACGAACCAGTTGGAGATTCGCTTCATAGGGCGACAGGACAACACGTGGAAAATGGGCCTCACTAAACATATCACGCAGCAATTTCTTGAAATTAAAACGAGCATACAGAAGGTGCATTTCCTGACAAAGATCAGCGACTCTGTAGTCTTGATAGCGTGTCAGTTCCTCTTGACAAACCGAAGGAACAACATCAATGAGCAGTGAGTTGGACTTTATGTGAAATTCAAACTCGCGCAACCTGGAGACCAGCGTGCAAATTTTGGCATCCCCCACTGCGGGCGTAAGCAAAAAAACGATAGAATTGAGATCACTTTTCTCTGGAACAACACCTTTATCTCGCAGGTAGTGCGCAAGTATCGTGGCAGGTACGCCAAAGTCTTCATATTCCCCGCTGCTCAAGTTGATGCCTGGAGTCGTCAGCAGCAGTTTACAGGGATCAATGGAGTATTGCCCCCTTCCATACCCGACAAAGTGATGCCATTGCTCACTGGGAGAAAATTCAAAAAAACGCGCATCGTTCAAAATCGTATCGGTGCCGTAATCTTGCCAAGGTATACCTTCAATACAAGGTGGTACAAATGGGGTTATCATTTCGCAAGCAGAAAAAATGGCTTTACGCGCCTCAATCCCGAGGCGAACACACTCCATCCATAACCGTTGACCACTTCCTTGCGAATGGATCTTCGCATTGACATCAAGAGATGCGAACAGCGGATAAAAAGGACTCGTTGACGCATGCAACATAAAAGCGTTGTTAAAACGATCATGGTGACAGTATCGAACCTGTGCCTGAATATGATCATCTTTTTTGTGGATTTGAGAGGCCTGGGAAAAACCGGCCAATTGCTTATGAACTGATTGCGTCACGATAATGCCGGGACTTTCCTCGTCCAGGCTCAACAAAAGAGGGGAACAGTCACGTATGACGGATATGAACTGCTCATACCCCAGCCATGCTGAATCAAACAGTATATAGTCACACAAATGGCCTATTTTATTAACCACCTCTCGTGCATCATAAACAGTACCATCCCATGTACCAGACTGAAGAATAGCCAATCGAAACGGGCGACGCCACTCCGCTCGTTCAGGAGCAACCGCTTTAAGTCTATTTCGCAGATAACGCTCATCAAAACAATGTTCGGGTATGCCGCCTATAAGCCCGAACGCATTTCGAGCGGCCTCTAGGTAGACCGGTGTCGCCCCTGCTTGAATCAATGCCCCGTGATAGCAAGACTTGTGATTATTGCGATCGAATAAAACACAGTCTCCCGGGGTGAGCAGAGCGTTCGCGACGACTTTATTCGAGGCTGATGTTCCATTAAGAACAAAATAAGTTCTGTCTGCATTAAAGACACTCGCCGCATGTACTTCAGCGTCTCCGGGAGGCCCTCCATGGCTCAGCAACTCCCCAAGCACAGGATCGGCATGTGGCACATCGGATCGAAATAGGTTTTCTCCGAAAAACTCAATAAATTCTTGCCCTGCCGGATGTTTAGAAAAAAAATCGATTCCTTGATGACCTGGGCAAGCAAATGTAATATTCCCCCTTGAAACATATCGAGTCAGCGCGCTAAAAAAAGGCGGTAACAGAACCTCTGATATTCTGGGGCTTTCGATGGTTTCAAACTCATTTTTCTTTTTCATGCTCTATCCTTTTTATTTTAAAAATCACTGCTCTGGCGGCCAAAGTGATCAACAAGGAAATTATGGAAAATGATGCCCCTCCGACCAGCAATGAAAACACACCTGAAAAAAGCCCCGAGACGGCTTCGCAGGTATTGGCAATGGTCGAATAGATCCCATAGTTTTTACCTAACTCCCCCTTGACTGAAAGTGTCTGAATATTGGTAATGATCGATATATCGACTATCGCACCAGAAAAACCAAGAAAAAACACAACCACAAACACACTGGCAAGATGAAATTTTATAACAATTGAGACCATCAAAAATAGAAACCCATATACCATCCAGGCTTTCATCAATTGTATCGGCGTCGTGCACCGCACGAGCCACGTATAACACAAGCTCCCCAGTACGGTACCAAATGACATCAGCGAAAAAATATAGCCCACCAATGCCTCATCGCCATAGATGCTTATAATAGATGCTGGCAATACAAATCTTAGCAACGACGCGACAAACAAGACACATACTGATGTACCCGCCACGACCATGAAAAGGTTTTGATTTCGCGTGCATATATCAACAAGCGTATTTCGCGCCTCCAAAAAAACGACTGAACATGAAAAATGACTGCTGTGCTTGCCCGGACGACTCACCTGCAAACACAATAAAAAAATTATTGACAGCAGATAACTCACGGCATAAAAACAAATCACATTGCTTTTTTCGCTTGAAGCGATTATCAGGGAACAGATTAATGGCCCGAGTATCGAGGCTACGTCCTCGATCAATTGGAGAAGGCTATTTCCCGCCGGCAAATCTCTTTCTTCAAGAACATAGGGTAGATACGCACGGAAGCTAGGCTGAAACAAGCTTCTAGCGATGGTCATGGCCATTGAGCTTATGACCAGTATATATATGCTAAGCCCTCCACTTATATAAATAAAATACAGAATAGCTGCGATAACAAACCGCAAAAAATCACTGCCCAGCATATTGTATTTCTGAGGAAAAGCATCTGCCAACCAGCCCCCCACGGGACCAAACAAAAGATACGGTATAAACCTGAAAAAATAGATAATTCCAAGATAGAAAAACTCAAAAGAAAGCAACTCAATTGCGATAAGAGCGAATGCAACCTCATAGGCGAAGTCACCAGTCTTCGATATCAAACTCGAACAAGAAAGCGGAAATATTTTTTTATTAAAAATTACGCTATGCATCCCTACACCTCGGTTTTCATCACCGAACTTAATATTGACTGAGACCGACGGCTTTATTCAGAATATTTCTCATCACCTCGAAAAATGATAGACCTGCGAACAGACCCGGGACTCAACCGACTGACAAACGCCTCAAGAATCAAATCGGGCTTGCAGTTACCACAGGTGAAAATATCGAAAAAAAGACCACCACACTCAGGATAGGTATGGATAGACGCATGAGACTCCGACAACAAAACCAATGTGGTAACGCCACAGGGGGAAAACTGCTTGGAGAGATGACCGCAGACAGTGGCACCACCCGCCGATATTGAGTCAATCAACGATTTTTCCAGAAAAGGCAAATCGTTCAACCGGTCAAAATCCAGCCCTGTCAGTTCGCCAAATATGTGAGTCCCCAGAAATGTCGCATGAAGTGTACTCATGTTAAACATCCCCTCTCTAAATCATTTCACATTGGGAAAGGTTTAGCTTGATAGGACACGCTAAGCCGACCTGAAAAATATTTCACCCTCGGAAATATCGCGTATTGAGCCATCCAGCTGTTCGGCGATAAAACCATCCATGGCTTGCTGTTCAATAGCAGGCAACAGGTAATACATTACATTTACGTAATTATACCAACCGGTCTTGGTGAGCACATACTGCGTTTCAGTTTCAGTAACAAGCCCCGCCTGCTCAAGCGAAACGACCTTATCTTTGATTTCCGGCATCATTGACTGAAAGGAAAGCCTGTCTTTATCGACCGATCCAAAATATGGCAGCCTTAACGCCAGCGGCCGCAGTGCATCCAACTCACTACCGTGTTTGCACACCTGAAATGTATCCTTTATATTATTCGGCCTTGCAAGCTGAGATATGTACTTACTTCTCAGGTTGGTATTGATTAACTTGGCGCCCTGCAGACTGCTTATAGCGCCTGCACCAAATCCAATCAGGTCATGGTCTTGGTAACCATACACATGTTCGTGATACTCAAATCGGTAGCCGGTGTAGACCACATCCTGATTAATGTTCCCCTTGCCGACCTTACGATACCCATGCCCATTGTGAGGCATATAGCCCCTTGAGCGCATATAGCCGTCTACCAACATGTTCATCGTGAATTTTCTGGTCGCTGACGTAGGGGAATGATTCAGCACACTTAATGCCTTGTGCAGTGATGGCTGGGTCATAATATTGTCGATGGGATAGACATCAATATTACTGACTCCGGTATCACACGCCTGCGTCAAATCCGAAAGCAGTTCTTCTTCAGTATGCCCAGACATACCATATAGAATATCGAATGACACAGTAGAAAAATGCTCAGACAAAATATCAACACTACGTTTAATTTGGTCAAGCGTGGCGGTGAGTGTAAAGAGATCACGCCATTTTTTTGAGAACGTTTGCAGGCCGAATCTTGGGTGAGTCACTCCCATTCTTTGCATGGCTTTGGCTTTTTCTGGGGTGAGGCTTTTAACCTCTATTTCAAATGAAAACTCCTTGACCTTTGTCAAGTCAAAATTTCGATGCAGGACGTCACCGATCCGAGTGATTTGCTCAGCTGACATTATGGAGGGGGTACCACCGCCAAAGAAAACTGCATTGATGGGGACACTGGAAAGATGTAAGGACTCGCTCTTTATTTCTATCTCATTAATCAGTGCCTGAACATACAATTCAATGATGTTCACATCGCTAACGCGGCCACGAGTGAATGGACAGAATGAACAAATCGTGTCACAAAATGGGATATGCATATACAACGCCCTTTTTCTAGCGTTTCCATTTGCGACGGACAGGATTTTTTCAACATCTACATGATCTTCAACGACAACACCGGAAGCAGGAAAGAAAAAATTATAAATTGGGTACTGCATATTAAAAGGAAGCAAGTCTGCGGTGAGGATATTCATCATCATACCTTCCGACTCTTAATTTTATCATTGATATTGCGGCTAATTATTTTTAGCCGCAATATTTTTAGCCCACCTTACCAACAGGCTCTCGTGCCGAACTCCTTGACTCGGCTAGTCGCCTGTTGGTTTTTTTTGAAAAACCCTTTCGCACTTTTCGCGCTCATGTGTATATCTCCACTATTGGTTTTTATTTTGTCCGAGCGAGTGCTGGACAATTCCAATCTAGATAGACACCATCAATTTTGTCAATTCTTGAACACGGGACAGGGATAGTTTAACTCACCCTGAAAAAGCCGACACGTAAGACAGTTCACACAACATGTATAGTGCACCGTTGAAAGCAACAGCTCTAGACTGCGACTCTCTTGTAGGACTCGCCATCATTCAGAAACATTTTCCACGAAACAATTTGAAATGATTGAATGTCATTTTTCTCTCTCATGTATAAATTCCTATATACATAAAGATGGCATAGATGTGTTGAGCGCGAGCCTGTTTTTATCTGCTGCTGATCCAACTTCCTGCGAGGCTCATTCCCTTCCCCCTACACTGCCCTACAGCCCTCAAACATAGGGCGCTGTAGCCCCATTCTGATTTTGTTTTCCTGCGTTCAACACTACCACCGACGGGTCCACACTTCGTGCATTCCCCTTGCAGGAGGCACAACGGATGTTCACCTCGGCACCTCGCTTTACCTTCACTCTTCCGGACTTCGAACAGGGATTGGAAGTCCTGGCGTTCAAGGGTACGGAAGCTATCAGCCAACCCTACCGCTTCGAACTGGAGTTGGTCAGCCGGCAGCCGGACCTCAACCTCGACGAGCTGCTGCATCGGCAGGGTTTTCTCGCCTTCAACAACGACGGCGCGGGCATTCACGGCCAGATCTACGGCATCGGCCAGGGCGATACCGGCCAGCGCTGGACCCACTATCAGCTCACGCTGGTGCCGCAACTGGCCTATCTGGCCCATCGTTTCAACCAGCGAATTTTCCAGAACCGGAGCGTGCCGCAGATCATCGCCCAAGTGCTCAAGGACCATGGCATCCTCAGCAATGCCTTCAGCTTCAATCTCGCCAATCCCTTCCCCGCTCGCGAATACTGCGTGCAATACAACGAGTCCGACCTGGACTTCATCCAGCGGCTGTGTGAAGAGGACGGCCTGCACTATCACTTCCAGCACAGTGCGCAGGGCCATCACCTTGCCTTTGGCGACGACCAGACCTATTTC
Source organism: Pseudomonas sp. MWU12-2319 (assembly GCF_023242525.1). Lineage (NCBI taxonomy): Bacteria > Pseudomonadati > Pseudomonadota > Gammaproteobacteria > Pseudomonadales > Pseudomonadaceae > Pseudomonas > Pseudomonas sp. MWU12-2319. The sequence continues at coordinate 334,860 of NZ_JALJES010000001.1, forward strand.
CGCCAACTGCTCGACAGCGTGCCATACCGACCTGACAGCGGGATGGTCGCGCAACGGCCCTGCATCCAGTCCTTCGACCTGCACCTGGAAACCCGCAGCACCCGGGCAACCTTGCGCGACTACGACTTCAAACAACCTGGTGCCCGGCTGGAAAACAGCGCCTGCGTGCTCCACTCCCTGCCGCAGCCGGACCTTGAAGATTACCGTTATCCCGGTCGCTACCACCGCGACGAACACGGCCGGCAGCTCAATCGTCGCCAGTTGGAAAGCCATCGAAGCGACAGCCGACGGGCGTCGGGCAAGAGCAATGAACCCCAACTGGCCAGTGGGCACTTCCTGCTCCTGGCCGAACATCCACAGCCAGACTGGAACACCCTCTGGCTACTGACCCAACTGACCCACGAAGGCAAGCAGCCGCAGGTGCTGGAGGAGTTGGCAGCGAACCAAAGCCGTGCCGACAGCGATTTCCGCCAAGGCTACCGTAATACCTTTCTCGCCACCCCCTGGGAGGTGTTCTTCCGTCCACCGCTGCAAGCGCGCAAATCCCGTCGGCTCAATACCCAGAGCGCCATCGTCACCGGCCCGCCCGGCGAAGAAATCCACTGCGACGAATATGGCCGGGTGAAGGTGAAGTTCCACTGGGACCGCTCGGACGAAACCGGTGCCCAAAGCAGTTGCTGGCTACGGGTAGCCTCCAGCTGGGCCGGGCCCGGTCATGGCGCCGTGACCTTGCCCCGCGTCGGCATGGAAGTACTGGTGACCTTTCTTGAAGGTGACCCCGACCAGCCGCTGATCACTGGCTGCCTGCCCAATCAGCGCCATCCGCCGACCTACCCGTTGCCGGCGCACAAGACCCGCAGCGTGTTCAAGAGCCGCAGCAGCCCTGGCGGTGGTGGCAGCAATGAGCTGCGTATCGAAGACCGCAAGGGCGAAGAGCAGATCTACCTGCATGCCCAGCGCGATTGGCAACAACACATCGAGCGCAATCTCTCGGTCACGGTCGGCCATGAACGACATGAGTGCGTGGAAGCCAACAGCTACTGCGAGCTCAAGGCCGAGGAACACCACACCGTTCACCAGGACCGCCGCGTCGAGGTAAAAGGCGATGACAGCCTGCTGGTCGCTGGCAGCCAACAGGTAAAGGCCGGGCTGGGTTACTTCATCGAGGCCGGGCAGGAGATCCACCTGCGGGCCGGGGACAAGGTGGTGATCGACGCGGGAGAGCAACTCACCCTCAAGGTCGGCGCGCACTTCATCAAGCTCGACGCCAACGGCATCACCTTGAACGGACCCGAGGCGAACGAGGACGCGGGTATAGGCTCGGGGCCGCGGATCAAGGGGCCGTTGCTGCCGGGAGCGGTGGAACAGGCGCTGCCGCCGTTGCGCCTTGAAACAGCCGTCGTCGACGGAGTGCCGGAACAACGCCAGAAAGAACTGGCGCTCGATACAGGTTTCTCCGACTGAGCCCCCTTTAACCCGGGCAGGAATTCGCCGACGAGTGTGCCGCGATGACAGAGATATTCAGGACTGAAAACTGGTCATTTCCCTTAAAGGACGGAAATCAGGCCCCTTATGATCCTCACCGTGACGTCAAGGCCTTGGCAAAGGCCGAAGGCGGTTACTACCCATTGGGACGGCGAGGGCTTTGGCACGGAGGCATTCATTTCGATGAAGCCACGGGCCTGATCTCGGATAAGCGCGAGATCTCTTGTTTGGCCGATGGCGAGGTGATCGCCTATCGCATTGATGAACGCTATCCGGCTTCGAGTTTCGAGGGGCGCTCGGCGGTGTTTTCCAGCGGTTTTGTGCTGGTCAGACATCGGTTGCAGCCACCACCGTTGACAGGAATCTCCTATGCACCTCCTGCGCCCACATTGACTGTTTACAGCCTGTACATGCACCTGCTGGATTGGGCGGGCTACCTGACCAGCTCGGGGTTGCGCCGTCCCACTTTCTGGGGCGGAGGCGTTTATCGGGTCAAGGACAGTGCGCAGGACAAGACACTCGGGTTGAGAATCCGGGCCGCCCCGAAAGATCATCCAGACCATGGAGTAATCCTCGCTGTCCTACCGCGGGGCACAACCGTCATGACCAAGGCTGCGCCTGCGGCGGATAAATGGCTGGAGGTTGTCAGCGTCAGCCCTGAAATCGAGGGGTTGGCGCCGTCCACTGGCTGGGTGTTCAAGCCAGAAATGACCGCATTGGGAACGGATCGGTATCTGATCGGTAATGCTGCCAAGGATGCGCCTGTCGAGCAAATGACCGGTTTGAACGTTCGAGCAACGGCCAATGCCAACGCCAACCCCCTGGGGCTACTGCCGATTGGCACCTCACTCAAGATCAGCAACGTGGGTGCAGTGGGCAAATTCCGCAAGCTGCTGAAGATCGTCAGCGGCAAGTGTGTACCACCTCTGGCGATCGATGAGAACGGACATCTACCGGGTTTTGTCTGGCTGGATGCACTGGAGGCCAACCGCGAACCCGAGGCGAAAGATCGCGTTGTCGTGCTGGATGAACCGATCAGGATCAAGGCGGGAGATCTGATCGGCCATGTCGGCAAATATCAGGAGCTCAGCGAGGACACCGCCAGAAACCTGCTGCACCTGGAAGTTTTCAGCTGCGAGGACGTGCCCGACTTTATCGCTCGAAGTCGTGAGTACGCCGCCTGTCTTCCCGCCGACCAGCGCACCTTGTTGAAACTCTACAAAGGCAGCAGCCGGGTGGTCCCCCACCGTGAGGACATCAATACCGATAACCCGCCGAGCATCAATGAGCCCGGAGCGGTGATCGGTGCGCCGGTGACTCTGCCGGTCGGGCTGCTGGAGTCGTTGCCGCCCGAATCGAAATTGAGCATTACCGAAACAGTTCCCGGAACCACCATCAGCTACACCCGTCGCTGGTGGCGCCTGGACGATCATTTGCCGAACGAGTCCGGCGAGACAGTCAGCGGCTGGGTGCTGGAGCAAGACCTGCTGACGACTCGTCATAGTCCGTGGGAATGGGAGGGTTATGAATGCATCACCGAGACCAGTCGAAATGCCGACAACCTTGCTCATCACCTTTCATCGCTGGCAGATCTGACCCTAGAGCAACGTCGTCATTACCAGGCGTTGGCGAGCAGCGCAGGCAAAGGGCCAATCAGGTCACGGCTGCACACACTCCTGAATATCGGCGAAAACGAGCACCTGGGACACGAAGAGATCCGTGCCGCACGGGACAAACCTTGGCACGCGCAGGCGATAGGCAGGCTGATTACCCACTATGAAAGCGAGTGGTTCTGGAACCCGCAAAAGTGGGATGAACTGGACGCGCTCTGGGACCACACGGGACGCGTGAGGCCAGAACAATGGCAGATTTCAAAAGCACGGATAAAGAAACTGTCATGGTGGGCAGAATTGGCAGGGCTGCACGGGATCAGTTTGGAGGGCAAGGCGTGGCACTTTCATATGATCACGATCATGATGAACTTCCATAACTACAAGATCATCACCCATCAAAAACCAGGACAAATCACATTCAACGCCGAAGGCAATGATATTCCGGGCTCTCCTTATTACAGCCGCCATATCCATTGGCCCGGAAATGACCTATCGGGAGTAACGATAGGCCGCGGTTACGATATGGGAACAAGAAGCCAGTCTGAAATTCATAATCATATGCTTGCGGCAGGCATCCCCCATGCCCAGGCATCCAGACTCGCCGAGGCGGCTGGCCTGAAGGGCAGCCAGGCAGCTCAATTCGTCAATAATTACCGAACATCGATAGGAGATATCACACATCAACAAGAGCAGGCCCTCTTTGACTTGATTTACCCGTTTTACATCGATAGAGCGATAGCCAACTACAATAAATGGACAGAGAACCTGGCCGGACGACAGCCGTGGGAATCGCTTCACCCCATCATCAGGGATATTCTTGTCGACTTCGTTTACCAAGGTTTTACCGCTGGCCCCAACCCGATGAATGCCGGGATGAAAAACAATTTTTCCGAACTGATAAGTTATATAGAAAATACACCCGCAATCAGCCAATACGAGCCGGGCCGGCAGCGAGCGAACTATTTGAGAAAGTACCAGCAATGAACATTACTAAAAAAGCCCTGATTTTTTTACTCCCTGCTACTTTGTGGTCGATCGCAAGTGACGCCTACGCACTTGATTGCGAAAACATCATCGCCAGCGCACAGATTGACGCTTGTGCAAAATCAAAAAAAGAAAGCACGGACAAAACACTTAACGAAATCTATAAAAAACTGATCATTCGAATCAAAGAGCAATACGCCCCTGACCCCGAAATGGGAGAGCGTTACCTTTCAAAACTCAAAAACTCCCAGCGCGCCTGGATAACGTTACGTGATGCGAACTGTGAGCTTGAATCCTTTTTAGCGGATCCGTCCTCTCCTGCCCATGAAACGCTCACCAACAACTGCATCACAAAAATGAGTCGGGAGCGATCAGCCTACCTGGACCAAACACAACCCTGACCCTGGCGGAAGCTGGCAAGAAGAAGCTTCCGCCATCGCCGATGGTGGCAATGAGCGGCCAACGCAAGCTTGCTCGCGATCCGCACACCCGCCCTTCACCTAGGTCGCCGGCCGAATCTCACCGATCAAGGTCTGCAACGAATAACCCAGGCGCGGCGCCAGTTCATCGGCCCGGCTCTGCAATCCGCGCAGGTCCAGCTCCTGGTCGAGGTCCGCCGGCACGATCAGGATGACATTGCCCTCCTTCACCGGCAGCTCCCAGTAGTGTCGGTGATACAGCCCGCGCAACAACGCAGCACCCAAGGGTTTGCCGTCATCGGTGGCCCATTGGTTGATCACCAGCCAGCCGCCAGGATTGAGTTTCTTCTGGCAGTTTTCCAGAAAGCTCCAGGCCAGATGGCCGACACCGGGACCGACATCGGTATACAGGTCGACAAAAATCAGGTCGGCCGACTCCGCGCTCTCCAGCAGTTCCAGCGCATCACCGACGCGGATATACAGGCGCGGATCGTCGTCCAGCCCCAGGTACTCGATGGCCAGGCGCGGCACGTCCGGGCGCAACTCGATGGCCTCGACATCCTCCAGCGGCAGGAACCGCAGGCACGCCTGGGTCAAGGTCCCGGCCCCAAGCCCCAGGAACAGCGCGCTTTCCGGCTCTTCGTGGCACAAGGCACCGATCAGCATCGCACGGGTGTAGTCGTATTCCAGCCAACTGGGATCGGCGGTGAACACGCAGCTCTGCTCAATGGCATCGCCAAATTCGAGAAAGCGGTAATCGTCCACTTCAAGGACTCGAATCATGCCGAAGGCATCGTGCACTTCGGCGAGCAGACGCTCCACGCGCTCCTCAGCCATTTCATATCCTTGCAAGCGGGAAAAGCGCAATTGTCAGCCAAGCCGACAGAGCAGGTCACGTACTAATTACTGCTAACATGGGCCTCCCACCGTCAAACCTCGAGTTCATGATGAGCCAACCCTGGAGCCCCGACAGCTGGCGCGCCCTGCCGATCCAGCAACAACCCCAGTATCCGGACGCCGCGCACCTGCTGCGAGTCGAGCAAAGCCTGGCCAGTTATCCACCACTGGTGTTCGCCGGGGAAGCCCGTGAACTGCGCCGTCAGTTCGCCGAAGTCACCCAGGGCCGCGCCTTCCTGCTCCAGGGCGGCGATTGCGCCGAGAGCTTCGCCGAGTTCTCGGCGGCGAAGATTCGCGATACCTTCAAGGTGCTGCTGCAAATGGCCATTGTCATGACCTTTGCCGCCGGCTGCCCGGTGGTCAAGGTCGGGCGCATGGCCGGCCAGTTCGCCAAACCCCGTTCGGCCAACGACGAAACCATCAACGGCGTGACCCTGCCGGCCTACCGTGGCGATATCGTCAACGGCATCGGCTTCGATGAAAAAAGCCGCGTGCCGGACCCGGACCGCCTGTTGCAGTCCTACCATCAGGCCACGGCGACCCTGAACCTGCTGCGGGCCTTCGCCCAGGGCGGCTTTGCCGACCTGCACCAGGTGCACAAGTGGAACCTGGACTTCATCGCCAACTCGGCCCTGGCCGAGAAGTACAGCCAACTGGCCGACCGTATCGATGAAACCCTGGCGTTCATGCGTGCCTGCGGCATGGACAGCTCGCCGCAATTGCGCGAAACCAGCTTTTTCACCGCCCACGAGGCACTGCTGCTGAATTACGAAGAAGCCTTCGTGCGCCGCGACAGCCTGACCAACGATTATTACGATTGCTCGGCCCATATGCTCTGGATCGGCGACCGTACCCGTCAGCTCGATGGTGCCCACGTCGAGTTCCTGCGCGGGGTGAACAACCCGATCGGGGTCAAGGTCGGCCCGAGCATGAACACCGACGACCTGATCCGCCTGATCGATATCCTCAACCCGGACAATGATCCCGGTCGCCTGAACCTGATCGTGCGCATGGGGGCGAACAAGGTCGGCGATCACTTGCCGCAACTGATCCGCGCCGTGGAAAGCGAAGGCAAGAAGGTGCTGTGGAGCTCCGACCCGATGCACGGCAACACCATCAAGGCCAGCAGCGGCTACAAAACCCGGGATTTCGCGCAGATCCTCAGCGAGGTGAAGCAGTTCTTCCAGGTGCACCAGGCCGAAGGCAGCTACGCGGGCGGGATTCATATCGAGATGACCGGGCAGAACGTCACCGAATGCATCGGTGGCGCGCGCCCTATTACCGAGGATGGGTTGTCGGATCGTTATCACACCCATTGCGATCCGCGGATGAACGCCGATCAGTCGCTGGAACTGGCGTTTTTGATTGCCGAGACGTTGAAGCAGGTGCGGCGTTGAGTCAGTAGGTTTTTTGTTGTCTGGAAGGGCCTCTTCGCGGCGGTGCGGCGATCCGACAAGCCCAGCTCCTACAGTCCATTTTGCGTACGACACCGGACTGTAGGAGCTGGGCTTGCCCGCGAAGAGGCCCTCACAGGCACCACCATATCCAGCGCTTACAGCAACCCACGCAACCGCTGCGCACTGACCCGCTGGCAATTGAGCTGAATATCCGCCAACCCTAGCCAATCGGCCAACCGCCGCAAATTGACGGCCAGCGCCGCCATCCCCGCCTCATCCAGCCCCTGCTCTTCCTCATGCACCGCATGCACGGCCAACCGCCCGAGCGCCCGTTCCGCACGCAGGTCGACCCGCGCGGCAATCCGTTCGTTGTGCAAAAACGGCAACACGTAATAGCCATACACCCGCTTGTGCTGCGGCGTATAGATCTCCAATCGATAACGGAAATCAAACAACCGCTCGGTGCGGCTGCGCTCCCAGATCAGCGAATCGAATGGCGACAACAACGCACTGGCCTCGACCCGGCGCGGCACCTTGATGTCCGGCAGGCAGTACACCGGCTGGCGCCAGCCCTGCACCTCGCCCACCTGCAACTCACCCGCCTCGACCAGTTCCGCCAGGCGTGCACGGCTATCGCCCGGGTCCAGGCGAAAGTAGTCACGCAGATCCTTTTCCGTCGCCACCCCAAGAGCCGCCGCGGCCTGGCGTAACAAGCCGCGCTGGGCCTCGGCTTCGTCGATCAGCGGTTGCCCGAGCACCGCCGAGGGAATCACCCGCTCCGGCAGATCGTAGAGCCGTTCAAAGCCCCGGCGCCCGGCCACCGTCACTTCACCGGCGGCGAACAACCATTCCAGCGCATGCTTCTCGGCACTCCAATCCCACCAGGGTCCGGCTTTTTCCTCACGACTCGACAGGCTGCCCGCGCCCAACGCGCCGCGCTCCTCGACCAAAGCCAGTACCCGGCGAATGGTCGCCTGCTCATCGCGGCCGAAACGCGCCATCTGCTGGTAGATCCCCTCGCCACGGGACGCCCGCTGCATGCGCCAGCGCATCAGCGGATACAGCGACATCGGCAGCAACGACGCTTCGTGCCCCCAGTATTCGAACAAGGTGCGCCGTCGCCCCTGGCTCCAGGCGGCCTGGTCGAGCAAGTCGGAGGAGTAGTTGCCCAATCGCGAGAACAACGGCAGATAGTGCGAACGCACCAAGGCGTTGACCGAATCGATCTGCACAACCCCCAGGCGCTCGATCAGCCGATTGACCTGCATCGGCTTGATCGATGCCGAGGCTCTACGCCCCTGGAAACCCTGGGCCGCGAGCGCCAGGCGGCGGGCTTGTTTCAATGAAAACGACAGGTCTGCGGGCATGCACGCCTCCTTGTGAACCCGCAAACTACCGCAGTCGCCCCCTGCTTGTGTAGCGCTATCAACGGCCCTTGCCCAGCGGATCATTCCAGAAATGCCGATGGGTTTCCTGCTCGACATCGGCGCGACTGAGGCCCATGTCCTTGAGCGCGTCGTCATTCAATGCCGCCAGTACCTGACGCTCGCGCGACACCTCATGCCAACGGACAACCCGCCGCCACAAGGCCCGCAGCGACAGCACCGAATGCGCGCCACCATCGATCAACAGATAACCTTTTTGACCTTTCATCATCCTACCCTCCAGTTGGGGATGACTAAAGTCTGTACCTGGCGCTAAGATCAATCCAACGAATGTTTCTTATGCAATACATCTCGGAGATTGATGAATTGTCCAGCTACCCGAGCATCGACACCGACGTTCTGCGCACCTTTGTCGCGATTGCCGATCAAGGCGGCTTTACCAAGGCCGGCGAGTTGGTCAACCGCACGCAATCAGCCGTCAGCATGCAGATGAAACGCCTGGAAGAGGATGTGCTCAAGCGCCAGTTGTTCGAGCGCGACGGACGCCAGGTGAGACTGACCGCCGAAGGCCAGGTGCTGCTCGGGTATGCCCGGCGCATCCTGAAACTGCACAGCGAAGTGTTCAACACCCTGCGCGAGCCGCATATGGTCGGCATGGTGCGGATCGGCGTACCGGATGACTACGTGATGCGTTTCCTGCCGGGCATCCTCTCGCACTTCGCGCAGTTCTATCCGCTGGTCAAGATCGAAGTGAACTGCGAATCCTCCACGCAGTTGCTGCAACGCCACGACCTGGACCTGACCATCGTCACCCGCAAACCGGGCAATGAACTCGGCCAGTTGCTGCGCCAGGAACGACTGGTCTGGGCCGAAGCCCAATGTTCCGCCAATCACGAACAAACGCCCTTGCCACTGGCCATGGACGGTATCGATTGCTTCTGCACCCAATGGGCCTGCAATGCACTGGACGCCCGTGGCCGCGACTATCGCCTGGCCTACAACTGCCCGAGCCTGTCGACGATCATGGCGGTGGTCAACGCCGGCCTGGCCATGACCGCCCAGTTGGAAAGCCTGATTCCCCAGGACTGGCGGATTCTGGGCGAAGCCGAAGACTTGCCCCAGTTGCCCCTGCTCAACATCATGCTGGTGCGCAACCTGAACAAGCCGTCGCCGATCACCGAATGCCTCGCCGAGCACATCGTCGAAGGTTTCAAACTTTGAAGCTGAGCAGCAGCGCGCCGAGCACCAGGTAAGCGCAAAACAGGCCGCGTAAGACTTTCTCGGGCAAGGCGTAGGCCACTTTCACGCCCCAACTGATGCTCATCAGGCCGCCGATGGCCATGGGGATGCCCATGCGCCAGTCCACCTCGTTATGCACCGCGTAAGTCACCAGGGTGACGCTGGTGCTCGGCAATGCCAAGGCCAACGACAGGCCCTGGGCCACCACCTGCGAAGTACCAAAGACGCTGGTCAGAACCGGCGTCGCCACCACCGCCCCGCCGACCCCGAACAACCCGCCCATGGTGCCGGATGCCGCGCCCAAGACACCGAGCCAGGGCCAAGGGTGACGCATCTGCGCCGACACCGGGGACTGCGCCATGAACAGGCGCACCAGGTAGAACAGCGCCAGTGCCAGCAGAAAGCCGACAAAACCCAGGCGCATACTGCGCGGATCCAGGCCCACCGCCCACAGGGCGCCGAACCAGGCAAAACAGAAACTCATCAGTACCAGCGGCAGCGCGTGGCGCAGTTGGATGCGATTGCGCTGGTTATAACGATGCAAGGCCAGCACCACGTTGGGTACCACCATCACCAGTGCCGTGCCCTGGGCCAACTGCTGGTCGAGGCCGAACAGGATACCCAGCACTGGAATCGCGATCATCCCGCCGCCAATGCCGAACACCCCACCCACTCCGCCCATCACGACGCCCAGCAGCAAGTACTCAATCAATTCGATCACAGCCGTCTCCCCACTCAATGGCCTTCATGCTACGCAGTCCGCTCTAGCACGGAAACGCACAGCAACGCACAATGGCTATGCCAACTTCGCACAAGCAACCATTTATGAATCCCACGGCACTGACCGATCAGCTCGGCCTGTTTCTTGATGTCCTGGAAACCGGCAGTTTTTCCGCCGCCTCCCGCCTCCATCCGCTGACCCCATCCGCCGTGGCGCGACGGATCGACAGCCTGGAAAACTCGGTCGGCAGCCGCCTGTTTATCCGCAGCACCCATGCGGTCCGGGCCACGCCCGCCGGCCTGGCGTTCGCCGAACGGGCCCGGCGGATCGTTGCCGAACTGCGCCTGGCCCGGGCCGAGGCCGTGTCCCTGAGCAACGCCCCCGAGGGGCTGATCCGGGTCGATGCGCCCGCGGCTTTCGGTCGCCGCCACCTGGCACCGGCCATCGCCGACTTCCTTACCGGTTACCCGGGCCTGGATGTGCAGTTGCACCTGATCGATAGTTTCGTCGATATGCAGGGCTCCAACCTGGGCAAGGTCGATCTGGTGCTGCGCGCCGGGCAAATGGTCGATACCCGGCTGGTGGCGACGCCCTTGGCGAGCATCGTGCGGATCGCCTGTGCCAGCCCCGCCTACCTGAAAAATCGCGGCACGCCGACTCATCCGGGCGCGTTGAGCGAACATGACGGCCTGGACTGGGATGCCCTGGCCCCGTTCATGGCCTGGCGCTTTGTGCAGGACGGACAGATGCAACTGCACCGCCCGGCGCGTGTGCGCATGACCTCGAACAACGCCGAGGCGCTGCTGTCCGGAGCCCTGGCCGGCCTGGGCATCGCCCATTTGCCGACCTGGCTGGTCAGCGAATACCTGCTGCGCGGAGAACTGCTGCCGCTGTTCTGCGAAAACGGCCTGCCGGCGCCAGAGAGCTCCGGGGTCTATGCCCTGCGCCTGGAACAACCGGCCAACTCCCGCAGCCGCTTGCTGCTGGAGTTCCTCAAGGGTCGCTTCAGCCCCGTACCGCCTTGGGACCTGGCCCTGCAAAGCGGCCTGGGACGACACTAGGCTGGGAAAATTCTCTGGCGCATTAAAGATTCGACCGCTAGATTCATCGAACGTAACGCACAAGGCTTTAGTGATGACCAGCAACCGCGACAACTGTGACGACCTGCTCCTCGACAACCAGGTGTGCTTTGCCCTGCACTCCACCTCGTTGTTGATGACCAAGGTCTACAAACCCCTGCTCCAGGCCCTCAACCTGACCTACCCGCAATACCTGGCAATGATGGTGCTCTGGGAAAAGGACGGCCTGACCGTGGGCGAGATCAGCACGCGCCTGCTGACCGATCCGGGTTCCCTGACCCCCCTGCTCAAGCGCCTCGAAAGCGAGGGGCTGTTGAGCCGGACCCGGAGCAAGGAGGACGAGCGCGTGGTGATCGTCGAGTTGACCGAACAGGGCCGGGCCTTGCGCGAGCAGGCCCGGGGTATCCCGCAGTGCATTCTCGCCGCCAGCGGCGATTCCCTGGAACGCCTGCGCGCCCTTCAGGCCGAGTTGGTGGCCCTGCGTGGGCATCTGCAAGACAACCTCTGACCCCCGCCTCTTTTCAGCGCTTCGCGCTGATCGCCGGCAAGCCGACTCCTACAAAAAAGCCGGATCGCTCCTAGCCACAGGAGCGATCCGGCTCGCCGAACCCCCTCGCGGTTACCGTTAGTCTCCCTCCCTGATCCAGCCCCAAAAATTCGAACCCTGTCTTTTTTGAAAATTTATCTTGCGCGCAATATATTTGCGATATACATTTACCTCGCACTTAGTTAACGCGCAAACAATTAGCGCACAACACACAACCCTGAAACGACGAGGCTCATCATGCAAACGCTCTATACCGCAATCGCAACCTCCACCGGTGGCCGTGACGGCCGTGCTGTTTCCAGCGACCAGATCCTCGACGTCAAGCTCGCCACCCCGAAAGAACTCGGCGGTGCCGGCGGCGCGGCGACCAACCCGGAACAACTGTTCGCCGCCGGTTACTCGGCCTGCTTCATCGGCGCCCTGAAATTCGTCGCCAGCCAGAGCAAGCGCCAGATCCCGGCCGATGCCGCGATCACCGCCCATGTCGGCATCGGCCAGATCCCCGGTGGTTTCGGCCTGGACATCGACCTGCACATCAGCCTGCCCGGCCTGGAACAAGCCGAAGCCCAGAGCCTGGTCGATGCCGCCCACCAGGTCTGCCCGTACTCCAACGCCACCCGTGGCAACGTCGACGTCCGCCTGCACGTCACCGTCTAACCACTTCGCCACTCAAGGATCCGAACATGAACACTTTCAGCAAAGTCCTGACCGGTACCCTGCTCGCGCTGTCCGTCCAGGGCGCCTTCGCCGGTGATGTCGAGCACAACACCCAGGCGTTTCTCAATGCCTTGAACAGCGGCGGTGGCAAGCCGATGGAACAGATGACGCCGACGGAAGCACGGGCCGTGCTGTCCGGGGCACAGTCGGGGGTCAAGCTGAACCTGCCCCGCGCCGATGTCAGCCAGAAGACCATCCAGGTCGACGGCAAGCCGCTGGAGCTGACCATCGTCCGCCCGGCCGGGGTCAAGGGCACACTGCCGGTGTTCATGTTCTTCCACGGTGGCGGCTGGGTCCTGGGGGATTTCCCGACCCACGAGCGGCTGGTCCGTGACCTGGTGGTCGGCTCGGGTGCGGCGGCGGTGTTCGTCAACTACACGCCGTCCCCGGAAGCCCACTACCCGGTGGCGATCAACCAGGCCTACGCCGCGACGAAATGGGTGGCGGAACACGGCAAGGAGATCAATGTCGACGGCAAGCGCCTGGCCGTGGCCGGCAACAGCGTCGGCGGCAATATGGCGGCGGTGGTCAGCCTGATGGCCAAGGACAAGGGCACCCCGGCGATCAAGTTCCAGCTGCTGCTGTGGCCGGTGACCGATGCCAATTTCGAGACCGCGTCCTACAACCAGTACGCCGAGGGGCACTTCCTCAGCAAGAACATGATGAAATGGTTCTGGGACAACTACACCACCGATGCCAAGCAACGCGGCGAGATCTATGCCTCACCGCTGCGCGCGACCACGGACCAGCTCAAGGGCCTGCCGCCCGCGCTGATCCAGACCGCCGGCGCCGATGTGCTGCGGGACGAGGGCGAAGCCTACGGGCGCAAGCTGGATGAAGCCGGCGTAGCGGTGACCAGCGTGCGTTACAACGGCATGATCCACGACTTCGGCTTGCTCAATGTGGTCAGCCAGGTGCCGGAGGTGCGTTCGGCCATGCTGCAGGCTTCGCAAGAGCTGAAGGAACACCTGAAATAAGCCCCACCCTAGAAACAAGCAGACACAAAAAAGCCCGGCGCATGTCCGGGCTTTTTTGTTCGTGCGGCGAAAAGCAGTGCTTATTTAGCACGGCCTTTGTAGGAACCGCCTTCACGGGTATCGATCTCGATCATGTCGCCGATTTCGATGAAGTCAGCTACCGACAGTTCGGTACCGTTCTTCAGTTTGGCAGGCTTCATCACCTTGCCGGAAGTGTCACCGCGAGCGGAACCTTCGGTGTAGTCGACCTGACGCACGATGGTGGTCGGCAGTTCTACGGAAACCAGGCGGTCTTCGAAGAACACGGCTTCGCAGACGTCGGTCATGCCTTCTTCCACGAATGGCAGAACAGCCTCGATGTCTTCGGCGTTCAGCTCGTACATGGTGTAGTCGGAGGTGTCCATGAACGTGTAGGAGTCGCCGCTGATGAAGGACAGGGTCGCTTCTTTGCGGTCGAGGATCACGTCGTCCAGTTTGTCATCGGCGCTGTAGACGATCTCGGTCTTGTAACCGGTCAGCAGGTTCTTCAGCTTGGTCTTCATGATTGCGCTGTTACGACCGGATTTGGTGAATTCAGCTTTCTGAACCAGCCAAGGATCGTTTTCGAGACGGATCACGGTCCCGGGTTTCAGTTCTTTACCAGTTTTCATTGCGAATATCCGAATTTGGATGGGATGTACATAAATCTAGGCCGCGTATCATATCCAATTTAGGTAAAGCTTCACCAGCGCCGTGGCAAGATCGGGCCGCGAAGCCTGTTCCAGACACCAGCGCTCGGCGTGTTCGGCCAACTCCCGCTCGTGTTCCAGCAGCGTTTTCCAGGCCGATGCCATGTCGCCCGGTGTATTCCAGGCCCGCCACCAGCCCTCGAACGCCGCTTTGGCCGGTGCTGACAAGCCCTGGGTGTACAACCCGAGAAAGGCCTCCAGCTTGTCCAGGTGAACGTCATCCTCCTGGCGATAGATGTGCCAGAGCAACGGCCTGCCCGCCCATTGCGCCCGCACGAACGAGTCTTCGCCGCGCACCGCGTTGAAATCGCAACTCCACAGCAGGCGGTCGTAATCCTCCTGGGGGACGAACGGCAACACCTGCACCGTCAGTTGGCCACGGACTTCCCGGGCCCCCACCGCCAGGCCCTCGGTCCCCAGCCAACGCTGGACATCGGCCAGGATACGTCCCACCGGCACCAGCAACTGCGTCGGCCGGGTATCCGCCGCCAGGGCATCGAGCCAACTGGCCAGGCTCGCGTTTTCATAGGCGAACAGCGAGATAAGCCGTGCACCGTCTGTCGGTTCAACGCCGAGTCCATGGAGGAAATCGCCACGCGCCCGCGGATCCTGGACAAAAGCCCGACGCTGCTCCAGCAAACCGGCTTCGCGCAGCAGGCCACCCGTTCCGGCCTGGAAGCCCGGGAAGAAGAAGAATTTCTGCACCTGCTTGAACTTGACCGACGGCAGTCCGTGGCAGCCGACGATCCAGTCCTCGGCGCTCAGGTAGTCGAGATTGAGCCATAACGGCACCTTGTCCCGGGCCGCCATGGCTTCCATGTACTCATGGGGCAATCCACAGGCAAAGGCGCCGATCACCACATCGGCCGCCGGCACGGGCAACCAGGGCGCCGACCAACGGCAGACCTCGACCCCACGCTGCGACTGCCGCTCGAGCCCGACATCAATCGCCGGGCACAGATGCTCGAAGGCTCGCAGATCATCGACCCACAGCCGCACGGCACAGTCGTGTTCGGCAGCCAGCTGCCGGGCCAGGCGCCAGGTCACCCCGATATCGCCGAAGTTATCCACAACCGTGCAGAAAATATCCCAGGTGGCCTTCATTCCGGGCTCCATTTGGCAAAAGCGCCGATTGTCCGCATAAATCCGTGCGCGCAGAAGAGCCGATGTCGATTAATCTTCATATGCGACAATGATCCTTTGCTCCGAATCGCCCTGCCAGGAGGTCACCATGCCTTACCGCCGACAAGCGCGCCGCCCCCTTTATGTCACCCTCAACCCACTGCAATTGACCGCCAGTATCGCCCTGGGCATCTGGCTGGGCGTCATGGCCCTAGCCCTGACGGCCTGGGTGGTGGCACGGATCTTTGTCCCGCAGCCCCTGGCACCGCTGGCCGAGGCCGCCCGCCAACTGAGCAACCCGGCTCCCGCCGTCAGCAGCACCCCGGCGCCACAAAGCGGCGGCGATTCGACGCAGATGTTCGAGCAGTACAAGCAGAACCTCTCCAAGAATGAAGAACAGCAGCGCCTGGAACAGGCCCGCAGCAGCTACCGCAACCTGTCCAACCCCAAGTGCCAGTTCTGGCTGCAACAGGACCAGACCGCGCCCACTGACAAGAGCCGCGCCAACGTGCTGCAGTTCTGCAATTGAGTGACGTCACCGTGATGGACAAGCACGCCGTGCATCAACGGCTCCTGGATCTGCTGGACATCGACCTCGACGTCTTGCAGCGCGCGGCACAAACCGCCTACGAAACCGCGACCCACGAAGAAAACGTCGCCGAGAACAAGTATGACACCCTGGGCCTGGAAGCCTCATACCTGGCCACCGGACAAGCCCGGCGCATGGAGGAAATCCGCCAGGCCCTCAAGCGCTGCCGGGAATTGATCCTGCGCCCGCATGACCCGCAGACCGGTATCCAGCTCGGCGCCCTGCTGGCACTCGAGGCCGAGAATGGCAGCGAACAATGGCTGTTCCTGGCACCCGATGCCGCCGGTCTCAAGGTCGAGGAAGCCGGCCAGTTGATCACCGTGATCAGCCCGCGCTCGCCCTTGGGCGGCGCTCTGCTGGGCAAGCAGGACGGCGACGAGGTGACGATCAAGGTCGGCGGTGTGACCCAGCGCTACAGCATCATCCGAGTGGAGTGAGGCCTGCGTTTACTTGGCCGCCGCCATCAGGCGATTGACCTCACTGCGGACCATGCTGGTGTATTCCGGCGGCGACAGGGTGTCGAGTTCCGAACGCACCCACTCCGCCCACTTGCCCTTGCGCTTGGCGCGCTCGCCGAACAGGCGCGCGGCCTCGCCCTTGGCCTTGCCCAGGTTGCTCTGCCAGAGATCGAACAGCCGGGACTTTTCGTCCTCGAGGGCGGCACGCTCAGCCAGGGACTTGTTAGCCAGATTGAAGCTCATTGGAAAATCCTGCGGTGTAAATAGAGGCATATCTTACACCGTCGATGGAAATATCCTGCCGTGGATTTTGTTTCGCCCCAGGGCCACGGCTGAAAAATTTGCAACTTTCACCGGCACAATCGACTCACAGGGTGAGTCCCATCATTCTCTTGAAAGGAAGATCATCATGGCCCGCAAATCCGCCGTACAAGCCGCCGAAGACCAGATCAAGGACCAGGCCTTCAGCGAGCTGCAAGCGCTGATCCAGGACTCGGAAAAACTGCTGAAGGAAAGCGCCTCGCTGGTGGGCGAGGAAGGCGAGAACCTGCGTACCCAGATCAGCCACAAGCTCAAGCAGGCGCTGGACTCCGTGAGCCATGTGCGTGACAGCACCAAGCCGGTGGTCGAGGCGACCGAAACCTACATCGGCGGGCACCCATGGCAGACCGTGGCGATTTCCGCCGGCTTCGGCCTGGTGGTCGGCCTGCTGCTGGGCCGTCGTCACTGATCGGTCGCTGTTTGAACGCGCCCTTGCCGCCCGGCAAGGGACGCGGCCCCCGAAGCACTATCTACCACCCCAGCCTCCCGCCACCCGATAGCGTTTTTGCCATTCTCCGCGAAGCCTGGCCTGCCAGCGCCCCGCGGTTCGTCAGTACGTACGAAGGCAAACGCCATGACCCTCGATTCATATCCCTACGGGTTCTCCGAAGCCCTGGAAGCACGCGACGCCCCCAATCAGCGGGAAATCGCGCGCAACATCACCCAGGCTGACCGAACCTGGTTAAGGAACATCCTGCTTCCCAACCAGGACGCCCGCCAGGCACTCGATACCCCGATGTCCGTCGATAAACTCTTCATCGTCGCCCAAGGCTCTCCCGCGACCGAGCTGGCCGGCACTTTCCTGGTCAGCGGCCCGCCGGGGCAGCGGGTGTTCCTCTGTACCCCGGGGTTCGGCCTGGAGCCTTTCGACCATCGCGAGCTGGCGCTGAAAAAACTGCTCGAACGCCTGAGCCTGGCCCCGCAACGCGACGAACTGCTGCGTTTCGTCGCACTCAGGATCAAGACCGCCATTCGCTTTGACCCGCCGCCCACCCTGGTCTCGGAGCCGATCCGGGGAGGCGTGCTGATCGATCGACGGCAGTCGATAGAAACCTACCTCGACTACAGCCTGAAGAACCTGCATGACGAATTGCTCAGGTTGCCGACACTGAAGTCCCTGCTTAGCCGACTGTTCGAGAACCATCTGGGCCAGCACTTCCCCCACGTCAACCTGACGGCCCTGAGGGTGATCAGCTACGCCACCCCCCTCTCCGGCGACGGCACGGCGACGCTCCCACTCACGCAACTCTCAACCCGGCTGCTCAGCGAGACCTTGCTGGAACACTACAACCGGGGCGCCTGGCCCGCAGGGCAGAGCCGCGAATTCATCGCCCCCGGCTATTCCTCCTCGGCGACGGATACCGTCGTTTGGGAAGCAGCACTGGCGAGTCTCTCCGGCCAGTTGTACAGCCACCTGGAAAGCACCTTGCGAGACTTCTGGAAAGAGCCCCTCGACAACGGACAACCCCGCCAGGATCTGTTTATCGATGCCATGGGCACGCGCTTTCGGGCCGAGCTGCTCCAGCAGGAACAGGACTAGAATACCCTCAGTCCCGAGGACTACTACCCCCTGTGCGGACTCTACCCGGCGGACACCTCAAGACTGCACGAACTGACGCTCTACACCCTGCGTGTGAAAACCAGCGGGTTCAGTGGCGCACTATCCAATGCCTTTGTCGTGCGCAGCGACCGTCAGCCACGCCCGGTTTTCTTCTTCTATGCCGCCGGTCAACTGCTGGCCTTCGAAAGCGAGAATTCACTGCTGGCCTCGGTCAAGACCCGGCTTCAAGACCCGGACCATAACAATGACTTGCGCCACGGCCTGTCACTGCGCGAACGAGCCGAGCTGAAGGACTCGCAGACCCTCGACCTCGGGCTGACAGCGGGCAACCCGGGGATCTTCAAGGCGCTGTTCAATAGCGTCGTCGCCAAACCGCTGGATAACGTGGAGTACGTGTTCACACGCTATCGCCGCAGCAACGGCATGCTGGCCCTCGCCGCGGCGTTCGAGCAAGCACTGGATGTCCGCGCCTTGATCGAGCCGCGATTGGTTGCACTCGCCCCCCTGGGTCGATGGAGCCATCACCTGGATCTCTCTCCCAGCGAGAGGTTCGTCACACCGGGCTTGCGGCGGACACTGGCGCCCACGCTGGACACCGTCAGGTACCAGTTGAAAACACTGAGCGAGCTCAAGGAAAGCATCGCCGAGGGCCTGAACAAGCGCCCGTCCCTCAGGGACTTCATCCAGAGCGAGCTGTCCAGGGAACTGAGCCTCATCCATCGAGGCAACTTGTCACCCAGCAACCTCTACATCAATCAGTATGCGTCCGCCCTTCCGCCCCTCGGCGATACGACACTGCTGCCGAGCCATTCACAAAGCCTGGAGGAACACTTTCTCGAGCGCCTGACCCAGCACACCGGCGCGCTGGTAAAGGCCCCCCATCGCGGCCTGTTCGGCAAGGATAGCGAAGATCACTGGACACGCGTTTCCGACCTGGACATCACGCAGCTCAACACCATCGTCGAGCAGGCCCTGCCGGATTTTCTCGGGCACTACCTGCGCCAGCAGCGCTCGGTGTATGGCGAACTGTCCGAGCGTTTGAGCGACGCCGTGACCAGCGGGTTGCGCCGCGAAGCACAGTTCAAGGTGCTGCAAAACACCTTGAGCGAAACCGACCTGGAGCTGCTCGACAACCTGCTCGACAGCCAGCGCCGGGACCAACGCCCGGGTTTGCGCGGCTTCATCCCGGATGCCTTCGCACTGACGCTCAGGATCGACGCGGCGGAGCCGCCGATCAAACTGCGCAATTGCTACCTGCTGACCGAACGGGGCGGCCTGGACAGCGAGCACTCCGGCACCGTGCAGCTATGGACCCCGGTCCAGGGAGCGGAAACCTTCCACTCGTTTCACGCCGCCGAAGTCGAGCTGCAACGACGCCTGCACGACCCCGTGGAGCGCCTGTCCCTGCTGGAGAATATCGCCAGAAGCGAACGACCGGCGAATCTGCCCATCCCGCAGCCCCCCACCCACTACCGGGCTTATCCGGCCCTGGGCTTTGAACTGATTCAAAACAGTTTGCGCAGCCATCAACAACACTCGCTGGTCGACAAAGCGATGGGCGACCTGGCCCAGGCCACGGCCAGCGCCTACTCGGGCGAGCACCTGCGTCGGCACCTGCAGTCCTGTCTTGACACCCACTCGACGCTGCCCACCCTTGAGAAAGCCATCCAGGCCGCGGAGAACGCCGCCCTGCACCTGGCGCTGCCAACCTGGCTGGCGAACACCAGCGACAGCCGGCAGTTCGCCCTGGCGAGCCTGCTTGACCACTATCGCCAGGATGCCGCGACGACCGGGGACTATCACCAGGACATTCCCGATATCCGCGACAACGCCAGGACCAAGGTCAGGAGCCTGCTGTCACGGGACTTTCCGGCTGCCGGCCTTGACCCCGACCAGATCAGCGTCTCGCTGACGCTGCGCAACGCCGCCGAGATCATCCGTGAATCGCTGACCGACTTCGCCTTGCGGCACTTCGACGATATCGACCACAGCTCGATCATCGCGAGCACCCCGACGGGCTGGCTGCCCAGGGCGCTGACCAGTGATCGCCTGAAAAGCCTGGTGAAAGAGGCCGCGGTTGGCAGCCACTATGGGAACCTGCTCGACTCCTACCTGTCGTCCAGCGAGAGTGGCAATGCCCAACGCCAGCGCGCTTTTCGAAAACACGCTTTCTGGCAAAGCCTGCTGCACGCCTTCACCCAAGTGATCCGCAACACCCTGTCCAGCACCGCCCACGGCTATATCAAGCATCTGCTGGCGATGCCGGACGGTCTCGCCAGGAAACCCTTGAACGGACAGAGCATCGATGTTCGCCCGCTGGAATTGATCAGCGGCGCCCAGGGGAAAGCCGACCCCGTGGCCGGTTTTTATCTGATCGGTCCCAAATCCGGCGAACGCGGCCCGCGAGTTCTCCTCAGCCCCCAGGGTCCGCAGCCGATTTTCCAGGAATACATCGATGAAGCCGCCTTGCGGGCCGACCTCAGGAACTCGGGCAGCCTGCAACAGCGAGTCCTCGAAAGACTGGCCCATGGGCGGCGCGCTCATTACGCACAACAGCTGTTCGGCGCACAGCGGGCGCTCCTGGGAATCAGCGACAATCCGCTGCGCGGCAATTTCTTCCAGCAGCTCTACCGGGACACCACCGCGCTGCTCAAGGACATGCTCGGCCGGCAGAGCGTGCCAGGCCAGCACCCGGTCTGGAGCAATGCCCTGTCCTGGCTCAAGGCCGGGCTTGAGCAGGGCGCGACGTTCATGCTCGGGCGGCTGCGCTTGCCGCTTCTTATCTGGCAGACCCTCCCGCAGCTCAAGGATGCGACGCAAAAGGCCTGGCAGGGCCGCTGGGGCGAGGCGATCGAAGAGTTCGTCATCAGTCTGGCGCAACTGGCGGTGGCACGACGCGGCTGGAGCCCATCGAGCCTGACCGGCCCCGTGCAAACAGAAACCGAAGGCCTTATCGAGTCGCCCTTTGCCGACCCGGCCTGGGGCGCCAGTCACCTGACGCCCGGACAAAAGGCCGCGATCCTCGGCCATGAAGCCCATGACGTGGCCTTGGCGGACATGAGCCCGGATCTGGTCACCGGCCTGTACCAGGACACCATGACCGGCAAGACCTTCGCGGCGGTCAGCGGAAAAGTCTTCCAGGTACAGGAAGACGATCAGCGCTGGCACATCGTCAAGGACCATAAACGGGGCCCATGGCTGCAACAGAATCCCTACAAACAGTGGTCATTCAACCTGCAAGGACACTGCCTGGAGGAACTCTCGCAATGAAGCTGTTTGACTTTTGCCTGACCCGAAGAGCAATCCGCGAACAATTGCGCGTACAGGCGATCGGGATTAACAGCATCCGTCGACTCTACCCCGACCGGGCTCGCCTGATCCGCCGTGGCCACGAACAAGCCGCGGCCTATTTGACCGCGGCCATCGGGAACATGAACCGACTTTTTTCCGACACCCGCCTGGATAAAAAGCGTCGCCTTTTCGTGGAAAAGTTCTTCGATACCTCTGCGGTGAATGAAAGCATGATCAGGAAAATCAAGTTCCGTGCGCACCTGCTGCTCGGGGAACTGCTCAATCCATCGCTCAATCCCGAGACCTCGTTACGCTATGTCGTGGGCTCGGCCCTGCACCCGGAGTACAACATCCAGGCGTTCATCCTGTCCAACGAAACGGCCAGGAGAATCTATTTGACCGAGCGCTTTTTCGAGCCCGGCTTCCAGGTCTACCTGCCCCTGCGCCCGAGAACCTTCGACATGCAGGGACACAATATGGCGGCGGTCCTGCTGCATGAAGTCAGCCATCTGGTCCTCGACACGATCGACTTCAGTCCTCTGGATGCGAGCCGGCCCTTCCTCGATCTGCTGGATACCAGCACGCTGCTGGGAAGGCTGCACCACGATGCCCTGGAGCGGCTCCAACAGCACGCTTTCTCCAGCAGCACCCCCGACAACGAATTGTTCAAGGAGCCCGACGATGACGACCGGCACTGGCATGACGTGGTGGGAAAACCTCGCCAGCGGTTGTTGCAACTAACCGGTGCCCGGAGTCTGGATGAAGCCCGGCGGATTTTTTTCTCGGATGAGAACAAAAGAGTCGATGTCATGCTGGAGAACGCGGATTCCCTGACACTGTTGCTCACTCACCTGGGAAGACCACCCGAATACCATCCCCTGCTACAGGCGGGCGCCAACCGTACACCCGGGATCTTGTCCATCCCGGGCGGCAAGGCTCATTGACCGGCCAGTTCACGCAACTGTTGCAGATCGCCCTCGGCCAGGACGATCCCTTCGCGTAGCGACTCGGCCCGCTGCTGGTGCCGTCGGTCACCCGGCAGGCGTTGCAGGCCGACACCCTGCATCTGGCTGACCAGCGTCCGGGCGCGCTCGGCGAAGTCCTGCCCTGCCGATTTGGCCGGGTCGATGACAATGATCAACTGCCCGGTCCAGGGAGTCTTGGCGCCGGGATGTTTCGACCAGTCGAACTCGAAGGAAAAATTGCCGCCGGTCAGGGCCGCCGCCAGCAGTTCGACCATCATCGACAACGCCGACCCCTTGTGGCCACCGAACGGCAGCAGCGCGCCGCCGTCGAGGATCGCCTTGGGGTCGCAGGTCGGCTGACCGTCGCGGTCCACGCCCATGCCGGGCGGCAGGCTGCGGCCCTCGCGGGCGGCAATCTGCACATCGCCATGGGCCATGGCGCTGGTGGCGAGGTCAAAGACGATCGGATCGCCACCGGCCCGCGGCGCGGCGAAGGCAATCGGGTTGGTCCCGAACAGCGGGCGCTCGGCGCCATGGGGCACCACGCAGGTCATGCTGTTGACCACGCTCAGGGCCACCAGCCCCTCGTAGGCAAAGGGCTCGACATCCGGCCAGAGCGCGGCGAAGTGATGGGAATTGCGGATCGCCAGCACGGCGATCCCGGCACTGCGGGCCTTCTCCAGCAACAACCCGCGGGCGGCGGCCAGGGCCGGCTGGGCAAAACCGTTGGCGGCATCGACCCGGACAAAGCCGGAGGCGACATCTTCGACCCGGGGAATGGCCTTGCCATCCACCCAGCCGCTGGCGAGGGTGGAGACATACCCGGGAATCCGGAAGATACCGTGACTGTGGGCGCCATCGCGCTCGGCGCTGGCGCAGTTCTCGGCCAGGACCCGGGCGACTTCCGCCGAGGTGCCATGGCGCTGAAAGACCTGGGCAAGCAATGCCACCAGATCGCTGTAGGAAATCGTTTGAGTAGCCGTCTCGCTGGGTACAGACATCCGAAGCTCCGATTCCGATTTATTTATTATTGGATCGATGAGAGAAAAGCAGTGCTTGGGCAGGCGTCCAGACTATCCGGCGACAGGGGACTCCTTGTCAAACAGGGCATCGAAGCGGCTGGCCAACTGCTGCTCGGCGAACTGCTCGCGGATGAAGTCGACAAAGGCCCGGGTCTTGCCCGGGAGCAGCTTGTGTTCGGCGTAGTAGATCGAGATATGGCCGTCGTCGACGTACCAGTCGGGCAGCACCCGCTGCAAGGTCCCGGCCTGCAACCAGGGCACCGCGAACGGCATGCTCACCAGCGCCACGCCCAGGCCCTGGGCCGCCACGGCGCAGGCGGCTTCCGAATCGCTCATGGTCATGCGCGGGCTCAGGTTCAGCGGCTGATGTTCGCCGTTGCGCGCGGTCAATTGCCAGGAACGCACGCGGCCAGTCTGCGGCGAACGGATCAGGATGCCGTCGCAGCGGCGCAGATCCTCGGGGGTGCTGACCCCAGGCTGGCGTGCCAGGTAATCCGCCGACGCCACCAGCACCCGATGGGCCACCGTCAGCTTGCGCGCCACCACCCCCTGGGGCAGTTCGAAACCGCCACCGATGGCCGCGTCGAAACCCTGGCCGATCAGGTCCACCTGGCGGTTATCAAAATGCCAGTCCGGGCGGATATCCGGAAAACGCCGCAGGAACTCGCCGAGCAGCGGCACCACATAAAGACGCCCGAACACCGTGCCGACGCTGACCTTGAGGGTGCCGGCCGGACGGCCTTCGGCACTGGCCAGGTTGGCGACGGCATTCTGGATGGTGTGCAGGCTGGCGCTGACCTCACCGAGGAACACCTGGCCGGCCTCGGTCAGGCTCAGGCTGCGGGTGCTGCGCTGGAACAGCCGTACCCCCAGCCGCGCCTCCAGCTTGGCGACACTTTTACCGACCGCCGCCGGGGTCAGGCTCAGGCGCCGCGCCGCCTCGGCAAAGCTGCCGACTTCGGCGCTGCGGACAAAACATTCGATACTGCTGAAGGTTTCCATGCTCACCACTATAAACTTTTGGTTTACACAGACTGTAGCAATTACCGTCTACACAGTCAGCAATCCGAGGTCGATACTCGGCTCCAACAACAAGGCCACCTCCCCACCCTTCCACGGCCTTGAACTTTGGAGAACGACATGACCGAACACAATCTGACTGGCAAAGTAGCTTTGATCCAAGGTGGCTCGCGCGGCATCGGTGCCGCCATCGTCAAGCGCCTGGCGGCCCAGGGCGCAACAGTAGCCTTCACCTACGTCAGTTCCGACGCCAAGGCCAGGGAATTGCAGGACAGCGTGATCGCCGACGGCGGCAAGGCCCTGGCGATCAAGGCCGACAGCGCCGATGCCGTCGCCATTCGTCATGCGGTCAGCAGCACCGTCGAAGCCTTTGGCCGAATCGACATCCTGGTCAACAATGCCGGCGTGCTGGCCATGGGACCACTTGACGAGTTCAAGCTGGAAGATTTCGACCGGACCCTGGCAGTCAACGTGCGCAGCGTCTTTATCGCCACCCAGGAAGCCGCCCGGCATATGGGCGAAGGCGGTCGGGTGATCAATATCGGCAGCACCAACGCCGAACGCATGCCGTTCGCCGGCGGCGCCGCGTACGCCATGAGCAAGTCCGCGCTGGTGGGCCTGACCAAGGGCCTGGCACGGGATCTCGGGCCACGGGGCATCACCGTCAACAATGTGCAGCCCGGCCCGGTGGACACCGATATGAACCCGGCCGACAGTGATTTCGCCGGCAGCCTGATCAGCCTCATGGCCGGTGGCCGTTATGGCCGGGTCGAGGAGATCGCCAGCTTCGTCGCCTATCTGGCAGGGCCGGAAGCCGGCTACATCACCGGGGCCAGCCTGACCATCGATGGCGGGTTCAGCGCGTAACACGCGGTTGCAGTGCCAACGCCTGCTCCAGCAACAGCAGAAATGCTGCAGCCGCAGGCGTCGGCGTATGCGACCACACCGCGTACAGGTACCGCGACGGCGCGTCGGACACCGGCAGCGTCACCACCCCTTCGAAGCCCTCGGCGATTTTCTTCGGCACCAGGCCCAGCGCCAGCCCCCGACGTACGAACTCCCCCACCAGCATCACATTGCCCGCCTCGAACTGCACCCGATGGCGCAAGCCCGCCGCGGCAAAGGCCTCATCGGTCTGCCGGCGCCCCGCCGTGCCGGCCTGGAAATCCACCAGCGGCTGGTTCTCCAACTCCGCCAACGGCAGACGCTCGAAGCGGGTCAGCGGATGCCCCAGCGGCAGCACCGCCACCAACTCCTCCTCCGCCAGCAGCCGCTGCGCCAGGCCCTCGATCTTTTCCCCCGGCCATAAACCGACAAACGCCAGGTCCAGCCGCCGTTCGCGCACATCGAGCATCAGCGACTCGCTCTTGCTCATATTCAGGTGAATGTCCACCTGTGGATAAAGTCCGTGGAAACGCGCGAGCAAGCCCACCAGGTCGACTTCGGTCAGGGACGAGATCTTGCCGATGGACAGGCTGCCGCGCACCTCCCCGGAAGCCGCCGCCACTTCGGCGACAATCCGTCGGGTCGCCTCCAGCGCCGGCCGGGCGCTGCGGACAAAGGCCTCGCCGGCCGCGGTCAGGCGCACCTTGCGCGAGCTGCGCTCGAACAGCGCCGCGCCCAGATCCTCTTCCAGACGGGCGATCTGATGACTGAGGGCCGACTGCACCACATGGCAGCGCTCGGCCGCACGGGTGAAGCTGCCCTCATCCGCCACCGCCAGGGCGTACTCGATCTGCTTGAGGTTCATCGGCTGTATCTCGTTTCAAGATGGATAGAATGAAAACAATGCATTGGTGTCATGCTAAGACATTCCAGATAATTCGTGCATCGAATTCACACAACGAGACAGTCAATGTCCGACACCAACGCTATACACAAACCTTTGAGTTCTGCCCTGATCCTGCTGATGTCGATTGCCACCGGCCTCGCGGTTGCCAGTAACTACTACGCCCAGCCGCTGCTGCACACCATCGCCCAGCACCTGGGCCTGAGCACCGGTACCGCCGGCACCATCGTCATCACCGCGCAACTGAGTTACGGCGCCGGACTGTTGCTGCTGGTGCCGCTGGGGGACCTGTTCGAACAACGCCGGCTGATTTTCATCATGACCCTGCTCAGTGCCCTCGGACTGCTGATCAGCGCGTTCTCGCCAAGCCTGCCCTGGCTGCTGTTCGGCACCGCGCTGGCCGGCCTGTTCTCGGTGGTGGCCCAGGTGCTGGTGCCCATGGCCGCCAGCCTGACCGCACCGGAACAACGCGGGCGGGTGGTCGGCACGCTGATGAGCGGCCTGTTGCTTGGCATTCTCCTGGCGCGCACGGCGGCGGGCCTGCTGTCCGACCTTGGCGACTGGCGCAGCATCTACCTGCTGGCGGCCGGCCTGATGTTTATCTGCGCCTTCGCCCTGCTGCGTGCCCTGCCGGAAAACCACCAGCATGCAGGGCTGAGTTACCCGGCCTTGCTCGGCTCTGTGTTTCGCCTGTTCGTCGAGGAGCCGGTGCTGCGGCTGCGCGCCGTCATGGGCCTGCTGACCTTCTGCCTGTTCGCGTTGTTCTGGACGCCCCTGGCCTTCCTGCTGGCGAGCCCGCCCTATGGCTATTCGGATGGGGTGATCGGCCTGTTCGGCCTGGCCGGTGCCGTCGGTGCCATGGCGGCGAACCTCGGCGGGCGCATGGCCGATCGGGGCAAGGGCGAGTTCGCCACCACCCTGGGCCTGCTGGCGTTGCTGTTGTCATGGCTGCCGCTGGGCTTTGCCGGACATTCACTGGCGGCGCTGCTGATCGGCGTGCTGGTGCTGGACTTTGCCGTGCAGCTGATTCACGTCAGCAACCAGAACGCCGTGTTCAAGATCCGCCCCCAAGCGCGCAACCGTCTGAATGCCGGTTATATCACCTGCTATTTCATCGGCGGCGCGCTGGGCTCGCTGCTCGGGGCGCAGTTGTACGGGCCCTATGGCTGGAACGGCATCGTCACCGCCGGCGGCTTGATTTCCGCCCTGGCGCTGGGCATCTGGGTGGTGATGCAGCGCCGCAGCGGACTGTCGGTGTCCGCTGCCTGAAAGACCACGCCGTCAGACAAGGTCCCAGTCAATCGTCGGTAGCCCGACCGGCGCCAGCGGGAAATGCTTGAGCGACTGCACGATCCGATCCGCATGGTGGTATTTCTCCGCCGCCATCGCCGGATCGGGCACCGCCACCGCATACATGCCCGCCGCCTTGGCCGCCGTCACGCCAAACGGCGAGTCCTCGAACACCAGGCAGTCCTCGGCCGCCACTCCCAGGCGCTTGGCCGCCAGCAGGAAAATATCCGGCGCCGGCTTGGCTTCGCCGACTTCGGGGTCGTCGGCGGTGACAATGGTATCGAACAGCGCAAACCATTCCCGGTGCAGGGTGGTCTTCAACTCGAACGAGCCCCGCGAAGAACTGGTGCCCACCGCAATCGGAATCCCGTGGGCCGACAGATGCCGCACCAGCGCCTCGGCGCCGGACATGGAACCGGCCTTGGGGAAACGCTCGCGCATCAGCGGCTCGCGCACCTCCAGGAACTCCTGGGGGCTGATCGGCAACTCCATCGCCTCGACCACGTAACGGGCCAGATCGCCGGCACCACGACCGATGATGTGCTGTTTGTGATCCCAGCCGAAGGTCCGGCCGTAGCGACCGACGATAAGCTGCGTCACTTCGGAATAGATGCCCTCGGTGTCGAGCAGCAAACCGTCCATATCGAAAATCACGGCCTTTACCGGGCCCGGGGTAGAGAGTGCTGCGGTCATCGCATCCGCCGTATACAAGGTTGAAAGCCTGCTAGCGTCGCAGAGCCGGGCGATTCTTTCCATCCGAGAGTGAAGCCGCTAGCATGGCCGCAGTATTTTCCAGGCCCACGGGCCCGCCGACGGCTTGCCGCCCGGCCATCCGACAGAGACGCCAGCATGATTGCCAAAGAATCCCGAACCGAGGTCGCCCTTGCCAGGTTCCTCGACGCCCACCCGCACCTGCGCGAAGAAACCCGCGACCTGAGCCCGAAGGAACAGCAGCAACAGTTCCAGTGGGCCTTCGAGGACGAAGCCGAAAACCAGGGGCTCGAACCCTGGGAACTGACCTTGCAACTGGTGGCTGAAACCCCTGAGGAGCTCAAGGCCATGCGCCTGGAAGTCCACCGCGAAGTGGCCGAGGCCCTGGGCATGGATTGGGACGAGTATTGCTCGTTCAACGAGATCAGCGAGGACTGAGCCGTTCGTCGCGCCAACGGCACTCGAGCCGGCGGCTGGGGACCGATATCAGGTAAGGACTCTTTAATCGACAAGGAGACTCACCATGAATCCGTCCCCCCTCGCGCGGCCCGACCGATCCGCTCGAAAGCCCGCAGCAAGCCCGGTGGCTCCCGCAGTTCCGGCGGCACCGAAAACAACCTTCCAGGTCTCGGCAGCGGTTCCCCACAGAAATGACCTGGAGTGAGAAGGGCCGGTTCAAGTCCTTGAGCCGGCCCTTCTGACAGGCGCCTAGAGCTTGGCGGGTATTTGCCTCGCCAGTTGTCCCCCTCCAATGAAGAACGCCTGTTGATTGGCCACCAGTTCGGAACGCAATTCGCCCACGAGGTTGGAAATGGCCCTGGCACTGGTCAAGCGGACCGTGGAAATCCCGGTCACCAGCAAATCCACCCTCCCCGAATCCGGGTCGAAGACCTTCACCGTCAGCGAGCTGTCATGGCTCACCGTGCATTGGCAACGAAGGGGTAAAAAGCCGAGTTCAATGATGTTGCGCAGTTCAAGAATGGAAATCACATCAATACGTCCCTATAGAGTGATGGAAAAGCAACCGCGCAAGGCAATCCATGGGTTCTTGTCGGCACCAGGAGCCTCGCGCTTCTGGCGCCGGCCTTCGATAGAGGCCCTGGCAGACATCGTAGCTATGTGACGCCACTTAGTCGTCAGCACCGATCACTTTTCCTTACGTACGCCATCTCTTACACCGACTCCATCATTCCGACAGCGCCCAGGGCACTCGCTCAATTGCCCTTGTGATGGCTCATTTCCAACTTCCTCGCCATGTCCAGATGCATCTGCAACTTGGGCAGGGTTTGTATGGCGAAGGCCTTCAACTCCGGGGACGCGGAATGTTCAGCTTCATCCTTGAACAGCTGGATCGCGTCCTCATGGGCCTTGATCTGGTTGGCCACATAGGCGATATCGAAGGATTCACCTTCCTGCACCTGCACCTGCAACATCAGCTTGCGCGCCCGGTCGAGGATTTCCGCCTCCGGGGCCATGGGCAGGTCGTGATGGGCGGCGATGGCCTTCAGGTCGCGGTTGGCGTCGGTGTGGTCCTTGATCATTTCCACGGCAAAGCTGTTGATGTCCGTGGACGTGGTTTTCTGGATCGCCAGGCGGCTGGTCTCGATCTCGGCGATCCCGGACGCCGAGGCCGTATCGATGAACTGCGCGGGGGTACCGGCATTGACCGGCCCGGCGAGGCTCGCGCCCAGCAGCAGGACAAGAGAGGTGAGACGTAACAGGGGGGTCTTCCGGCTCATGGGCGTTCTCCAGCACTTTAAAAAAACAGGTGGGCTGAAGGATTGGAAATAATCGGGCGGGCAAGGTTTAGAAAAAAACCGCGGGACTGACGAACGGTGATCGGCACAGCAGGTATCCTGCAGGCTTGCGCCCCCATGACCCGCTCAATTCCCAGGCAAAAAAAAGCCCGCGGGAGGGCGGGCAAGGGAAGCTTTTGAACGAGCGCGATTACTATAGACGCTGCTTGGCAAGCGAATTATGAAACATTTTTCATCTGCGCTCGGCGGCTGACAGAAAGGAACAGGCATGCTTTGGGTGGTCATGCTCGGCGGAAAACATCCCCGGGCGAAAATAGAAGTGCACGATGTGGCCTTTGTACTGGCCGACAACCTGGAGGCCACCTATCCGCAACTGCGCCAGGAGTGGTTCGGCAGCCCCGCCGGCCTGCATATCGATGCCTGGATGCAGGTCGACGGCGTCGACGGTTGGAAGGTCGAACTGAGCAACCTGGCGCCCGCCCCCGGCTCGCCGCGCCTGTACTTTATCAACCTGGGCGGCTACGAAGCCCGGGCCTTCGGCGAAGCGCATCATTACCTGCTGGTGGTGGCCCGCGACAAGGCCGAGGCCAAGCGCCTGGGCATGCGGCAGATGCTGGCAGGCTGGGAGCAGGCGCACACCGATGCCCTGCTGGATATCGACGACTGCCTGCCCATCGACCTGGTCGGCGGGCGTTATATCGAGCTGGTGCAGGCGCCGAATCGCGGCATTGTGCAGGGTAATGACTATATCGTCCTGCCCTGAGCATCACCTGATCCCGATCAACGAAACTCGATGCCCGGCAGATCCATTTCGGGCACGTCGCCCAACAGGAAATCGCGAAAGGCCAGAATGCGTTCCTTGCGCAGGCTGCTTTTCAGCCAGACCAGGTAGTAAGCCTCGCCCGAGCCGACGGCGGTCTTGAACGGCAGCCCGAGCAAACCGCCACGGACATCTTCGAGGATCAGGTACAGGTCACCGATCGAAACGCCGTGCCCGCGCATGGCGGCCGAGATCCCCTGGTCCAGGGTACTGAACAGCTTGCCGCGCTCCACCCTCGCCCGCCCTTCCCAGCCCATGCCCGCCAACCAGCGCCGCCAGTCGCGCCGGTCCGTGGACGAGTGAATCAGTTCGTGCTGCTCCAGGGTGTCGGGACTCCAGGGTTCGACCTCCAGAAGCTGACTCGAACAGATCGGAATCAGCCACTCGTCGAAGAGCTTGCAGCACTCGACCTGGGCACCAAAACGCCCGTCACCGAGCAGAATTGCACAGTCATAGGGTTCGGTGTGGAGGTCGACGGTGTCGATATCCATCCACACGCTGGACAGTTGCACCGGCAAGTCAGGGTTCACCTGCTTGAGGTTTTCCAGCGACTGCAACAGCCAGCGCATGGTCAGGCTCGACGGCGCCTTCAGCCGTAGCTGCTCGGCATTGGCGCGAAAAGGCAGACAGGCCTCCTCGATCACCTTGAACCCGGTTTTCAAGCCATGGGCCAGGCGTTGCCCGGCTTCGGTCAATTGCAGCTTCGGGCCATTGCGCTCGAACAGATGACAGCCGAACAGCGCCTCCAGATTGCGAATATGTCGACTGATGGCGCTCTGGGTCAGCGACAGTTCCTCGGCGGCGCGGGTAAACGAAGAGGACCGGGCCGCCACCTCGAAAGCACGCAGGGCATAGAGCGGTGGGATACGTTCGGCCATGGGCTCGCCTCACTATGATTAATAATCATAGTGAGGCACAGATTTATCCATTTTTCAAACCCGCGGCACTCCCTCAGGCTTGCCGGACTCGATTCTCCCGCGCAGGCGCTCCTCCATGAACCTCTCGTTGCTACTGCTTTACCTGCTGAGCATTTCCCTGCTGATCGTGACACCCGGCCCGGTGGTCGCGCTGCTGGTCAACACCAGCCTGGGGGCCGGCAGTGGCCGGGCGCTGCTGACGATGCTCGGCACCAATGGGGCGTCGCTGGTACTGGCGCTGCTGGCGGCGCTGATTTTAAGCGGCGGCCTTTCGCTCAACCTGCAATTGATCAATGTCGTCAGCCTGAGCGGCTGTCTGTTTATCGGTTACCTGGGGGTAAAGAGCCTTCAGGAAGCCCTCTCGACAGCTGTCGACGACGGTGTGCAAGCCAACAGGAGCGAGCGGCGCACCGGTTTCGTCAATGGCTTCCTGGTGGGTATTTCCAATCCCAAGGAGATCATCTTTTTCGTCTCCTTCTTCCCCCAATTCATCCAGGTCACGCCGTCCTTCGGCCATAGCGTGGCGTTGCTCGCGGTGCTCTGGGCGGTGATCGACCTGGCGGCCATGACCTTCTATATCCTGCTCGCCCGCCAGGCCTTTGCGGTCAGGCACAAGGCCAAGATCACCTTCGCTTCCGGCATCCTGCTGCTGATGATGGCGATATTCGGAGTGCTGTACGCCGCCCGCGCGCTGCTCTCAAGCCTGAATTGAATGACGTGTTTTAGTCATGATTCGGTCAATGAATGATGATTAGCAGCGCGCCGCCGTTCTGCTAGGGTCTTTTACCTGGGTCAGGGAGTGCGGCGGATGAACGAATTCGAACAACAGATCTTGTCGGTCAATGGGATCGAACTGAGCGTGCATGTGGCGGGGCCGCTTGACGGCCGGCCGGTGTGGCTTCTCCACGGTTTCCCGGAATGCTGGCATTCCTGGCGCAACCAGGTGCCGGCGCTGGTGCAGGCGGGTTATCGGGTGTTTGTCCCGGAGATGCGCGGCTACGGGCGCAGCAGTGCCCCCGCCGATGTGAACGCGTACGACCTGCTGACACTCTGCGCCGATATCCAGGCCGCCATGGATGCCTTCGGGCACACACAAACCTGCATCGTCGGCCACGACTGGGGCGCGCCGGTGGCCTGGCACCTGGCGTTACTGGAGCCGCAGCGGGTCAAGGCGCTGGTCACCTTGTCGGTGCCTTTTGGCGGACGCCCCAAGCGCCCGGCGACCGAACTGATGCGCGAGCACTATGCCGATCGCTTCAACTACATCCTCTATTTCCAGGAACCCGGGATCGCCGAACAAGAACTCGATGCGGATATCGACCGGAGCTTGCGGGCGTTTATGGGCGACACCGAAGTCTTCCTGCAAACCAAGGCGGTCGATGCACGTTTGTTTGACGGCGTGGCAGTAGCCACGGAGTTACCCGATTGGTGTGCGCCCGCGGATTACGAAATCTACCGGCAGACCTTTGCCGGCCAGGGCTTTCGTGGCGCGCTGAACTGGTATCGCAACTTCGAACGCAACTGGCAGCGCACGGAGTTTCTGGCAGGTTTGCAGGTCCGGCAGCCGACATTGTTCCTGATCGGCGATCGCGACCCGGTGGGTGTGCTGGAAGCCCACACCATCAAACGCATGCCAGGGCTGGTGCCGCAACTCGAACAGCAGCTGATCGAGGATTGCGGGCACTGGATACAGAGTGAGAAAGCCGAGGCCGTGAATGCGGCAATGCTCGGGTTTCTTGGGCGGGTTTATGCCGAGGGGGCCGGAACAGCGAGCTGAGGCAACGGGCGACTGGCAATCAGGATAAACAGCACCGACAGCAGCGCACAAAGCGCTCCCAGCAGAATCGAAGCCACGTAGCTCTGATAAAGGTCAAACAGCAGCCCCGCGACACTCCCGCCGATCAGGGCAGCGACCCCGACGGACATGTACAGGGCACCCAGAATGGCGCCCAGGCTCGCCGTGCCGAACCAGTTGGCCGCCACCGCCGGGTAGAGGGAAATGCAGCCCCCATTGGCCACGCCGAAACACACGGCGAACAGCGCCAGCGTGGTGAAGGTATGGGCACCGAGCCACAGCAGATTGAGCAGCACCAGCGCGAAGGTCAGCAGCATCAGCAAGCGCCGTGCGCCCATCCGGTCACCGAGACTGCCCAGGAACAAGCGGCCGGCGACGTTGCCGACGCCGATAAGGCCGATCAGCAAATTGGCTTGGGTAGCGGAAATACCAAACTGGCGCGCGTAGGGATTGATGTGCACCAGCGCAAGAAACAGACCGACCGATCCAAAGAAAATCGCCCCGAAATACCACCAGAATCGCGCCGTTCCCGCGGCTTCGGCCAAGCCCAGGCCGTTGGCGACCACATGACGCTGGGGGCTCGAAGAAGAAGGCACGAGACCGTCCGGAAAAAGTCCCAGCTCCTGTGGATGACTCCTGACCAGCGAAGCCACCGGCAGACCGACCACCAGAATGGCCCCGGCAAAGATCTGCAGGGTCGACTCCCAGGAGAAATACTGCATCAGCAATCCGGCGACCGAGGGGCCGACAAAGGTCCCGACCCCGGTGCCCGCCAGCGCAATACCCGAAGCCTGGCTGCGGTTCTTCACGAACCAGCGCTGCACCGCCGTCACCGTCGGCACATACACCAGACCGACACCCAGTCCGACCAGCACACAGAAGCACACCAGGAACCACTGCAAAGAGTCAGCGGCCAGGCTGCTGAGGAAAAAACCCAGCGCCAGCAAGACGATGCCAAGGCCGATCACGACCCGGGCCGAGATGCGATCGGCCAGAGAACCGGAGAAGACCCCGACCGAGTAATAGATCAGGGCCGTCAGCGAAAACACCGAGGCCACGGAAAAACGTCCCACCTCGAAGTTGGACTGGATCTGTGAGAGGAACGCCCCGAAGGAGTAGGCACCGCCAAAGATAAGGGCCAGCAACACATGCGCCGCGAACACGACGTACCATCCCGGGAACACCTTGGTTTTCATCACAGTCTGCTCTCGTATCCTGCTTATGGTTAAGCGCAACATCCATTTCAGATCCGGTCATGGCTGCCGCACACTCTTGTATATACATGAATATGCAACTTTACAGCCAACCTGTATCCGCGCGTATCAAAAACCCATAAAAAACGTAATACATTGAATTTTATATAAAAAATATAAAACCACAGACCCGGTCGGCTTTTTTCGGCCGTCGCGTTCGGAATTCTTTTGCCGCACGACGATACATTCAGTAACAGCATGTCTAGGCTTGGGACAAGGTCGCTCGGATGGGCATCATTTCTTCCCAAGGACAAGTTGCCGCACCATCAGGTTTAATCCAGACTGCCGTATCAATAGTTGTTCCACTACTTCTCGGGAAGGCAAACGTGGCATACCGGTTTTCGCTCACATCCCGAATGACGCTGCTCATTGTCATCATGTGCACAGTGCTCGTTGGCTCCGATATCTGGCGCAGCTTTACTGCTCGCTCGGTACAACTGGGCGAAGTGACAACCGCCACCGCGAACCTTTCCCGCGCGATGGCTCAACATGCCGACGACACGTTCAAGGAAGCCGACCTGGTACTGAGCGGAGTTGTCGAGCGTGTCCAACGCGACGGCACCACCGCACCGGCACTGGAGCGCTTGCACCAGCTCTTTGTCTCGCGACTCAGCGAACTCTCGCAACTCGATGGCCTCTATCTGTTCGACCGCAATGGCGAGTTGCTGGTCAGTTCGTTACCCGGGCCTTTGCGCAGCTACAACAACTCTGATCGTGAGTATTTCATCTTTCATCAAAATCACCCTGATCAGGGCGTGCGGATATGGCCTCCGCTGCGCAGCCGCTCTACGGGAAAGTGGACGATTCCGGTGTCGCGACGCATTGACAATCCAGACGGCAGCTTTGCCGGTATCGCCGCCGCCACGATCGATCTTGATTTTTTCTCGCAGTTTTATAATCGCCTCGAGATCGGGCAGGAAGGAGCCGTTGCCCTGGAATTTGACTCAGGCGTCATGGCCGTCCGGCGTCCATTCGAAGAACGCCTGATCGGCGCAGACGTGACCACTACCCGGCTTTTCCAGGAGCACAAACTACAACCGCAAGGCGGTACCTTTTCCATTGCCTCGGCTCAGGACGGCGTGGTCCGCCTGAATAGCTATCGCAGCCTGAATGACTATCCGCTGTTCGTCGCCGCGGCCCTCTCGAAGGATGAAAACCTCGCCGCCTGGTGGTCGGATACGCTGTGGCATGCCGCGGGAGTGGGGTTGCTGGTCTGCGTGCTGATCATTTTCGGCCTGCGCCTGATTCGCCAGGTAAACCTGCAAAGCAAAACCGAAAAAGAGCTGGCCGCGAGCCTGGAAACCACCCGGGCGATCCTGGAGACAGCCGCCAACCCGATTATCACGGTCGATGGCGCAGGCAAGGTACGATCACTCAACCCAGCCGGCCAACGGGCGTTCGGCTACGACACAGAGGAAATACTCGGGCGCAATATCAGGACGCTTGTCCCGGAATCTCACCTCGCGGCGTACAACGCTTATACCGCAGAATTCTCACAGCAGAGCTTCACTGAAACCGGTAGCAGCGTGGAATTGTCCGGCTTGCGCAAGGACGGGTCGACCTTTCCACTCTACGCCTCCACCAGTTCAATGAAAGGCACCGACGAACGCTGCTTCGTCTGTGTCATGACCGATATCACCGAACAGAAGAAACACCGCAGCGATCTTGCCGCCACCCGTGACCACCTCCTGTTGGCCGCCGATATCGCCGAGCTCGGCATTTGGTCATGGAACCTGTGCGACGGTACGCTGCATTGGAATGATCGTATGTTCGAGATCTATGGCTACTCACAGGCGCTGGTCGAGAATGGCCTGAACTTCGAACATTGGCGCTCGCGGTTTCACCCGGATGACCTGGAGATCGTCATCGCCGCACTCAACGCGGTGATCGATGATCGCGAACAGCGCCTGCCATCGTTCCGGATCGTCCTGCCCGACGGGCGAGTGCGCTACCTGGAAACCCGCGTCCGGGTCGAGCGTGATGCCAGCGGTACACCGACCCTCATGACCGGGATCAATCATGACGTGACGGCCCAACATGAAATGGAAGTGAGCCTGCGCCATGCCAAGGAGCAGGCCGATGCGGCGAGCGCAGCCAAATCATCCTTCCTGGCGAACATGAGCCATGAAATCCGCACGCCCATGAACGCTGTGCTGGGGATGCTGCATCTGGTGCAGTTCACGCCGCTGAACCTGCGTCAGCGCGACTATGTGAGCAAGGCCCAGACAGCCGCCCAGTCGCTGCTTGGGCTGCTCAATGACATTCTCGATTATTCGAAGATCGAGGCGGGCAAGCTCCAGCTGGATCCGCATCCATTCGACTTCGAACCCTTGATGCAGGACCTGGGTGTCGTATTGGCCGGCAACCAGGGCCAGAAGGATATCGAAGTGTTGTTCGATATCGATCCGGCCCTCCCCAGTGGCCTGATCGGCGACAGCCTGCGCTTGCAGCAGGTCTTGATCAATCTCGCCGGCAACGCCCTCAAATTCACCTTGAAAGGACAGGTCATCGTCAGTCTTGAGCTCCTGGAGCGCACGGCCTCCAAGGTCCAGGTCCGAATTGCCGTAACGGACAGCGGCATCGGCATGAGCCCCGAACAGATAGAACATATCTTTGAAGGTTTCAATCAGGCCGAAGCCTCGACCTCACGCCGCTTCGGCGGCTCGGGTCTCGGCCTGGTCATCTGCAAGCGCCTGGTCAAACTGATGGGGGGCGATCTGCTGGTGGAAAGCCGCCCTGATGTGGGCAGCCGGTTCTGGTTCGATGTCTGGCTGAAGGTGGACGCAGGCGCAACGACAAGGACCCTCCCCGCCAACCATTCAATGCGGGTGCTGGTGGTCGACGACAACCCGATTGCCGCCGAGTTGCTGATGCGCACGGTGGCCGCCCTGGAATGGCAGGCCGACCTCGTCTCCTCGGGTGTCGAGGCCGTGAACAAGATAAGCAAAGCCCTCCATGAGGGAGAGCGTTATGACGTGGTCCTGATGGATTGGCGGATGCCGGATCTGAATGGCATGAGCGCGGCCAAGTTGATTCGCGAACTGAAAGGACGGTTACCGCCGCCCGTGGTCGTCATGATCACCGCCTATGGGCGCGAAGTCCTCGCCGAGAGCCATGATCGCGGCGATGCCCCTTTTGCCGGGTTCATTACCAAGCCCGTGACGCCCCGACAGCTGACCGAGGTCATTTTGCGGGCGTTGCAAGGCATCGACACACCGACTGAGACTCCAGCGCTTGAGCACAAACCTTCAAGGCGTCTTGCGGGTCTCAACTTCCTGGTGGTGGAAGACAACGCCTTGAACCGTCAGGTCATCGAGGAACTGCTGAAATCGGAGGGCGCCTCCGTGCAATTGGCCGAAGGCGGTTTTGAGGGGGTCAACTGCGTGATAACGGGGAACACGTCCTTCGATGCCGTGCTGATGGATGTGCAGATGCCTGACATCGATGGCTACGAAGCGACCCGGAGAATTCGCGCCAACCCCCGCTTTACCACGCTGCCCATCATTGCGATTACCGCCAATGCGTCCTCTTCCGATCGGCAGGCCTGTTTGCAGGCGGGGATGAACGGGCATGTCGGCAAACCGATCGATATCGAGCATCTGGTTTCGGTGCTGCGGGCACAACTGGAGGGAAAAGAGCCCCCGGCACCAGTCGCGCGCCCTGTCGCAAATGATCCGGTCATGGAACAAGACGAACTTATTGAAGACCATGCTTCGATCGTCAAGCGGCTGGATGGAAACCTGAACCTGATACGCAGTGTCCTGAAGATCTTTGGTGCCGAGACGGAAAAGCAACTCCAGAACCTGGACGAGCAGATAGCGCAAAAAAACCGGGTGGGCGCCGCCAGTGTATTACATGCCATCAAGGGCAGCGCCGGCACCATGGGTGCCCTCGCGCTTTCAAGAAGAGCCGGCCAGC
Source organism: Pseudomonas sp. MWU12-2319 (assembly GCF_023242525.1). Lineage (NCBI taxonomy): Bacteria > Pseudomonadati > Pseudomonadota > Gammaproteobacteria > Pseudomonadales > Pseudomonadaceae > Pseudomonas > Pseudomonas sp. MWU12-2319. The sequence continues at coordinate 373,647 of NZ_JALJES010000001.1, forward strand.
TTGAGCAGGCGCTGAACGCTGGTGCGGCATCGGCAGCCGACGATCCTCTGGTCAATGACTGCAGTGCTGAACTGCGGCAATTGATGCAGGCCAGCCTTGAGCAATTGACCATAGCGTTCGCCGAGCCCGCGGGTCCGGTTGAGCCGGCTGGAGAGGCGTTGCCTTTGACTGAATGGCGGCTGCATTTAAACGAAATACTCACGCTGCTGAATGCTTCGAACCTGCAAGCCATTGCGGCGGCGGAAGCACTTCTTGCCCAAACGCCGGCGGAACGACTGGCCCGATTCAATCCGTTTATCAAACAGGTCAGGGCATTGGATTTTACGGCCGCAGCACTGAGTGCCTATGAAATGCTGGAGCAAGCCTGACCATGGAGCGAATTCTCGAAGATTGGCTGCTTCATACAAACCGACGTCCCAAGATTCTGATTGCTGACGATCAGCCCACTAATATCCGGGTGTTGTACGAACTGTTTTCCGCGCAGTGCGACATCTTCATGGCGGCCAACGGCGAGCAGGCGCTGAAGATATGCCGGGCCGAGTTGCCCGACCTGATTCTGCTCGACGTGGTGATGGAGGATATCGATGGCCACGAGGTGTGCCGCCGACTCAAGGCCGATCCGTTGACGAGCACGATACCGATCATCTTCATCACCGCGCAGAACCAGGCCGCGGATGAAGTCATTGCACTGGGGCTCGGGGCGGTCGACTTTATTGTAAAACCCATCAACTCGGTGATCGTCCGCGCCCGGGTCCAAACTCACCTGACCTTGAAATTGCAGGGTGACTTGTTGCGTGCGCACGCCTTTCTGGACGGCTTGACTGGTGTGGGCAATCGACGCAAGTTCGATGACGATTTGCTCACCAATTGGCGCCAGTGCTTGCGCGACAAGGTGCCCATGTCCCTTATCTTGCTGGATATCGACTACTTCAAGCGTTACAACGACCGCTATGGCCATCAGAGCGGAGACAGCTGCCTGAAGTTGGTTGCCAAGACGCTTTGCGAGTCGCTCCGGCGTCCCCATGACAAGGTGGCGAGGTATGGCGGCGAGGAGTTCGCCTGCATTTTGCCGAAAACGAAGCTTGAAGACGCGGCCAGGATAGCCGAGGCCATGCAGGAGCGTATCCGGGCGCTGGATATCGAGCATCTCGGCTCGGAGGTTGATCGGGTGGTCACCACCTCCTCGGGTGTGGCGACGCTGCTGCCTGCACTCGGTGGCAGTCCGGAGGCACTGTTGGCGGCGGCGGATGTGCAGCTTTATGAGGCGAAGCGTGGCGGCCGGGCGCGGGTTTGTGCGGCTGGAGATGAGTGATGGCCAATCGACGAGCCATCGTCGAACATTCCTCCGGTAATCAGATTGCGCTGTCGCACGCATATTTACATTCAACGCTTTCTTTTATGGCGCTTTGCCTTGATTGAACTACCGTCAAACAAAGAACAAGCCATACCGGCTTGAATTACCCACGTAGTGTTCAGCGATCAGATAACGGAGCAGTCAGACCAGCGTCTGACGTCTGGTCGTGCGCGGTATCAAGGATATTGCGCAATCCATTGGTGGTTGGGCTGGCCTGGGGCACCCTGGTTCAACCCACAGACGGCCTGTTCGGCGAGGATGAAGTTATGCACGATCGTACCCTGCCCGCTCTGAAAACAATGACTCATGGCCTGTTGCTGCTGGTCCTTGGCATGGACGCAGCTCACGCCGCCGCAGGCAACTGCTCGCAATTGGCCAGTTTGCCCAGCGTGTTCGAGGTCGGCCAGGGACTTCAGGATGAACTGCGCATGCCGGTCGCGATTACCCAACTGGCAGTGGGCGACCCGAAAATTGCCGACGTGCAAACCAGCGGCGGTAGTGCCTTTATCCTCACCGGCGTCACTCCGGGAACCACCAGCCTGATGGTCTGGACCAGCTGTTCGCCGACACCTCGCCAAAGCATGGTGTTCGTCAAGGGCAAGGCCACTTCGGCACTGACCAGCCTGTCGACGATGCCTTCCGAAGACCCGCTGCTGCCGAGCCAGGTGCAAACCGACATTCGCTTCGTCGAAGTCAGTCGTACCAAATTGAAAGAGGCCAGCACGTCGATCTTCGGCAAAAGCGGCAACTTTCTGTTCGGCTCGCCGGGCACTGTGCCCGGGGTCACTGTGACCCCGGGCCGCATTGGTAGCCTGGCGCCAAACATCCCGCTGAATAACGGCACTTTCAATATCGGCTTTGGCGGCGGCAATGTGCTGGGGATGATCAATGCCCTGGAAGGCAGTGGCTTTGCCTACACCCTGGCACGGCCAAGCCTGGTGGCCCTCAGCGGCCAGAGTGCGAGTTTTCTTGCCGGTGGCGAAGTACCGATTCCGGTGCCCAGCTCAAGCAGCAACAACATCTCCATCGAGTACAAGGAGTTCGGTGTCCGCCTGACCCTGACCCCGACCATCATCGGAAAAAATCGCATTGCCCTGAAAGTGGCCCCCGAGGTGAGCGAGCTGGACTTCACCAACGCCGTGCAGATCGCCGGTACCGTGGTCCCGGCGCTGACCGTGCGACGTACCGACACCAGCATTTCCCTGGCCGACGGCGAAAGTTTCGTCATCAGCGGCCTGATCAGCACCAACAACAGCTCCCAGGTGAACAAGTTTCCCGGGTTGGGCGATATTCCGATTCTCGGCGCATTCTTCCGCAATAACACCATTAACCGTGAAGAGCGCGAACTGTTGATGATCGTCACCCCGCACCTGGTCCAGCCACTGGCCGCCAACGCGCAACTCCCATCGTTGCCCGGCGAGCAACTGCGCAACTACGACCCGAACTTCTACCGTATGTACTTCCTCGATAGCGGCGACTTCGACAATCGCATGGGACTCTCGCAATGAGCCCGAAACTGAACCCGAGCTGGCGTGCCATCACTCGTCACGCCAATGATCTTGAGCGTTTCTCCCCGGCCAGATTGGTTGCCATTGGCCAAGCGTTCACCCTGTTGTAGCCGGAGGAGGCTCTATGAAAGCGCTCGTAGCCATAGCGGCGACAGTGATGCTCGCAGGTTGTGCCAGCAATGGCCTGTCTTCAAGACCAAGTAGCTGCGCCAGTCCCAGCTCGGATCAGCAGTTGAGCCTGAACCTGGCCGACGACATGACCAACGATGGCCGGTTGTATGCCAGCCTGGCGAACCTGGAAGGACTGCCTGACAACCTGGTTCAGGTGCGCCTGCGCAAGGCACGAATACTGCGCCTGCTTGGGCGTAACGACGCCGAACCGTTGTATCAGGGCCTGCTCGGCACTTGTCTGGCCGCTGAAGGCGAGCATGGCCTGGGCCAGTTGGCCGCGGCCAGGAACGATAACGCGGCCGCCATGGAGCACCTTGAGCGGGCGAAGAAGATGGCGCCCACCGACGAAAAAATCCGCAATGACCTGGGGGTGGTCTACCTCAATCAGCAACGGATCAATGAAGCACGTTTCGAGTTTCTGACCGCCATGGAGCTCAAGCAGTCCGATTCACTGGCGGCACTGAATATGGTGACACTGCTGATCTATCAGGATAACTGGAAGCAGGCTGCCGAACTGGCGAACCGCGCCAACCTGAGCCCCAAGCAGGTCACCGACGCTCAAACTCGCGCAGCAAGACTCAAGACCCCAGGCAAGAAAGCGCTGGTTTCCGAGGGCAGTCGCACGGCCGAGGTAGTCGATGCCTCAACCAATGCGATCAAGTAGGAAAAACGAGGAATCGAGATGAATACCAAGAGGCTGTTGATAGTCTGCATGGCTTGCCTGTCCACGACCGCCTGGGCGATTGAGCCCGGCCCCTCTTCAGCACCGCAACAAGGCACTGAACAGTGGATGCAACTACAGATTCGCGGTGTGGTGGCCTCGCCGCGACTGCAAAGCGTTTCGGCCACCGAACGTGATCTGGCCATGCAGCGCTGGCTCAATAGCTTCACCTATCCGATTCCCGAGCATTTTGATCAAAAGGCATCGGGAAATATGAGCAGCAAATGAGTCACCTCCGTGACTGAGTCGCGCTGACCTCACGGCATCCCGAAAGCGTTGAGCACCCCGATCATGGCCGGGCCGATCGCGATCAGGAAGAAACTCGGCCATAGACAGAAAATCAGCGGGAAGATCAGCTTGGTACCGATTTTCGCGCCCATTTCTTCGGCGGCCTGCGTACGCCGATCGCGGAACTCATCGGCGTAGATACGCAGGGTATCGGCCACGCTGGTGCCGAAGCGGATGCTCTGCCCCAAGAGACTGACCAAGCCTTGCACATCTTCCAGCCCGGTACGCACGGCCAGTTGCTTCAGCGCCTCGGTACTGCTGATGCCGGCACGGATTTGCGCATTGACCAGGGCCAGCTCCTCGGCCAGTTCGACCTGACTGACCGACATCTCTTCAGCCACCCGTTCGATGGTCGTCGGCAAGGCCAGACCCGACTCCACGCAGACCACCATCAGATCCAGCGCATCCGGAAAGGCCGCGCGCAGCCTGCCTTGTCGCAGCTGCTTGCGCTTGCTGACATACAGTCCAGGCAGCAACCAGCCGATGCCCGCTACCAGGATCAACAGCAACAGGCCCGGGGCCAGGGAAAGCCTGGGAATCAGTGGTAACACCAGCAGCGCAAGACCGACCAATACCAGCGGCAGCAGCAAGCGCACCGCCCAGTACATCTGCGCCGCCGAAGACGAACGGTATCCCGCGTGTATCAACAGCAACTGGGTTGCCGACGCCTGGGCGGCTTCGGTTGAACCAAAGCGCTGACCGACCCTTTCCAGCAACAGTTGCAGATTACCGGGGGCATCGGCTCCCACCGTGCTGCCGAAATGCCCGCGCTTGATCAGTGCAAGACGCCGCCGCATTGGATCCTGAAGCCCCAGGAACAATAACATCAGGGTAACCACCGCCAACACCGCACTCATACCGATCGCACTGACGAACAACAGGCGTGCCAGCGCCTCATTACTCGTCACCCGACTGAACAACCCGAGTAGATAGTCCATGACCCGCACCTCCGCGTAGCGAAAACCACTTAAACCTGGATCCGGATGATTTTGCGGATCCAGAGAATCCCGACCAGCATTGCGCAGAATGCCCCGATGATCAGCTTATGGCCGAGGGGGTCATTGCTCAGTACCGGCAGGTAGCTGGGGGTCGTGACCAGGATCGCCGTTGCCAGTACAAAAGGAATGGACACCAGCACCCAGGCCGACATACGTCCTTCAGCCGACAAGGTCTTGACCTTGCGCTGAAAGCGGAAGCGCCCGCGGATCAGCCGACTCAAACGCTCCAGCACCTCGGTCAGATTGCCGCCGGTCTCGCGATGAATGAGGATCGACGTCACCAGCATCATCACCGTCATGCTCGGCATACGTTCCAGCAGACCGAGCATGGCCCGGCGTACATCATTGCCATAGTTGATATCGGCGAAGGTCAGGCCAAACTCATGAGCCACCGGCCCCTTGTGTTCTTCGGCAACCAAACGCAGGGTTTCGTTGAATGGATGACCGGCGCGCAGCGCCCGGCACATGGCATCCAGCGCATCCGGCAAGCCTTCTTCGAACGCCGCAAAGCGTTTGTTACGGTCGCGGAAGATTTTCAGCAGCGGCAGCCAGGCCAGCACCACGGCAACCGCCAGCGCCATCCACCAGGGTGAGGCCAGCAGCAAGACCAGCGCCGCGCCCCCGCCTCCCAAGGCGATCCCGAGCAATAGCAGCCGATAGGCCCGATAGTCATGTCCGGACTGCTCAATCAACTGTGTCAGATTGGCCATGAGCGGCAGTTGCTCAAGCATGGCCTCCAGTGGCGACAAGCGGGTCAGGTATTTCTGCCGCAGCACGGTCTGCATATTCGGCAGGTTGTTGGCTTTCTCCAGCACGTGCAGGCGACCGCGAATGCGCTTGCGCATCTTGCCCGCCTCCCCGAACACCGGCACCGTCACGCCCTGGGCCAGGAGAAAGACGGCAATAAACACCATGCCGAGAAAGATCAGAATGAATTCACCCGAGATAGCGTTCATGACTGCCGTCCCTCCATCCATTCAGGCCTGAACAGGGCGAGCGGCAACTCGATGCCACGCTTGGCCAGCACGTCGCGAAAGGCCGGAATCATGCCGCTGGGCCGATACTCGCCGAGCACTTCGCCCTGTTCGCCCATGCCACTGCGGGCAAAGGAAAAAATTTCGGTCATGGTGATGATCTCGCCTTCCATGCCGTTGACCTCCTGCACGCTGACCAGGCGCCGTTTGCCATCCTCCTGACGCTCCAGCTGGATCACCACATCGATGGCCGATGCAATCTGCTGACGCATGGCCTTGATCGGGAAAGTCGCCCCGGTCATCGACACCATGTTCTCGATTCGCCCCAATGCATCGCGCGCGGTATTGGCGTGGATCGTGGTCAACGAGCCGTCGTGGCCGGTGTTCATCGCCGTCAGCATGTCCAGCGCCTCGGCGCCACGCACTTCGCCGATCACAATGCGGTCCGGGCGCATCCGCAGACTGTTGCGCACCAATTCGCGCTGGCTCACCTCGCCACGCCCCTCGATATTCGAAGGACGGGTTTCCAGACGCACTACATGCGGCTGCTGCAGTTGCAACTCGGCCGAGTCTTCAATGGTGACGATCCGCTCGTTTTGCGGAATAAAACTGGACAGCACATTGAGCATGGTGGTCTTGCCGCTGCCGGTACCACCGGAGATCAAGACGTTCAAACGTCCACGCACAATCGCCTTGAGCAGCAAAGCAATGCCCGGGGTCAAGGTCCCGACCTGGATCAGGCTGTCGGTGTTGAGCAGGTCCACGGCAAAGCGGCGAATCGACATGCTCGGGCCGTCGATGGCCAATGGCGGGATAATCGCGTTGACCCGCGAACCATCCTTGAGCCGCGCATCCACCAAAGGCGAAGACTCGTCGATACGCCGCCCCAGGCTGGAAACGATACGGTCGATGATGTTCAGCAAATGCTGATCGTCGCGAAAGCGCACATCGGTCCGCTGCAACTTGCCGAAGCGCTCGACATAGACCGAGGCATGGCCGTTGACCAGGATATCGGACACGCTTTGATCCGCCAGCAACGGTTCCAACGGGCCAAGACCGAGCACCTCGTCGGTAATCTGCTTGATGATCAACTGGCGGCTGACCGAACTGACCGGTGCTGAATGCTCATCCAGCAGACGCTGGCAAATATCACGAATCTGCCGGGTCGCTTCGGCCTGCTCAAGCGAGTCGAGCAAGGACAGGTCCATGACTTTAAGCAATTGCTGATAGATCTTTTCCCGCCACTCGGCCTCCACCGGAGTGACCTGGCTCTTGGTCTCATAAAGAATGTCCGGCGCTGCACGCTCCCACGCCATCAACTCCTCGGCAGGATCCGGCAGGTCATCGCCCTGCTGACCCAGCAACGATACGGCGGGTTTGCCGGACTGTTTGCGCAAGCGGTTACGAAAGTCGCTGATCATGGGTTATCCCCTGAAAAAACGGTTGAAGACGCGTTTGAACACGCTTTTGTCCCCGGTCATCCGGTTACCGGCCAACTGCTCGGTCATCTCGCGCATGGCGACGGTGATTGCAGCCCGCGGCGCTTGTAGCCCCAACGGCACACCTGAGTTCTGGCTCTGGCTGACCAGATTGAAGTCGTTGGGCAAATGCAGCAGATTCGCGCAACGCAGCGCCTCGCCGATATCCTTGAGACTGATCGCTGCCGCTTTGTCATAGCGATTGACCACCACCTGCAATTGATCGCCGCGCACGCCGAGGTCTTCGCGAAGAATCCGCAACAGGGAGCTGGCATCACGAAGATGGCTGACGCTCTGTTGCACCACGACATAGACCCGATCCGCCTGCTCCAGCACGGAGCTGGTCAGGTGGTCGATCTGTCGCGGCAGGTCGACCACCACCCAGTCATAGCTTGAGCGGGCCAACTGCAACAAGGTATCGAGTTGTTCGGACTGGGCATCCTGCGGCAGGTACAGCTCGCCGGCCCGGCCACCAAGCACATGCAAGGTCGGGCTGAAGTGGCTGCAAAATCCGCGCAATGCGACCCCGTCCATCTCCTCGACCTGCTGCAATACCTCCAGATGGCTATGCGACTGCGCCACATCCAGGTAATGCGTCACGCTGCCAAATTGCAGATCCATATCCAGCAACAGGGTATTGCCGCCCTTGACGCTGAGCTGATGGGCCAGATTGCAAGCCAGCAAGGTAGCGCCGGAGCCGCCCTTGGCGCTCATCACGGCGATCAGTTTGCCTTCGACCCCACTGCTGACCCGGACCTCCACGACCAGACGATTCAAGGCGGCCACCAATTCCGTCTCGGCAATCGGCTCCGGCAAGACATCACGAGCGCCGGCCTGCATTGCCAGGCGCATACCCTCCTGATCACTCAGCGAGCCGCACACCAACAGCGGCGGACGCTCATGGGCCGGACGCTGGAGCAGTGCCGCCAGTTCCTCGCGCCACAGGTGGCTGACGCGTACCAACAACAGATCGGGCATCCGCTCCAGACCATAGAGCGGGTCGACATGCCCATTGCTCACCAGGCGAGTGCTCACTTCCAGGCTCGCTACGCGCTGGCAAACGCTTTGCAGATCACGCAACGCCGTGGCATCACGGCTGCTGATCAGCAATCGCAGCCCGGGTTTGCCGGTCGCGAGGGTTAACGGAGTTTCCTTTGTATTCAGCATGGAGTGACCTCCCCTGATTCGGAATGATGTCCAAGGGCTTCGCGTGGCAAGGTCGCCCTGAAGGTGGGCAAGGTAATAGGTACGCCAAACCCGGGAATGAATAAATTGAACACGTAGCCCTGCAGGCTCAGCTGGACATAACGGATGGCACGGAAGCCCGTGGAACTGGTGGTGTCGGTGGGGTTGGCCACCACGGCACCGTTGCTGTCCAGATAGGTCAGCGTCAGGTTGCCGGTGTTCAGATTGCTGATCAGCGGGCTCGAACCTGTGTTGCCCGCAGCGTTGAAGATCGCCCGCTGCAAGACGATCGGATCGCTGATATTGCACACCGCCGCCAGGCGCGCGCCGCGCCGTACGGATTCATCAAGGGCATTCACGGTGAAGTACAGGCGGCCCATTTCCAGCACGCCAAACAACAGAATGAACACCAGCAAGCCGATGAAGGCGAACTCCACCACATACACCCCGCGCATCTGTCTGCGATTCATCACAGGACCCTCATGACAGTCGTGGCGACCAGCGGAATACTCAGCGCAATCGGCGTGGGAAACAGCCCTCTGATCGAGCCGGTACAATTGCCTGCGCCGATCACCGGGCAGAAGGTATAGGTAATGGTGACCTGCACATGGTCGGTGCCCAGCACGGAGACCGCCACATTTGCGCTCGTCAACCCCGACACCACCGCTGTCCCGGTGCTGGCAGGCACACCATAGACCGCCACGTTTTTCGTCTGGGTCAGCAGCGTGCTGCTCAAGGCAACAGTACCGAGCGTCGAGTTCCAGGCCTGGCTGGCCACGTAACGGCCGGCATCGCGGCTGGCCTGTAACAGGGTGTTGTACTGAAACAGCATTCGGCCGAACTCACCGAGGGCCAGTAACAGCAGCAACAGCAACGGCAAGACCAGAGTGAATTCCACCAAGGCCACTCCTTGTTGGCCCCTTGGTTGTTTAAACGTGTGAGGTCCCATGACGCCCCCTACGAGTCGTTGCTCGGAGTGCTGCTGCCATTGATATAGGTTTTGTAGAGCTGAATGATCTGCGGGCCGGAATCACCCGAAGGATTGGGACCCGGCACGTTATCGCCTTCGCACTCCTGGACGAACTGGCCGAAGATCTCCGAAGTACTTCCGCCGCTGGCGGCCGGCTGGACCACGAAATAACAGCCAAAACCCAGGACGGGAATCGAGGTGGCACCGTTGTTTTGCCCGGTGCAGTTGCCAATCACGACTTTCAGCATCCGTCGTTCGAAGACTCCACCGCTCTGGCACCCCGTGCCTGAACCGGCAACACACCCGGCGGAACTCGCCAGCCAGTCGTTGTAGCCCAGGAGCGCCGTACCACCAGCGGAGAGATTGCCATTACTCGACGTGACAGGCTGGCCCTTGTACTCCGCCCGTGGAGGTGTACTGGAGCTGTTCCAGGTGATCGCGGGCGTGCTGTAGCTGACGATCAGGTCTGGCGGATACTGCGCGGCACTGATCCCTCCTCCGGAGTACTGACCGAAGCGGGTGTTCAATCCTTGGGACGTAGGGCCAACTTTGTTGCCTGGTGCGGTCGTGACATTTTGCCCAACGCTGCGACACACCAGGCCGCCTCCGGCCAGATCATCCCTGACCGTACTGCCACCCGAACCGAAATCGAGCAGTTGAAAGTTGCCTGGGCCAATCGCGGACGAAGAGCCAGAGCCCGTTTTCAAATCCTGCAAATCACCGAAGTGATAACCCCAGAACACCCCGGCGCTCGGGTTGTATTGGTTTGGGTCACCACAGACCATCAGTGGTGCGAGATCACAGGGGCTGGTGGGGCTGGGTCCAGCGGTGGCCATCGCCGCCACCGCCTTGCTGCCCAGACCGCCAGCGCCGAATAACTGGGCGAATTTCCAGAAAAAACCGTTCAGGTGATAGTTCGCTACCGTTACCCGAACATAAGTGGCATTCGCCGGCCCCGGATAGGAGAACGGCCCGTAGACGCTGTTGGCCAGTTCGACCACCGCGAAGGTGCCGGCGCTGCCACCGATGGCCGTGGCCAGTTCGCTGTTGCCGGTGGCATTGGCATTCAACGTCAGCGTATTCAGCGCGGCAGTGCGCGTGGTGCTGGCGATCCCGATACCCCCGGTGACCTGGCTCAGGGTTTTGGCGCCACTCAGGGCCGCGGCGTCCACCGCATTTTGCAGGCGGGTCTTGTTCAGCAGCAGGTGGCCGCCGTCCAGCGCCAATGCAGCCATGATGCCGATCGCCGCCAACGCGATCACCATCAGTACGGTCACCGATCCCCGCTGGCGCCTTGGCGTTACCGAAAACGGCTGTTGAATTCGAGGACACATCATAAATCCCTCACCTGCCGATAACATCGCCTGGCTGTCCAGGCACCTATTGCGTCCTGTCAGTGCACATTGACTACATGGGCTTCGGTGCCACGAATAACGGTTATAGCCCCACCGCCACCGCCGCTACGGTGCACCACGCGCCTTGGCGCCGTTTCGCTGGCCATTGCCACGGCCTGCACAACAGGCGCGACGGTCGCGGGCTTTTTCTCGCTGTTCAGCGGATTGCGCAGGGCCAGTTGCAACTTGCCTTCGGTCTGCGCCGTGACCAGGGCCTCCGCCTCGGCGGCGGTCATTTCCAGTGTCACTGCACGCACCACCACCGGCTGTGTCTTATCGGTGCCCGCGGTCTGATCCACCGCCAACACCCTCAAGTTCTCGAGGATGGTTCTGGATACGGCATTGTTGCCGTTGCCATCGGCGTGTTTGGTGGCCAGCACATCGACCCGGTTACCAGGCAACAGGAACCCGCCGACGCCGACCACATCGTCCACCCGTACCGAAATGGCACGTTTGTCGGGTGCAATCAGCGAGGCCAAGGTGCTGCCCCCCAGGTGTTCGCTCAAGCGTGCACCGCGTACGATGTCCCCGCGCAGAATGTCGAACGTGGCGATCTTGCCCACGGCTTTGTCGCTGGAATCGAAGGCATCGTCCGGGATCGTATCCATAGGCATGCGGACGGTCGTGACCTGCTGGGCCTCGACCATCTGCCCGAAAGGAATCTCGACCGTGGCGACCACCACGCTGCGCAGGTGATCATCCGGGCTGGCATTGAGCCGTGCGCTCAGCCAGGAGTTGGCCATCCAGGCGGCGCCCAGGCCCATGACCAGGGAAACACCAATCAGGGTTGCGGTACGAGAGCTCATATCGGTATCTCCTACTCAAAGAAAGTCGAGCTGGACGAAGTAGTTGCGCCAGGCCCATTCCAGTTCCTGCGGCGACAGTGGCCCGGAACCGCCCTGGTAACGCTGACGATCGAGCGCCATGCTCAGGAGATCACGGGGATGGCAAGGCACCAGGGGCATGCCTTCAACGGCGTAAAGTTTCTGCAGGGCATAGCGCACCAGCGTCGGGTCATAGCGAATGCCCAGGCGCTCGGACTCCTGTTGCCAGATCCGTTCGTACTCATCGGGCTTCAGGTAACCGAATTGCAGCTTGTAGCCAATCCGCCGCAAGAAGGCCTCGTCGGCCAACTCCAGGGGATTGAGGTTGGTTGAGAACACCAGAATCAGATCGAACGGCAGCTCGCAATGCCGGCCGCCGCCGAGGTTGAGGAAGTCGCGCTTTTCCTCCATCGGGACGATCCAGCGATTCAACAGTTCGGCGGGAGCCATGCGCTGGCGGCCCATGTCATCGATGATGAACAGGCCATTGCTGGCCTTGAGCTGCAAGGCGGCCTGGTACTGACGGGTGAAGGGGTCATAACGCACGTCCAGCTGTTCCATGCTCAACTCACCGCCGGTGATGACGATCGGGCGTTTGCAGCAAAGCAGGCGACGGTCGATCCCTTCGTTGAGCATCAGATTGTTCTGTTGACCGTGATCATCCAGGCGCTGATGCACCTGAGGGTCATAAATCTCGATCACCGACTCATTGATCACGATGGCCTGGGGCACCCAGATGGCCTCGTCAAACAGGCGAATCAAGCGACTGCTGACATAGGTCTTGCCGGTACCCGCCGGACCATAAATCATGATCGCGCGCCCGGAGTTCAGCGCCACGCCCAGTTGATCAAGCATCCCCTCGGAGAGCACCATACCGCTCAGCGCCGTGTGCATATCGTGAGCATTGATATGTCCGTGGTGAATGGTCTGCACCTTGAGCAGGGAGCGGTAGGTACTCACCGGGAACGGTGCCGCACCGATATAGCCGCTACGCGACAGGGCATCGCGGGCAGCACCACGACCGCGTTCAGTCAAGCCATAACGCAGCGATTGCCCGCCCGTTTGTGCGCCGAACTGACCCAGCACCTCGACCCGCCCATCCTTGCGTAAAAACGTCAGGACCTCTTCCATGACCGCACCGGTCAGCGCCAGGCGTTCTACCAGCCGCGACATGTCCAGCACGCCGGCGTCGTACAAGTGCTTGCACACCAACTCGCCGAGAAAACTATCCGTCAGGCCCGTCTCGCTGATAGAGCACGGCTGGGGGGCCAGTCGCTGCACCGCTTCTCGCTCACTGTGGCAGGCATCACTCTCGACGACGTGCATGACTAACCTCCCAACCCATTGGCAAAGAGTTGCCAATGGACGGTGTTTAACGTACCGAGCAAAATGGCAATCGAATAAGGGAACGGCTTGCCGGCCACTTCATCTGAAGTCGGCGCCAGGTAGGCCTGCGCCCTCAGAATCAGCCAATAGCGCCCCAGGGTCTTAAACAATTGACCGCGAACCAGCACTATCAGCAAACCGCACACGCCACCGGCGATCAGGCTGAATAGCGCGGCCCATATCGCGTAATGGAAGGGTAAAAAACCGCCAACCACAGCCATCAATTTGACATCACCGGCAGCCATGCCACCGAGCGCGTACATGGGCAGGAACAGCGCAAAACAGATCAAGATGCCTAACAGGCTGCCGCCCAATCCGCTTACACCTCCTGCATACATCTGACCGACCAATCCCAAGGCAAGTCCCAACAGGACCAAGGTATTGGGAATACGGTGGTGCAGCAGATCGCTCACCACCGCCACGCCCAACAGTCCTATCAGCAAAACAGTCGAAACCAGCATTTCCGTGGACATGGGGCTTCTCCCTGCAAGGGATTAATCGTCAGCACGCAACGTTGTTATTGACGATTTGGCACAGTGCCGTGATCTTGGCACTGACACTGCCGCCCAGTAGTGTGAAGGCGACAGCCACAGCGACCGTAATCAATCCACCCGCCACCGCATATTCCACAATGGTCAGGCCATCTTCATCTTTGGCGAACTTGCGTAGCGAAGTTCCTATTGTTTGCAGCATCATGTTTCTCTCCCACTCCAGCGGTAAAACCGCTTAGAACATACGTTGGTAGAGGTCGAGCGAAGTCCATTGAGAAAGTTGCCCGGCAGCCTCATCAGCAAGGATAAAAAACAGCTGCCTGTTCCATGGGCATCGCCGTGTCACCCAACGGCAATTGCCTATCAGCAGGCCGCACCTTTGACCGCTGCGCACAGCGCCGTGATTTGGGTATTCACCGCGCCCCCCAACTTCACGAATATGGCTGCGACAGCCACTGTGATTAACCCACCGGCCACCGCGTATTCGACGATGGTCAGGCCGTTTTCATCTTTGGCGAACTTCATTACCGAAGTTTTGATTGTTTGCAGAGTCATTTTGTACACCTCATTTCGATAGTTGCTCTTCCGGGGAAAGCAGCTCTTTTTGCACTGCTTGTGGCTACCTTAGTCAGGGCAACACCAAGAGGGTTAGGAGGATTTTGCGTATCGCTAGGACTTTTTTGCGGACATGGCCAACAAGCGGGTTATTGGCCCCTGGGGAAGGAAAAGCAAAGGTTGAAACGAGGCGTGACTCGCCAATAGCACGCCCTTCATTCACAAGAGACGAACGGCTAATCCTGGGTGCAACGCCAACAGGCCAATAAACAACTGCCCGGTCCTGACCACCAGGCAAGATATGGATCGTATAGAACTAAAATAAGATCTCCTTAGCAGGATTTAGTCTGAAAAATGATATCAAATTGACAATACTACTCAGTGGATGGCGGCACGCACCTCAGAGCCCAGCACATGACGTCTAACGTGACCAGGAAACCATCACTACTGTGGTTCGATCGGACCCACGATCACTCCACAAGCGAGCTCATCACGCAGTTTGAGCACGCCTGCGACTGCAAACTGGCGAAAGAGTCGGTGTTCTCCAGCCAGATGCAGGCCGACATGATCTGCATCCATTTCGATCGCCCGGACACACCGGGCCTGAGGATGTTGCTGGAGACCAAACGCAGCGCCCCCACCATCCCCATCACCATGTTCACCGTGCAGCACTCCGAAGAGCTGGCTGTATGGGCCATGCGTTCCTGTGTCTGGGAATACCTGGTGTTGCCCCTTTCAGTCTCCGAGAGGAATCGCTACCTGGCGGCTGTAGCCCAGCTCCACAAGCTGCGTCGTCATGTCAAAGACCAGCGCAAGACACCGCAGATCGACCATTCCCCGACCCTGCCGGGCAGTATCCGGATGACCCCGGGCCACCAGAAACACCAGGCGCTCAGCAATGTACTGCTGTATATCGACCAGCATTTCCGGGACAGTATCGACCAGAAGGAACTGGCCCAGCGCTGCGGCATGACCGCCTTTCGCTTCAGCCGCCTGTTCAAGGAAGCCTACGGGCTCGGCTTCACGGATTACATCTTGAACAAGCGCATGAACTTCGCCAAGGAACTGCTCGACAACAGCCAGATGCCCATTACCAGCATCGGCTATGAAGCCGGCTTCAAGGATCCGTCCTACTTCGCCCGCGCCTTCAAGCAGTTCGCCAACTGTACGCCCAGCGAATACCGCCTGATGCGCCAGCGTGAAGTGCCTGTAGTCGCGCAACCGATACAGGACACTGCGACCATTGAAATGCTCGATAACCTGGTTCAGAGCCTCGGTGGCTGAAACGTTTGCGATTCCCGCGCACTGGCGAGGCCCTAGCGAATGGATAACCTCGAGGCAGGACCGGAACCCGCCGCGGTTCACTACACGGGCGGGTCATTCAGTCAGTCGGCGGCATGGGCTGAGCGAGGCGTGGGTTGGCTGGCGGGATAAACCGGTCCCCCACTCCACCTTGCTCCGTCAAACCTTGAAATGGCTGACCATCATCTGCAACTGGTTGCCCAAGCGGGCCAGCTCGACGCTGGAGGCGGCGGTTTCGTCGCTGGCGGCGGCGGTCTGCTCGGAAATGTCGCGGACGTTGATGATGCTACGGCTGATCTCATCGGCCACGGTGCTTTGTTGCTCGGCGGCGGCGGCGATCTGCTGGTTCATCGACTGGATGTCAGACACTGTGCGGGTGATATTTCCCAGTGAGACACCGGCCTTGCGCGTCAGCGCAACGCTGTTATCGGTCAGGCTACGGCTGTTGCTCATGACGTTGGCCACCTGCTGGGTACCGCTCTGCAAGCCGGCGACCAGGCCTTCGATTTCCTCGGTAGACTTCTGGGTGCGCTGGGCCAGGCTGCGAACTTCGTCGGCGACCACGGCAAAACCACGACCGGCCTCACCGGCACGGGCGGCTTCGATGGCGGCATTGAGCGCCAACAGGTTGGTCTGCTCGGCCACGGCCTTGATCACATCCATGACGCTACCGATCTTGTTGCTTTCCTGCTGCAGGAGGGTCATGGCCTCGGTGGAGCGCAGCACTTCCGCCGCTAGGCGTTCGATCTGCGCGATGGCCTCGGCAACCACCTTGTCACCTTCACGGGCCTGGCCGTCGGCATCCGCGGCGGCTTGCGAGGCTTGTTCGGCGTTGCGCGCGACAGCCTGCACGGTGGTGCTCATTTCGTGCATGGCGGTGGCGACCTGATCGGTCTCGACCTTCTGACTGTTAACCCCGACGCTGGTCTGTTCGGTCACGGCCGACAGTTCCTCGGCGGCACTGGCGATCTGCGTGACACCATCGCGAATACCGCTGATCAGGTTGCGCAGGGTCTCGCCCATGAGCTGGATGCCTTGTTGCAGCGTGCCCAGTTCATCACGGCGAGTGACCACCTGGTTGTGAGTGAGGTCGCCACCGGCAATGCGCTCGACGACGCCGAGGGTTTCGCGGATCGGTCGGGTAATCTGGCGGGTGATGATGACCGCGGCCAGGATGCCGAACAGCAAGCTCAACAGGGTGCTGCCCAATTGCATCATGCGCGTCTGGCTGACCTCGCTATTGCGGCTGTCCACCTGCCCCTGGTAAAGGGCCTCGCTGCGAGCCGATATCTCGACCACTTGGTCGGCCAGTTCCTTGCCCGTCTGGGTAACGACATCATTGGCCGTTTTGTAGCCCAGAAAGGCGGTTCGGTAATTGCCCAGGGCGGTTTCCAACTGGCGCAATGCATCCGGCAGGGGCGAGCCGAAATGTTCGCCAAGCTGTTTCAGGCTGCCAATGGCTCCATTTAATTGGTTGATGGCCTTCTGCTCGGTATCCGCGTTAGCCCCGGCAATGTAGCCGCGTACTTCGAAACGGCTGAGCAGGAACTGCTCCCTGGTCTGGGCGACGGCCTGGAAGCGTTCGATACGCTCTGCGTCGCCTGGAGGCATTTGCAGCACGCTACTACTGACCGCATCGATCAGCTTCAAGGCCGCCGCGCCGTTATCGCTGAAGGTTTGTCGGGCACTGTTGCGGGCGCGATAGGCGTCATGCATTTTATTCAGCGACTGCTGGAATTTGCCGATAATGACCGCCTGTTCTCCAAGCAGTTTCACAAAATCCGGGTTCTTGAACGTCTGGGTCAGTTTTTGATCCTGGGTGCTGAATGCGTCCAGGGCGGACTGCACGTTCTGGGCCGCTGCTTCATCGCCATTGCTCAGCATGTACTGCAGGCGAGCCACGCGCACCTTGTTCAGCAAGGTATTTAACAAGGTGATATCGCCCATCCGATCACTGCGCCAGATCAACTTGTCCAGGCTGGTCCAGCTGGTCAGGGCAAGGACAGTGGTCAGTGCCAGTACCAGGCCGAAGCCCAGGGCCAGCTTGAGGTTGACGCTGATATTGCCGAACCATTTGTTCATTCAATCCTCCACAATGCATGCGGTTTTTGGTTTTCGGGGCAACAGGGAGCTGTCCCCGGGGACCACCGGTGATCTTTCCATGGCAGGTACAGGCGCGATATGGCTTCGAAGGAACGTTTTTATTGGTTTTTTCTCGATGTTATCCACAGCTGTTTGATGGCAATAAGAGCAGCCGTTACTTTCCTCAACATATCCATACGGATGGAATGGCTGAGGCGAGTTATTCGAGGTTCTCGGAAACCACTCTTGGATAGATCGAGATCAAGGCAAGCCCCGCTGGGATAAGGACTTTTGCTCAGGATACTCAGAACCGGAGCCGGATGATAGCGCTAGGCCACTATCACCGAAAAGGTTTCACGCGAATCAGGGATCCCGGAGTCAGTCAGCGAGTCCGCCGGTTGGCTACAGGCCATTGCGCTCCTGCAACTCCCCTCGTCCAGCATATGGCATGGCACATCCCTGGCATCGCTGCTGACCAGCGGAGAGTGCGTGGTGAGAATTTTACAGGCTCGTCCATGAGTGGACCTGCACTTGTTGATCCGTCCGCCAATTAAAACAACGCCTTTTCTTACAAAATCCAGCGCTATTTCCCCTTTCCCAGCTATCCGTTCGGCGTTAGGGTTCATTCATCACTGTACATTCAGCGATACAGGATTGGCGTCCTGTGAATACGAGGCGGCTCCAGTTAATAACTACTCGGACACCTCAACATGAACGAACACTTCGAAACCACGCGCTTCCCTCGTCATAATCGTTTTATCCATGCCCTGATGCTGGAATCACAAGCCTGGTTCAGCCTGACTGACCTTGGTCGCCTGATGGGCCGTCCACTGGACGAGCGTCTGGCTCGCAAGCTCGACAGCGATCAGCGCCGCATGCTCTGGCTGAACTACCATGGAAAAATCCAGGAAACCCTGATGGTCAGTGAGTCGGGCGTCTACGCCTTGATGGTTCACCATCACATCCCGGAAAACCAGAGTCTGCGGCAATGGCTGACACATGAAGTCATTCCTGCATTGAGAAATATCCAGACAAGCATCCCCAATCAAGGTCCTAGCCTTAGTTCGCTACACTGGGCAGGTCATGCGGTCAGTCTGCTGCATTGGCAGAACGAGGCGTGGGTCAGGTGGCGAGATATGCCAGGGCTAATACAGCCGACGGAAAGAATGCCGCTCTAGTTGAAACTGGTAATAAGCCGCATCACCGAAGAGAAACGATGATGCGGCTTACTTCAAAAACAATCCTCTCTGGCGTGATGACTTGACTGCATTGCATAAGGCGGGCGTGATCGACAAACAGTCAGTCGACATCGTCATTACGATGCAAAAAAAATGACAAAACAGCGGTGACTGCTGCAAGGAAATGCCAATGGCAATCAAAAGCGACATCTTCGGCTGCGTTGAGCTGAGTGATAACGACGCTACGCGTTTTGTTCAGCACATGCGTGAAGACAAGCCCAATGCACAAGCCAAAGCCTCGTATGCACGCGGCCGTACTCTCATCAGCCAGGTCTCAGACAGGCTTGGACATTATTCGCGACGGACTGCTAGCGCACCTCCCCGACAAGATGGCTGACACCCTCGCCAACCAGGCAAAAGCGACTGGTCGTAGTAAATCTGCCATTGCCATCGACGCCCTACGCGACTACCTAGCTCGTAAAACGTGGCAAATCGCCGAGATTCAGCGTGCTGTAGAAGAAGCTGATATGAGCGACTTCGCCACGGATGAGGAAGTGGAAGCCACCTTCAGGAAGTGGGGTGCCGACGCGCGTTGAGTGGCTGAAAACCGCAATCAAGAATCTGGATGACGCAGCCGCCTATATCGCGGCTCGGACAACCCACAAGCAGCTCAAGCCTTCATGATTGAGGTCCGTGCCAGCGCTCAACGGCTGGCGCAGCTTCCCGCGATATAACGCCCTTTTTCAGACGCCAAAAACCACAAACCCCCGACTTTCTCTAGGAAAATCAGGGGTTTGTGTTTGCAGAATGTGGCGGTGAAGGAGAGATTCGAACTCTCGATACAGTTTCCTGTATACACACTTTCCAGGCGTGCTCCTTAAGCCACTCGGACACTTCACCGTATCTCGTCAAACCTATTCAGTCTGTCGAGGCGCGCTAATGTAGTCGAAAGCTTTTCCGATGGCAAAGGTTTTTTTCAGAATTTTCATGCGGTTAAGTCGATCAGTCGCACTCCCCCAGCCCCTCGGCCCGCGGAGCAGGGCAAAACCGCCAATCTCCGGCCCGGCGCGTAGCGCTCTATCCTCTCCACAGCAGGCCCGCCGCAAGCCGTCCACCCGGCCCACGGGCGGAAAAGCCTGACTCACCAGTCAGTCACGGCGCTTTACCTGACCCCAACGGCTGGGTAACGTCTGCCCCACTTCTATATAAGGAATTGCGTCATGAGTGAATTGATCTCTTACCACCTCGACGACGGTATCGCGACCCTGACCTTGAGCAATGGCAAGGTCAATGCCATTTCCCCGGACGTGATTGCCGCGTTCAACGCCGCCCTGGACCAGGCCACCGCCGACCGCGCTATCGTGATCATCACCGGCCAGCCCGGTATCCTGTCCGGCGGCTACGACCTGAAAGTGATGACCGCCGGTCCCAGGGAAGCCGTCAGCCTGGTGACCGCCGGTTCCACCCTCGCCCGCCGCCTGCTGTCCCACCCTTTCCCGGTGATCGTCGCCTGCCCGGGGCACGCGGTGGCCAAGGGTGCTTTCCTGTTGCTCTCGGCCGACTATCGCATCGGCGTCGAAGGGCCGTTCAGCATCGGCCTGAATGAAGTGCAGATCGGCATGACCATGCACCACGCCGGGATCGAACTGGCCCGCGATCGCCTGCGTCGTTCGGCATTCCACCGCTCGGTGATCAATGGCGAGATGTTCAACCCGCAGGATGCCGTGGATGCCGGCTTCCTCGACAAGGTGGTAGCCGCCGATGCGCTGAAGGACACCGCACTCGCCGCCGCCCAGGCGCTGAAGAAGATCAATATGACCGCCCACAAGAACACCAAGCTGAAAGTGCGCAAGGCGCTGCTGGACACCCTGGATAACGCGATCATTCTCGATCAGGAACATATGGGCTAAGCCTCGGGTGTAGGCCTTCAGCGCACAGGCACGCTCAAGGCCGTCAAAAGCTTCGCGGGCAAGCCCTGCTCCTACAGTCTTCCGCCGTTCATCGATTTTGTGTACGGCACAAAACTGTAGGAGCAGGGCTTGCCCGCGAAGAGGCCTTCAAGATCGCCAAAAGCTTCGCGAGCAAGCTCTGCTCCTACAGATTTTTGGTGTATGCAGAGTTTGTGTATGACGACCAACTGTAGGAGCCTGGCTTGCCAGCGAAGAGGCCTTCAAGGCCGCCAAAAGCTTCGCGGGCAAGCCCTGCTCCTACAGGATTGTGGTCGTATCCAGCATGTGTGTTCGGGCGAGGTATCTCTGGAGCGACTCCCCGTTTTGCAAGGCACAACCTCGCAACCGCTCTAGCCCGCACCTGTCGCCAGCAAGCGGAAACATGCGCTAAAACATCGCCATCTCCCGGCTACAGACGGCAATTGCCGAAAACAGTGCACATCCGTACACTGCGCCACCTTTTGTCCGGGCGGAACCTGTAGATGTTGTTTTTGCTGCGTATGTTGTTGATGGGACTGCATTTTGTGTTGGCCGGGGTGCTCGGTGTGTTGCTCGGGCTATGTCGCCCCTTCAATCCGGACAACAGCCGGCTGTGTGCCCGCCTCTATGCGTTGCCTGCGATGTGCATCCTGCGCCTGCGGGTGAAAGCCGAGGTCGGTGCATTGCTGAACCAGCCGCAAAGCTGTGTGATCGTCGCCAACCATCAATCCAACTATGACCTGTTCGTCTTCGGCAATGTGGTCCCCCGCCGCACCGTGTGCATCGGCAAGAAAAGCCTGAAGTGGGTCCCCCTGTTCGGCCAGCTGTTCTGGCTGGCCGGCAATGTACTGATCGACCGCGGCAACGCCCACAAAGCCCGGCGTTCCATGCTGACCACCACCGAAACCTTGCAGCACAAGGACACCTCGATCTGGGTCTTCCCGGAAGGCACGCGCAACCTGGGCGAAGAACTGCTGCCGTTCAAGAAAGGCGCGTTCCAGATGGCCATTGCCGCCGGTGTGCCAATCGTGCCGGTGTGTGTCAGCAGCTATATCAAGCACATGCGCCTGAACCGCTGGCGCAGCGGCAAGATCCTGATCCGCTCGCTGCCGGCGATTCCCACCGCCGGGCTGACGCTGGACGATATGCCCATGCTGATCGCCGAATGCCGGGAGCAGATGCGCACCTGCATCGAAGCCATGGATCGACAACTTTTCCCCGAACTCCCACGCGTTTGCTGACTCTGATCAGGCACGGCGGGATAAGCTGCACCCCGCCCCTCCCTCAAAAAAGAAGAAGTGATCAGCACTATGGGTAGAGTCGTTGCCTCGGCGGTTTACAGTGCCGGCAGGAAAGTCCGGGATATCACACTCGATGAAGGCAGTGCCTGGGCGGCCAAGCCCGACCACTTTGTCTGGATCGGCCTCGAAGAGCCCAACGCCCAGGAACTGGCCAACCTGCAAAAGCAGTTCAATCTCCACGAACTGGCCATTGAAGACGCCCTGGAAAAACACAGCCGGCCCAAGCTTGAAAGCTTCGGCGATGCACTGTTTATCGTCACCTATTCGCCGGTGCGCCATGAAGGCAAGCTGGAGTTCATCGAAACCCATATCTTTGCCGGCAACGGCTACATCATCACTTGCCGCAACGGCCACTCCAAATCCTACGCCCACGTCCGGCAACGCTGCGAAGCACGGCCGCTGCTGCTGGAGCACGGCGAGGACTTTGTGCTGTATGCCCTGCTCGACTTCGTGACCGAGAGCTATCAGCCCGTCAGCGAAGCCATCCACGCCGAGATCGACGAGCTGGAAAAGAATGTGCTCGGCAGCGCCCTGAACGAAGGCGATATCCAGCGCATCCATCATCTGCGCCGGGACGTGCTGCGCCTGCGCCGCTACGTCGCGCCGATGGTGGAGATCAGCGAGGAGGTGTCGCGCCTGGACTTCCCGTTCATCGACAAGAACATGCGCCCGTATTTCCGTGACGTGCAGATCCATGTCACCCGCCAGATGGAAGACCTGGCGACGCTGCGCGATATCGCCAGCCAGACCATCGAGATCGGCGTGCTGCTGGAGGCGGCGCGCCAGAGCGTGGTGCAGCGCAAGTTCGCCGCCTGGGCGGCGATCCTGGCGTTTCCGACGGCAGTGGCCGGGATCTACGGGATGAACTTCCAGAATATGCCGGAGCTGAGTTGGCATTACGGCTACTTTGCCGTCCTGGGGTTCATCTCGGTAGGCTGCGTGACGTTATGGGCCAGCTTCAAGAGATCCGGCTGGCTATAACTCAACGCCGGTGATGGGGCCGCCCAGGCCCCTGAAGGCCCCCATCGACACCCTCACCAGTTCAG
The DNA here is from genome assembly GCF_023242525.1 of Pseudomonas sp. MWU12-2319. Classification (NCBI taxonomy): domain Bacteria; kingdom Pseudomonadati; phylum Pseudomonadota; class Gammaproteobacteria; order Pseudomonadales; family Pseudomonadaceae; genus Pseudomonas; species Pseudomonas sp. MWU12-2319. The sequence goes on from NZ_JALJES010000001.1 coordinate 396,781, forward strand.
GCCGATGCCGCCTCTGGCTTATGCGCCACAAAACGCATCATCCATTCCGCAACAGTGGTGCCGTGGTGCTCGTGCACCAGGCTCGCCACGCCGTTGGAGTAGATCTGCTCGCCAAGAAACTCCTGGCGGATCTCCAGCAGCGCCCGGGAGTAGTCGTGGATAAATTCCGGATGCCCCTGGAAGCACAGCACCTGGTCGTTGATGTGGTACGCGGCAAACGGGCAGAAATCGCTGGAGGCAATCACCGTGGCATTTTCCGGCAGTGCGGTGACCTGGTCCTGGTGGCTGATCAACAAGGTCAGTTCTTCGCGCACCGGGCTCATCCACGGCGCCTTGGCGGCCATCTTGTATTGATGGATGCCCACGCCCCAGCCCTGGGTCGCCCGCTCGGTCTTGCCGCCCAGCAGCAGCGCCAGCAATTGATGACCGAAGCAGATGCCCAGCAGCTTGTCACCACGCTCGTAGCGGTTGAGCAGGTAAACCTTGAGGGTCTGGATCCACGGATCGCTGCCGAAGGAGTCGGCCTTGCTGCCGGTCACCAGGTACGCGTCGAAACTCAGCTCGTCACTCGGGTAGTTGCCCTGCATCACATTGTAAATGCTGAACTCGGCCGCGATCGGTTGCCGGGAGAACAGGCGCTCGAACATCTGCCCGTAGCCCTGATATTGATCGACCAGTTCCGGGCGCAGGACATCGGTTTCCAGAATGCAGATGCGTAACGACATAAAAATACCTGACACAAAAAGATAAAGAATGAAACCCGAGCCTGCCTTGAAACCTGCTTTCAAGGCAAGCACAGAACGCGCGCTCGCAAGCTCCGGTTCAGCTTGCCGGCAAACCGACGAAAGGGAGGCCGAACGGCCGTGCCCCTCACACTCGGACGAACGGTAGTCTGCTAAGGGACAGTCGCTTTTCACCCTTGCACGTGTCTAGCAAAAGGCCCGCTAGCCGGCTGGCGATATGCCTCATGCCTTTTTAAAAAGACTTCCTGATCTAATGATACGAAATGGTTCTAAGCCAAGTGTGACGCGGGCTCTAAGGTTAAGCCTGTAGCGATGGCCGTCGGGTTTTGCCGAGGCATCGTCTACGTCAGCTTTAGCATTGTTGTCAGTAGTCGTCGTCAGGAATAACAACAAAAGGCAGTCCGCCATGTTCAAACATTCGAAAATCCGTCAAGCCGGTCTCATCGTCATCGCCACCACCTTACTATTGATCCTGCCGAACCTCACCAAAGTGATCGGCTAGACGCTCTGTGGCGTGTTTCCCGGCAACCCCGCACCGACCCTTACGGGTTCACTACCGAAGTGCGGTTTTGTGTGCCAATCTTGAGCCATGACTCGATGGAGGGTGACTCATGCGCTACTGGATCATCATTACCGCGCTGCTCATCAGCTTTTCCGCCCAGGCCGGCATTATCGATGTGAATCGCGCGGTGGACGAAATCCGCGACGGTGCGCTGATTCTCGATCTGCGTAATAACGCCGATTTCGCCGCCGGCAATGTGCACAACTCGCTGCAAGTCGACCTGGCCCTGGAGGACGGCACCGGCAACAACGCCGAGGGCCTGGCCTACCAATTGCGCCAGGTGGTGTTCGATCCCAGCGCCACGGTGGTCATCTATAGCGACACCAACCAGCACGCCCTCGATGCCGAAGACACGCTGATCAAGCATGGCTACCTCGGCATCGTCAACGGCGGTAATTACGAAGAATTGCGCGACGCGATCTTCGACCATGTCGAAGACACCCCGAGCTGGGTCTTCGAAAACGACGACAACACGGCCGACGAGGCCGCACCATCAGGTCCTCCTGCCGAATGAAACCGCTGATACTGCTCACCGCCCTGCTGTTCTGCCCTGCCCTTTACGCCGCGCAACTGGAACTGCCCCAGGGCAGCGGCAGCCGGACCTGGCAAACCGAGGAACTGCTGGGCCAGGCCCAGACCATCACCGTCAAGGATGATGTCTCCTACAAGCGCGATATGACCTATCGCGCCGTGCCAATGGCAACATTGCTGCAAGGCATCAAGGCCGACGATCATCTACAGGCGGTGGCGCTGGATGGTTTTGCCGCCGAGATGGGCGCCGCCCCACTGTTGAACCGCCAAGGCGCCCAAGCCTGGCTGGCGGTGGAGGATCCGGCTCAGCCATGGCCGCCACTGGCTGACGGCAAACCGAGTGCCGGGCCGTTTTACCTGGTCTGGACAGACCCGCAGGCCGGCCATATCAGTCCCGAGCAATGGCCCTACCAGATGGCCAGTATCCAACGCCTGGCCCCGGTGGCCGAACGTTTCCCGGCCCTGCGTCCGGACCCGAAGCTGGCGGCCAATGATCCGGTGAACAAGGGCTTTGCCCTGTTCCAGAAAAACTGCATGGCCTGCCATCGACTCAACGGTGCCGGAGACGCACAGGTCGGACCGGACCTGAACGTGCCCTACAACCCCACCGAATATTTCGCCGCGGGCTACCTCAAGCGCTATATCCGCGACCCGCAGAGCCTGCGGCACTGGCCGCAGGCGAAGATGCCCGCGTTCGCCCCGGCGGTGCTGCCGGACGGCGAACTGGATCAGCTGGTGGCGTACTTGAAACATATGGCCAAGCGCAAACAGCCGCTCTAAGACGTTATTGCTGCTGCACCGACAGGACCGGCAACACCGGCGTCGGTGACACCAGCACCTTGGCGTGCATCTGCTCACAGCCGCCGCCCCGGCGCATGCCACGGACCGGACAAGCATCAAGGTAGTCCAGGCCCACCGCCAGTTTCAGATGGCGCTCGGGCCGGGACAACTGATTGGTCACATCGAAGCTGTACCAGGCGTCGTCCAGCCAGGCTTCGGCCCAGGCGTGACTGGCCAGGTGCTCGCTGTTCTCGCTGTACAGATACCCCGACACATACCGCGCCGGAATCCCCAGGCTGCGTGCGCACGCCAGGAACGCGTGGGTATGGTCCTGGCACACCCCGGCGCGCCGGGCAAAGGCCTGGGCGGCACTGGTGTCGACTTCAGTGGCACCCGGCGTGTAGGTCATGTGCTGGTTCAGCGCCTGCATCAGATCGATCAGTGCGCTGCGATCACGCCGCTTGCGGCATTGCTTGTCGGCGAAGCCGCGCAGGGCATCGTCCGGTTCCGTCAAACGGGTCATGCGCAAGAACGGCAAGGCCGACTGGCTCTCGTGTTCGGCCTCGCGCTGCTCGTCGATATCCACCTGGCCCCGGGCGCCGATGATAATGGCTTCATGGGGCTCGTCGAGGGTCAGCACGTGGAGGATATTGCCGAACGGATCGAGCTGCGCCCGCACCGGACGCGGCAGGGTCAGTTGCCAGCTGAGCACGTGCTGGCGCTCGCTGTCGTGGGGGGTCAGACGCAAATACTGGATGCTCGCCCGAACCTGATCCTCGTAGTGATAGGTGGTCTCGTGGCTAATGGAAAGTCTCATGCAGCCTCCAGGTAGGAACTGTGGATGGCGTTGCCCAGTTCGGCAACCAGGGGAATGAACTCGATCAGCCAGGTGTGCAGGCCTTCATCGAGGATTTCATCGATACCGGTGTAGCGCAGTCGCGCGTCCATCTCGGCGGCCAGGCGCTGGGCCGGCCGGCCGTTGATGCCCGGCAGGCTGGCGAGGATCTGGTCGATTTCTTCGGTGCAGGCGCGCAATGAGCGCGGCACATCGGCACGCAACAACAGCAGTTCGGCGACCTGCCGCGCGCCCGGGGCGTCACGGTAGATCTCAGTGTAGGCCTCGAACGACGACAAGGCCCGCAGCAACGCACTCCACTGGTAATAGGCGTGGGCCGTGCCGTCGCTGACCGCGTCAGCCTGGTCGCCGGCCATGTCATAGCGGGCATCCAGCAGGCGCAGGGTGTTGTCGGCCCGTTCGATAAAGGTACCCAGGCGAATGAAACGGAAAGCATCGTTACGCATGATGGTGCCGTAGGACGCCCCACGGAACAGGTGGGAACGTTCCTTGATCCACTCGCAGAAACGACTCATGCCATAACGCCCCAGGCCCTGGTCGGCAATGCCGCGAATCTCCAGCCAGGTGGCGTTGATGTTTTCCCACATGTCCGCGGTAATCCGCCCACGTACCGCATGGGCACTGGCCCGTGCCGCCCGCAGGCAGCTGAAGATGCTCGCCGGGTTGGCCGCGTCCAGGGCGAAGAAGTGCAGCAGCCGGTCGGCATGCAGCTCGCCATGGCGCTCCAGATAGTCGTCCAGGGTGCCGGTGATCAGCAACGGCATGGCCATTTCGTGCAGGCCGTCACCACGACCGTCCTGCGGCATCAACGACAACGAATAACTCACGTCGAGCATCCGCGCGAGGTTTTCCACGCGCTCCAGATAACGCGACATCCAATACAAATCCGAGGCAGTTCTACTTAGCATGTCAGGCTTCCTTAATCCTCGACCACCCAAGTGTCCTTGGTGCCGCCGCCCTGGGACGAGTTCACCACCAGGGAGCCTTCGCGCAGTGCGACGCGGGTCAGCCCGCCCGGCACCACGCGGGTCTCGCGACCGGAGAGGACAAATGGACGCAGATCGATATGGCGCGGGGCAATGCCGCTCTCGACAAAGGTCGGGCAGGTCGACAAGGACAACGTCGGCTGGGCGATATAGGCATGGGGCTTGGCCTTGAGCCGGGCACGGAAATTCTCGATTTCCGCGGCGCTCGCCGCCGGCCCCACCAGCATGCCGTAGCCGCCCGAGCCCTGGGTTTCCTTGACCACCAATTCAGGTAGATGCGCCAGCACGTGGGAGAGTTCCTCGGGCTTGCGACATTGCCAGGTCGGCACGTTCTTCAGAATCGGCTCTTCGTCCAGGTAGAAACGGATCATATCGGTGACGAATGGGTATACCGACTTGTCGTCCGCTACCCCGGTGCCGATGGCATTGGCCAGCACCACATTGCCGGACCGGTAGGACGACAGCAGGCCGGGCACACCGAGCATCGAATCGGGGTTGAAGGCCAGCGGATCGAGGAAGGCGTCGTCGAGGCGGCGATAAATCACATCCACCTGTTTCGGGCCGTCGGTGGTACGCATGAAGACCTTGTCGTCACGCACGAACAGGTCGGCCCCCTCCACCAGTTCCACGCCCATTTCCCGGGCCAGGAACGCGTGCTCGAAGAACGCACTGTTGAAGCGCCCGGGCGTCAGTACCACCACGCTCGGGTTGTCCAGGGGACTGGAGCTTTTCAGTGTGTCGAGCAACAGGTTGGGGTAATGGTCGATGGGCGCGATGCGTTGGGCGGCGAACAGCTCGGGGAACAGGCGCATCATCATCTTGCGGTCTTCGAGCATGTAGCTCACGCCGCTGGGAGTGCGCAGGTTGTCTTCGAGAACGTAGTAGCTGCCGTCGCCATCACGGACCAGGTCGACCCCGGAAATATGCGAGTAGATATCGCGGTGCAGGTTCAGGCCCTGCATGGCCAGCTGGTACTGCTCGTTGGCCAGGACCTGTTCGGCGGGGATGATCCCGGCCTTGATGATTCGTTGTTCGTGGTAGAGGTCGGCGAGAAACATGTTCAGCGCCTTGACCCGCTGGATGCAGCCGCGTTCCACGACACGCCATTCACTGGCGGGAATGCTGCGGGGTATGGTGTCGAACGGAATCAGCCGTTCAGTGCCTTGCTCGTCTCCATAGAGGGTGAAAGTAATCCCGGCGCGATGAAACAGCAGATCGGCCTCACGTCGCCGTTGTGCCAACAACTCCTCGGGAGTGTCGGCCAGCCAACGAGCAAATTCCCGGTAATGCGGGCGGACCTGTCCGCCGGCATCGTACATCTCGTCAAAATAGGTGCGGATCATGCCGTGCTCCTTGTCACCCGGTCACAAGAGCCTTCGCAAGGCCCGTGCCATCGGCATAAACGCTTTAATATCAACAGGTTGGATAATCATCCAACTTGCGCCGCACCATCACTGTGCAGTAAACGCCCCAATGTAATCAGCAGCGCCTCATTGCGAAGCAGGCTTTGCCTATCCACCAGCATAGTCAGAGTTTGTCCGCCTGCGCGGGCGGTCCTTTTTTGTGCGTGATAAACAAAAACGGCCAACCCTTGGGTCAGCCGTTGCTGGTTGAAAGAAGAAGTGCACTCAATTGAGTGCCCGCACCGGGTGCTTGACGCCCCACCCTTCGATCGTACCGCCCAGGGGCTCGACCACCGCCCCGAAGTTCTGCTCGAAGTCACCGATACCGCCATAGGTGGCGTACATCACCTTGCTCAGTTCCAGGTACCAGGCGCCGTCGTCGCGGACACTGACCTGGGCATTCAAGGATTCACCGCGAAACTTGCCTGCCGCCCTGCGCGCCCGCTCCTCGTCCGGGAAAACGGCATAGAACTCGATGGGATGGATGCGTGCGAAATCAAAACCGCCTTCTTTCATGCGGCGCAGCACGTTGCTGCTGATGTCTTCTTGATAGGCTGTGCTCATGAAACGTCCTCCTCAGCAAGCGTTGGATAGACTTTCCGTACTCCCGAACCAGGCACCGAACGGCGCTGGCGATACGACAAACGGGAAACAAGCATGTAGCTGACAAGACCAGACCTATAGCGAATCATTCGCTGATCTCCCTTGCAGAGTAGCGCGATGACATCGCCTCTGCCAGAGGGAATACAGAGGAAAAAACGCGCTCAGGGTAAAGGCGTGATACTGAGGATCTCGATGCTGTTCTGATCCTTCAGGCTTTTGACTGTCGGGTCCGGGGCACGGCCTTCCAGGTCATTGAGGTCCAGTGTGGCAGGAACCGGCAACAGCTTGGCGCGAATCAATCGCGCGGCCTGTTCCAGGTCCGGTTGGCTGGCGCATTCGAACTGTTCGGTGTCCTGCACGCCATGATCGTCGACGAAGGTAACTGCCCACTTGCTCATCGGTGCCTCCTCGGTAAAGCCCATGGATGGGCTTATAACATCTGGACTGTGGGGCACGGGAGATCGTTCAACCTGCTTTGAGCCGCACAAGCCCTGGAAAACACTGCATAACCTTGTAGGAGCAGGGCTTGCCCGCGAAGAGGCCCTCAAGACCGCTAAAAGCTTCGCCGACAAGCCAGGTTCACAAGGTCCGTGAACATTCCGACAAGGTTTCAGCCCCTCACTTCTCCGCGCGTTCCTTCAGGGCCTTGAGGGTATTGAACGGCGCATCGACCACAAACTTGTTGGCCAGCCACGATGGCACGCTGCCGCCCGGCTCGGTATGCACCTGGTAAGTCACTTCGGTCATGCCGCCGTCCTTGGGCACCAGCTTCCAGAAGCCTTCGACCTGGGCGACACGGACATAACCTTTCTCTTCCGGCAGGTAGGTCGGCACTTCCTTGAGCGCGCGGGTCAGGCTGCCGTCAGCGCCCTTGGTGGTGGTGATCTGCAAGATCGAGTCACGATCGGTGACCGGGAACGGTGCCTTGAACTGGGTGTAGGTCCAGCTCAGGTCACCGTCCTTCTTCAGCAGCTTCTGCGACTTGCACTCGTGAATCCAGGCACAGGCGCCGACCACGTCTTCCTGCAGCGCCTGGATCTTCGCCACGGGTGCCTTGATCAGGGTCACGCCACGGTAGGCCTTGTACTGGGAGTTGGCCACTTCACTCAGGGAAACCTTGATGCCGTCCTGATCCTTGGCCGTTTCCCAGTTTTCCGCGTAGGCAGTACCGCTCAACAAGACAGTCAAACCACAAACCACAGCCATTCGATGCAGCGAACTCATTGTTTTATTCCTTATTGTTGAAGTTCCGGTCATTGAACACACCTTAAGCCGCTGTCATTTGCTCCCACCAGCCGATCAAGCGGATAGCCTCTTCACTGCTGCTACCGCATACCTCGGGATCGGCCTGGAAAGCCCCGCACACAGAGGGCCGTTCAGGCTTGCCAAACAGGCCGCACAGACCTTCGACCGAGAGTTGCACGCAACGTTCTCCCGCCGGCTTGCCGTTGGGCATACCCGGAATCGGTGTACTGATGGAAGGGGCGATGCAACAAGCGCCACAGCCCTCACGGCACTTCATGACGACAAGCTCCTGACAAGGGAAACGGTGTGTGGAAGACAGAGTAACCGCTAAAACGGCTGTTTAAAATTGGTCGCATAATTGTTTTTCACCGATAAGCCCCATGACCGGGCAGTCACCGACGAAGCGTTGTGCAGGGAGCGGCCGTTTTACTGTTTGAATTCAAAATCCAGGGCCGCACCGTCGACTTCCTTGCGGTTTTCGTTACGCAGCTGCAGGTCCATCTCATTCTTGAGCAAGCGCCCGTTGAGCTGGAAAGGTGTCTGTTCAGGCGTTTTTTCGAATAGCTGCGGTAACAACGGCCGACTTTTCGACAACGGCACTGCGCCCAGCGGTTCAAGACGCTTGACCATCTCCTGGGGCAGACTCAGATCCAGCTGGGCCGGTGGCAGCTTGGTGTTCAGCGCGTCACTGGCCGGCACGGCCTTGGCGGCAATCGGTGCACGTCGCTTGGCCTTGCCCGGCGGCGCCTTCCGGGTTGTTGCCCGTTTACTCGGCAGCGGCTTTTTCTTCACCAGCTTGACGCTGCTGGCCGGGGTCCCGAGCGGCTTCTCCGTCGTCGCGGGCACGCTGCTGGCCTGGGCCTGCGCCGTCACAGCCACCCCCGCGCCCATGCCTGTCAGCAGGATCATCAACAGCAAACGAATGGAAAAAGTCGCTTTCATAGGCTCTACGACGTGGACGACAGAGGGCGCATATGCTCGCCTGTTGAACGCCTCCTGACAAGCAGGCGATCATCCGGGGTCGTCCATTCCTGTAGCCATCCCGTTACAAAAGCCCCGCCGCGGTCTCCTGGCACAGCTGGCTGGCCAGCATGCCGAGGGTCATCAATGCCCGTTCGGCCTCGCGGTTCCAGGGGATCCCGCAGTTGAGCCGGATACAGTGGTTGAATTGCTCGGTGTTACTGAAGATCAACCCCGGGGCGATACTGATGCCCTGCTGCAGCGCCCGCACATGCAACTCCTGGGTGTTGACCCGTCCGGGCAGGCTGACCCACAGAATGAAGCCGCCGGTGGGCCGGGTCATCTGCGTCCCTTCCGGGAAGAACTGCTGAACCGCCAATTGAAAGGCACTCAGGTTCTTCCGGTACTCCTGGCGGATATAACGCAGGTGTCGATCATAGCCGCCGTTCTCCAGGTAGGCCGCCACCGCCATCTGCGTCACGCTGCACGCCGAGTGGGTACTGAAGGTCTGCAAGCGCTGGATTTCCTGCTGGAACTTGCCGGCGATCATCCAGCCGATGCGCACGCCGGGGGACAGGGTCTTGGAAAAGCTCGAGCAGTAGATCACCCGGTCCAGTCGGTCATAGGCCTTGAGGGCCTTGGTCCGGCCGACTTCGAACATCAGCTCGCCATAGATATCGTCTTCGACGATCTGGATATCGAAGTCCGAGGCCAGGCGCAGCAACTGCTTCTGCCGCTCTTCCGGCATGGTCCCGCCCAGCGGATTGCTCAGGCGAGTAGTCAGGACCAGGGCCTTGATCGACCATTGGTTGGCCGCCAGTTGCAGGGCCTCCAGGCTCATGCCGGTGGACGGGTCGCTGGGAATCTCGATGACTTTCAGGCCCAGCAGATCGGCCAGTTGCAGCAGACCGTAATAGGTCGGCGATTCGGCGGCGATCAGGTCGCCCGGCCGGGTCAGCACCCGCAACGACATTTGCAGGGCGTCCACACAACCGTGGGTGATCACCACTTCCGAAGGGTCGATCACCACCCCGGCATCGCGCATGCGAATCGCCACCTGTCGGCGCAAGGGTTCGAAACCGGGGCTGAACATGTAGCTGAAGGCCCGCGGACTGTGGAAGCGCGTGACCTTGGCCAATTGCTGGTGCAGGGCGCGCACCGGCAGGTAATCCACCGACGGCACCGCCGCACCGAAGGGAAACACCCCTTCACGACGGGACTCGACCAGCACCTGCTGGATGATGCTGCTGCGGGTGACCAGCCCTGGTCGCTCGACCCGGGCGATGTCCGGCGTGGGCGCGGTCAGGGCCGGGGTCTGGTGAACGTAATAGCCCGATTGCGGACGCGCGCGGATCAGCCCCTGGTCTTCCAGGTTGGCATAGGCCTGCAGCACCGTGGCGTGGCTGACATTGAGCTGCGAGCTCATCTTGCGCACCGACGGCACCCGCTCACCCGGCTGATAGACGCCCCGCCGGATATCCTCGGCGAGCTGCTGCGCAATACGTTGGTAGAGCAATAGGTTGGTCATGAAGCGGCACTCGGTTTCAACGGCATTTTTATTCTTGGAAGCAACGATACCGGAACAGTTCAAAAGTGTACTGGCACAGTTTCTACAATAGTCGACAATACAGTGACAAGAGAAGTAAAACTGTACGGGCAGCTACCATCGCGCAAACACCCCATTCCCCTGTAGGAGCCGGCTTGCCAGCGATGAGGCCCTCGAGCCTTGCGCTGCCCGCCCGGACGCCATCGCCGGCAAGCCGGACTCCTACAGGACTGCACGGTGTTTTCAAGGGGGTAACAGGCACAAAAAACCCGGCGCCTTGAGGGGGCCGGGTCTTCGTTGCAAACCGACAGCCGTCAGCGCGCCGCGCCGAGCTGGCCCTTCTCGTCGGAAAAGACAATCTCAACCCGACGGTTCTGTGCCCGTCCACGCTCGGTGGCGTTCACATCCACCGGGTACTGGTCGCCATAACCTTCAACCTGGATGCGCTTCTCGTCGATCCCCAGGTCCACCAGCATATCGGCCACCGACTGCGCGCGCTCGCGAGACAGTTTCAGGTTGCCGTCGGCATCGCCGGTGCTGTCGGTGTAGCCCTCGATACGCACGATACGACGCGGGTTGAGCTGGAGAAACTGCACCAGCTTGAGCACCGTGCGGTTGGCCGAGTTCTTCAGTTCCGCCTCACCGGTGTCGAACAGCACATCGCCGAGGGTCATCACCAGGCCGCGATCCTTCTGGTTACTGGTCAGGCTGGCGATCTGCTCTTCTACCCACTTGCCCTGCTGCTGCACGCTGAGCAATTTGCTTTCGCGCAACGCCAGTTGCAGGCGCTGACGCTCCAGTTCCAGCTTGGCCGCCCGCTCCTGGTTCAACGCGGTTTCGGTGTGTTCTCGGGCAATGTCGGCATAACGCTCGCTCAGGTAGGCGTAGTGCTCGACATCACCGGCGCTGCCCAGATAGCCGGACAGGCGCTCGGCCCGGGACAGGGATTCACCGGCGCGGATCACGTCCTTGGGCGCATAACGCAGCACATTGGCGTCTTCCTTGACCTTCTGGAAACTCGCCGACGCCGCCTGCAAGGCCGCCTCGCTGTCGTTCTGGCCGGCGCAACCGTACAAGCCGACACAGGCCAGCAACAACAGGCCCCCCGCCCTTGCGCTCGAATAGATCATTGAGCCGTCTCCAGTTGCTTGCGCAGGCGCGTGATGCGGGTGTTGAGCAGCGTGACCTGCTCCTGGCTCTTCTCGGTCAGGACCTTGGCTTCGGCCAGGCGTGCATCCAGCTCGGCCTGTTCAGACTTGCGCCGGGCACCACGGAAAGCATCCTCAAGCATATTGGCCTTGGCCCGGCGAAACTTGTCCTCGGCCATTTTCAGCTCAGGGACATCGTTGGCGTTGGCCCCGACGGCATGGGCCTGCGCGATGGCGCGCTCGGTCAGGCGCATCTGCTCGTTCGGCGCCGGGTCGGTGGCACAGCCCGCCAGCGCCAGCACGGCCAGGGCCGCAAATAGAGGTCGAATACTCACAAAAAAATCCCTAGGGTTTTGGGGCGCTGACCGGTTGCAACTGCGCCTTCCAACGCTCCAGATTGCGCTGCAGCGCGGCTTCGGTCAGGCCGGAGGCGGGCAATTCTGTCATCTTTTTCGCCAACTGTCCGCGCAACCAGGGATCATTGCAGGCCGAGTTGTGGGAAACGGCGAGAAACAGACCGGGCTGGTCGACCGGTTGCGGATAGGCCTTGAGGTCGTTGGCCATGCCCAGGGCCTGGGTCGTGACCATGCCGGCATAACGCCCGGCCAGCACGTAGTCGACCTCGCCCAGCAGCAGCTTATGGAAAGCCGGGGTCAAGGCCGGCGTACGTTGGAGGGTCAGGCGCTCCTTGCTGAAAGTGCTGAACGGCTGGGTCAGCCGGGCCTTTTCCGAGATAGCCCCGGTGTGCCCGCGCAAGTCCTCGGCGCTGCTGTAGAGCAGCGGCGAATCCTTGCGGGTCCAGACCAGGAAGTCGTTGCGCACCAGCGCCGGGTGGATATAGTCCAGCGAATCCAGCTCATCGAGGGCGATGGGCGCATCCACCAGCAGATCCATACGCCCACTGCGCACCTCTTCCTGGGCCTGGGCACGTTTGCCGCCGTAAAGCACCTCGACCTTGAGCCCCAACTCCCCCGCCACCTGGCGCAGCAGATCGGCACTGGCGCCGATCAGGTGCACCGGGTCCTGCGGATCGCGCCACAGGTACGGCGGCGAATCCGGGCTGCCGGTGACGATCAGGCGCTCGCATTTGCCCAGTGCCTGGGCCTGCGGGGCCAATACGGGCAAGCCCAGCAGCAGTGACAGCGCAACGGCGCGAAGCCTGTCCATGAAGTGAATCTCCCTTGCAAAAAAAACCCGGCCAAAAGGCCGGGTTCTTTTATAAGCCAAGCCGCTGGATCAGACCAGCTTCTCGAACTCGGGTACGGCTTCGAACAGGTCCGCCACCAGGCCGTAATCGGCGACCTGGAAGATCGGTGCGTCTTCGTCCTTGTTGATCGCGACGATCACCTTGGAGTCCTTCATACCGGCCAAATGCTGGATCGCACCGGAGATACCGACAGCGATGTACAGCTGTGGCGCGACGATCTTGCCGGTCTGGCCGACCTGCATGTCGTTCGGTACGAAACCGGCGTCGACCGCGGCACGGGAAGCACCCACCGCGGCACCGAGCTTGTCGGCCAGGGCGTACAGGTGCTTGAAGTTGTCACCGTTCTGCATGCCACGGCCGCCGGAAACGACGATCTTGGCAGCGGTCAGTTCAGGACGATCGGACTTGGCCAGCTCTTCGCCAACGAACGACGATTTGCCTGCATCGTGAGCAGCGGCAACCGCTTCAACCGCAGCAGCGCCACCTTCAGCGGCAACCGGGTCGAAACCGGTGGCACGCACGGTGATGACCTTGACGGCGGCGTTCGATTGCACGGTGGCAATGGCGTTACCGGCATAGATCGGACGCTTGAAGGTGTCAGCGCTTTCCACCGAGATGATCTCGGAGATCTGGTCGACGTCCAACTGCGCGGCAACCCGTGGCAGGATGTTTTTGCCGTTGGAAGTGGCAGCAGCCAGGATGTGGCTGTAGCCCTTGCCCAACTCGACAACCAGCGGAGCGACGTTTTCCGGCAGTTGATGGGCGTAGGCGGCGTTGTCAGCCACCAGTACTTTCGACACACCAGCGATTTTCGCAGCGGCTTCAGCGACGGCACCCACGCCCTGGCCTGCAACCAGCACGTGAATGTCGCCACCGATCTTCGCAGCGGCAGCCACGGTGTTCAGGGTGGCCGGAGCCACGACCTTGTTGTCGTGTTCGGCGATTACCAAGATAGTCATGATCAGATTACCTTCGCTTCGTTTTTCAGTTTCTCGACCAGTTCTGCAACCGACTTGACCTTGATCCCGGCGCTGCGAGCAGCCGGCGCTTCGACTTTCAGGGTCTTGTTGGTGGAGGCGGTGGAAACGCCCAAAGCATCCGGAGTCAGCACTTCAAGCGGCTTCTTCTTGGCTTTCATGATGTTCGGCAGGGACGCATAACGCGGCTCGTTCAAACGCAGGTCGGTGGTGACGATGGCCGGCAGGCTCAACGACACGGTCTGCAGGCCGCCGTCGATTTCGCGGGTCACGGCAACCTTGTCGCCCGACACTTCGACTTTCGAAGCGAAGGTGCCTTGGGCATAACCGCTCAGGGCCGCCAGCATCTGGCCGGTCTGGTTGTTGTCGCTGTCGATGGCCTGTTTGCCGAGGATCACCAGTTGTGGCTGTTCCTTGTCGACAACGGCTTTCAACAGTTTGGCCACGGCCAGGGAGGTCAGCTCTTCAGCCGATTCAACCAGGATGGCACGGTCGGCACCCAGGGCCAGCGCGGTGCGCAGTTGCTCCTGAGCGGTGGACGGACCAACGGAGACGACGACGATTTCAGTCGCGACGCCTTTTTCCTTCAGGCGTACCGCTTCTTCCACTGCGATTTCGCAGAACGGGTTCATCGACATCTTGACGTTGGCGAGGTCGACGCCGGAATTGTCCGCCTTGACGCGGACCTTGACGTTGTAATCGACAACGCGTTTGACAGCTACAAGAACCTTCATGGATTCCTCGTTACTCTCCGGTGAAAAGGAAATCGCCAGGACTCATCCTGGCGGTTGATGCTCAACGGCGCACGACTCCATAAGAAGCACAAGGGCACCTCCAAAAACGCCGGCACTTGATAAGGAAAATACCAACGCCGACCACCCTATACCGTCCGTCGGACGTGACCGGGCAGTCATGAACCGTCAAGGCGTGTAAACTCCGCGCCAGAACGGCATGCCGCTGTACTTCCCACTGCCTTCGCCCTGTCTTTAGAGGGGCTCCTGAATCCTTGATTCAGCCTACGGCGAGCGCGAAACCGCCCGTATCTTGACCGGAACGCCCATTCCGGTCAATACGGCAAAATGGCCAGTCATAAGCCGCGCTTCTTTGATTTATCTAGCCTGCAGCGAATTCAAACAAACGTTTGTATTGGACGCTGGTAGTGGTGTAGATATAATGCGCCGCCTAGAGAGAAAGATGTCTCATCCGTGATCCTCCTCCCGACGTGGTGCAGGAATACTGGAGCGCGACACCAAACCTCCAATTAGAAAAATGTGAGCCTTGAGTAGGAGAGAGTCTGTGGAACGCGAATACATGGAATTCGACGTGGTCATCGTCGGTGCCGGCCCCGCAGGCCTGTCCGCCGCTTGCCGGCTGAAACAGAAAGCGGCCGAAGCGGGTCAGGAAATCAGCGTCTGCGTCGTGGAGAAAGGTTCCGAGGTCGGTGCCCATATCCTTTCCGGCGCGGTGTTCGAGCCACGGGCCCTGAACGAACTGTTCCCGGACTGGAAAGAGCTCGGCGCGCCGCTGAACACTCCCGTCAAGCGCGACGACATCTATGTCCTGCGCAGTCACGAGACCTCGACCAAGGTTCCCGACTTCTTTGTGCCCAAGACCATGCACAACGAAGGCAACTACATTATCTCCCTGGGCAACCTGTGCCGCTGGCTGGCCCAGCAGGCCGAGAACCTGGGCGTGGAAATCTACCCGGGCTTCGCCGCCCAGGAAGCGCTGTTCGACGAGAACGGCGTGGTTCGCGGGATCATCACCGGTGACCTCGGTGTCGACCGTGAAGGCCATCCGAAAGACGGCCTCTACACCCCCGGCATGGAACTGCGCGGCAAGTACACGCTGTTCGCCGAAGGCTGCCGTGGGCATATCGGCAAGCAGCTGATTTCGCGTTTCAAGCTCGACAGCGATGCCGATGCCCAGCACTACGGCATCGGCCTGAAGGAAATCTGGGAAATCGATCCGGCCAAGCACGAGCCAGGCCTGGTGGTGCACACCGCCGGTTGGCCGCTGGACATCATGAGCGCCGAGAACACCGGCGGCTCGTTCCTCTATCACCTGGAAAACAACCAAGTGGTGGTGGGTCTGATCGTCGACCTGTCCTACAGCAACACCTTCCTGTCGCCGTTCGACGAGTTCCAGCGCCTCAAGCATCACCCGGTGCTCAAGCAGTACCTGGAAGGCGGCAAGCGCATCAGCTACGGCGCCCGCGCCATCTGCAAGGGCGGCCTGAACTCGCTGCCGAAGATGGTCTTCAACGGCGGCGCGCTGATCGGTTGCGACCTGGGCACCCTGAACTTCGCCAAGATCAAGGGCAGCCATACCGCGATGAAGTCCGGCATGCTCGCCGCCGAAGCCGTGGCCGAGAAGCTGCTGGCCGGTGCCGAGGGTGGCGATGAGCTGCACAGCTACGTCGAGTCGTTCAAATCGAGCTGGCTGTACGAAGAATTGTTCGCCAGCCGCAACTTCGGCCCGGCGATGCACAAGTTCGGCCCGATCGTCGGTGCCGGCTTCAACTGGCTCGACCAGAATATCTTCGGCGGCAAACTGCCGTTCACCCTGCACGACACCAAGCCGGACTATGCCTGCCTGAAGCTGGCGAAGGACTCGACGAAAATCGATTATCCGAAACCGGACGGCAAGCTCAGCTTCGACAAGCTCAGCTCGGTGTTCATCTCGGGTACCAACCATGAAGAAGAGCAGCCCTGCCACCTGAAGCTGAAAGACCCGAGCATCCCGATCAGCAAGAACCTGCCGCTCTATGATGAGCCGGCACAGCGTTACTGCCCGGCCGGTGTGTATGAGGTGATCACCCAGGAAGACGGTGCCAAGCGTTTCCAGATCAACGCCCAGAACTGCGTGCACTGCAAGACCTGTGACATCAAGGACCCTTCGCAGAACATCACCTGGGTCACCCCGGAAGGCGCCGGCGGCCCGACTTATCCGAACATGTAAGTCCTCGGCACAACAGAAAGGCCCCTTCGGGGGCCTTTCTGCTTACTTGAGAATGCACTGAAGTTTGTGCTATCCGCAGAGCTTGTAACGTCCTCAAGGCCCTCTTCGCGGGCAAGCCCTGCTCCTACAATGTCGTGTCGTACACAACATCAGTGATCGACGTTTAACTGTAGGAGCAGGGCTTGCCCGCGAAGCTTTTAGCGCCCTCACGCTCTAGCGCTGTGCCTCAGTTCACCCCCACCTCCACCCGATCGCCATTCAAGCGCACCGGCCAGACCCGCAAGCGCTGCTCGGGGTACTCGACACACACGCCATCCGCCAAACGAAAGTGCTGTTTGTACAAAGGCGAGGCAATCACCAGTTCGCCCTTCAGCGTACCGACGATGCCACGGCCAATCACATTGGCCCCCGATTTCGGATCACGGTTATCGATGGCAAAGACCTGCTCGCCACCGCCGATAGCCGGCAGATGGAACAGTGCCACCTGGGCGCCGTCAAGCCAGGCGACCACTCCGGAATCAGCCACCAAATCGGCGCGATTACACAGGGTTTTCCATTCCACAGCATTCTGCGGACGTTCCAGGGTCGTGGTGTTCATCAGTTCAACTCCTCGGCGACAGGGATCAGCTGCAGTTCATCGGCACGGGCCGGACGACGCTGGCCGCGCTCCTCGACGAAACGGATGGCGGGATCGCCGCCGGTGTCATTGACGAAGGTGCGGAAGCGCTTGAGTTTCTCCGGGTCCCGCAGGGCGTTGGCCCATTCACACTGGTAACGATCGATCAGCAGATTCATCTGCGCCTCCAACTCGTCGGCCAGGCCCAGGCTGTCATCGATGATCACCGCCTTGAGATAGTCGAGGCCGCCTTCCAGGCTTTCACGCCACACCGAGGTGCGTTGCAGGCGGTCGGCGGTGCGAATGTAGAACATCAGGAAACGGTCGATGTAGCGGATCAAGGTCGCGTCATCGAGGTCGGTGGCGAACAGCTCGGCATGTCGCGGGCGCATGCCGCCATTGCCGGCGACATACAGGTTCCAGCCCTTGTCGGTGGCGATCACGCCGATGTCCTTGCTCTGGGCCTCGGCGCATTCGCGGGTGCAGCCGGAAACCGCCAGCTTGAATTTGTGCGGCGCCCGTACGCCCTTGTAGCGGTTCTCCAGCAGCAGGGCCATGGCGACGCTGTCCTGCACGCCATAGCGGCACCAGGTGCTGCCGACACAGGACTTCACCGTGCGCAATGATTTGCCGTAGCCGTGACCGGTCTCGAATCCGGCATCCACCAGCTCGCCCCAGATCTGCGGCAATTCGTGCAACTGGGCGCCGAACAGGTCGATCCGCTGGCCGCCGGTGATCTTGGTGTACAGGTCGTATTTCTTCGCCACCGCGCCGAGGGCGATCAGTTTGTCCGGGGTGATCTCGCCGCCGGCGATACGCGGGATGATCGAATAGGTACCGTTCTTCTGCATGTTGGCCATGAAGGTGTCATTGGTGTCCTGCAACGGCACCAACGCCGGGTCCATGATCGGCTGGTTCCAGCACGAGGCAAGGATCGAACCCACCGCCGGCTTGCAGATATCGCAGCCGACATGGCCTTTGCCGTGACGGGCCAGCAACGCGTCGAAGGACTCGATGCGCTCGACCCGGACAATCGCGTACAGCTCCTGGCGGGTATGGGCGAAATGCTCGCACAGGCTCTTGTCCACCGTGACGCCACGGGCGCTCAACTCGTGCTCGAAGACTTGCTTGAGCAGCGCGGCACAACCGCCGCAACCGGTGGCGGCGCGGGTGCAGGCCTTGAGTTCGGAGAGCTCGCTGCAACCGCCGTCGATGGCCGAACAGATCGCCCCTTTACTGACGTTATGGCAGGAACACACGGTGGCGGTCGCGGGCAAGGCATCCACGCCCAGGGCCGGTGCCGCCTCGCCCAGCGGCAGGATCAGCCCGGCCGGGTCGGCGGGCAGGTCGATACCGTTGCTGACGTACTGCAGCAGGGTGTCGTAATAGCTGTTGTCACCGACCAGCACCGCACCCAAGGCGCGTTTGCCATCGGCGGACACCACCAGGCGCCGGTAGCTGGCACTGGCTTCATCGATAAAGCGGTAGCTGCGTGAACCTGGCGTGGCGCCATGGGCATCGCCAATGGAGCCGACATCGACGCCGAGCAACTTGAGCTTGGTCGACATATCCGCGCCCATAAACGGCTCGCTGTCTTCACCGCAGAGTTGCGTGGCGACCGCGCGGGCCATCTGGTAGCCCGGAGCGACCAGACCGAAGATGCCGCCGTTCCAGGCCGCGCATTCACCGATGGCGTAGATGTCCGGATCGCTGCTGACGCACTGGCTGTCGATGGCCACCCCACCACGTGGACCGAGTTCCAGACCAGACTGTTTGGCCAGGGCGTCCTGCGGACGGATACCGGCGGAAAACACAATCAGATCGGCCTCGAGGAAATCCTCGCCGGCGAAGTTCATCCGGTAGCGGTATTCACTGCCGGTGCTGATCGACTGGGTACCACGGGACAGGTGCACACTGACCCCCAGCGCCTCGATCCGGTCCTTGAGCGCCTGACCGCCCTGCTCATCCAGCTGGACCGGCATCAGCCGTGGCGCGAACTCCACCACATGGGCTTCGAGACCCAGGGACTTCAGGGCATTGGCCGCTTCCAGGCCCAACAGGCCACCACCGACCACCACGCCACGCCGGGCATTTTTAGACGCGTCGCGGATGCGGTCGAGATCACCCAGGGTCCGGTAGACCAGCCGCGAGTCGCCCTCGGCGCCTTCAATCGGCGGAACGAAGGGAAAGGAACCGGTCGCCAGCACCAGCTTGTCATAGGCCACACGGCCGTCGGCGGTGATCACCTCGCGACGTTCGCGATCAATCTCCAGCACCGCGCGGCCCAGGTGCAAGGTGACACCCGGGGTCTGGTACAGCGCGATATCGCCGAGAGCCAGGGCTTGAGCATCGCGACCGCTGAAGTATTCGGACAAATGCACGCGATCATAGGCGCGCTGCGGTTCTTCGCTGAATACATGAATCCGATACTGCGCCAGGGCACCGCGCTCGACCAGTTGCTCGACGCAGTGATGACCCACCATGCCGTTACCGATCACCAACAGTGTTGGCCGGTTGTTCGAGGTCGCTGAATAGCTGTTCATAGGAAGCATCCGTCAAAGCCAATCCGGTTTTTCGAAGGCAAAAAAAAACGCCTGGAACCAAAAGGTTCCAGGCGCCTTTGCCTGTTCGTGCTGCCGGCCCATGGGCCCGACGCAGTCATATTCACCCGGGCCGGTTGTGGCCAAACGATCGCCGTTGATCGACGGGGCATCCCACTCGCGCCATCGCGGTGAGGTGCAAGGGGCTATGCATCGCTTGTGCCAAGGCCCAAAAACCAAGGCCTGACACGATCCTTGCAGGAGCAGGGCTTGCCCGCGAAGGGGCCCGCGAGACCGCTAGGAGCTTCGCGGGCAAGCCCTGCTCCTACAGTTGCGCGGTGTTTTCAATAGCCCATTTCCTTAGCTGACTGACGTTGGGAAAAGTTCAAGCCCAACCAGGCAACAAAGCGCCAAAACAGTGCAACAAGACTCGACTCGCCCCATCAGGACGCTGATTTTCATCTCCCGGAGTTGCACCAGCTCCCTGGCCTCACCCCATGTCAGCCTTATCCAACGCACCCTGTCGACCACCACCGAAGCAGTTGGCGCGCGCATTGCTACAGCCTGACCAGGCCATCAACGTCGATGGCTGTGTATTTCACTCTTCAGGCAACATTCACGACAAAGGCGCCGTGTCGCTCCCGTTGAAAAACGTGGAGCAGCAGGTGCTTTTTTCGTTTCTGCCGGACCCGGTTTCCAACCCCGAGGACGCACCATGACCGATACCCACCTGGCCAGCAACACCGTGCGCAGCGTCTGTCCTTACTGCGGCGTGGGTTGCGGCATCGTCATGCAGGTCGAGGACAATCTGATCGTCAAGGTCTCGGGCGACAAACAACACCCGAGCAACTTCGGTCGCCTGTGCACCAAGGGCAGCACCTGCGGCCAGGCGGTGGCCAATTCCGGACGCATGGAGCACGCTTTCCTGCGTTCGCAACGCAGCCGCGACCCGGCGCGCGTCGGTATCGACCAGGCCATCAGCGCCACCGCCCAACGCCTGCGGGACATTATCGACAGCCATGGCCCGGACGCCGTGGCGCTCTATGTGTCCGGGCAGATGTCCCTGGAAGCCCAGTACCTGGCCAATAAACTGACCAAGGGCTTTATCCGCAGCCGCCATATCGAATCCAACTCGCGCCTGTGCATGGCCAGTGCCGGCAGTGGCTACAAACTGTCCCTGGGGGCCGACGGCCCGCCGGGCTCCTATGAGGATTTCGAGCACAGCGAGCTGTTCCTGGTGATCGGCGCGAATATGGCCGACTGTCACCCGATCCTGTTTCTGCGCCTGCTCGACCGGGTCAAGGCCGGGGCCAGGCTGATCGTCGTCGATCCGCGGCGCACCGGCACCGCCGACAAGGCCGACCTGTTCCTGCAGATCAAACCGGGCACCGACCTCGCCCTGCTCAACGGCCTGCTGCACCTGCTGGTGAAAAACGGCCACGACGACCGCGACTTTATCACCGCCTTCACCGAAGGCTGGGAAGTCATGCCCGACTTCCTCGAAGACTACCCACCGGCCCGGGTGGCCGAGTTGACCGGCCTGGCCGAGGCCGACCTGCACCAGGCCGCACAGTGGATCGGCCAGGCGGCCAACTGGATGAGCTGCTGGACCATGGGCCTCAACCAGAGCGTGCAAGGCACCTGGCACACCAACGCGCTATGCAACCTGCACCTGGCCACCGGCACCCTCTGCCGCCCTGGCAGCGGGCCGTTTTCCCTGACCGGGCAACCCAACGCCATGGGCGGTCGCGAGATGGGCTATATGGGCCCCGGCCTTCCGGGTCAGCGCTCGGCGCTGGTGGCTGATGACCGTGCCTTTATCGAGCAGCTTTGGCAACTGGCTCCCGGCAGCCTGCGGGCCGAAGCCGGCGAAGGCACGGTGGCCATGTTCGAGGCCTTGCGCGCCGGCAGCATCAAGGCCTGCTGGATTATCTGCACCAACCCGGTGGCGAGCATGCCCAACCGGCAGAACGTTATCGAGGCACTGCAAGCCGCCGAACTGGTGATCAGCCAGGACGCCTACCTGGATACCGAAACCAACCGCTACGCCGATATCCTCCTGCCCGGCGCCCTGTGGGCCGAAGCGCAAGGCGTGATGATCAACTCCGAACGCAATCTGACCCTGATGCAACAGGCCGTGCTGCCACCCGGTGAAACCCTCCCCGACTGGCAGATCATCGCCCGCGTGGCCTGTGAAATGGGTTATGCCGAGGCCTTTACCTATGACAGCGCCGAGGCGGTGTTCGAGGAAATCAAACAGGCCTGGAACCCCAAGACCGGCTATGACCTGCGCGGCGCCAGTTATGCCCGCCTGCGCGAGCAACCGCTGCAATGGCCGTGTGCCGAGGCCCGGGGGCCCACGCGCAATCCGATCCGCTACCTCAACAACGGCCTCAGCCAGGCGCTGAAATACGACCAGGACGGCCAGCAACCGGCAATCGCCTTCCCGACCGAAAGCGGCAAGGCGCAGTTCTTTGCCCGGCCGCACCTGATGCCAGCGGAAATGCCCGATGAGGAATTCCCCCTGGTGCTCAATACCGGGCGGGTGCAGCACCAATGGCACACCCTGACCAAGACCGGCAAGGTGGCGACCCTGAACAAACTCAACCCCGGCCCCTTCGTGGAAATTCATCCCGAGGATGCCGCGCGCCTGGGCATCAAGGAACGCGACCCGGTGCAAATCCGTTCACGGCGGGGCCGTGCGGTACTCCCGGCAGTGATCGCCGAGCGGGTTCGGCCGGGCAACTGTTTTGCACCCTTTCACTGGAACGATGTGTTCGGCGACAACCTGGCGATCAATGCCGTGACCAGCGATGCCATCGACCCAGTGTCGTTGCAGCCGGCCTTCAAGTTCTGTGCGGTCAACCTGCTGGCCCTGGTTCCAGAACCCACCCGCCTTGTCCCCGAACTCGCGCTGACCGACGCCTTGGCTGCCGCCCCGGAGAATTTTCCCCCCATGCAGATCAACGCTTTCGCCCGCCTGCTCAACCTCGATGTTCCGGCAGAGCTGAGCCTGGCCGCCGACGAACGCTTGTATATGCAGGGTTACCTGCTGGGCCTGCGCAGTGCCGAGGCCAAGGCGCCGGGCGTGCCCACCCTGCCCGCCAGCGCGCCTTTTGGCGCCGACAAACGCCTGCTGCTCAATGGCCTGCTTGCCGGGCTGTTTTCCCGTACGGCGAGCACCGCGCTGGAACCACGGGCCGCCGCCGACCTCCAGGCCCCCACCGCTGAATGGCTGGTGCTCTGGGCCTCACAAACCGGCAACAGCGAAGAACTGGCCCAGGCCTGCGCCAAGCGCCTGGACAGCGCCGGCCAACGGACCCGCCTGCGGGCCATGGACGAGGCCGGCCTTGACGACCTGCGCGCCGCCAGCAGCGTATTGCTGGTCACCAGCACCTTTGGCGACGGCGACCCGCCGGACAATGCCGCAGGTTTCTGGCAGGCCCTGCAAGGTGCCGAGGGCCAAGCCCTGGCGCAAAGCCGCTACAGCGTGCTGGCCCTGGGCGACACCAACTACGACCAGTTTTGCGGCTTCGGCCGCAAGCTCGACGAGCGCCTGAGCGAACTCGGCGCCGAACGCCTGCTGCCGCGCCTGGAGTGCGAGCAGGATGCCCAGCAAGCCGTCGAACCCTGGCTCACAACCCTGTGCACGGCGCTCAGCGGCCCGTCCGCGCCCCCGACCATAGTCGCCAACGCTGTCACACAACCCGCCCTGACCGACATCGCCAGCCCCTACAGCCGCCATCACCCCTTGCACGCCCGCCTCCTGCACAACCAGGTGCTCAATGCCCCCGGCGCGGAAAAGGAAACCCGCCATCTGGTGTTCGACCTCGGCGACCAGGACTTTCCCTACCAGGCCGGCGATGCCCTCGGCGTCTGGCCGAGCAATTGTCCGGAGTCGGTCGACAAGCTGCTGGATATCCTGCAACTGGACGGCAACAGCGGGGTCACGCTCAAGGACAAGGCGCCAATGGCGTTGCGCGAAGCCCTGCTCGATCACCTGGATATCACCCGGATCACCCCGGAGATTTTGCGCCGGGTCTGCGGGCTCTGCCCCAGTCCCTGGCTGGACGAATTGCAGGAGGAAGCCAACCAGGCCCGGCTCAAGGATTGGCTCTGGGGCCGGCAACTACTGGACCTGCTGCACGAATTCCCCATCAGCCTCGGCGCCAGCCAGTTGCTCAGCCTGCTCAAGCCCTTGCAGCCACGGCTGTATTCGATCTCCTCCAGTGCGAAAGTCACCCCGGCGCAAGTGCACCTGACGGTTTCCACCGTGCGCTACCGGCATCGCGAACAGATCCGTGGCGGGGTCTGTTCGAGCTTTCTCGCCGACCGCGCCACCAGCACCGGCGTGCGCTTGTTTATCCAGCGCACCACGCACTTCCGGGTCCCGCAAGATCCGCGCACGCCGATGATCATGATCGGCCCCGGCACCGGCATCGCGCCGTTTCGCGCCTTCCTGCAGGAACGCCAGGCCCAGGGCGCCGAGGGCAGGAACTGGCTGTTTTTCGGCGAACAACGCGCCGCCAGCGACTTCTACTACCGCGAGGAACTGGAGGCCTGGCTGCGCAGCGGTCACCTGAGCCGCCTGGACACCGCCTTCTCCCGTGACCAGACTGAAAAGATCTACGTGCAGCAGCGCATGCTCGAAGCCGGCGCGCAGCTCTGGAGCTGGCTGGAGCAAGGGGCCAGCGTCTATGTCTGTGGCGATGCCAGCCGCATGGCCAAGGATGTCGATGCCGCGCTGAAGAAAATCGTCCAGGTCCACGGCCGGATGAGCGCTGGTGCGGCGGGACTGTATGTCAGTGCCATGAGCAAGGATCGACGCTATCTGCGTGATGTCTATTGAGTGAGCGGAATATTCAATACACCGCAAAACTGTAGGAGCCGGGCTTGCCCGCGAAGCTTCTGGCGGTCTCGCGGGCCCTTTCGCTGGCAAGCCATGCTCCTACAGGGGAGCGTGTTCGGCCTTGACCGACGGCTATCGGCATAACTATTGCTCCGCCTTGTGACAGGCGTCAGCCCCACAGCTTCAGGAATCACCGCATGCACAACGATTTGGCAAGGTCACCATTGGCCTGGGTAGCGGGCAGCGATGCCCCGGAAAAGAACGTGCTCAACCTCGGCTATATGCCCTTGAGCGACAGCGCCTCCCTGGTGGTCGCGGCCACCCAGGGCTTCGCCCAACCCTATGGCCTGACGCTGAATCTGCAGCGCCAGAACTCCTGGGCCGGCCTGAGCAACAAGCTGGTCAGCGGCGAACTGGATGCCGCCCATGGCCTGTACGGCATGATCTACGCCATCCAACTGGGCATCAGCGGCACACCGGCCA
This sequence comes from Pseudomonas sp. MWU12-2319, assembly GCF_023242525.1. Lineage (NCBI taxonomy): Bacteria > Pseudomonadati > Pseudomonadota > Gammaproteobacteria > Pseudomonadales > Pseudomonadaceae > Pseudomonas > Pseudomonas sp. MWU12-2319. The sequence goes on from NZ_JALJES010000001.1 coordinate 421,777, forward strand.
CCGACATGGCGGTGCTGATGGGCCTGAACCAGAACGGCCAGAGCATCAACCTCTCGCAACCGCTCAAGAACGCCGGCGTCACCAGCGCCCAGGCCCTGCAACAGCGTGCCCGCAACGGCCAGGCCAAACTGACCTTCGCCCAGACCTACCCCACCGGCACCCACGCCATGTGGTTGTATTACTGGCTGGCCAGCCAGGGCATCCACCCGCTGGAAGACGTCAACAGTGTGGTGGTACCGCCACCGCAAATGCTCGAACACCTGCAAGCCGGACGCATCGACGGCTTCTGTGTCGGCGAACCCTGGGCCGCCCATGCCATCGAGCAGGGCCAGGGCTTTACCCTGACCACCAGCCAGGCGATCTGGCCGGACCATCCGGAAAAGGTCCTGGCCTGTACCCGCGCCTTCGTCGAGGAATACCCCAACACCGCGCAAGCCCTGGTGATGGCGATCCTGGAAGCCAGCCGTTTTATCGAAGAGAGCCAGGAAAACCTGCGCAGCACCGCGCAATTGCTCAGCGGCAGCGACTACCTCGACGCGCCCCTGGCGAGCATCGAGCCACGTCTGCTCGGTCGCTACGACGACGGCCTCGGCCGGCACTGGCAAGATCCCCATGCCCTGACCTTCCATGACCGTGGCGCGGCCAACTACCCGTACCTCTCCGACGGCATGTGGTTCATGACCCAGTTCCGCCGCTGGGGCCTGCTGCGCGAGGCGCCGGATTACCTGGGCGTGGCCAGCCAGGTCCAGCAACTCGACCTCTACCGCCGCGCCGCGAACGCCCTGGACATTCCCATGCCCGGCACCCCGATGCGCAGCAGCCGACTGCTCGACGGCCAGGTCTGGGACGGTTCCGACCCAGAGGCCTACGCCCGTGGTTTTGCCCTGCATGCCCTCAATGATCACTGACAGGAGCTGGCCGTCATGCTGAAAATCCTGCTGATCAACGACACCTCGAAAAAGCTCGGGCGCCTGCGCACGGCCTTGAGCGAAGCCGGTTTCGAGGTGGTCGACGAATCCGGCCTGACCATCGACCTGCCCGCGCGGGTCGAGGCGGTGCGCCCGGATGTGCTGCTGATCGACACCGACTCCCCCAGCCGTGACGTGCTCGAACAGGTGGTGCTGCTGAGCCGCGATCAACCGCGACCGATCGTCATGTTTACCGACGAACACGACCCCGCCGTGATGCGCCAGGCGATCAAGGCCGGGGTCAGCGCCTATATCGTCGAAGGCATCCAGTCCCAGCGCCTGCAGCCGATCATGGACGTGGCCATGGCCCGCTTCGAAAGCGACCAGCATCTGCGCGCGCAGTTGCAGGCCCGCGACCAGCAGATCGCCGAACGCAAGCGCATCGAGATGGCCAAGGGGCTGCTGATGAAGATGAAGGGCTGCGACGAGGCCGCCGCCCATACCCTGATGCGCCGCCAGGCCATGAGCAAACAGCAGAAGCTGATCCAGGTCGCCGAGCAGGTGATCGCCATGAGCGAACTGCTCGAGTGACATGCACCGCAACGCAGCACAGCCGCGCCAACGGGCTGCGTTGTGGGGCACGGGCCTTTTCCCCTCGACTCGCCCGCACGCCACGGGCAACGCCCTGCAAAGGCCGCGCTTGAGCGCTGAATGAACTCAAACTGAAAGCTGGCACATATAGTGCTGAGGCAATACCCGGTAGCCAACGGCGGCTGCCCCACTCCGACAAAGACGTCGCAATCCCCTTCGTGCAAACGAACCGGGATGCGGCGTTTTTGCGTTTTTAGCGTCGGTAAACGGGGGCAGGCGGCCGGTGAACATCACCCGTGCGCAGGTTCCGAGCCTTCGTTGAACCCTTTGGCAGATGAGGTGTTAGATGCACAACAGTTTCTGGAAAGCCGGCCATACACCGACCCTGTTCGCGGCGTTTCTGTATTTCGACCTGAGCTTCATGGTCTGGTACCTGCTGGGGCCACTGGCGGTGCAGATCGCCACCGACCTGCAATTGACCACCCAACAGCGTGGCTTCATGGTAGCCACGCCGATCCTGGCCGGTGCCATCCTGCGCTTTATCATGGGCATGCTCGCCGACCAGCTGTCACCGAAAACCGCCGGCATCATCGGCCAGGTGATTGTCATCGTGGCCCTGCTGGCAGCCTGGCAACTGGGCGTGCACAGCTATGAACAAACCCTGCTGCTGGGTGTGTGCCTGGGCATGGCCGGGGCCTCCTTCGCCGTCGCCCTGCCCCTGGCGTCGCAGTGGTATCCGCCGCAGCACCAGGGCAAGGCCATGGGCATCGCCGGCGCCGGCAACTCGGGCACCGTGATCGCCGCCCTGGCGGCACCGCTGCTGGCCGCCGCCTTTGGTTGGGTCAACGTGTTCGGCCTGGCCCTGATTCCCCTGGTGTTGACCCTGGTACTGTTCAGCCTGATGGCGCGCAACGCGCCCAACCGCGCCAAGGCCAAATCCATGGCCGACTACCTGAACGCCCTCGGCGACCGTGACAGCTGGTGGTTCATGTTTTTCTACAGCGTCACCTTCGGCGGTTTTATCGGCCTGGCCAGCGCCCTGCCCGGTTACTTCCATGACCAGTACGGCCTCAACCCGCAAACCGCCGGTTATTACACCGCCGCCTGCGTGTTCGCCGGCAGCCTGATGCGTCCGTTGGGCGGCGCCCTGGCGGATCGTTTCGGCGGGATTCGGGCCCTGCTCGGCACCTACGCCATCGCCACCCTGTGCATCGGCGTGGTGGGCTTCCACCTGTCCAGCTCGGTGGCGGCCCTGGCGCTGTTCGTCATTGCCATGCTCGGCCTCGGCGCGGGCAACGGTGCAGTGTTCCAACTGGTGCCGCAGCGCTTTACCAGGGAAATCGGCGTGATGACCGGCCTGGTCGGCATGGCCGGCGGTATCGGCGGTTTTCTACTTACGGCAGGGCTGGGAGCGATCAAGCAGAGTACCGGTGACTACCAGCTCGCCCTGTGGTTGTTCGCCAGCCTGGGGCTGATCGCCTGGTTCGGCCTGTACGGGGTCAAGCGCCGCTGGAGAACCACCTGGGGTTCGGCGGCCTTTTCCGCCGCCCGGGTCTGAGCCAGGACCATGGGTCTGCAACTCAGCTACGCCGAGGCCAGCGCCAGCGGCCCCCGGGAGCAGAACCAGGATGCGACGCGCCTGGTGATCCCGGTAGCCGCCCTGGCCGCCAGCAAGGGTTATCTGTTCGCCCTGGCCGACGGTGTCAGCCAGTGCGCCGACGGCGGCCTGGCCGCGCGCTCGACCTTGCAGGCCCTGGCGCTGGATTATTACGCCACGCCGCCGACCTGGGGCGTGTCGCAAGCCCTGGACCGGCTGCTGCTGGCGCAGAATCGCTGGCTGCATGCCCATGGCGGGCAGTCACCGCTGTTGACCACCCTCAGTGCGCTGGTGCTGCGCGGGCGTTCATTCACCCTCGCGCATATCGGTGATTGCCGGGTCTATCGCTGGTTTGCCGGACAGTTGCAACGCATCAGCGAGGATCACGTCTGGGACCAGGCCGGCATGCAGCATGTGCTGAAACGGGCGCTGGGCCTGGAACAGCATCTGGTGGTCGACTACCTGGAAGGCGAGCTGCGCCAGGACGAACAGTTCCTGATCCTCAGTGACGGGGTCTGGGCCACCCTCAGCGACGCGTCGATCGTCGATATCCTGCAGCGCGACCTGCCGCTGGAACAGGCGACCCTGGCCCTGGTCGAGGCCGCGCATCGGTCCGGCAGCCAGGACAATGCCAGTGCCGTACTGGTGCGCATCGATGAACTGGCCGACACCGATCTCGACGATCTGCTTGGGCAAGCCGAGCAATGGCCACTGCCACCGACACTGAAACCGGGGCAGTGGTTCGAGGGCTGGCAGGTCGAGGGTCTGTTGAAACAGAGCCGTCAGTCGCTGCTGTACCGGGTCCACGATGCACAGCAGCAACCCTGGCTGCTGAAGACCCTGCCAGTGCAACGCCAGGACGACACGGCCGCGGTCCAGAGCCTGCTGCTGGAGGAATGGTTCCTGCGGCGCATGACGGGCCGCCACTTCCCCGAAGTGCATCCCGCCGAGCAGCGTCAACACCTGTATTACCTGATGCGCGAATACCCGGGGATAACTCTCGCCGAACACTTCGACGCCCACGGCCAACTGGGTCTCAACCAGGGGCTGGAGTTGGCGTTACGACTGCTGCGGGCAGTGGGCCTGCTACACCGGCGCAATCTCCTGCACCGTGATATCAAGCCGGAAAACCTGTTGCTGGGGACCGACGGCGAGCTGCGGGTGCTGGACTTCGGACTGGCCTACTGCCCCGGCCTGAACCGCCAGCGCGATGCCGAGTTGCCCGGCACCCCCAGCTATATCGCCCCGGAAGCCTACGGCGGTGCGCCACCGAGTGCGGCGCAGGATCTGTATAGCGTCGGCGTCAGCCTGTATTACCTGCTGACCGGGCACTATCCCTATGGCGAAATCGAAGCCTTCCAACGTCCCCGGTTCGGCTCGCCGGTGCCGGCCAGTCGTTATCGTCCGGACCTGCCCGACTGGCTCGAACACAGCCTCGGCAAAGCCCTGGCCAGCGACCCGGCCCAGCGCTACGAAACCGCCGAAGAATGGCTGCTGGCATTGCAACAGGCCGAACACTTGCCGGCACCGCGCCCCCGTCCATTGCTGGAGCGCGAGCCAATCAAGGTCTGGCGCACCCTGGCCCTTGGCTCCCTGCTGTTGAATCTGATCCTGCTGGCCTGGCGACTGCACGGCTGAAGCGAACCTCTCCTGGAGAACTGAATATGCACGGCAAAGTCTGGTTGGTGGGCGCCGGCCCCGGTGACCCGGAGCTCTTGACCCTCAAGGCGGCGCGCGTCCTGCGGGGCGCCCAGGTGGTGATGGTCGATGACCTGGTCAATCGCGCCGTGCTCGAACATTGCCCCGACGCCCGGGTGATTGCCGTGGGCAAGCGCGGCGGCTGCCGCTCGACGCCGCAGGCCTTTATCCATCGGCTAATGCTGCGTTACGCCCGCCAGGGCAAATCGGTGGTCCGCCTCAAGGGCGGCGACCCGTGCATCTTCGGCCGCGCCAGTGAAGAAGCCGACTGGCTGCAAGCCCGCGGGATCGAGGTCGAAGTGGTCAATGGCATCACCGCCGGGTTGGCTGGCGCCACCCACTTCGGCATCCCGCTGACCTTGCGCGGCGTGGCCCGCGGCGTGAGTTTCGTCACCGCCCACACCCAGGACGACAGCCCTCTGGACTGGACCGCCCTGGCGCAAAGCGGCACAACATTGGTGGTGTATATGGGCGTGGCCAAGCTGGCGGAAATACGCGGCAGCCTGATCGCCGCCGGACTCGCCACCCGCACCCCGGTGGCACTGATCGAAAACGCCTCGCTGCCCCAGCAACGGGAGTGCCGCAGCGACCTGGCGCATATGCACGAGGATGCCCTGGCGTTCGAACTCAAGAGCCCGGCGATCCTGGTGATCGGCGAGGTGGCGGCCTGCGCGTCAAGCCAGGTTCAAGCCGCCCGCTCGTCCCCGGGGCTGCGTTCGAAGTAGCGTTTGTACTCGCGACTGAACTGCGAGGAGCTCTGATACCCGACCCGATGGGCGACCTGCGCCACGCCCAGGCCGTCGGCCAGCAACAATTGTTGCGCCTTGAGCAGGCGCAGGCGCTTGAGGTATTGCACCGGCGACAGCAGGGTGACGCGCTTGAAATGCTCGTGAAAGGTCGACAGGCTCATATTCGCGCAACTGGCCAGGGTCTCGACGTTCAAGGGCTCGGTGTAATGGGCATGCAAAAGACCCAGGGACGCCGCGATCCGGGAAAAATGCCCCTGCTGCTCCACCAGCGCACGCAGCACTTCCGACTGCGGCCCGCGCAAGGCGGCGAACAACAACTCGCGCACCCGCGCCTCACCCATGACACGACACTCCAGCGGGTCCCGCAGGCAACGCAGCAAGCGTTCGACGCAACCGCGCATGCTGTCATCCAGCACCACCGAGGCCATGGATTCCGGGGTCTGGGCCGCCGCCGGGCTGTCATGGTTGAAGCCCATGGCCAAGACCAGCTCCCCCAGCACCGCCCGGTCGATAGCAACGGAAATCCCCAGCAGGGGCGCGCCATCACTGCCGGCAAAGGTCTCGCACTCGAAGGGCACCGAAAGGGCCTGGATCAGATAGTGTCCGGCGCCATATTCCAGGGTCCGCACCCCCAGGTAGGCCAGCTTGCTGCCCTGGACAATGATCATCAGGCTCGGCTCGTAGATCTGCGGACCACGGGCCACATCACAGCCGACGCGCAACACCTGCACGCCCGGCAACAGGGTCGGGACGAAGCCGTCACGAGTGGCCAGGGGCTCGATCAGCGCAACCAGGGGGGCATTGGCGTCCAGATGACGGGTCAACTGCATGGCAAAAACTTCACGGAAAAAGGGATGGGAACATCTTCGCAGGTCCGGGGACACAGGCGAATGGCGAAATCGCGATACCGGAGGAATAGGCAAGACACGCGGAGGAATCGCCATGGCCGTGTCCAGCTTCGACGCCGACAATGCATCGCCTCAACCGTCACAGCTTTGCGAGGCTCCTCATGTACACCGCCATCGGTTATGCCGCCCAGTCGCCAACCACGCCCCTCGCCCCCATGTCCTTCCAGCGTCGCTCGCCGCGACCTGACGATGTCGCCATCGAGATCCTCTACTGCGGCGTCTGTCACTCCGATATCCACCAGGCCCGCAACGAGTGGGGCATTGCCGTCTACCCGTTGATGCCCGGCCATGAAATCGTCGGCAAGGTCACCGCCGTCGGCGCCAACGTTACCCGGCACAAGGTCGGCGACCTGGTGGGCGTCGGCTGCATGGTCGACTCCTGCCGTCATTGCGAAGCCTGCTCCGCCGATCTGGAGCAATACTGCCTGGAAGGCCCGACCATGACCTACGCCACCCCGGATCGGGTCGATGGCAGCAACACCATGGGCGGTTACTCCGACAGCATCGTGGTCAGCGAACACTTCGTTGTGCGCATTCCGGAAAAACTCGACCTGGCCAGCGCCGCGCCGATTCTCTGCGCCGGCATCACCACCTACTCGCCGCTCAAGCACTATGGCGTCAAGCCGGGGGACAAGGTCGGGATTCTCGGCATGGGCGGCCTGGGCCATATGGGCATCAAGTTCGCCAAGGCCATGGGCGCTGAAGTCACCCTGTTCACCCGTTCGGCGAGCAAGGCCGAGGAAGGTCGTCGCCAGGGTGCCGATCATGTGATCGTGTCCACCGACGCCGAGCAGATGGCCGCCGCCGCGGGCCGCTTCAACTTCTTGCTCGATACCATCCCGGTGCAGCACGACCTCAACCCCTACCTCGACACCCTGGCCTTCGACGGCGTGCATATCCTGGTGGGCCTGATCGAGCCGGTGGACCCGGCGTTGCATGCCGCCAAGCTGGTGCTCAAGCGCCGGGTACTGGCCGGTTCGCTGATCGGTGGCATTGCCGAAACCCAGGAAGTCCTGGATTTCTGCGCCGAGCACGGCATCACCTGCGACATCGAGATGCTCGACATCCGCCAGATCAACGAAGCCTACAGCCGCATGATCGCCGGTGACGTGAAGTACCGTTTCGTGATCGACATGGCGACCCTCAAGGCCTGATCAAGGCTGCGCGCGCCACGGCAGGAGCCGGCAACCCGGCTCCTGCTCCCACCACCGGGCCTGCATCCACGCAACGGCCCCATGCTATATTCGCGTCCCTTTCCGACCCACAGAAGGAATGCCGACGTGAACAAGAAGACCGGCATCAGAGCCCAGCAAGCCGACCAGACCCGCGCGCGTATTCTCAAGGCGGCGGTGAAGGTGTTCACCCGCGACGGTTATTCCGGCGGCCGGGTCGAAAGCATCTCCCGCGAGGCCGAATCCAACGACCGCATGCTCTACTACTACTTCGGCAGCAAGGAACGCCTGTTCATTTGCGTGCTGGAACATATCTACGAGCAGTTCAACAAAGCCGAAAGCAAGCTCAAGCTGAACCTCGAGGAACCGCTGCAAGCCTTGCAGGACCTGGTGGCCTTCGTCTGGACCTACTACGTCAAGCACCCCGAATTCGTCGCCATCCTGAGCATCGAGAACCTGCACAAGGGGCGGCATGCGCAGCAGTCGGGTGAATTGCGCCGGCTTTCCGGTGAAGCGGTGGGCGTGCTGCGCCCGATCATCGAGGCCGGTCAGGCCAAGGGCATCTTTCGCCAGGACCTGGATATCAAGCACGTGTACCTGATGATCGCCTCGCTCTGTTATTTCTATAACTCCAACCAGCACACCCTGAGCTCGTTCCTGGGGGAACCGCTGGCGGAGAAACGCCAGCAGCAGGACTGGCTGGCGTTTATCAGTGATCTGGTGGTGCGTGGGGTGCTGCGCCTGCCTTAAATTCTGCAAACCCCGCGGACCTTTAGGAGCCTGGCTTGCCAGCGAAGCTTTTAGCGGTCTTGAGGGCCTCTTCGCCGGCAAGCCAGGCTCCTACAGGGTTGTGGTGCTACAACGAATAGCGTTCATCAGTGAGTACCAGGATTCGCTCGAACATGGGCCACGGTCTTTTCCAAGCCCTGCCACGGCGGCGCCTCGCCGGCAAACCGACTGCGCAGATACGCCGCCAACTCCGCCACCTGGGTATCCGACAGGCTGTCCTTGAATCCCGGCATATAACCCAGGTCCCGGGTCGCCGGATTCTGGATACCCTGCAGGATCACCTTGAGCAGATTGTCCGGCACATCGCTGTGCACATTGCTGTTGGTCGCCAGTGATGGGCTGACTCCAAACAACTTCGGCCCCAGCCCATCGGCGTGGCAACCCTGGCAGGAACCTTCGAACAGGCGCTGACCGTTACTCAGTGACAACTTCACCTCAGGCACCACCTTCTGCGCAGCGGCCACCGGCCGGGTCGCCTTCTCCACCACCTGCGCTTCGGCCTGCGCCCCATTGAGCGACGCCAGGTACACCGCCATCGCCCGCACATCCTCTTTCGGCAATTTCGCCAACTCGGTGACCACCGGCCCCATCGGCCCCGTCGCCACGCCATGGGCATCGGAGTAACCGGTGCTCAGGTAGCTGAACAACTGATCCTCGGTCCACGGCGTCGGCGCCTTCGACAAACCGTTCAACGCCGGCGACTCCCAACCATCGACCATCGCCCCGGACAGAAACGCTGCCCCGCCCTTCTCCGCACCCAGAAGATTGCGCGGTGAATGACAAGCCGCGCAGTGCCCCAATCCGTTGACCAGATAAGCCCCACGATTCCATTGCTCGCTACGCTGCGGCTGCACCTGGATTTCCCCCTTGCGCAGGAACAGGGCATTCCAGCCGGCCATCAACGGCCGCTGGTTGAACGGAAAACCCATTGCATTGGCCTTGGCCGCCTGGCTGACCGGCGCCTGGGACATCAGGTAGGCATACAGCGCCTGCATATCGGCATCGTTGATATTGCGAAACGCCGTATAGGGAAACGCCGGATACAGATTGCGCCCGTCACGACCGATGCCGTCACGCATCGCCCGCTCGAAGGCCGGATACGACCAACTGCCGATGCCGGTCTTCACATCCGGGGTGATATTGCTGCTGTACAGCGTGCCGAACGGCGTCTCCATCGCCAGCCCGCCGGCGTTGGTTACACCACCCGGCGCCGTGTGGCACACCGCGCAATCGCCGACCGCCGCCAGCAAGCGCCCACGCTCAAGGGTCGCCGTCGACCAGGTCCCGGCACTGGGCGGTGCGATAGGCGCGATTTCCCCATGCCAGGGCCAGGCCGTGGCGGCCATGCCGAGCAGCGCGCCGAAGGCCGCGAACAACGAGCCGAACAACCATTTCGAACGTTTCTCCGGCGACTTCGGCGGATCCCCGGCGGTGCCGGCATTGAGCGCCTGCAACACCCGCTCGGGGGTAATCGGCAGTTCGCGAAAACGAATCCCGGTGGCATCGAAGATCGCATTGGCAATCGCCGCCGCGCTCGGCACCGAGGCCGATTCGCCGGCGCCCATGGGCGGCTCGCTCTGGCGCGGCATCATCAGCACATCGATCTGCGGCACCTCGGGAAAGGTCAGGATCGGATAACCGCCCCACTCCTTGCTCGTCACCGTCGACTCTTCAAAGGTCACCCGCTCCTTGAGCACCCGGCTGGTGGACTGGATCACATTGCCGTGAATCTGGTGCCGCACGCCGTCGGGGTTGATCATCATCCCCGAATCATGGCCGATCACCACCCGGGTGACCGAGACATCGCCGGTCTGCCGGTCCACCGCCACATCCGCGACCCAGGCCGCCCAGGCCGCGCCGAAGCCGGGAAACTTGCTGTGGATATAACGCGCATAGGCAAAGCCGCGACCGCGCAGCAGATGGTCTTCGTTCGGCGTTTGCATCGGCGCGGTGCGCGGGGTCCAGGCGGCCCGTTCGGCGGTGGATTTCACCAGGTCCACGGCCCGCTGGTCCGGCAGGTAACGCAGGCGATATTCCACCGGATCGACCCCGGCGGCGAAGGCCAGCTCGTCGATATAGGACTCATGGGCAAAGGTGTTGGGCAAGGCCGACACCCCGCGCATCCACGACGCCCGGACAATCGGCGACATGTCGTTGATGCTGACCCGCATATGCTCATAGGCATAAGGCGGGATCGAAGTGCGGTCGCCCATTTCGAACATTGCCGCCACCGGCTCGACCCGCCCGGTCAGCAGCAAGGCCAGGGTCGGTGCGCCATTGGACGGGTAGCTGGTCTCGAAGTCGTAGGCCCCCACGCTGCCATCGGCATTCAGGCCGCCATCGATGTCCATCAATTGCGCCGTGCCCTTGGGTTCCCAGGCGTGTTCCTGGTCACGGGTCAATTGCACCCGTACCGGCTTGCCCACGGCGCGGGACAGCAACAGGGCGTCGGCACAGACGTCATCGGCGCAGTTGCGGCCGTAACAGCCAGAAGCCTCCATGCGGATGATCTCGATACGTTCTTCCGGGTACTCCAGCAGCCAGGCGAGGTCGGCCCGCAACAGGTGCGGATTCTGGCTGCCGGACCAGACCCGGATGCCCTCCTCGTGATAATCCGCCAGGCCACAGGACGGGCCGATGGAAGCATGCATCTGATAGGGCCAGAGGTAGGTGCGCGGCATGCGCTGGCTGGCGCCGGCGAGGGCCGCATCGACATTGCCCTGGTCCAGCACCGTACGCTTGATCCTTGGGTTGTCGCGGATCGCCTGCTCGACATCGCTCAGGTCCGGCAGCTTCTGCGTCCAGTCCTTCCAGCGTACCCGCAGTTCCCGCGCCGCCTTCGCCGCCTGTTCTTCGCGCAACGCAACCACCCCGATAAAGTCGCGGATCACCACCACCGCGACGATCCCGGGGATATGGGCGATGGATGACTCATCGACCTCCAGCAGGCTGTTGCCGACAAAGTCGCCGCAATCGAAACCGGCATAAGGCGGGCGCACGACCCGACCATGGAGCATGTCCGGCACGCGCATGTCATGGACATAGATCAGCTCGCCAGTGGCCTTGGCCGGAATATCCACCCGCGCCGTGCCCTTGCCCACCAGCCGATAGTCTTCGGCCGGCTTGAGCGGTGCGTTGCCGCTGATACGCAACTGGTCGTGCTCTCCCGCCACCAGTTCGCTGTAGCCCAGGGCCCGGCCATCCGGCGCCTTGACGATACCGCGTTCGACCCGCAGCGCCGCCACGTTCAGCGACCAGCGCCCGGCAGCCCGTTCCAGCAGGAAGCGCCGGGCTTCGGCCGCGGCGTTGCGCAGGGGAATCGCGGAGATCTGCAAGGTCGCGCTGGCAATGGTTGCGCCCTGGTTCGGCGCGCGCTCGGTGTCGCCGAGCACCATGCACACCTGCTCCACCTCCAGGTCCAGCTCCTCGGCGACGATCTGCGCCAGGGAGGTGCGAATACCGGTGCCCAGGTCCACATGGCCGTTGAAGGCATAGACGAGGCCATCGTCGTTGACCGCGATAAACAGCCCCAGCTCCTTGGGCAAGACCCGCGGCGTGCCGCCTTTGGCCACCGGCCCCGAGGGCGGCAGGATATCGTCGACGATCAGCAGCACGCCGGTCTTGGCCAGCCATTGGTCGCGGGTGGGGATGGCGTCGCTCATGGTCGTCGATCCTGGTTCAAGGCAATGGACGGGCGGCACGCAGCACCGCGCGAAGAATTTCGATATGGGTGCCGCAACGACAGAGATTGGCCGACAGTTCCTGGCGGATCTGCGCTTCGCTGGGGTGCGGGATACGGTCGAGCAAGGCCTTGGCGGTCATGATCATGCCGTTCAGGCAATAGCCGCACTGGGCGGCCTGCTCGTCGATAAAGGCCTGTTGCACCGGGTGTGGCGCCTCACGGCTGCCGAGGCCTTCGAGTGTGACGATCTGCCGGTCCACGGCGCCGGCCAGGGGAAACACACAGGAGCGCGCGGCCACGCCGTCGACGATCACCGTGCAGGCGCCGCACTCCCCCAGGCCGCAGCCGTACTTGGGGCCGTTGAGCCGCAGGTCGTTGCGCAGCACCAGCAACAGCGGGGTATCGGCCATGGCCGTGACGGAGTGTCGTTGGCCGTTGACCTCAAGGGCTACCGTGATTTCCTGCATCGTCATGGAATGCGCTCGCTTCATTTGATGAAGTGACCACTACATGAAAAGGGCGCAGGCTGAGAACGATGTCTCCTGACGACACACTTTTTTCGATGAAGTGGTTACCACATGAAGAGAGAGCAAGAAGAGTGCCAGCCGGACTTTCAGGCGTCCGACCATGGCATTGGAGAAACACAAAACCTGTGGGAGCGGAGCTTGCCCGCGAAAGGGGGACACCGCGGTTCTTCAGCTAGACCGCGTCATCGTTCTTCGCGGGCAAGCTCCGCTCCCACACAGGCCCGCATCCAGAAAGGGTTACTCGTCGCGGTCGTCGATCATCTTGCGCAGCAGGAACAGCACCGCGACCTGTTCGGCGGGATTGAGGTTGCTCATGGTCAGTTCGCTGATCTTCGCCGCGCAGGGCACGGTCTGCTGCACCAGCCGGCTGCCGGCCTCGGACAAACCGACAATGACCTTGCGCCGGTCTTCCGGGTCCGGCTCCAGGGTGATCAACTCACGGGCCCTGAGCCGCTCGACGATGCCGCGAATGGTCGCCTGGTCCACGGCGGTGGCCTTGACCAGTTCGGTCAGGGAGCTGGGGCCGTGATCGCGCACCGCGCACAGGGTGACGAACTGCACCGCGGTGAGCTGCGAATCGCCGACATTCTGCTGGAAGATCGCCATATGCCGCTGGTAGGCCTTGCGCAGCAGGTGACCGACTTGTTCGGAAAACACATAAGGGTTGGAATCAGGAGTATCCGGCACGGCAGGCTCGAAAAGGCGAGGGAGAATGGGCTGGCATGATGGACAGGTTGGGGGGCAGACTCAAGCATGAGGTTGCCCGGCCCGGCCTCTTCGCGGCGGTGCGGCGATCCGACAAGCTCCGCTCCCACAGTACCGCGTCATACCTATCAGTATCGGTAGACACCCGAACTGTGGGAGCGGAGCTTGCCCGCGAAGGGGCCCGCAAGACCACCAAAAGTCTCACTGACAGCCCCTTCACCCCAGACTCAGCGCGCCCGCGACGCCTCCGGCGCCACCACATCACCGCCGATCACCACCGCCTGGTCATCCAGGTATACATCGCAATGGCGCAGCGGAATGTCCATATGGCACGGCGTCTTGCGCGTCCCGCCGACCTCGGTATTCGGCCCGGTGGAGAACAGGAAGTTGCCATAGAACGCCCGGGCATCCATGCACATGCCGTCGTTCTTGTCGTGCAACCCCATTGCCGTCCACTGCGCCCGTGGCTGCAGGCCCCAGCCGATATGGGAGATGCCATACACCTCGGGATCATTGAAATACTTCATGTAGTCGCGCAGGTACCCGGCCTCGAAACCACCGTGGATCGAGGTGATAAAACCCTTCTCGACCTCCAGGGTGATCTTCTCCCGGGTATAGGTCTTGAACGGCAGCAGGATATCGCCGACATCCAGTACCAGCACGCCCTCGGCGGTTTCTTCGTTCGGCCAGGAGAACAGAAAGCCGCTCGGCCAGTGATCCCAACGCCCCGGCTCATCGGCGAAACCATACTCGGTCACCGACGGATACTGCCCCAGCGCCGCGCGGAAATCGCTGCCGGCGCGGGAGGTCACATGGATCGAACGGGCCTTCTTCAACAGCTCTTCCGCCGCCAGCACCCGCACCTTGTCGGCCTCGGTCGGCAGCATCCGCGCCAGCACTTCCGGCGGCTCCACCGCCAGCAGGATGCGCGTGCCGGTCTTGAGGATCTGCTCCTGTTCCGGCGAGTGCAGCAGCATCATGGTGTCGACGATCAGATCCGCCGCTTCCAGCGCCCGCTGCGCGGCGATATTACCGGTCAGCGCGGTGTCGCCACAGTAGGCGGTCATATCGTTGCCCATGGCCGTCGGGTGGTTGAACGACGGCAATTCCACCGCGTACACCTTGGCCCCCAGGCGCTGCGCCGCCTCCATCGCCGAACGCACGGTGCGCGGATCGGAGTAATGACTCTTGAGCACCGCGACACTCTGGGTCGAGTCGACTTTCGACAGCTTCAACACGTGTTCAAACATCTGCGTCAGTTCGCAATCACTTACCGGCATTTTCCTCTCTCCTCTTCGCTCGCGCTGCACCAAGTCGAGGCGCGACGCTTCAGTCTAGTGCGTTTTTATAGCGTATACGCCATTTAGCATCGATAAGACCTGAATTCACAGCGCTCTGCAAGCAGTAGACCAAAACGTTACAAACTCACACATACCCAACAAAACAAGGTTACTTAGCGTTACCAGAGGCTAAAACAGGTAAAAATTTAATTTTTACAGAGGCGCTAGTCTTTTTAAAAAAAGAGCGTATACACTTTAAAAACCCGGTGGCCGAATCCGCCACCCCACACTCGGAACGAGGAGCAAGCCCCATGGCAAGCACGCAAAAAATCGCCATCGTCGGCGCGGGCCTGGGTGGCGCCGCCGCCGCCACGCTGTTGCAACAAGCTGGATTCGACGTGTCGATCTACGAGCAGGCCCCGGAGTTTTCCCGCCTGGGCGCCGGGATCCACATGGGTCCGAATATCATGAAGATCTTCCGCCGCATGGGCATCGAGCAGCAGCTCGACCAGATGGGCTCGCACCCGGATCACTGGTTCAGTCGCGATGGCATGAGCGGTGACTATCTGTCGCGCATTCCCCTGGGCGAGTTCGCTCGCAAGGAATACGGCGCCTCCTATGTCACCGTGCACCGTGGCGACCTGCATGCCTTGCAGATGTCGACGATCAAGCCCGGCACCCTGCACTTCAACAAGCGCCTGGAGAAGATCGAAGACACCGGCGACCAGGTGCGCCTGAGCTTCACCGACGGCACCACGGCCAGCGCCGATATCGTTATCGGCGCCGATGGCATCAACTCGAAGATCCGCGAAGAACTGCTCGGCCACGAAGCACCGCTGTACAGCGGCTGGGTCGCCCACCGCGCGCTGATCACCCGCGACAAGCTGGCCCGCTACGACCTCAACTTCGAGGACTGCATCAAGTGGTGGAGCGAGGACCGGCACATGATGGTCTACTACACCACCGGCAAACGCGATGAGTACTACTACGTCACCGGCGTGCCACACCCGGAGCTGGACTTCGAAGGCCCGTTTGTCGACAGCAGCCGCGAAGAGATGTTCGAAGCCTTCCAGGGTTACCACCCCACCGTGCAGGCGCTGATCGAATCCACCGACACCGTGACCAAATGGCCGTTGCGCAATCGCAATCCGCTGCCGCTGTGGAGCCGTGGTCGCCTGGTGCTGCTGGGCGATGCCTGCCACCCGATGAAACCGCATATGGCCCAGGGCGCCGGCATGGCCATCGAAGACGCCGCCATGCTCACCCGCTGCCTGCAGGAAACCGGCCTCGGCGACCACCGTACCGCCTTCGAACTCTATGAAGCCAACCGCAAGGAGCGCGCCTCGCGGGTCCAGGCGGTCTCCAACGCCAACACCTGGCTGCGCACCCAGGAAGATCCGGCCTGGGTCTACGGTTACGACCTCTACGCCCAGGTGCTGAAATCGGGGGTGGCGGCGTGAGCACTTTCGTCCACGGCGGCAACGTCCAGGCCAACGGTATCCGCCAGCACTACCTGCGGTATGGCGGCACGGGCCCGGCGCTGATCCTGATCCCCGGCATCACCAGCCCGGCGATCACCTGGGGCTTCGTTGCCGAACGCTTCGGCCGGCACTTCGATACCTATGTGCTGGATGTCCGCGGCCGCGGCCTGTCTTCCAGCGGTCCGGAACTGGACTACAGCGCCGAGACCTGCGCGAGCGATATCGCCGCCTTTGCCGCCGCCCTGGGCCTGGACACCTACCATCTGGTCGGCCACTCCATGGGCGCGCGCTTTGCCGTGCGCAGTGCCGTGCTCAGCCCCGCCGGGGTCAAGAGCCTGGTGCTGATCGACCCGCCGGTGTCCGGTCCGGGTCGTCGCGAGTACCCGAGCAAGCTGCCCTGGTACGTCGACTCGATCCGCCAGTCGCTGATCGGGATGGACGCCGAGGCGATGCGTGCCTTCTGCGCCACCTGGACCCAGGAGCAACTGCAACTGCGCGCCGAATGGCTGCACACCTGCTACGAACCGGCCATCGTCAGGGCGTTCAACGACTTCCATACGGTGGACTTCCACCAGGACCTGCCTCGGCTCACGGCCCCCGCCCTGCTGTTGGTGGCCGGTCGCGGCGGCGTGATCCTGCCGGAGGACGAAGCCGAAATCCGCGCGCTGCAACCGGGCATCCAGGTCGCCCACGTGGCCAATGCCGGCCACATGATTCCCTGGGACGACCTGGACGGTTTCTTCGCCGCCTTCGGTGACTTCCTCGGCGTGAGCCTGACTTGAACCTGAACCTGTGGGAGCCTTGAGATGAGCGAACAAAGCGCCAATGACAATTACCAGGGCGTCTGGGGCCAGCGGATCGGCTTCGGCCGGAAACCGGCCCTGCTGATGATCGATTTCATGCAGGGCTACACCACCGAGGGCGCGCCACTGTTCGCCCCCGGCGTGGTCAGCGCCGTGGCCGAAAGCGTCGAGCTGCTGGACTGCGCGCGGCAGCATGGAATTACGGTGGTGCACACCAATATTCGCTACCATCCGGGGCATTTCGCCGATGGCGGCATCTGGGTGCGCAAGGCGCCGGTGATGAAGGACATGGTCGAAGGCAATCCGCTCGCGGCCTTCTGCGAAGCGGTGTTGCCGCTGCCGTCGGAAGTGGTCATCAGCAAGCAATACGCCAGTGCGTTTTTCGGCACCAGCCTGGCCTCGCAGTTGCACGCCCAGGGCATCGACACCGTGGTGCTGGCCGGTTGCTCCACCAGCGGCTGCATCCGAGCGACGGCGGTGGATGCCGTGCAGCACGGGTTCAGGACCATCGTGGTACGTGAATGCGTGGGTGACCGCCATCCGGCGCCCCATGAAGCGAATCTGTTCGACATCGACAGCAAGTACGGCGATGTCGTCAGCAAACAGGAAGCGATCTCGAAGTTCCAGGGAGCTTGACCGCAGAACCGTGCCACAGAGCATGGTCGCGTAAAAAACTGAGCGTCGCCTCCGTGCGGAGCGTGACGCCCAGTCTTCTGACACTGCCTTTGGAAGCCGCCTTTACCGCGCTCCAGAGTGCTGGAAAAAGCGGCTGTAATAAAAACCATAAGTCACCGCCAGGAGACAACCAATGCCCATTGCGAATGCAACATCAGCGACCTCGGTCGCCGACCCGACCCAAGCGCTTTACCACAAGATCACCTGGAAACTGATCCCGTTCCTGTGTTTCTGCTACCTGGCCGCGTACCTCGACCGGATCAATATCGGCTTCGCCAAACTGCAGATGCTCGACCAGCTGCACTTCAGCGAAACCGCCTTCGGCCTCGGTGCCGGGCTGTTCTTCGTCGGTTATATCCTCTTCGAAGTACCGAGCAACCTGGTACTGGAAAAGGTCGGGGCGAAAATCTGGATCGCGCGGATCATGATCACCTGGGGCCTGCTCTCGGCCTGCACCATGCTGGTCACCTCGACCACCCAGTTCTACATCCTGCGTTTCCTCCTCGGCGCCGCCGAAGCCGGCTTCCTGCCGGGCGTGCTGTTCTACCTGACCACCTGGTTCCCGACCCATCGACGCGGGCGGATCATCGCCCTGTTCATGATCGGCCTGCCGCTCTCCAGCGTTATCGGCGGACCGCTGTCGGGCTGGGTCATGGGCCACTTCGACCAGGTCAACGGACTGCGCGGCTGGCAATGGCTGTTCCTGATCGAAGCCGTG
The DNA here is from genome assembly GCF_023242525.1 of Pseudomonas sp. MWU12-2319. Classification (NCBI taxonomy): domain Bacteria; kingdom Pseudomonadati; phylum Pseudomonadota; class Gammaproteobacteria; order Pseudomonadales; family Pseudomonadaceae; genus Pseudomonas; species Pseudomonas sp. MWU12-2319. Next base: position 440,060 of record NZ_JALJES010000001.1, read on the forward strand.
CCCAGCGTGCTGCTCGGCATCCTGACCTTCTGGGCATTGCCGAACCACTTCCGCCAGGCCAAATGGCTCAATGAAGAGGAAAAGGCCGTCCTCGAAAGCGAACTGAAAAACGACGAGGCCAGCAGCCCCGACAGCAAGCAGCACTTTCGCGACGGTTTCTTCAACCTCAAGGTCTGGATGCTCGGCGGTATCGACTTCTCGATCCTGCTCAGCGCCTACGCCATGGGCTTCTGGATGCCGACTTTCATCCGCAATGCGGGGATCACCGACACCTTCCATATCGGTGTACTGACCGCCCTGCCAAGTGTCGCCGCCCTGCTCGGCATGCTGCTGATCGGCGCCAGTTCCGACAAGCATCGCGAACGCCGCTGGCACATCATCGTGCCGTTTTTCGTCGGTGCCGTCGCCATGGCCACCAGCACCTTCTTCACCCATAACGTGGTGGCGACGGTGGCCCTGTTCGCCATTGCCTCGGCGGCGATCATCGGCGCGGTGCCGGTGTTCTTCAGCCTGCCGGCGACCTTCCTCAAGGGCACCGCGGCGGCCACCGGTTTTGCCCTGGCCTGCTCGCTGGCGAACATCGCCGGGCTGGTCAGCAACTCGCTGATGGGCGTGGCCATCGACCTGACCGGCAGCAGCGCCGGAGCCCTCTGGTTCTTCGCCGGCTGCCTGATCCTGAGCAGCTTCCTGGTGATCGCCCTGCCGGCAAAACTGGTCAATCGTTAAGTAACCACTTACCTGCCGGTGGCCTTTCCAGGCGTCGGCAGGCATGCTGGATTAGCGCAATACAACAACAACTCATTGGGGCACATCACCATGCAACGCTTTCTCAAGGGCTGCGCGCTGGCGCTGGCTGTCGGCCTGTCCGCCGGCTCGCTGCAAGCGGCTGAAAAAGTCATCATCGACACCGATTTCAATGTTCTCAACGACGACGGCCAGGCCTTTATCATGCTGGCGCAACTGCATGCGCAGAAGAAGATCGACCTACTGGGCATGACCCTGGTCAGCGGCAATGCCTGGGTCGACCAGGAACAGGTCGACGCGCTCAAGGCGGTGGAACGCATGGGGGTGGAAAAGGAGATCGGCGTCTACTCCGGCGCGGCCTATCCGCTGCTGCATGACTTCGCCACTTATCCACAGGAGCAGGCGATGTTCGGCGCCGGCTGGCCCGGGGCATTCAAGAACCCGCGGCCGACCTCGGCTTCGCAATTGGTCGCGCCGCCCGATGGCCTCGCGACCCATACCAAGCTGCGCAGCGAAACCGCGCCGCAGTTCATTATCGACAGCGTGCGCAAATACCCCCATGAAGTGACCTTGCTGGCCATCGGTCCGCTGACCAACCTGGCCCTGGCAATCCGCCAGGCGCCGGATATCGTGCCGCTGATCAAGCGCATCGTGTACATGGGCGGCGCCATCGAGATTCCCGGCAATACCACGCCGGCGGCGGAGTTCAACTGGTGGTTCGACCCGGAGGCGGCGAAGATAGTCCTGCGCTCGTCGATCGAACACGTGATCTTCCCCAACGATGTCTGCGAGAAAGTCACCTTCGATGCTTCTGTCTACAACCGGGTGATTGCGGCCAAGGGCGCGGTGCCGGAGTTGTACAAGAGCGTGTTCGGGCCAGAGTTCGCCAAGAACCCGGGCTATCACAGCTTTACCTGGGACAGCCTGCCGGCATTGTTCCTGGCCGAACCTGAGATCGTCACCGAGTCCCGTGATATGTGGATCGATGTCGACACCCATTTCGGTCCGGACTACGGCCGCGCGCTGGGCTACAAGAAGAGCCCGCCAGTGGGGACGCAGAAAGCCAAAATCGTGTTCGCGGTGGACCAGAAGAAATTCTGGAACGACTACGTCTCGCTGGTGACCTTGCCGACGCCGGTGAAAAAACCCTGAGGTCAGCGGCGCCAGATAGACCGCTATCGCCAGCAAGCCGGCTCCCACAGAAGAGCAACGGTGAACGCTCCATCGGAGTAGGCACAGACCTCTGTGGGAGCTGGCTTGCCAGCGATGACCGCGCAGCGGTCGCCATTCAGAACCGCACGTCAACCGTGTTCAGCACCCGCACAAACGCCCCGTTCAAGGTCGCGTTGTGATGCTCGACAATCGCCCTGGCCGACAACCCGGGTGTTTCCATGCAGGTATGGGCATCCCCCACCAGCACCGCCTCGAAACCCAGATCCCGCACCAGGCGGCTGGTGCTGTCGACGCAATACTGAGTCTTCATCCCGACGATCACCAGGCGCTGCACACCGGCATCATCCAACTGCTCGGCCAGCCCGGTATTGAAGAAACAACTGGGGCGCGTCTTGTCGACCAGACGATCCACCGCGGGATCCACCCGCAACTCCGGCACCAACTGCCAGGGCGCACTCCCCGCCGCAATCGGCGAGCCTTCAGGGCCGGTATGCCGGACCGCAAAAATCGGCGCACCGGCCTGCCGCGCCGCGCCAATCAGCTGATTGATATTCTCCAGCACCCGCTGCCCTTCCCAGGGCAGGTCGGGGCCGTGGAACAGCCCGACCTGCATATCGATGATCAACAGGGCCGAACGCTGTGCATTGTCTGTTTGCATGGGGTGTTTCTCCTTCCGTGTGATGCCAGCAAAGGCCCGGAAACCAAAAGGCCCCGTCCATTGCTGGCGGGGCCTGGGTTCGCTGCGTTTACCGACTCACGCACCAACCTCACGCCCGCCATAGGCGGTCGTGGTGGTCTCGGTGAGGTTCAACGGATTCCGGTTCATGGGCTCGATCATGCTACGGTCGGTTCGAACCTGGCAACCCCGTCATCGAAAAAGACAACAGCGCGCAGCCTCAGAAGCGCAACCGCCAGTGCCCGTTACGGCGCAGGTCGACCACGGATAAGGGCTCGATATCGATCGAATTGAAGGAGGTGGGCCCGGCCCCCAGCGCGTGCAGCAGTGCCGCGCGGATCACGAAGGGGTGGGTCACCACGATAAAATGCCCTTCCTCGCGAAAACCCTCGAGCCAGGTCCCGACCCGGGCACACAACGCCGCCACCGACTCACCCGCCGGCGGGACCTGCGTCGGGTCCGAGGTCCAGGCCGCGAGCAATTCTGGTTCGCTCTCGAGCAAATCCGTCAGCATGACACCCTGCCATTCGCCGACATCCAGGTCTCCCAGTTCCGGGACGATCTCGACCTCCGCCCCCAGGGCCTCGGCGGTCTGCCAGGCGCGGGTTTCCGGGGCACTGAGGATGCGCACCGGTTTCTTCAAACGCGCCGCCAGCTCGGCCGCCTTGAGCAAGCCCTTGGGCTCCACCGGTTCGTCCAGCGGAAAACGCCCCAGGCGCTGGGCCTCGGTGCGGGCGTGGCAAACAAAGCTCAAACGAATCGACATAAGGGTGTGTTCCGAAAGGCAGTCCGTGTCGTGGCTCAACATACCGGGAAGTCACTCAGCCGGGATTGCAAGTATCGCTCAAGCGAACAAAGGCTCAAATGCGACGTTCGGCTGCAGAGCGAGCTAGTATAGTCAGCTCACTTGATCCCACGAGGAACTGATCGATGCCTGTTGTCGTCCCGCTCAAGAAAACCCTCGGCGCCCTGCTCCTGCTGGTCGGCCTGGCCGGTGCGAACAGCGCCTTCGCCCATGCCCACCTGAAAAGCGAAACCCCGGCCAAGGATGCCACCGTCAGCGCCCCGGCCGAATTGCGCCTGGTGTTCAGCGAAGGGGTTGAAGCCAAGTTCACCAAAGTCGAACTCAGCAGCGCCGATAAAGCGGTCACGCTGAAAAGCATCGCCACCGATCCGTCCGACAAGAAAACCCTGATCGTTACCCCTGCGGCTCCTCTCCCGCCTGGCCAGTACAAGGTCGTGTGGCACGCAGTGTCGGTCGACACTCACAAGAGCGAAGGCAACTACAGCTTCACGGTGGGCAACTGAGTCTATGCAGAACGCCATGGTCCTGTGCCGCTTCCTGCATTTCGCCGTGGTGTTGTCGTTGTTCGGGGCCTGCCTGTTCAGGCCCTGGCTGATCGGCAGCGCGGCCAGCCCGGCACTCGACCGGGGGCTGCTCGAAATCAAGCGCTGGCTGGCGCTGCTGGGGTTGCTCAGCGCCGGCGGCTGGTTGCTGCTGACCACCGCCACTATGACCGGCGACTGGGCCGACGCCCTGAATCCCGCCACCCTGCAGTTGGTCCTGGGCAAGACCTTTTTCGGTCAGGTCTGGAGCTGGCACCTGGGCTTGTCCCTGTTGCTGGTGATCAGCCTGTTGGCCAACGCCCGCCCGGCCATCAACCTGCTGCTCGGTTTCCTGCTGCTGGCGACCCTCGCCCCGGTCGGCCACGGCGCCATGCTCGACGGCCTCGACGGTCGCTTGCTGATGCTCAACCAGTTCATCCACCTGAGCGGGGTCGGTGCCTGGGTCGGCGGCTTGATGTTGCTCGCCCTGATGCTGAGCAAGCCGGCGGAACATGACATCAAGCGGGTCCTGCGACGGTTCGGCGACCTCGGTTACCTGCTGGTCGCCGTGATTATCGCCACAGGTCTGATCAATGTGCGGGTACTCACCGGAGCCCTCTGGCCGACGCCACTGTTCAGCGGCTTCGCCCTGATCCTGCTGATCAAGGTGCTGATGGTCGCGCTGATGCTGGGATTGGCCCTGTTCAACCGGGTGATGAGCCCTGGCGGGCGTTTCAGCGTCTTGCGCACCAGTGTGACGGTCGAATGGCTGCTCGGCCTGGGGGCGATTCTCGCGGTATCGCTGCTGGGCACTTTGCCGCCGATGCTGATGGACTGAGCCCCCCCCGGGCTGGCTGGCGAACAGCGTAAACCCGTCCGGACTTTCATACTCCCGTTCGCAAAAAAACCTGGCTCATCTAATCATCTATATGAATCCATCAGGTATATTCCTTCCAACCGCGTAACAAAATAATACAAGAAGGGGTTCCCGTTGGATCTTTCACATGCCGCGTGGCTTGCCCACGACACCCGTCTGATCGTCTGCTGCCTGCTGGCCATCGCCACCATCATCGTGCTGATCAGCCTGACCAAACTGCCGCCCTTCCTGTCCATCCTGATCGGCACCTTCGTCGCCGGGATCGGCGCCTCGCTGCCCCCTGAAGAAGTGGCCAAGGCGTTCAGCAAGGGCGCCGGCAGCCTGCTCGGCGAAGCCGGGATCATCATTTCCCTGGGCGCCATGCTCGGCGCGCTGATGGCCGAGTCCGGGGCCGCCGACCGCATTGCCTCGACCCTCCTGCGCCATGCGCGGGGCAAGGCCCTGCCCTGGGTCATGGCAATGGTCGCGATGATCATCGGCCTGCCGCTGTTCTTCGAAGTCGGCCTGGTGCTGATGGTGCCGATCATCTTCGTGATCGCCCGCCAGTCCGGCCAGCCGCTGCTCAAGGTGGCGATCCCGGCCCTGGCCGGCATGACCACCCTGCATGCGCTGATGCCGCCCCATCCGGGCCCGTTGATCGCGGTCAGCGCCTTGCACGCCGACCTCGGCATGACCATGTTGCTGGGCTTTTGCATCGCGGTGCCGGCGGTGATCCTCGCCGGCCCGCTCTATGGTATCTGGTTGTCCAAACGCCTGGATGTGAAGGAGCCGGCGGAAATCGGCGCCTTGTTCACCGCCAAGGTCGAGACCCGGCGCAAGCCGAGCTTCGCCATTTCACTGTTGATCATCCTGCTGCCGGTACTGCTGATGCTCGGCAGCACCCTGGCCAAGGTCGCCATGGCGCCGCAAAGCAACCTCGCCATCACCCTGAAGTTTCTCGGCGAACCCTTGATCGCCCTGGGCCTGGCAGTGATCGCGGCGGTGATCTGCCTGGGCTGGTCCATCGGCATGGCCCGCGACCAGGTCGGCAGCGTGCTGCGCAAAAGCCTCGGGCCGATTGCCATGCTGCTGCTGACCATCGGCGCCGGCGGCGGCCTGAAACAGACCCTGCTGGAAGCCGGCATCAGCGACACCATCAGCAAGGTCGCCACCGGCGCCAACCTGTCCTACGTCCTGCTGGCCTGGCTGATTGCCGTGGCCTTGCGCCAGGCCACCGGTTCGGCGACCGTGGCGACCACCACCACGGCGGGTATTCTCGCGCCGCTGATGGCCGGCCTGGCAACCACCCAGGCCTCGCTGGTGGCCCTGGCCATCGGTGCCGGTTCGGTGTTCTTCTGCCACGTCAACGACGCCGGCTTCTGGATGGTGCGCGAGTACTTCGGCTTGCAGCTCAAGCAGACAATCTGGGTCTGGTCGGTGTTGCAGACCATCGTTTCAGTGGTCGGGCTGATTGGCACGCTGCTGTTGTGGCAGTGGTTTAAATAAACTGCCGTAATCCATTTGGTAAGCCTGAACAGGATCCCTTGTAGGAGCGGCTTGTCGGTTCGCCGCACCGCCGCGAAAGGGCCCTCAAGGCCGCCAAAAGCTTCGCGGGCAAGCCCTGCTCCTACAGGTTTCGCGGCGCATTCAAATTCGCGGTGTTTCAGGATCCCCGCTCAGTCCTGCGAATAGGCAAAGTTCTTCAACACCTCACCATCCATCCGGTAGCGCACCCATTCACTCTGGGGTTGCGCACCGATGGACTCGTAGAAGCGAATCGCCGACTCGTTCCAGTCCAGCACACTCCACTCCAGGCGCCCGCAATCATTGGCACAGGCGATCTGCGCCAAGTGCCGCAACAGCTTCTTACCGGCGCCGGCACCGCGTTGTTGCGGTGAAACATAGAGGTCTTCCAGGTACAGGCCATTACGCCCGAGCCAGGTGGAGTAGCTGAAGAAAAACACCGCAAAACCGACCGGCTCGCCATCACGCAGGCAGATCAGGCCATGGGCCGTGGCACCTTCGCCAAACAGGCTGCGCTCGATGTCGACGACGCTGGCGATCACTTCATGGCGGGCCCGTTCGTACTCGGCCAGTTCAGTGATGAAGGCCAGGATCTGCGGCGCATCGCTGGGCCGGGCTTCGCGTATTTCAAGGGACATGGGCGCTTCCAGAGTCGGTGAAGTCGCCCATGCTATGCGGATTGTGCGACGGTTTGAATCACTATTGCTCGAGGCCCGGTTGTGCCAGGTACAGCACTTCATACGCCTTACCCGCGCGATGGCGGTCAGGCTCGGACGACGACAGGGTGATCCGGATCAACTGCCAGGCCGCCGTATCCAGCGCGAGGAACACCGCCACCGTGTCGTCCTGACGAACGATGGCCTGGTTACGCTCCACCTCCTCGGCCAGCAACCGCACTCGATCCGCTTGCGCATCGAACGGCAAGGTTTCGCGATACAGCGCCCGGGCCTGCGGCGCACTGCCCAGCTGCAGATCCAGCGGCAACCAGGCCTCGATCTCCGGACGGCCGAATGAGTCGATCACCCGCTGGAAACGCTCGTCCATCAGAAAGCCCGCAGCGGCGCTCGAATCGGCCCAGAGGTACACCGACGAATACAGATTGGCCTGGCCCCCGAAGACCCCGCGTTCCTCGGCGATAAAAGCCTTGAAGACCAGCCCTTGGGTATCGTCCCAGAACGGCCCCAATTCGCTGGCCCGGTGGCGGATCAGGCCCATGTCATAGTTGGCGGGCAAGCGGTGTGAATACTGTTTGGCAAACATGACGACACTCCTGTGGGAAAAGGTTATCGAGAACCTGGAGCCAGCTTGCGCAAGATCGATAATTACAACAAGATATCGATAAATATATGTGTGATAAGAGATAGATATGACAGAAGCCGTCAAGCCTCTCGATATCGACACTGTCCAGGCCTTTGTGCTGATTGCCGATTTCGCCAGTTTCACCCGCGCGGCCCAGGCGCTGGACACCTCCCAGGCGGCCATCAGCCTGAAGCTCAAGCGCCTGGAAGAACGTCTCGGCTACCGCTTGCTGGAGCGCACACCCCGCCATGTGCGGCTGTCGCCTTCGGGTGAACAATTTATCCACGCCGCCCGCGCGTTGCTCCAGGCCCACGAACGGGCGCTGGGGGATATGAGCGCCACACCCAATCGTCGCCTGATCATCGGCATCAGCGACCATGTCGCGGGACCGGACCTGCCGACCCTGCTGAGTCGCCTGGCGCACTACGATCCCCTGCTGATCATCGAGGTGCGGATCGCCTCGTCCCGGGACCTCGGCGCGGCCTTCGATCGTGGCGAGCTGGACGCCGCCATCGTGCGCAGCGAAGGCGACCGTCACGACGGCGAGGTGCTGGTGGTGGAGCGCTTCGGCTGGTTCGCCGCACCCACCTGGCAACACCCCCCCGGCAGCGTCCTGCGCCTGGCGACCATGGCCGCGCCCTGTGGCGTGCGGCATCTGGCGGTGCGGGTGCTGGATGATGCGGGCATCCCCTGGACCGAAGTGTTTATCGGCGGCGGCGTGATGGCGGTGGGCGCGGCGGTCAGTGCCGGGCTCGGCGTGGCGGCGCTGGCCAAACGGGTGGCACCGGCCGGCGCGATCGAAGTCGGTGAGCAACTCGGGCTGCCGGCGCTGCCGATCACCGAAATCATCCTGCATGCGCGTCCCACGGACTCTCGTTCTCAGGAAACCTTGCGAGCGCTGAGTGCTGCATTTCGTGGGGTACTGGAGCGCTAGTCGATCATGACTTCCAGGCGGCGTAACGACCTGGACAATTATGGAAACAAATCGGCCGGGATCCCTTTGGGGGCCCGGCCGAATTCGTTAAGCGACAACTTGAACTAGATCAGCAGGAACAACGCCAGCAAACCACCGAAGATCGCCCACTTCTCCAGGTAGTAGCGGGTGCGGTTGGTTTTCTTCAAGGCCTTGCCCCGCAGGCGAATGCCGTAGATCTTGGTGAAGAACTTGTTGATCCCACCAGTCTTGTCGTTCGCATCATTCGGCGAAGCGGCGGCGGACATCACATTACGACTGAACCAGCGGTTGAACGCCGTCGCCCAGCGATATTTCAACGGACGCTCGACATCGCAGAACAGGATCACGCGGTTCTGATCGGTCTTGTTTTCGGCGTAATGGATAAAGGTCTCGTCGAACATCACCGGCTCGCCATCGCGCCAGTGGTAATCCTGGCCGTCGACATTGATGTAGCAGCCCGGATCGTTCGGCGTTTCCAGGCCCAGGTGGTAGCGCAAGGAACCGGCGTAGGGGTCGCGGTGGCGAACCAGGCGCGAACCCGGCGGCAACTCGGCGAACATCGCCGCCTTGATGCTGCCGATGCTATTGAGCAGCTCCGTGGTGCGCGGGCACAGCTCAACGGCGGAAGGATGGTTGTCGCCATACCACTTGAGGTAGAAACGCTTCCAGCCAGTCTTGAAGAAGGAGTTGAAGCCCACGTCGTTGGGCGTCTCGGATTTCTTGATCTCACCGGCGCGCAACAGGGCCAGGGCCTCGGTGCGGATTTCCTGCCAGTTGTCCTGCAACGGCTTGAGCTCGGGGAAGCCGGCCGGGTCCAGGTACGGGCGGCTCGGCACCTTGGAGAACAGGTAGAGGAAGCAGTTGATCGGGGCGAGGAAAGTCGAGTGGTCACTCAATTGCCGGCCCAGCTTGTGCCGGACCTTGCCGCGCAGGTGTACGTACGCGATGGACAAGACGTAAACAGCGATAATGATGAGTTTCACGGGCGTCGTCACAGAAGTCGAAAGGACACGCTACCTTTCATGCATCTGGTGGCCCGGTGCACACGGCCGGGGTCCAGAGGTCGCAAAGGTAGCCAACGCACTAGGGTAGAACAGCTGGCGTATGGGTTTCCAGTGTTTCGTCTTCCGGGTTAAAGCAAAACCACTATCTGTTACAGGATTTTCTTACAGCTTCACTGGTGCACTCCATCCCTGTAGGAGCCGGCTTGCCGGCGATGGCGATCCACGGAGCGCCACCAAAATCCCGCCTGCCGGCGGATCGCGAGCAAGCTTGCTCCTACAGGAGCCGGATTCAGCCGTTCGCCAGCATGGCATCCACTTCTTGCTTCCCGGGCGAGGTGGCCGGCCCCCAGCGTGTAACCGCCAGGGCCGCCGCCGCATTGGCGCGGCGAGCCGCCTCGACGGCATCCAGCCCCGCCGCCAGCCCGGCGAGGAATACACCGGCATGGGCATCGCCCGCGCCGTTGCTGTCCACCGCCTGTACCTTGAAACCAGGCACATGCCGGTGCTCCCCGACCCGACTGACCCAACAACCGTTCGGGCCATCGCGAACCACCAGCAGCGCACCGTCGGCCAAACGCCCGGTCAGATTGTCGAGGGAACCGGCAATATCCGCCGCGCCGGTAAAACGCAGGGATTCGACACTGTTACTGGTCCAGATATCGATACGCGGCAACAAGGCCGCCATGGGGGCTGCATCCGGCGAGTTGACCAACGGACCCGGATCGAACACCACCGTCACCGCCTTCGGCAAGGACAACACCCATTCCAGCAGCGCCGGTGCCTTGTCCGGATATTGCAGGCTGTAGCCACTGACATAGACGTAATCGTCGGTTTGCACCGAGACCCGCGCCAGCTCTTCAGCCGAGACACCGCCTTCGGCTCCGATATAGGAAATAAAGGTGCGCTCGGCGCTGGCCTCGGTCAGCGACACGCAAAGCCCGGTGTCCTTCGCACCATCGCGCTCGAGGGCGATCTCGACCCCTTCCGCCGCCATCGCCTGGCGGGCGATGTCGCCGAAGCGCCCGTTACCGTGGCGCCCGAGGTAGACCACCGGCAGGCCATTGCGCCGGGCCGCGGCCATGACATTGAACCCCGCACCGGCTTCAAAGCTGGCGGCATTCGCCAGCACGTCGCCGCCGGTCGCCGGCAGTTGGTCGAGGGACATGACCAGGTCAACCATGACCTGGCCGGTATGCAGCAACTTAGCCATTGGCATTCTCTACAAACGCAGCACGACGATCCGCCGCACCGCCGAGCACGGCGTAAATACCGCCGGCAACCAGGAAGGTGACGATCCAGCCGAGGCCGTTGTGGCCCAGCCAGGAATCGGACAGGAAACCACGGAACCAGGTGGTCTCGGCGGTGGTGCCGATGGTGGTGAAACTGAAGCCCAGGACAATCGCCACGGCCCAGGCTCCGAAGGCGCGCCATTCGATGCCGCCGCTATACCAGTAGGCGCTGGTCGGACTGACGTCCAGCAGGTCCTTGGGGCTGTAGTACTGGCGATGCACCAGGTCGACCACGAAGATCCCGACCCAGGCGGTGATCGGCACCGCCAGCAGCGAGATGAAGGTGATGAACGGGCCGTAGAAGCTGTCGGCGATCAACATGAAGTAGATGGAGCCGACAAAGATCGCGACGATATCGACGATCACCGCATGCACGCGCTTGACCTTCAGGCCCAGGGTCAAGGTGGTCAGGCCCGCCGAGTACACCGACAGGTTGTTCGACAACAATAGCCCGCCGAACGCGGTGATCAGGTACGGCACGGCCATCCAGGTCGGCAGCATGTCACGGATCGCGATGATCGGGTCAGTCGCCTGGGCCAGATCGTGGTTGCCCACCGACAGCAGGCCGCCGAGGGTGATCAGCAGCACCAGCGGGATACCCGCGCCGAAGGCCGCCGAGGCCACCAGACGGACCGCCTTGACGCTCTTGTGCTGGTAGCGCGACATGTCGGCGCCGGCGTTGGCCCAACCGATCCCGGTACCGGCCGCCATGGTGCCGATGCCGATGATCATCGCGCTCATCGGCGCCGGGGTGGCGTTGAACACCGCGCTCCAGTCGATGGTCGCGCAGAGGAAACCGCCCACCAGGATATTCAGGCCGCCGAAGACATAGGTCGCCCACTTCTGGATCACCAGCAAGGTGGCATGCCCCAGACCCGAGACCGACAGGGTCAACAACACGAAGATGGCGATAAACAGCAGCGTCAGCACTGGCGCGCTCTTGGCCTCTACGGGTGAGTGGAACAGGATCGAACACAAGGACAGCAGCACGAACGCCGCGGTGGTGGTGTTGACCGTTTCCCAGCCCAGGCGCGACATCAGCGAAACGATGGTCGGGCCGATATTGCCGCGCACGCCGAAAATCGCTCGCGACAGGGTCAGGCTCGGCGCATGGCCACGCCGACCGGCGATGGAGATGATCCCCACCACGGCGAAGGAACCCGCCGCGCCGAGGATCGCGACGATGATCGCCTGCCAGATCGCCAGCCCGCGAAAGGCCACCAGGGTTGCCCCCAGTGGCAGGCCGAGAATACTGATGTTGGCTGCGAACCAGACCCAGAACAGTTGCAACGGATGGCCGTTGCACTCGGCTTCCGGGACCGGTTCTATACCGCGGGTTTCCAGTTGGCCGGCACTTTGTCCGGCTTTTGATGAGGTCATGGTGTTCAGCTCCTGATGCCAATTGTTGTGGTTGTTGGGCAGTGCGGAAGGTGTAGAAACCCCTGGGCCATTTCCGGGCCCCCTTCGTCTGCAGTCCATTGCGTGTTGTTGTGTGTCAGGCGTTGCGCAGGGCGATCAGCCCCTGGACCAGCGGTACCAGTTCCAGCGCATTGACTTCGATGATTTGCGCGACCATCTCGGCGGGCCAGCAGTCCAGGCCGTCACAGGCCCCGAGCATGGCGCCGAGGATGCCGGCGATGGTGTCGGTGTCGCCGCCGATGCTGGCGGCCAGGCAGAGGGCGTCGAAGGCGTTGAGCTTGCCGAGCGCGACCCGCTGGGCCAGCGCGAAGGCCACCACCACCGACTCCTGGGAAGCGACCGAGGTACCGACCACGTCATACAGCAGGTCGGCCAGTTCGGCGTCCGGGCAATCGCGGACGAGCTCACGGGCCCAGCGAATCCGCGGCCCCAGGCGCCCGCCGGCAACCCAGTGGCCATGCTGTTCGGCGCTAAAGGCCATTTCGGTGCCGATATCCAGCGCGTGCGCCAGGCTCTGGCGGTTGATCCCGCAGGAAATCACCGCGGCGACGGCGGCGGCGCTGGAGATTCCCAGGCTGGTGTTGTGGGTGACCTGGCAGGCCTGGATCACCGCCTCGAGAAAGCGCTGGGGCTGGTCGATATCGGCGGCGATGCCCACCGGGGTGATACGCATGGCCGCGCCGTTGGTGGTGCCGTAGCGCCCGGCTTCCTCGGGGCTGTGGCCGGCCAGGATCATTTCAATGGCGCGCTTGGTCGATGGACCGAGCAGATCCTGCGAGCCCTTGGCCTGCATCACCGCTTCCCAGGCGATCAACCTTTCGGCCAGCAGCGCTGGTTCGATATAGCCATTACCGTCGATCAACAACTGTCCGACCAGGATCGCCTGTTCGGTGTCGTCGGTGATGGAGCCGGCGGGCATGTTCGGCGCGATCGGCTGGTCGGGACCGGCGTCGACCAGCGTGGTGATGCTGCCGAAGCGGGCCTGGATCTGGGCACGACTCAGGGATTGGGTCGGCATGCCCAAGGCGTCGCCCAGGGCGAGGCCGTAGAAGGCACCGAGGGCTCGATGAATCGGGGTCATGTCGGGTTTCCAAACGCCAGGTGCAGGCGGAAATGCAAAGGATCAAGCAGACTTTCGACCTGCTCCATAAAACGTCCCCGCTTGTCGTAGGTGGTTCGCAAGGCCTTGAGAAACACCGTGCCCAGCGGACGCCCGAGCAGTTCGGCATCTTCCGCGCAGAGGGGTTCGGCACCGATCCACTGATCGCCGCGATCACCGACATAGCCGTAGGCCGCCAGGGTAATGGTCAGGGAGTTGTCGATCAGGCCGACGTTGGGCAGGCCTTCCAGGCCGCCGCTGGCCGGTATCAGCGAGTGTTCGAGGGAAACCGCGGTGCCTTCGGTATTGCGCCGGCGCCGGTCGAGGGCGATGAACTGCTCGGTGCCATAGCGACTGAACAGGTCCGGCCGCGTCACCGCTTCCAGGCGCAACACCTCGGTGTTGATCAGCGCCCCGCTGTCCGCCAGGGCCTGGGCCCAGCCGGCGCGCTGGTCGAGGGGAATGCCATCGTAGGTGACGATGGAGCCCACGCCGCTCTGGGTCGCAATGTAGTTGCGCCGCTTGAGCTCGGCCAGGGCCTCGCGCAGCGTGCCACGGCTCACCGAGAATTCTTCGGCCAACTGATGTTCACCCGGCAACAGCAAGCCGTCTCCAAGAAGACCGCTTTCGATGCGCCGGATAAGCTCATCGACCACCCTTTTTTTCTTATCAAATCGGACATGTCTAATCATGTACAAATTGATAACCGAAAGAGGCTCAGGGGTGCAAGGGATTTATTTTACAAGGAGATGAATGGTGGTGTTTTCCAGGGCGCTATCGCCGGCAAGCCAGCTCCCACAGGTTCGGGCTTGGCACAAAATATAGTCGTACGCGGGTCCACTGTAGGAGCCAGCTTGCTGGCGATCCGCCGACAGGCGGAGACAATTCAGGGCTCCAGGCCAATGGGGAAAAACACGCCCCCACTCCAGACCCCCAGCCAGGATTGGCCGTCGATCTCACGGCTGACCGCCAGTTCCACCAGTTGGTAGAACACATTGCGATGAATCAGCGCTTCCAGATTACTGCGCACATGCACGTAGGGCGCCGGTTCCTGGCTGATCGGATCGATCACCACCCGGATCGGATGCTCGGTACCGGCCGTCACCTGTTCATCGACGTAAGTGGTAAACCGCAGTTGCTGTGCCTCGCCCTGCCCTTCGACCTCCAGGGTCACCGCGACAAAGGGCGCATCGTCGACTTTGATCCCGACCTTTTCCACCGGCGTGATCAGGAAATAATCATCGCCGTCGCGGCGCATGATGGTGGAGAACAACTTGACCATCGGCTTGCGGCCAATCGGCGTGCCCTGGTAATACCAGGTGCCGTCACGGGCGATACGCATGTCGATATCGCCGCAGAACGCTGGATTCCACAAGTGGACCGGCGGCAGGCCTTTTTCCGTCCTGGGGATTTGTGCCAACAGGTCGTTGGCCTTGCCCGACTCACTCATACTCAATCCGACATCCACTGTTCACCGACGCCTAACAGACTACGCGCATATTCGGCCAAGGGGGCGGCGATCAGGTCTTCGGGCTTGTTGTTGTGGAACGTCAGCAAGCCGCCACGGCTTTTGATCCGTGCCGTATCGATCAGGTACTGGGTGCCGGTCTCGATCAGCATGATCTGGATCACCCCGCTGTCCACGCCCAGGCGGTCGACGGATTCCTGGTCGGCCCACTCGTCGTAGTTGCCGATGCGGTCGTCAGCCTTGGCGAAGCGCGTGTACAACAGGTAGTGCGCGCCGGCGGAGCGGGCCTCGGCCATGGCCTGGTCGAGCCCCAGGGGCGCGCGGGCGCGGCGCACCATGGGGAAATATTCGACGAAGCCGTTGAAGGCTTCCTCGGCCACCACGTTGGGACGCGGGTAAGCACTGCCGGGTGGCGTGAAAGCGCCCTGGGCAATGTAGATAAAGGAGTCCGGCTGGATGCGGAACGAGCGGATCCGGCGCGTATCGCTATGGTCGAGCAGTCCCACATCGCTCGCCTGATAACGGACACCTTCCCCCAGATCACTGACTTTCATGCAGCCGCCCAGCGCCAAAAACGCCAGCAGCACAACCAGGCTACGCATCCTACCCTCCAGTGGCCGGTGACGGAAAACCGGCGAATAGTCGCGTGGATGCAGCTTCCGCGCCAGATCAGCCGCCGATGATTTTCATCACCGTCGCGCCGCCCGAAAAAGCCACTTCCTGTTTGTCACCCAAGGCCTTGACCAGCAGCCGCTGCAACGCCGGCAACGCCTCGTGGCGCGGCTTGTCGAGCAGGTCGCCGACATAATGCCGGTTGCTCGACGACAGGCAGCCATGCAGCCAGCCGGTGGACGACAACCGCAGGCGCGAACAAGTCCGACAGAACGGCACGCTTTCGTTGGCGATCACGCCAAAGTGACCACGCCCCGGAATCGCATAACGCACGGCGGTGGCATCCACCGGGGCATCGGCCTGCAGGTATTCATAGCGCTCGCCAATCAGCCCGAGCAACTGCTTGAGGCTGACGAACTGCTGGAGAAAGGCATTGCCATCGCTGGCCAGGTGGCCCATGCGCATCAGTTCGATAAAGCGCAGCTCATAGCCGCGCTCAAGACAGTAATCCAGCAGCGGCATCACCTGGTCCAGGTTCTGCCCGCGCAACGGCACCATATTGACCTTGATCTTCAGTCCCGCCGCCCGCGCCTGCTCCATACCGTCGAGTACGCTGGCCAGGTCGCCACCACGGGCGATAGTACGAAAAGCACTGGCATCCAGGGTATCGAGGGAAACGTTGATCCGTTTGATCCCGGCCTCCACCAGCAGCGGCAATTTGCGCGCAAGCAACTGGCCATTGGTGGTCAGGCTGATATCGTCCAGGCCCATCTGGCCGACCGCGCCCATAAAGGCTTCCAGCTTCGGGCTGACCAGCGGCTCGCCGCCGGTAATGCGCAAGCGCTCGATCCCCGCCGCCTCGATCAGGTAGGCCACGCCCCGTGCCATGGCCTGCGCCGACAGTTCGTCCTGGGCAGCCACCAGCCGCTTGCCATTGGGCACGCAGTAGGTACAGGCATAATTGCAGGCGGATGTCAGGCTGATGCGCAGATTGCGAAAACGCCTGCCTTGACGGTCAACGATCATGGGACACTCCGGCGATGGACTGTGGAACGCGCAAAACTTGACTTAAAAATCAAGTTTTGACAAGCCCTATCCCTGAGTATAAGCCCGGGGCATTGCGCCATATAGGGGAACGTGGCGCAATCACCAAGCCGAATATCTTAGCTGACGGGCGTTTCAGGGTCGCGCTTGCGCTTGTTGCCCATGCGCACGCCGATATCCATCAGGAACTGGAAGAAACCTTCCTGGTCTTCCAGCACATTGCTCCAGAACGGCGAGTGGTACAGCGCGACAGCGCCATGTACCAGGGCCCAGGCGGCGCAGTAGTGGAAGTACGGCGGCACGTCCTCGAGCTTGCCTTCGCTGATACGGCCCTTGATCAGCAAGGTCAGGCGTTCGAAGTTGGACGCGCGGATCTTGTGCAACTCCTCGACCATCTCCGGCACCTGGTGGCCCTTGACCACTTTTTCTTCCAGGCGGTCGAACAGGCGATAGCGCTGGGGATCACGCATGCGGAATTCGAAGTAGGCCCGGGACAGGGCTTCCTTGTCCTTGTCGACATCCGCCGAGTGCAGCAGCTCGTTCAAGTCACGCTCGTAGTCGAGCATCAGGCGCAGGTAGATCTCCGCCTTGGATTTGAAATGCTTGTAGATGGTGCCTTTGCCGATACCGACGGCATCCGCGATCATCTCGACGGTGACACTGTCTTCACCCTGTTCGAGGAACAGCTTTAGCGCGGTATCGAGAATTTCCTGCTCGCGGCGACGAAACTCACGGACCTTACGGGGTTCTTTGTGCATAAGAAAAGGTCTGTAGGGGCAAAATCGAAGCCAAGTATTATGCCTGACTCGCGCCAAATTGCACGAATCATCCGAGGCTTTTAGTTTTCACTGTCGACGAATCAGGCCGCCCTGGTCAGAAAATCTTCGCGGTGGTCACGGATCGTCGCCGCCGCCGGCCGCCGAAAAGCGTCCTGGCACGATGAGAACTCAACAGAAGCGCCTGTATTCCAAATCTGTTTAAAAAATGAGCAATGCTGACTGGACGTCGGGCGATCCTGACCAATACTTGAACTGTCGGCGCGACATCTCCCCCAAGTGACGCGCTGATAAAGGTGCCGAAGGACCGCGTACCTTTGTTTTACTCCTAATGGTCTTAACCCGGATTCACCCCCCAGAACCCGGGTTTTTTTTGCCCGCGATTTGCCCCCCTCAACTACGTCGAAGCCTGGCTTTTGTGGGAGCGGAGCTTGTCGGATCGCCGCACCGCCGCGAAGCTTTTAGCGTTCTGACGGGCCTCTTCGCGGGCAAGCTCCGCTCCCACAGGCCAAGGGAAACAGGCGCTTGAAGTTCTGGGTGGTCTGCTCGGCGAACTGCTCGTAGGGCACCCCGCGCAGCATCGCCAGGTAATCGGCGACATCGCGCACATACTGCGGCAGGTTCGGCTTGCCGCGATGGGGAATCGGCGCCAGGTACGGTGAGTCGGTTTCCACCAGCAGGCGGTCGGTCGGCACTTGTCGCGCGACGTCGCGCAAGGCGTCGGCATTGCGGAAGGTGACGATGCCCGAGAGGGAAATATAGAAGCCCAGGTCCAGTGCGGCCTTGGCCATCTCCCAGTCTTCGGTGAAGCAATGCAGCACGCCGGCCTGGGGCAGTTGCGCCTCGCGCAGCAACGCCAGGGTATCGGCGCGCGCGCCACGGGTGTGGACGATCACCGGCTTGCCGGTCTGCGCGGCTGCTTGCAGGTGCAAGCGGAAGGACGCCTGCTGCAGTTCGGCCGCTTCAGGCTCGTAATGGTAGTCCAGGCCGGTTTCGCCAATGGCCACGACCTTGGGATGCTCAAGCTCGCGCAGCAACCAGTCGAGCGCCGGCGCGGCGTCGGCCTTGACGTCCAGCGGGTGCACGCCGACCGAACAATCGACATCGGCGTAACGCTCGGCCAGGGCCTTCACATCAGCCGCATTGTCGACACTCACGCCGATACACAGGAAGTGCCCGACTCCGCGCTGACGCGCTGCGTCGAGCGCCGCATCGAGGGAGCCGGCATGTTCGGCGAGATCAAGACGGTCGAGGTGGCAATGGGAATCTACAAGCATAAAAAGGCGACAACTACATCGTATGGGTGGGACGGTCGGACTTCAGGGCGCCGGCCAGGTGGGTTTCGATCTTGCTGCGAGCGGTGTTGTCGCCGTCGTTGAATTGCACGCCGACGCCCGCCGCGCGGTTGCCCTGGGCACCCTTGGGGGTGATCCAGGCGACCTTGCCAGCGACCGGGATCTTTTCCGGCTCGTCCATCAGGTTGAGCAACATGAACACCTCGTCGCCCAGCTTGTAGCTCTTGCTGGTGGGGATGAACAGCCCACCGTTCTTGATAAAAGGCATATAGGCCGCGTACAGCACGGACTTGTCCTTGATGGTCAGGGACAGGATGCCGTTGCGCGGGCCGGGACCAATGGGTTCGTTCATACTCGCTCCGGTCATGCAGATAGCCGATTCTAGGCCCATCGCCTCAGTGTTGGGTAGGTAAAGCTGCCCATTGCACCAATAGCGCTTCGAGCAGCAGCACCCGATTGAGGTTGGCCTTGCTCAGGACTTTCTGGCGCTGGGCGAGAATCCAGTCCTGGATCGACAGGACCTTGTCCCGGGCGGTTTTCTGCGCCAGGTATTGCACCACCTTGCGCATGTCGGCCAGGCCCAGGCCGGCTTCGTCCTCGGTCAGTTGATAACGCAGGATCAAACTCGACCAGTCGCAGAACCAGTCGAACAGCAACAACAGGGGAATCGCATTCCACCCTTCGGCCAACTGGGTGGCCGATTGCTGTTGCTTGAGCAACTTCTTCACCCCATCGACCACCAGCGCCCGCTGTTCGCGAACGCCCTGGGCCTGGAGACTGACCGCGGCCAGGGGTGAACCCGCCGCCAGGGTCAACAATTCGACCCGTTCTTCCGCACTGCTGTCCGGCAACGCCGTCGCCAGCCATTGCAGGCTCATGGCCTCGCTCGGCAGCGGGCAGGCCTGTTGCACGCAACGGCTGCGGATGGTCGGCAGCAAGCGGCTGGACTGATGGCTGACCAGCAACAGCACGGTATCGCCGGAGGGCTCTTCAAGGCTCTTGAGCAAGGCGTTGGCGGCGTTGATATTCATCGACTCCACCGGCTCGATCAGCACTACCTTGCGCCCACCCAGTTGCGCGGTCTGGACCACGAAACTGACCAGGTCGCGGACCTGGTCGACCTTGATCGCCTTGTCGGCTTCTTCAGGTTCCAGGATGTAGTTGTCCGGATGACTGCCGGCGTTCAGCAACAGGCAGGACTTGCAGTGCCCACAGGCATTGAGATTCGTCGGGCTCTTGCACAGCAGCAGCGCCATCAGCCGTTCGGCCAGGGCGCGCTTGCCGATGCCCGCCGGGCCATGCAGCAGATAGGCATGGGCATGCTGGGGCCGCCCGGCCATTTGCTGCCAGAGGCTGTCCTGCCAGGGATAGGCTTCAGCCACGGTGCCGCTCCAGGATTTCCGGCAGCAGGCGGTCGAGGGATTGTTGCACCTGGGCCAGCGTCTGGGCCGCATCCACCAGCCGGTAGCGCGACGGATCGGCTTCGGCGCGTTTCAGGTAGGTGCTGCGCACGGCGTCGAAAAACACCCGGCCTTCCTGCTCGAAACGATCCAACCGACCCCGGGCACTGGCCCGGGCCAGGCCGACTTCCACCGGCAGGTCGAAGACCAGGGTCAGGTCCGGACGCAGTTCGCCCTGGACAAAATGTTCCAGGGTGGCGATACGCTCATGGGACAGGCCGCGACCGCCGCCCTGGTAGGCATAGGTGGCATCGGTAAAACGATCGCACAGCACCACCGCGCCACGGGCCAGGGCCGGACGGATCACCGTGGCCAGGTGCTGGGCCCGCGCAGCGAACACCAGCAGCAGTTCGGTATCGGCACACATGGCTTCATCGCTGGTCGCCAGCAGCAGTTCGCGGATCCGTTCGGCCAGCGGCGTACCACCAGGCTCGCGGGTCAGCAGGACATCGACGCCCTGGGCCCGCAGGCACTCGGCCAGGTAATCGCGGTTGGTACTTTTGCCGGCGCCTTCCGGGCCTTCCAGGGTGATAAACAAGCCAGTCACGGGCAGTCCTTAATCAGGGTCATTGCGAGTCTTTCGCCTCGGCTTCGGTTGACGCGGGTGCCGCGGGTACAGGTTCGACAAGCGGGGCCGACGCGGGTTTCGACTCTGGCTCGGGCTCCTCGGGAGCCGGGCTCTGAACCGGGGCCGGCGCGGCCGCTGGAGCCGTCGGCGCAGGTGCAGGTGCCGGAGTAGCAGTCGAAACCGTCGGTGCAGGAGCAGCCGCCGGCGCAGGGCTGGAGCGGTAATCGGCCCGGCGCTTGAGCTGGAACTCACGCACCGCGTTGTTATGGGAGTCCAGGTCGTCGGAAAAGACATGGGTGCCATCGCCGCGCGCCACAAAGTACAGGCTGTTGCCCGCTACCGGGTTCAACGCGGCGTGAATCGCCTCGCGTCCGACCATGGCAATCGGCGTAGGCGGCAGGCCGACATTCATGTAGGTATTGTAGGGATTGGCCTCACGCAGGTGGGCACGGGTGAGCTTGCCGGTATAACGTTCGCCCAGGCCGTAGATCACCGTCGGGTCGGTCTGCAACAACATGCCCTGTTGCATCCGCCGCACGAACACCCCGGCGATCTGGCCGCGCTCCTGGGGCACACCGGTTTCCTTTTCCACCAGCGATGCCATGATCAGGGCCTGATAAGGCTCGGTATAGGGCGCATCGGCGGAGCGTTTCTGCCACTCCTGGGCCAGGACGCTATCAAGACGATCATAGGCCTTCTCCAGCAGTTCGGCGTCGCTCATGCCACGCACGAAGCGGTAGGTGTCCGGAAAGAAACGCCCCTCGGCGAACACATCCTTGTGCCCCAGCCTGGTCATGACTTCGCTGTCACTGAGACCGCTCAGGGTCTGCTGGAGCTTTTCGTTCTTGGCCAGAGCCGCACGCACCTGGCGGAAATTCCAGCCTTCGACCAGAGTCAGGCTGTACTGCACCACTTCGCCGCGCTGCCACAGGGACAACAGCGCACGCACGTCCATGCCCGGCGTGATCCGGTACTCGCCACTGTGCAACGGCACCCCGGCCAGATTGAAACGCCAGTAGAGGCGCAGCCAGAACGCGTCCTTGAGCAAGCCTTCGGATTCGAGTCGATTGAAAGTGCCCGTCGGTGTCGCACCGGCCGGGACATCCAGCAGCTGTTCCTGCGTCAGGTTGAGGGGCTGCTCCAATGCCGAATGCAGCTTCCAGGCGGAACCGCCCAGCAGCAAACCGGCCAGCACCAGAACGGCTTGCAGCAGCACCAAGAATTTACGTCTCAATTCAAACTTCCAATAGCACGCGGGCAATGCCTTGCAGTTTACGGGTGAGCGGGCCAACCGACCAGCTCAGGTCGGCAAAAGCCCGAACGGGCCAGACACCGTAGACACTGTTACAGAGAAAGACTTCATCAGCTTGCCGGAATTGCTCCAGGCTGATATCGGAAATATCAACAGGGATTGCCAGTGCCTGCGCCTCTTCCAGCAACTGCGCGCGCATCACCCCCGCCACGCCGCAACGACTGAGGTCGGCGGTGCGAAGCACACCCGCCCGCACCAGGAACAGATTACTGAACACGCCTTCGATCACCCGACCGGAGGTGTCGAGCATCAAGCCTTCGGCCTGTTCGCCCCCCTGCCATTCGGCACGGGCCAGGACCTGTTCCAGGCGATTGAGATGCTTGAGCCCGGCCAGCAGGGGCTGCTCGGACAAACGTGTCGTACAGGGGAAAAGGCCAATACCGTGCTGCTGGTAGGCCTCTGGATAAGTCGGCGGCGGGCTGCCTTGCAGGATCCGTCGCGGTTGCGCATCCGCCGACGCCGCATAGCCGCGCTGGCTGTCACCCCGGGTGAGAATCAGCTTGAGCACGCCCTCCCCCAGTGCCGCACCGTAGGCGAGCAACTCGCGGCGAACCAACCCGTGATCCGCCGCGATACCCAGGCGTCGACAACCTTCGGCCAGGCGTTGCAGGTGCCGCTCGAGCAGCAGCGGCTTGCCGGCTTTCACGGCGATGGTCTCGAACAGACCATCGCCGTAAGCCAGGCCGCGGTCCTTGAGGGACAACGCGTCGCCCGGCCGGCCGTCGACCCAGCTGTCCATCACTCGGCGAACCGGCGGAACACCAGGGAGCCGTTGGTACCGCCAAAGCCGAAGGAGTTGGACAGCACCACATCGATGGGCATGCGCCGGGCTTCGTGGGGCACGAAATCCAGGTCGCAGCCTTCATCAGGCTCATCGAGGTTGATGGTCGGCGGTGCGACCTGGTCGGCGATGGCCAGCACGCTGAAAATCGCCTCGATGGCACCGGCGGCGCCCAACAGGTGGCCGGTCATCGACTTGGTCGAACTGATCGCCAGCTTGTAGGCCTGCTCACCGAACACCCGCTTGATCGCCTCGGCTTCGGCCAGGTCGCCGGCCGGGGTCGAAGTACCATGGGCGTTGATGTACTGCACCTGATCCAGGTTCAGCTTGGCATCGCGCATGGCATTGGCGATGCAGCGGGCCGCACCGGCACCGTCGTCGGGTGGCGAGGTCATGTGGTAGGCGTCGCCGCTCATGCCGAAGCCGATCAGCTCGGCATAGATGGTGGCGCCACGGGCCTTGGCGTGCTCCAGTTCTTCGAGCACCAGGGCGCCGGCACCGTCGGACAGCACGAAGCCGTCACGCCCCTTGTCCCACGGACGGCTGGCACGGGCCGGCTCGTCATTGCGCGTGGACAGCGCCCGGGAAGCACCGAAACCGCCCATGCCGAGGCCGCAAGCCGCCATTTCGGCGCCACCGGCAATCATCACATCGGCTTCATCGTAGGCAATATTGCGCGCCGCCATGCCGATGCAGTGGGTGCCGGTGGTGCACGCCGTCGCGATGGCATAGTTCGGCCCCTGGGCGCCCAGGTGGATGGACAGGAAACCGGAAATCATATTGATGATCGACCCGGGCACGAAGAACGGCGAAATACGCCGTGGCCCCTGGTCGTGCAACGTGCGGCAGGTCTGCTCGATATTGGTCAGACCACCAATACCCGAACCCATGGCCACGCCGATGCGCTCACGATTGGCATCGGTCACTTCAAGGCCGGCGTTACGCACTGCCTGGAAACCGGCTGCCAGGCCGTATTGAATGAACAGGTCGAGTTTGCGGGCTTCTTTGGCCGACAAGTACTCTTCGACATTGAAACCTTTTACCGAGCCGCCAAAACGGGTGGTATAGGCAGAAAGGTCTGTGTGTTCGATCAGACCAATGCCACTACGGCCAGCCAGAATGCCTTGCCAGGTACTCGGAACATCCGTACCCAATGGCGACAACATCCCCATGCCGGTGACTACGACGCGTCTACGCGACACAGCACTCTCCTTTATCCTGTTGACGACACTTTGCCTCACACCTAAAGAAAAAACCGCACGCCGTGATGGCAGTGCGGTTTTTCCATGACAGCGGGCAACGACTACAAACTATTACGCCTGATGGGCAGTAACGTAATCGATAGCTGCTTGAACGGTAGTGATTTTTTCAGCTTCTTCGTCAGGGATTTCGGTCTCGAATTCCTCTTCCAGAGCCATCACAAGCTCAACGGTGTCAAGGGAGTCGGCACCCAGGTCTTCAACGAAGGAAGCAGCCAAGGTGACTTCTTCTTCTTTGACGCCCAGTTGCTCGGCAACGATTTTCTTGACGCGTTCTTCGATGGTGCTCATACCTTGTTTTCACTCCTAATGGAAAAATTCAGGCAGCTGGCCGGTGGGTAAGTGTATAGAAAGGCTTTTCAGCTTTTCAACCGAAAGCTTCAGCCTTTGTCCCCCTTTGCCCTCTGCCCCTCAATAAGTTGCAGCTTTATAACGGATTTTAGACAGCTGGTATGACATTTTTTTGAAGCAATCCGTCACATTTGAATTACATGTACATCCCGCCGTTCACCGGGATTGTAGCCCCAGTCACGTATGCCGCACCGTCCGAAGCCAGAAAAGCGACCACTTGCGCGATCTCTTGAGCCTGGCCCAGGCGGCCCAGCGGAATCTGCGTCAGCAAGGCTTCACGCTGCGCTTCAGGCAATTCACGGGTCATATCGGTGTCGATGAACCCTGGAGCCACCGAGTTTACCGTAATCGAGCGCGAACCGACTTCACGCGCCAATGCACGGCTGAAACCTTCGAGGCCGGCCTTGGCTGCCGCGTAGTTTACTTGGCCTGCGTTGCCCATGGCACCCACAACCGAACCAATATTGATGATTCGGCCCCAACGGGCCTTGGTCATGCCGCGCAGAACGCCCTTGGACAGGCGGAACAGGCTGTTGAGATTGGTATCGACCACGTCGTACCACTCGTCATCTTTCATCCGCATCATCAGGTTATCGCGGGTGATACCGGCATTATTGACCAGGATCGCCGGCGCACCGAACTGCTCGCCGATGCTCGCCAGAACGGTGGCAACCGACTCATCGCTGGTTACATTAAGTTCCAGACCCGTGCCTTGAATGCCATGCTCCTTGAGGGTCGCGGCAATTCGCTCGGCACCGGAGGCCGAGGTCGCGGTGCCGATGACCACGGCGCCAAGACGCCCCAGCTCGAGGGCGATGGCTTGGCCGATGCCACGGCTGGCGCCGGTGACCAGTGCAACTTTACCTTGCAGACTCATGCAGGCTTCTCCTGATTCAGGCCCGCGCCGCGCGCGTGGCGGCGAAGGCATCCGGGGTATTGAGGTTGGACGTGTTGACGCCATCGGCGCAACGTTTGTTCAGGCCGGCCAGCACCTTGCCAGGGCCGCATTCGACCAGTTCGGTGGCGCCGTTGGCCGCCAGGCACTGGACCGACTCGACCCAACGCACTGGCTTGTAGAGCTGTTCCAGCAGGTCGCGCTTGAGGGTTGCGAGGTCCGTGGCCACCTGGGCACTGACGTTCTGCACCAGCGGGATCTGCGGTGCCTGCCAGTCGATGGCGGCAACGGATTCGGCAAAACGCTCGGCGGCCGGACGCATCAGTTCGCAATGCGACGGTACGCTGACCGGCAGCGGCAGGGCGCGCTTGGCACCCTTGGCCTTGCAGGCTTCCATGGCGCGCTCGACGGCGGCCTTGGCCCCGGCGATCACCACCTGGCCCGGCGAGTTGAAGTTCACCGCGCTGACCACTTCACCTTGTGCTGCGTCGGCGCAGGCCGCAATCACATCGGCATCGTCCAGCCCGAGGATCGCCGCCATGGCCCCCTGCCCGGCCGGAACCGCTTCCTGCATCAGTTGGCCACGGCGCTCCACCAATTTCACCGCATCACCCAGGCTCAGGCTGCCGGCGGCGACCAGCGCGCTGTATTCGCCCAGGCTGTGACCGGCGACATAGGCCGGACGCGCCCCACCTTCAGCCAGCCACAGGCGCCACAAGGCGACGGAGGCGGTGAGGATCGCGGGCTGGGTCTTGTCGGTCTGGTTCAGTTGCTCTTCCGGCCCCTGCTGGGTCAGTGCCCAGAGGTCATAGCCCAGGGCATCGGAGGCTTCTTTGAAGGTCTCCAGGATCAGCGGGTATTGCGCGCCCAGCTCGGCAAGCATGCCGAGGGACTGCGAACCCTGTCCTGGAAAGACGAATGCGAGGGATGTGGACATGTAACAAGCCCCTAATGATCTTGTCGTCGAAGAATTGACGTCCCGCCTTGGCGGACGCAAGAAACTGTCAGTTTGGATGGCTGATTGAACTGAGCGGTCACATTTAAGCATTCCCGCGGGAAAACGCCTAAAGCAATAGCTCCTCCAGGCGACCATGCAGGCGCTCGGGGAGGTTTTCCTGGATCTCGATCAGGGCTCGGGCAATCGCGCTCTGGAAACCCTCGACACCGGCGGAGCCGTGACTCTTGATGACAATGCCCTGCAAGCCGAGAAAACTCGCGCCATTGTGCCGCGCCGGGGCGAGATCGGCCTGCAGGCGCTTGAGCAGCGGCAAGGCCAGGGCACCCACCAGGCGCGAGGCCAGGTTCTGCCTGAACAGCGCCTCGATCCGCGCGGCGATCATGGTCGCCAGGCCTTCGCTGGACTTGAGCAGGATATTGCCGACAAAACCGTCGCAGACCACCACATCGGCCTCGCCGCGATACAGCCCGTCGCCTTCGACGAAGCCGATGTAGTTCAGCCCCCGTGCCTGCTGCAACAGCGTCGCCGCCAGCTTGACCTGCTGGTTGCCCTTGATGTCCTCGGTGCCGACATTGAGCAGCGCAACACGCGGCCGCAGCACGCCAAGGGCCTCGGCGGCCACCGCGCCCATCACGGCGAACTGGAACAGGTGCTCGGCACTGCAATCGACGTTCGCCCCCAGGTCCAGCAACTGGCAATAGCCGCGCTGGGTCGGGATGGCCGCGACCATGGCCGGACGATCAATCCCCGGCAAGGTCTTCAGCACATGCCGCGACAAGGCCATCAAGGCCCCGGTATTGCCGGCACTGACACAGGCCTGGACCTTGTCATCGCGCAGCAACTGCAAGGCCACGCGCATCGACGAATCCGGCTTGCCACGCAGGGCCTGGGACGGACGCTCATCCATGGTGATGATTTCGCTGGCAGGCGTAATGGTCAGGCGCGCGCGATCCACAGTCGGATAACTGGCGATCAGGGGTTCAAGCTGGGAAGGTTGACCGACGAGGGTCAGGTGCAGCGAGGGTGTAGCAGACAGACAGGCAATACTGGCCTGGACAATGCTGCGGGGACCGAAGTCCCCGCCCATTGCGTCGATCGCGATGATCTGAGCGGACAAGATTTACTCGTCAGCGCCCTTGTCGATCACTTTGCGGCCACGGTATACGCCTTCTGGCGATACGTGGTGACGCAGGTGAACTTCACCGGTGGTCTTTTCCACGGACAGGGTGCTTGCCTCGAGGGCGTCGTGCGAACGACGCATGTCACGGGCGGAGCGGGATTTTTTGTTCTGCTGAACAGCCATAATTGATTAACTCCTAAACGTTTGGGTCACGCTTTAACTGCGCCAATACACTGAACGGGTTGGACCGCGTTACCTCGTCCTCGCTCGGTTCGGGCTCATCGAGCCCCGCCGGCTGCTGGCATTCTTCCGGATGATGAGCAGGCACAATGGGCAAGGCGAGCAGAAGCTCTTCCTCGATCAATGCCTGCAGATCCAAAGGATCTTCGCCCAGTTCCAGCACGTCATAACCTTTCGGCAACGACTGGGTATTCGCACCCTCCTTCACCACAGCATAACTGCATTCGCTGTGGATCGGCAGGGTGACCAGCTCAAGACAACGCTGGCAAACCATTTTGACCTCGGTGTCGATAAAGCTGTGAATCATCACGGCCTTACGTTCATCTCGTTCAAAAACGAATTTAGCCTGCACCGTACCGACAGTGTCGGAAAGCGAGTCGCAGAGTCTCTCCAAATCGGCCAGCAGCAGTTCACCTTGAAGGGTGGTGCCACGATCAGCCAATTTGCGCGGGTCAACGTGAGGTGGAATCGGGTCATTCAACATAGGCGCAGCATTCTAGGGATGCACCCTGCCACTGTCAAAGGAAATTAGGCCCTGTCCGTCAGCCGGCCGGCCGACTAGAATCGGCGACCTGCCTCAGGAGAACCGCATGCTGCCCTTGTTACTTGCCTCAAGCTCGGCCTATCGCCGGGAATTGCTGACCCGCCTGCGCCTGCCTTTCACTTGCGCCTCGCCGGATATCGACGAAAGCCAGCGTCCCGGCGAAGCCGCCATCGAGCTGGTCAAACGCCTGGCCAAGGAAAAGGCCCGGGCCCTGGCCGCCCATCATCCGGCGCACCTGATCATCGGTTCGGACCAGGTCGCGGTACTCGACGGACAGATACTCGGCAAGCCCCACGGCTTCGAGAAAGCCCGCGAACAGCTGCTGGCCGCCAGCGGCACTCGCGTGAGCTTTCTCACCGGACTGGCGCTGCTCAACAGCCAGACCGGGGCATGCCAGGTGGACTGCGTCCCCTTCAGCGTGCAGATGCGCAGCTTGACGGTCGAACGCATTGAACGCTACCTGCACGCCGAACAACCCTATGACTGTGCCGGCAGCTTCAAGGCCGAGGGACTGGGCGTAAGCCTGTTCCAGAGCACGGAAGGACCGGATTCCACCAGCCTGATCGGACTGCCACTGATTCGTCTTGTGGACATGTTGCTGGTCGAAGGCGTACAGATTCCGTAATGCGCGCCATCGGCACGCCCTCAGCCTGCCGGCTGATCGCGAGCAAGCTTGCTCCTACATACCGGAACCCTGCATTCCACCCATAAAAAAACCGGTCATTCACGACCGGTTTTTTTATTGCTGCATGAATATCAGCGCAAGGTCGGACCCTGGAAGCCCATCCACATCGCCAACTGCTCGGCGACACTGGCACCCAGCTTTTTCGAGAATCGATCGAAAGGCGATTCCTGGACGGTAAAGTCCACCAGCTCCTTCTCGCCGATCACATCCCGCGCCACGGAACTGGCACTGCCCAGGCCGTCGATCAAGCCCAATGGCAACGCCTGCTCGCCGGACCAGATCAGCCCGGAGAACAGCTCGGGATGATCCTTGTCTTTCAGGCGATCACCACGCCCCTTCTTCACGCTGGCGATGAACTGGTTGTGGGTGGTGTCCAGGACACTCTGCCAGAACCTGGTCTCATCAGCCTTCTGTGGCTGGAACGGATCGAGAAACGCCTTGTGCTCACCCGAAGAGTACGGGCGACGCTCCACACCCAGCTTCTCCATGGTGCCGACAAAACCGTAGCCGGCCGCCGTCACCCCAATGGAACCGACCAGGCTGGACTTGTCGGCATAGATCTCGTCCGCCGCGCTGGCGATGTAGTAGGCGCCGGAAGCCCCGATATCGGAAATTACCGCGTACACCTTGGTATCCGGGTGCAGGCCACGCAGGCGACGAATCTCGTCAAACACATAACCCGACTGCACAGGACTGCCGCCCGGGCTGTTGATACGCATGATGATCGCCTTGACCTTCGGATCCTCGAAGGCCGTACGCAGGCTGCCGACAATATTGTCGGCACTGGCCGACTCCTTGTCCGCAATCACCCCGCGCACCTCGATCAGGGCGGTGTAGTGAGCCCCACGACCGGCGCTCTTCTCCATATTGATCAGCGGCGAGAACATCACCAGCGCGCCGAACAGATACACAAAGGTCAGCAGCTTGAAGAAAATCCCCCAGCGCCGCGAGCGACGTTGCTCCTGCACACCGGCCAGCAAGGTCTTTTCCAGCAGCTTCCAGCTCCTGTCATCACCCGAACCCGATTCGGCATTCGCCTTTGGCGGCGCGCCCCATTCATCAGACATGCGTACTCACCCCAACGAATTCAATTGACCCGGCCATCGAGCCAGGCATGCAACTGTGGAAAACTGTCAATCTCCAGGCGCGGCTCGAACACCCGCAACTCATCCATCGACAAGGCACCATAACCTACAGCCACTGAATCCATGCCAGCATTGCGAGCCATTTGCAAATCGAACACCGAGTCCCCGACCATCAGGGCCTGGGAAGCCGGGACACGACAATGGGCAAGAATCTGCTCGAGCATCAGCGGATGCGGCTTGCTGGCGGTTTCATCGGCGGCGCGGGTGATATCGAAATAATCCGACCAGCCATGGGCCTTCAATACCCGATCCAGGCCGCGACGGTTCTTGCCGGTCGCGACCGCCAACTGGTAGCCGCCGGCGCGAAACGCCTCCATGGACTCCAGGACGCCTGGAAACAGCGGCGAAGGAACCGTTTCAAGGGCAATATAGCTGTCGGCATAGTGCTGGCGAAAAACCACCAGCTCTTCATCGCTGATCGCCGGGTACAGGGTGCAGATCGCTTCCGGCAAGCCGAGACCGATAATGCCCTTGACCGCCGTCTCATCGCGCGGGACAAAACCCGAACGCGCGGCCGCCACCCCCATCGCCTCGACAATCCGACCAATGGAATCGGCCAAGGTGCCGTCCCAATCGAAAATCAGCAGCTTGTATTCAGACCGCACTCAGTCGCTCCACCGTCTTGGCCCACATTTCATCCACCGGTGCCTGCAACTTCAATTCGCCGCCATCGGGCAGCGGCACGGTCAGCATATAGGCGTGAAGGAACAGGCGCTTGCCGCCCAGATCGCGGATTTCCTTGGTGAAACCATCGTCACCGTACTTGCTGTCGCCGGCAATACAGTGCCCGGCGTGCAAGGTGTGCACACGAATCTGGTGGGTCCGACCGGTCACCGGCTTGGCCTCGACCATGGTGGCGAAATCACCGAAACGGCGCAGTACCTTGAACACCGTGAGCGCCTCTTTGCCCTCCTCGTTGACCTCGACCATGCGCTCGCCGGAGCGCAGGTTGCTCTTGAGCAAGGGCGCGCGCACCTGCTTGATCGAAGCCGCCCAGTTACCACGCACCAGGGCCATATAACGTTTATCGATGCCGTCGCCGCGCAGCGCTTCGTGCAGATGGCGCAACATGCTGCGCTTCTTGGCGATCATCAGCAGTCCGGAGGTGTCGCGGTCCAGGCGATGGACCAGTTCCAGCTCCTTGGCATCCGGGCGCAACTGACGGAAGGCTTCGATCACGCCATAGTTCAGGCCGCTGCCGCCGTGCACGGCAATACCGGCCGGCTTGTTGATCACGATCAGGGCCTTGTCTTCAAACACGATCGAAGCCTCCAGGCGCTGCAACAGCCCCTGGGCCAAAGGCACCGGTTCGTCGCGCTCGGGGACGCGCACGGGCGGAACCCGCACGATATCGCCGGCCTGGAGTTTGTACTCGGGCTTGATGCGACCCTTGTTCACTCGCACTTCGCCTTTGCGCAAAATGCGGTAAATCAAGGTCTTGGGCACACCCTTGAGCCGAGCGAGAAGGAAATTGTCAATGCGCTGGCCGGCATATTCCGGCGAGACCTCAAGCAGTTGTACGCCTGGAGTCGGGGGGGTAGTCGTCGTCATGCCGGCGATGATAACAATTTTTTATGGAATTGAAGCACTTAATCATTGCTGCTATAGTCGCGAACGCCGCCAAAAGCGGCTGGACAGAGGACCAACGGCCAACAGCCGGCCCTGCCCAACGCAATTCATCAGGATGCGAGGCCGTCCTACGGGGCTTTCGCCGTTCGAGGAAAGGTTCGCGATCGTAACGAGCGCAGGTGACATGAGGCCTGAAGCGCGCCGGAAAACTGAGTCAACACTCGTTTCCCGAGCCGGTATTAACGGCCAGTTCACAAAGTGCAGTCGGTCACGAGTCACACCTGGGCGAAGGCATCGGAAACAACGCCTAATTAGCCATGAGCGTGCTTTCCCCTTTCGGAGAACACGGTAAATGCCAACCCGCTGCGGATTCTGCGCGCGGCCGCACCCGAATTATCAGGGATACGTGTAGGGTGGAGATGCACAACCGTCGGACTGTGTAGCATTAGGCTTTATCAAGACGCTTCATATCGTCCACACCCGCGGTTGATTCCTCCTCCTGACAGAGCTTTTGCTTGTGAGGTGCCTTTTGTCACCCCAAGAAGCAGGACGCGTGAGTCGCGACTTCGTCCCCTCTGGACGAACCTCGCCAGACACAGGAATGGCCAACCACTCCTGACGCACCTGACACCGACCGTGAGAAGTCGTGTGTGCCGAACGCCGTTTCCGGCAGCCCGGAAACCGACGGTACTACATGAAAAGAATGCTGATTAACGCAACTCAACCCGAAGAGTTGCGTGTTGCCCTGGTAGACGGCCAGCGCCTCTACGACCTGGACATCGAGTCCGGTGCACGCGAGCAGAAGAAGGCCAATATCTATAAAGGCCGGATTACTCGCATCGAGCCAAGCCTTGAGGCTGCCTTTGTCGATTTCGGCTCTGAGCGCCACGGCTTCCTGCCGCTGAAAGAAATCTCCCGCGAATACTTCAAGAAAGCCCCCGAAGGCCGCGTCAATATCAAGGACGTCCTGAGCGAAGGCCAGGAAGTCATCGTCCAGGTCGAGAAAGAAGAACGTGGCAACAAGGGCGCCGCCCTGACCACCTTCATCAGCCTGGCCGGTCGTTACCTGGTACTGATGCCGAACAACCCACGTGCCGGCGGTATCTCCCGTCGCATCGAAGGCGAAGAGCGCAATGAACTGCGTGAAGCGCTGAACGGCCTGGTTGCCCCGGCCGACATGGGCCTGATCGTGCGCACTGCCGGCCTTGGCCGCAGCAGCGAAGAAATGCAGTGGGACCTCGACTACCTGCTGCAACTCTGGACCGCCATCAAAGAAGCCTCGCTGGATCGCTCCGCGCCTTTCCTGATCTACCAGGAAAGCAACGTGATCATCCGCGCCATCCGCGATTACCTGCGCCAGGACATCGGCGAAGTGCTGATCGACAGCGTTGAAGCCCAGGACGAAGCCCTGACCTTCATCCGCCAGGTGATGCCGCAGTACGCCAGCAAGATCAAGCTGTATGAAGACAGCGTGCCACTGTTCAACCGTTTCCAGATCGAAAGCCAGATCGAGACCGCCTTCCAGCGCGTCGTCGAACTGCCTTCCGGCGGCTCCATCGTCATCGATCCGACCGAAGCCCTGGTGTCCATCGACATCAACTCGGCGCGCGCCACCAAAGGCAGCGACATCGAAGAAACCGCGCTGCAGACCAACCTGGAAGCCGCTGAAGAAATCGCCCGTCAGTTGCGCCTGCGCGACATCGGCGGCCTGATCGTCATCGACTTCATCGACATGACCCCGGCCAAGAACCAGCGCGCCGTGGAAGAAAAAGTCCGCGAGTGCCTGGAAGCCGACCGTGCCCGCGTACAAGTCGGCCGTATCTCGCGCTTCGGCCTGCTGGAAATGTCCCGTCAGCGCCTGCGTCCGTCCCTGGGCGAAAGCAGCGGCATCGTCTGCCCGCGTTGCAACGGCACCGGCATCATCCGTGACGTCGAATCGCTGTCCCTGGCGATCCTGCGCCTGATCGAAGAAGAAGCCCTGAAGGACCGCACCGCCGAAGTCCGCGCCCAGGTGCCGATCCCGGTTGCAGCCTTCCTGCTCAACGAAAAACGCAACTCGATCACCAAGATCGAACTGCGTACCCGTGCACGCATCGTGATCCTGCCGAACGATCACCTCGAGACGCCGCACTTCGAAGTGCAACGTCTGCGTGATGACAGCCCGGAAGCCCACACCAACCAGTCCAGCTACGAAATCGCCGCTGCCGCTGCCGAAGTGGAAGAAGTCCAGCCGGCCGCGGCCACCCGTACCTTGGTTCGCCAGGAAGCGGCGGTCAAGACCGCTCCGGTCCGCGCCAACGCTCCGGTTCCGGCCGAAGAAGTCGCCGCTCCGGTTGCCGCACCCACACCGGTTATCGCCGAGCCAAGCCTGTTCAAGGGCCTGGTGAAGTCGCTGGTCAGCCTGTTCGCCAGCAAGGAAGAGCCTGTTGCACCGGCCGTGGTTGAAAAACCGGCAGCCGAGCGTCCGGCCCGTAACGAAGAGCGTCGCAACGGTCGCCAGCAGAGCCGCAACCGTAACGGTCGCCGCGATGAAGAGCGCAAGCCGCGCGAAGAACGTGCGCCACGTGAAGAACGTGCACCGCGCGAGCCGCGTGAAGAACGCGCCCCACGGGAAGAACGTGCGCCGCGTGAAGAGCGTGCGCCACGTGAAGTCCGCGAAGTGCGTGACGAAGCCCCGGCCGTAGCCCGCGAGGAACGTGCTCCACGTGCTCCGCGTGAAGAACGTGCACCACGCGCCCCGCGTGAAGATCGCAAGCCACGTGGCGAGCGTGAAGAACGCGTGCGTGAACTGCGCGAGCCACTGGATGCCGCACCGGCCGTCGCCGCTGCTGCAACGGCTGCTGTAGTCGCTGAAGAGCGTCCAGCCCGTGCGCCACGTGAAGAACGTCAGCCGCGTGCACCGCGTGAAGAACGCCAACCGCGTGCCGAGCAACCTGCTGTTGCCGGTGAAGAAGAAGTGTTGCAGGGCGAAGAGCATCTGCAGGACGACGGCCAGGACAACGCCGAGGGTGGCGATCGTCCACGTCGCCGCTCCCGTGGTCAGCGTCGCCGCAGCAACCGTCGTGAGCGTCAACGTGATGCCAACGGCAACGTGATCGAAGGTTCGGAAGAAGGCAGCGAAGAGCACCATGAGCACGCTACCGGTGCCGAACTGGCTGCCGGCCTGGCCGTGACCGCCGCTGTCGCCAGCAGCGTGATCAGTGCTCCAGCCGAAGCCGAGGCGCATCAGCAGGCCGAACTGGCCACTGCCGCGATCCAGGAAACCCCGGAGGTTGAAGCTCCGGTCGTTGAAGCCACCACCCCGGTGGAAGCGCCAGCGGTACCGGAAGTGGAAGTCGCCCCGGTTCGTGAAGCCGAGCCCGTGGTTGAAGCCGCCGTCGAGCCAGCGGTTGCCGCTGAACTGCCGGTATTCGTGGCGCCTGAACCGGCCATCGAAACCCCGGTTGTCGAAGCACCGGTTGTTGCGGCGCCAGTCGTTGAAGAACCTGTCGCTCCGGCCCCTGTCGTCGAAGCTCCGGTTGCGGAGCCCGCGCCAGAGCCGGCTCAGGAAGTCCAGGCCACGTTCCAATGGTCCGAGCCAGCCGTCGAAGCACCTCAGGCACCCGTGACCGAAACTGTGGTGGCTGAAGAGCCAGCCGTGGTTGCACAGCCAGAGCCTGCTCCGGTGGTTGCTCCAGTCGTGGCTGAAGTCGCTGCACCGGTTGCCGAGGCGGCTCCGGCCAGCGCCCTGACCAGCAACGGTCGCGCGCCGAACGATCCGCGTGAAGTGCGTCGTCGCAAGCGTGAAGAAGAGCGCCTGGCTCAGGAAGCTGCCGAACGTGCCGCTGCTGCCCCCGCAGTAGAAGCCGTGGTCGCAGCCGAACCGACGCCTGCGCCTGAAGCGGCTCCAGCGGAGTTCGTGCCGGCTGAAAGCGGAGCGGCTGCACCGAGCGTCGACGAAAACCTGCAGTCCGTCGAAGAAGTGGTTGAACATAACCACAAAGCCCAGGAAGAAGCCCACGAGCCTAAACCCCTCGCCTGACTCTGACGGCTGTTGAAAAGCCCCGCCTGCAGCGATGCAGGCGGGGCTTTTTTTGTCCGCCATTCATCGCCCACCTCCTTTCCTGCCTGAAGATCCAGCCGCCATGCAGCAAGGAAAAGCCCTACATCACAAACTGAAGCCCACTGACTGACTCCCGCTTTTCGTCGGCGCACAGTCAGCCTCTCAGGGACGGGTGAGAGGGCAATGTTCATGAAGAACGCAAACAAGAGGCTGGCCTGGTGCTTTCCTTTCAAGGTCGCAGGTGCTCGCAGCCGGGAAGTCGCTGACCCGCAAACCTGCTACGACGCCCTGGCCAAAGCCACGGGCGGCACCTACCCGCTGGGGCAAGGCGGCCTCTGGCATGGCGGGGTGCATTTCGACAAGAACACGGCGGCGCTCCTCGACCAGGAGGCCGTACGTTGCATTGCCGATGGCGAAGTCATTGCCTACCGCATCGATCAGGCCTACCCCACCTCCCCCAAGGCCAACGGCGAGCCGGCGGCCTATTCAACGGGGTTCGTGCTGATCAAGCATTGCCTGAGCCTTCCCGGCCAGCCGTACAGCGCAATCTCCCCGCTGCCGCCACAGTCGCTGACGTTCTACAGCCTCTATATGCATTTACTCAGTTGGGAGCACTACCAGCGCGACCCCGGCAGAGCCAGGCCGGCTTTCTGGATGGAAGAACCTCAAGCCAAGGCCCGGGTCATCTCTCTCGATACTCCGTTCGCCATCAAGGCCGGAGCACTGATCGGTCATCCCGGCATCTTCAGTACACCCAGTCATGGGGATGGCGAAGGCCTGCTGCATCTGGAAGTCTTCAGTTGCGACGATGTGCCGGCCTTTATCGAAAAGAGTCGCGCCTATGCCGCCAGCCTCCCCGAGAGTGAAAGAAGCCTGGCCCGCATCAGTAGAATCGCCAGTGCTCTGGTGCCACACACTCCTGATATCAACGCCAGTCACCCGCCGAAGATGGCAAAACGCAGCCTGCGGACGCTCCCGGGCCTGATCCTGCCACGGGTGGTCCTCGATAACCTGCCGTCCGATCACCGGATCCGCGACACCTTTGCCCTGCCCGGCCTGAAGCCCTACACCCAGCACTGGTGGCACCTCAAGAACCGCATGGCCGATGCCAGTGGCCAGCGTGTCAGCGGCTGGCTGGGCGAGAGTGCGCTGTTCTTCGACGACTACAGTCCGTGGGATTGGGCCGGCTTTGATTGCCTGCGCGAAACGACCTGCCATAGCGAACAGTTGGCCTGTCACTTCCAGGCCATGGAGTTGTTCAGCAAGGCACAACAGGCCGACTACGACTTGCAGGTGCACAAGGCGAACAACGGCCCGATCAAGACCCGACTGCGTCAGATTATCCAGGGCAACGCTGATTCCATCGCGGTCAGCCCGCTGCTGACACCAAAGCGAATTCGCGCCGCGCTGGACAATCCCCATCACGCCCAAGCCATTTCGCAGTTGATTGTTCATTATGAAAGCGAGTGGTTCTGGAACCCCGCCAAATGGAATGAACTGGATCACCTGCTACGACACAGTGACAGCGAACCCAATAAACGCTGGGAGCAGGAGAAAAAGCGGATTCAGAAACTGTCCTGGTGGGCCGAGTTGGCGGGAAAGCATGGGATCAATCCGGACGGGAAAGCCTGGTACTTTCATCCCATCGGGTTATTGGCAAACTTTGTGGTCATCGAAGATGAAAACGACCTCAAGTGGCTCACGGTGGAGCGAGGACAACTGACGTTTGATGTGGAAGGTAATGATATTGATGATCCAACCCATCCGCTGCATATCTACTTCAGTCGCAAGGTGCACTGGCCGGGTGGGGCATCGGGAATAACCATTGGTCGCGGGTATGATCTGGGACAGAACAGAAATGCCGAAGCCGATCTGGCGGCGGCCAATATTCCTGAGCCGTTGTATAGCTGGTTGATTGGCGCCAAAGGGCTTCATGGTCAGGCGGCAAGAAACTATCTCAAGGCTGCCAGCTCGGAGATCAAAAGATTTTCCATCTCTAGAAAGCAACAGCATGAACTCTTCCAACCCGTCTACGATTTTATGGAAAGCGAGGTCCTTCGAGTCTCAGAAAAAACCGACATCACAGACAAGTATGGGAAATTGAACTGGCATTCAACCCACAGAGCGATCAAGGACCTAATAGTCGACTTAAGATACCGTGGGGATTACGACGCCCGATCCAGGGCACTGCTGCAACGACACCTCATAAACAATGACCTCGACAAACTGTACTCAGTCATCAGCGCCCCATCAAACTGGCCAAACGTACCCAGCGACCGCTTCAACAGGCGCATAAGCTACCTAGATAAATCCAGGTAACCACATGAAGAGCACAATCATTCTACTACTCGTTTCCGCCCTCACCGACGTCAACGCAGCCAGTGATAAAGCAAACTACAACACCATATACGAAGCTCACTCAAGAAGAATCGGCGAAGTCGTAGCCCGCTACATTAAAACCCACGACGACCCCTGCCTGACCATAGAAGTGCTGGATCCGGACAAAAAATGGATCATTCTATCCAGAAAGAAAATATGTTCCATAAACGGAAAATCTTTTATAGATCAAGTTACTTATTCAAATTTTGAAAAAATAACCTTCTCGGACAAAGGGATAACTAGCAGTCTACTTGTTTTCCCTCTATTGCCCGCTGCACGAGAGAGATACGACTGTCTGATCCCAATCAAAGGTCCCACAATAGGAGCGCTCGCCTGCTCGAAACCGACATACGAGTACGATTAAACCCGAGCCAATACCAACGAACAGCCAAATTGCGTTGATATCGGAAGTATCGTCTCGCTAAAGACTCGCTACAAAAACATCAAATGCTCAGGCCTATCAACATCCCAAAGCACACCAGGATCTTCGACAGAAACCTCTCGCACTTTGCCTTCCGCAAACAGCGGCTTGGCCCCGCGATCTCCCGACAACCCCATCAGGGCCGGTCCAAACGAACGCCCGAATCCCACCGGATGCCCATACTCACCTCGAAAAACCGGCACGAAAACTCCGTCGCCCTCAATCCCTGCCATCACCTGTGCAATCGTCCCCGGCAGGATAAACGGCATATCCCCCAGCACCACCAGCCAGCCCGCCGATTCGGCCGTCGCCGTCACTGCAGCGGCGAGACTGTCGCCCATGCCCGTCGACTCGATCAGCAGCACCCGGCAGCCATACACCTGCGCCAGACGAATGACCTCCAAGCGATCCGCCGTCGTCGCCAATAACCGGGATCCAAGCCCCTGCGGCAAACTCAGCAGCACATGCTCCAACACAGCCCGCTCGACACCATCACGCCCAACACAGCGCGCCAGCAACTTGTCCTGATCGGCCCCCGCCGACTGTCGAAAACGACTGCCCTGCCCCGCCGCCAGGACAATAGCCGCGATCTCCTCACTCACTGGCCGCCAGCTCCGGCTTTTTCTGCCGTAACTCGACGCCGTTCTTGATCGCGACGATTTCCGCCATCAAGGACAAGGCAATCTCCGCGGGTGTATGGCTGCCGATATGCAGGCCAATCGGACCATGCAGGCGAGCAATGGCCTCCGCACTCAAGCCCAACGCCGCCAGATTATCTCGGCGCTTCTGGCTATTGACCCGCGAGCCCAGCGCACCGATATAAAACGCCCGGGAATTCAGCGCCGTCAGCAGCGCCATATCGTCAAGCCGGGGGTCATGGGTCAGGGCGACGATCGCCGTGCGTTCGTCGGTCTGGATATTCAGCACCGCCTCATCGGGCATGCCCGGTACAAAACGCCCGTGCTGTTCTTCCCAGCCATAGACGAACTCCTTGCGTGGATCGCAGATCAAGACTTCGAAATCCAGCAACCGGGCCATTTCCGCCACGTAGCGCGACAACTGTCCGGCACCGATCAGCAGCAAGCGCCAGCGCGGACCGTAGATCGCCCGCAAGCGCTCACCGTCAAAACTCAGGGTGTCGCTCTTGCCCGCGTTGCTCAAGGTCACTTCGCCGGTGGCCAGGTTCAGCTCCCGAGCGACAATCTCATGGGCCTCGCAGCGCGCCAGCAACTGCGCCACCCAACCCGGATCGCCTACCCGCTCCTCGGTCAAGCGCAAAGTCCCACCACAGGGCAGGCCAAAACGCGCCGCCTCGTCACGGCTCACGCCATAGGTCACCAGTTGCACCGGCGGCCCGTCTTCCGACAGGCGCCCATCCTGCAAACGCTGGATCAGGTCATCCTCGATGCAACCTCCGGACACCGAGCCGATCACCACGCCGTCCTCGCGCAAGGCCAGCATCGCCCCCGGCGGCCGTGGCGCACTGCCCCAGGTCTGGACCACGCTGTAGAGCACCACCCGCTGCCCCGCGCGACGCCATTGCAGGACACTGCGCAGGACATTCAGATCGACACTGTCCATCAGGCTTTCACCTGGTTCCAGCCTTGCAGCTGGTAACGCACCGGCAGGTTGCGAATACGCTTGCCGGTGGCGGCAAAGATCGCGTTGCACAGCGCCGGCGCAATCGGTGGCACGCCCGGCTCACCGACACCACCCAACGGCACCTCGCCCGGTGGCGTGACCAGATGCACCGCCACCTCCTTCGGCGCCAGGGACATGCGCGCCACTTCGTACATATGGAAATTGTCCTGCTGGACCTTGCCCTCCTTGAAGCTGATCTCGCCCAGCACGGCGTTGCCCAGGCCCATGACACAGGCCCCTTCGAACTGCGAACGGATCCGCTCCGGGTTGATCTGCGGGCCGCAGTCCACGGCGATATCGGCCTTGTGCACGATCAAGCTGCCGTCATCCTTGACCTCCACCTCGATCACCGCGGCCACGTAGGTGACAAAGCTGTAATGCACCGCCAGCCCCAGGCCACGCCCCGGCGGCAACTTGCGCCCCCAGCCGGCGGCCTTGGTCGCGGTTTCCAGGACTGCGCGCATACGCCCGGTATCGATGGGATAACGCTCGGGGGACTCACCGTAGTTCCATTGATCGCTCAGGGTACGCGGGTCGATCTGGCGATCCGGCGCCAGCAACTTGAGCTGATAGGCCAGTGGATCCTGGCCGGCTTTATGGGCCAGTTCGTCGACAAAACTCTGGATGGCGAAACCATGGGGGATATTCGATACCGAACGGTACCAGCCCACCCGCGTATGCACCTTGGCCTCCGGGTTTTCCAGGCGCACGTTGGGAATGTTGTAGGCCATGTTGGTAAAGCCCATGCCCAGTTCAAAGGCGCCCTCGTTGTTCATATTGGGCGCGAACAGTGCCGTGATACTCGGTGCCACGGTGCGGTGCAGCCAACCGGACGGCGTGCCATCCTTGTTCAGGCTGGCCCGCAGGTATTCCGCCGACACGGTGTGGAAATACGAATAGTGGATATCGTCCTCGCGGGTCCACTGCACGCGCACGGCCTGGCCCGGCATTGCCTTGGCAAGAATGGCCGCCTCGATGATGTAGTCAGGCTTGGACTTGCGCCCGAAACCGCCGCCGAGCAGGGTCACGTTGACCGTCACCTGGTCGAAGCCGATCCCCAGGCGCTCGGCGATCCGCTCGCGGGTCACCTGGGGTGCCTGGGTCGGCGCCCAGGCTTCGCAGTGGCCGTCGTTGAAACGGGCGATGGCAACCATCGGTTCCATCGGCGACTGGGCCAGGTGCGGCAGGTAATAACCGGCTTCGAACTGGCTGTCGGCGCGTTTCAGGGCCTCCTCGACATTGCCGGTATCGCGCACCACCTTGCCCGGCTGGCGTGCCGAGGCTTCCAGTTCCTGGCGGTAGGCAATCGAGTCATAACCGGCATTGACGCCGTCATCCCAGACGATCGTCAGCGCATCGCGGCCCTTGATCGCCGCCCAGGTATTGCTGGCAATCACCGCCACACCACCCAGCGTCTGGAACTCGGAAGGCAACGGACGACTTTCGATTTCCACGACCTTGAGCACGCCCGGGACCTTCAGCGCGGCGCTGGCATCAAAGGATTTGACCTTGCCGCCGTACACTCGAGGACGAGCTACAGTGGCGTAGACGGTGCCTTCAAAATGCACATCGGCACCGTACAACGCTCGGCCATTGACGATATCCGCGCCGTCGATGGCCCGGAACGCTTCCTTGCCGATATAGCGGAATTCCGACGCTTGCTTGAGCTTCAGGCTGTCGCGGGCAGGAACGGCCAGTGCGGCGGCCGCGGCCGCCAGGGCACCGTAACCGAGCTCGCGCCCGCTCGGGCTGTGGATAACCTTGTGCAGCTGCGCCCGGCATTCCGCCACCGGGACTTTCCACTGCGCGGCCGCCGCCTGTTCGAGCATGGTCCGGGCCGCCGCGCCGCAACGCCGCATCGGTTCGTACCAGTGGCGCATGCTGCGGGAACCGTCGGTGTCCTGGTTGCCGAAACGCACCTCGTCGCCCGGCGCCTGCTTGACCTTGACCCTTGCCCAGTCGGCCTCAAGCTCGTCCGCCACCACCATGCTCAGGCTGGTGCGCACGCCCTGGCCCATCTCGGCGCGGTTGCAGATCACCGTCACACTGCCATCGGCCTCGATACTCACATAGACCTTGGGATCATCGACCCAGCCATTGGGCATATGGTCGGCCCCATATTTCTGCTCGCCTTCGGCAAAGGCCTCGGGCAGGCCCCAGCTTGCCGCCAGGACCAGTGCACCGGTGGCGCCGACACCCTTGAGAAAGCCACGCCGGCTGAGATTGCTCAGGACGAAATCGTTCAGGGACGGGTTCATGCCTTGGTCTCCCGCAGATGGGCCGCGGCCTGGTGAATGGCCGTCTTGATGCGGTTATAGGTCCCGCAACGGCAGATATTCCCGACCATGGCCTCTTCGATCTGGGCATCGCTGGGCTTGGGGTTGACCTTGAGCAAGGCCGTGGCCGACATGATCTGCCCGCCCTGGCAGAAGCCGCACTGGGCAACGCCGCCGTCCAGCCACGCCTGCTGCACAGCCTGGCCGACCGGATCGCTGTGCAGGTTGTCGATGGTGCTGATGCTCTGCCCCGCCACGGAGCCGACCGGGGTGATGCAGGAACGTGCCGGCAGCCCGTCGATGTGCACGGTGCAGGCACCGCACAGTCCCATGCCGCAGCCGAATTTGGTCCCGGTATAACCTGCCACATCACGGATCGCCCAGAGCAGCGGCATGTCCTCGGTGACGTCCAGTGGATGGTCTTGACCGTTGAGTTTCAGGGTAATCATGGGCACGCCCGCATAGTTCAAGGTTATGGGGTCGAGCCATCCGCCGTTGAGTGCCACGGTTCGACACGGGGCGGATCGACTCAGGCTAACAGGCTCTCTCATGAAGCAAACGCTTCATCGGGCCTTTCATGGGATCTGTTTTTACGCCGTTGGCCGGCGAAGGGAAAGCCGTATTCGGAAAA
The DNA here is from genome assembly GCF_023242525.1 of Pseudomonas sp. MWU12-2319. NCBI lineage: Bacteria > Pseudomonadati > Pseudomonadota > Gammaproteobacteria > Pseudomonadales > Pseudomonadaceae > Pseudomonas > Pseudomonas sp. MWU12-2319. The sequence continues at coordinate 482,896 of NZ_JALJES010000001.1, forward strand.
AAGCCTTGCGTACGCTGGATCGCTCTGAATCGGGCTTGCCGGTGATAACGCTGCGACAGATGCCAGCGCTATCACCGAAAAAGCATAGCCTCAGTAGAGATTCGGCTCCATTTCCAGCTCAACGGTAAATCGTTGCAAAATGTCAGCCTGGATCCGCCGGGCCAGGGCCAGCAATTGCAGGCCGCTCGCCGTGCCATAGTTGACCAGCACCAAGGACTGCAAAAGGTGTACACCTGCATCTTCTTCGCGAAAACCTTTCCAGCCCGCCGCCTCGATCAACCAGCCCGCCGCCAGTTTCACCTGGCCGTCAGGCTGTGGATAACTCACCAGCCCGGGATGCGCCAACTTCAATTCGGCAGCCTGGGCAGCCGACACCAGGGGGTTCTTGAAGAAACTCCCGGCATTGCCCAGCACAGCGGGATCGGGCAGCTTTTCGCTGCGGATACTGCAGATGGCCCGACTGACATCGCTGGCGGTCGGCTGGCTCACACCCTGCTCGGCCAGGCGCTGGGCCACCGGGCCGTAGCCCAGGTGCAGATGCTCGGCACGGCTCAAGGCAAAGCGTACACGCAGGATCAACCAACGCCCGGCGGCGTGTTTGAACAGACTGTCGCGATAACCGAACTGACATTCCTGCAGGGAAAACTCGCGCAACTCACCCGTCTCGCGATCCAGCGCGGTCAGGCCGGCAAACACATCCTTGATCTCGACCCCGTAGGCGCCGATGTTCTGCATCGGGGCTGCACCAACGGTGCCGGGAATCAGGCTGAGGTTTTCCAGACCGTTCCAGCCCTGGGCCAGGGTCGACAGCACAAAGGGATGCCAGGGCTCGCCGGCCTCGGCTTCGATCACGACATTGATGCCATCATCGCGCAGCAGGCGAATCCCCCGGGTGCCCATGCGCAACACCAGCGCCTGGATATCCGCGGTCAGCAACAGGTTGCTGCCGCCACCGATCACCAGCAACGGCAACTGATGCTGCGCCGCATAGGCCAGGGCCTCGCGGACATCGGCATCGCTGTGGGCCTCGGCGAACCACTGCGCACGAACATCGACACCAAAGCTGTTATAGGGTTTGAGGGAGACCCCGGCTTGCACTTGCAGGGTCATAGACGCCCCTTGAGTTCGATCACCAGCCGATCGCTGGCCTGTTCGATCAGGTCCAGGACCTGCTCGAAACCCTGTTCTTCGTCGTAGTACGGGTCCGGCACTTCCTCCACCGCCCCGTCATAACGTCGCAGGAACAGGTCCAGTTCGGCCTTGCCCTGGGCCGGCTGGAGCAACTTGAGGTTGCGCAGGTTGCTCTGGTCCATGGCCAGGATCAGATCGTAGCGGTTGAAATCCGCCGCCGCGACCTGTCGGGCACGCTGGGCCGACAAGTCATAGCCGCGCATCCGCGCCGCCCGCTGGCTGCGGCTGTCCGGCGACTTGCCGACATGCCAGGCACCAGTGCCGGCGGAGGCCACTTCGATCTGTTCGGCCAGGCCAGCCTCACGCAATTTGTGCCGCAACACTCCTTCGGCCGTGGGCGAACGACAGATATTGCCCAGGCAGACAAACAGAACCCGCATCAGGCCTCCAGCAACCGACGAACACGATCAAGGTCTTGTGCCGTATCGACGCCGGTCGGTGGCGCCTCCAGGGCATCGGCGACATGAATCCGCACGCCGTGCCACAGCGCCCGTAGCTGCTCCAGGCGCTCGGTGGTTTCCAGCCAGCACGGGCCCCAGCTGACAAAGTCATGCAGGAAACCGGCACGGTAGGCGTAGATGCCGATATGCCGGCGGAACGGTATGCCTGACGGCAGTTGCTCGCGGCTGATGGCGAAGTCATCCCGCGCCCAGGGCAGGGTCGCGCGGCTGAACGTCAGCGCCAGGCCGTTGATGTCGCTGACCACCTTGACCACATTCGGGTTGAACAGGGTTTCCACGTCGTGGATCGGCTCGGCCAGGGTGGCCATGCGCGCTTCGCTGTGGGCCGCGAGGTTGGCCGCGACCTGATCGATCACCACAGGGGGAATCAGCGGCTCGTCGCCCTGGACGTTGACGACGATGTCATCCGCCGCCAGGCCCAGCAAAGTGGCGACCTCGGCCAGGCGATCGGTGCCGGACTCGTGATCTTCGCGGGTCAGCAGCACTTCGGCACCAAAGGCCCGGCAGGCCTCGACGATACGTGCATCATCAGTGGCCACCACCACCCGCTGGGCGCTGCTTTTGCACGCCTGCTCCCAGGTGTGCTGGATCATCGGCTTGCCGGCGATCAGTTGCAGCGGCTTGGCCGGCAGGCGGGTGGAGGAAAAGCGCGCCGGAATCACGACGACGAACGGGGTGCTCATTTGTCCAGGCGCTCGTCGGTGCTCAGGGTCCGGGCTTCGCTTTCCAGCATGACCGGAATGCCGTCGCGGATCGGATAGGCCAGGCCCGCGCCCTTGCTGATCAGTTCGGTCTTGTCGGCGCTGAGCTTGAGGGGACCTTTGCAGATCGGGCAGGCGAGGATGTCGAGCAGTTTGGTGTCCATGAGGATTCCCTGGATAAAAACGGGTTTAGGGCAAGAGACGGTCGGGCAACAGGCGCAGCAGCTGGGTGTCGAACCAGGCCTTGAAGGCCTCGGACGGTAAAGCATCCACCGCCAGGTACCACCAGTCGGGTGCCGCGAAGGCCCGGCATTTCACCGCATCCTTTTCGGTCATCACCAGTGGCAGCGTCGGTTCGAAGCTCAAGGCCGCGGCGCTGTACTCGGCATGATCGGCAAAGGCGTGGGGCACAGGCTGCCAGTGTAGCGTTTCAAGGGTGTTGAAGAAACGTTGCGGGTTGCCGATACCGGCGACCGCGTGCACGGCCTGTCCGGGTGGAAAATGATCGACGGGCTTGCGCTCGCCGGTCAGCAGGTTGACCAGCGCCGTCGGCTGTAGGTGGAAGGCGAAGCCGTTGTCACGGTCCTCGCTGGCGCCGTTGTAGAGCACGCCATCGACACTTTGCAGGCGCTCAATCGGTTCGCGCAGCGGGCCGGCGGGCAGGCAACGGCCGTTGCCCAGGCCCCGGACGGCATCGATCAGTACCAGTTCCAGGTCGCGGGCCAGACGGTAATGCTGCAGGCCATCGTCGGAAAGGATCAGGTCGATTTTTTCCGTCGCCAGCAAGGCCCGGACCGCTCGACTGCGGTCCGGGTCGATCATCAACGGCACGCCGTTGCGCTGGACGATCAGCAGCGGTTCGTCACCGGCCAGTGCTGCCGCCTGATCGGCTTGCACACGCCAGGGCAACTGCGGCGGCTTGGCACCGTAGCCGCGACTGACCACACCGACCCGCAGGCCGCGCTGCCGACAATGCTCGATCAACCAGAGAATCATCGGGGTCTTGCCGGTACCGCCGACAGTGATATTGCCCACCACGATCAACGGCACCGGCGGCTGGTAGATCACGCCCTCGCCCGCGACAAAACGCGCACGTTTACCGTCGACCACCCGCCGATACAACCACTCCAGCGGGCGCAGCAGGGTCAATGCCGGATGACCATCGTACCAGGCGGCGAGCAGGCGCTCGGAGAAGCTCATCAGGGGGCCGGCGCCGCTTCGACAGTGGTCATGCGCAGATGGCTGAAACCCAGCTTGCCGGCCGCATCCATTGCGGTGATCACGGCCTGATGCTGGGTCTTGCCATCGGCGCTGATCGACAGTGGCAGGCTGGTATCGCCGCCGGACTCTTTCTGCACCGCGTCCATCAGGCTGGCCAGGTCATTGCTCGGCAGGCGCTGGTTGTTCACCGTGTAGACACCCTCGGCACTGATGGCGATATCCAGCTGCTTGGGAATATGGTCCTCGGCCGGCGAGCCGCTGACCGCCTGCGGCAAGTCGACCCGCAACTCGGTCTGGCGGGTAAAGGTAGTGGTGGTGACAAAAAACAGCAGCAGGACGAACACCACGTCGATCAACGACGTCACGTTGATATCCACCGGTTCCAGGGGCTTGCGGCGGAATTTCACGCTTTGCCCTCTGGCATGTCGACGTCGCGGTCGCCTTGCACCACCTCGACCAGCTTGATCGCTTCCTGCTCCATGCCCACCACCAGCTCATCGACCCTGCGCAACAGGAAACGATGGAAGAACACCGCCGGAATCCCGACCATCAAGCCCGAAGCCGTGGTGACCAGCGCCTTGGAAATCCCCCCGGCGAGCACGGCGGCATTGGTGGTCATGCCCGTACTCATGAACGAGCTGAAGATATCGATCATGCCCAGCACCGTACCCAGCAGCCCGAGCAAGGGCGCCATGGCGGCGATGGTGCCGAGGGCGCTGAGGTAGCGCTCCAGTTCGTGGATGACCCGGGCAGCGGCTTCCTGGATGCACTCTTTCATGATCTCGCGACCATGCTTGGAGTTGGCCAGGCCCGCGGCAAGGATCTCGCCCAGGGGGGAATCGGCGCGCAGTTGCTTGAGTTTTTCCTTGTCCAGCTGCTTGTCCTTGATCCAGCGCCAGACCTGCCCGAGCAGATGCTCCGGGGTCACGCGGCTGGCCCGCAGCGTCCATAGGCGCTCGGCGACGATGCCCGTTGCAGCGATGGAGCTCAAAATGATCGGCAGCATCATCCAGCCGCCGGACTTGACCAATTCCCACACAGTGACAGTCCCCTCGAAAAAGTGCGCCACTCTAACATAGGGGTTGCGCGGGCCGAAGATCGTGATGACGCATGCCGGGGGACTTTAATAACCCAGGGTTATTGAAAGGCAGCGGACTATTGCCGCCAGAAGCGTCGTGCGGCTTGCAAGGACCGCGGCTCGTCGAAACGCCCCAGCACCAGGCGCAGTGCGCCCTGCTCCGCGCTGTCGAAGATAGCCATGTCCAAAGCTTTGTAACGCGCGATGACCTGTGGGTGGGGATGACCGAAGGCATTGCCGCGCCCACGGGAAATCAGCACGCCGCGCGGGGCCAGACGTTGCAGGAATACCATTGATGAGGAACTGCGGCTGCCGTGATGGGGCGACTGCAACCAATCGCTGGCAACGGCCAACGGACTCCCGAGAAAGGCCCGTTCGGCCTCGATATCGATATCGCCGGTCAGCAGTAGACGCTCACCATTGGCTTCGATCTGCAAGACGCAGGAAGATTGATTGCTGTCGCGGGCCAGAGGCCAGCGCCACAGGGAAAAGCGTACGCCATCCCACTGCCAGTGCCGGCCACTGACACACGGCTGGGCCTGCAACGCCGCTGGCAAACCCTCGACGTCGCCGCCGAGCACCTCGCTCACCGGCAAACCGCGTTGCACGGCCAGGGCCCCACCGGCGTGATCGGCATCGGCATGGCTGAGCAACAGCATGTCGAGCCGGCGTACCCCCAGCTTGCGCAAGGACGGCAGCACCACCCGTTCGCCCTGGTCGAACTCGCCGAAGCGCGGTCCGGCGTCGTACAGCAGGCTGTGCTCACGGGTTCGGACAAGGATCGCCAGGCCCTGGCCGACATCCAGTTGCCAGACCTCGGCCTCGCCCTGGGCCACTGGCGTTGAAGGCGCGAATACCGCCAACGCCGCCAATGGCCACCCCAAGGGACGCAGAGGCATACCGGCCGGCAGCAACAGCAGCAGGATACCCAGGCCACTCAGCGCCCAGGCCCACAACGGAACCGCCGCCGGTATCCAGGCCGGCACTTGCGCGGCCAACCATTCGAGCCCTTGAAACAACCCAGCGAGCAAACCGCCGGCCAGCCACAGCAGCCCCTCGCCCAACCAGGGCAGCGGCAACAGCAGCGTGCCGAGCAGGGCCAAAGGCAATACCAACAGACCGATCAAGGGCACGGCGACCCAGTTGGCCAACGGCGCACTGAGACTGACCGGCAGGCCCAGCAACAGCAACGCCGGAAGCAGGCCGAGGGCAATCACCCATTGCCCACGGCTCCAGCTCTGCCAGAAGCTCCAGGCACCCAGTCGCCCACTGAAGGTGAAGATCAGCACCGCCACGGCGGCAAAGGACAGCCAGAATCCCACCTGCAGACTCACCAGCGGGTCGAACAACAACACCAGGTTCAAGGCCGCCAGCAACGGCACCAGCGCCCCCAGATGGCGATAACGCAAACGCCACAACAGCACCATCGCAAGCATCACGCAGGCCCGGCGCACCGGCACGCCGAAACCCGCCAGCAGCGCATAACCCAGCGCCGCCGCAAACGCCAGGCCACAGGCCCACGGCAACCAGGGCCAGCGGCCCGGCCACAGGCCATAACGCGCCAACCCGGCGATCAGCGCGTAGACCAATCCCGCGAGCAAGCCGATATGCTGGCCGGAAATCACCAGCAGATGCAGGGTGCCGGTGTCCTGCAGCACGCGCCAGGTCTGCGTTGACAGTCCCGAACCGTCACCAAGCACCAGCGCCACCAAGGTGGCCGATTGCCCTTGGGCATCGACTTCCAGCAAACGCCGCCTGATCGTATCGCGCCAGGCACTACTGGCGGGCCCCAGCAATTGCCCATCCTTGATCGTGCCGGTCGCGCCGATACGCCGGGCGAGCAGCCAGGCCTCATAGTCGAACCCGGCGGGATTGAGCAAGCCGTGTCCACGCTTGAGCTGCACCGCCAGGCGCCAGCGCTCGCCGCTGCGCAGATCCGGGCCGCCGAACCAGGACAACCGCAAACGCGCCGGCAGCCGGGCCCGACGGGAAATCGCGCCGTCCAGTTCGAAGCGCACCACCTGTTCTCCCCGCTGCGGCAGACCGACCACCCGCCCTTCCACCCACAGGGTCTGGCCCTCCAACGCCGGCACCAGTCGATCGTCCAGCGCCCGTTGCGCCTGGAAACAGGCCCAACTGAAGCCGAACAGGAATAACGCCAGCGGATAAGCGCGAAACGGCAACAACATCAAGCCGAGCACCGGCAGCACCAGCAACAGCCATCCAGGCGGCAGTTGCGGCAGGAATCGCAAGAGCACAAACCCCGCCGCCAGCGCCAACATCCCTGTTCGCATAAAGCACTCCTTGAACCCGTTCAGCTCTCGGAATAGCCGGGTTATGCGGACGGTGCTTTATTTACTGTCACAAAGTCTGAATCGGCCGCCCGTAAAATCCGGGCATACTGCCCGCCTGAACTGCCCGAGAAGCCTTATGCCGCGTCGCTTATTCAAACGCTACATGCCGGACCCGACCCGCATCAGGGAACACAAACACTTACGCTTTTTTGGTCCCCTGCTCCACGACCCGAACCTCTGGCACCTCAATCGGCACTCGGTGGCACGGGCCATGGCGGTGGGCTTGTTCGCGGCCTTGATGCCGATGCCCTTGCAGATGCTGCTGGCGGCATTTCTGGCGATTCTCGTGCGCGGCAATATGCCGATTGCCGTCAGCCTCGTGTGGCTGACCAATCCACTGACGATCCCGCCGATTTTCTATTGCGCCTACCAGCTCGGTGCCTGGTTGCTGCACGTACCGCCCCGCGGCCTGCCGGATGAATTGACCTGGGCCTGGATCAGCGGGCAGCTGTCGACGCTCTGGCAACCGCTGTTGCTGGGTTCGCTGGTATTGGGAGTGGCGCTGGGCGCCCTGGGTTATTACCTGACCATGAGCTACTGGCGCTGGTGGGTGGCCAGGCAATGGAAGCGGCGCCTGGAACGACGCCGTCATCCATGAAACCCGTTACTGGCGCATACCGCGGCCGCTGACCAGCAGCCGCGCACAACCGATGTAGAGGGCCAGGGTCGCCACGACCATAAAGGTGATGGCTACGCTGATGCGGATGTCCGACACACCGAGAATGCCGTAGCGGAAGGCGTTGACCATATGCAGCACCGGGTTGGCCAGCGACACGGTCTGCCAGAACGGCGGCAGCAGAGTAATCGAGTAGAACACACCGCCGAGGTAGGTCAGCGGCGTCAGCACGAAGGTCGGGATAATCGAGATATCGTCGAAGTTACGTGCAAAGACTGCGTTGATAAACCCCAGCAGCGAGAAGATCGTCGCCGTCAGTACCACCACCAGCAAGGTCACGCCCAGGTGATGGACCTGCAAATCGGTGAAGAACAGCGACAGCAAGGTCACGATAATCCCCACCATCAGCCCGCGCAGCACACCGCCCAGGGTGTAGCCGATCAGGATGGTATGGGGCGAGACCGGCGAAACCATCAATTCCTCGATGGAACGCTGGAACTTGCTGCCGAAGAAACTCGAGACCACGTTGCCGTAGGAGTTGGTGATCACCGACATCATGATCAGGCCCGGCACGATGTACTCCATATAGGTGAAACCACCCATGCCGCCGATCTGCCTGCCGATCAGGTTACCGAAGATCACGAAGTACAGGACCATGGTGATGGCCGGCGGCAGCAGGGTCTGCGGCCAGATCCGGGTAAAACGCCGGACTTCGCGGTAAACGATGGTGTTGAGGGCGACCAGGTTGGGTTGCAGTTCCGAACTCATACCGCCACCTTCGACAGGTTTTTTTCCACCAGGGACACGAACAGCTCCTCGAGGCGATTGGTTTTGTTACGCAGGCTCAGCACTTCGACCTGCTGCGTGGCCAGTTGCCCGAACAGCGCGGTGATGCCCACCGCCTTGTCGACCTGGACTTCCAGGGTGCGACTGTCGAGCAGCTTGCTCGGATAGCCGATCAGCTGGGGCGGCTGCTGCAGATCACTCTTCAGGTCGAGCAGGAAGGTCTCCACATGCAGCTGGCTGAGCAACTGGCGCATGCTGGTGTTTTCGACAATGGTGCCGTGATCGATGATGCCGATATTGCGGCACAACTGTTCAGCCTCCTCCAGGTAATGAGTGGTGAGGATGATGGTAATGCCTTTCTGGTTCAGCTCGGTGAGAAAGGTCCACATCGAACGACGCAGTTCGATGTCGACCCCGGCGGTCGGTTCGTCGAGGATCAGCAGGCGCGGTTCATGCACCAGTGCCCGGGCGATCATCAGCCGGCGCTTCATGCCGCCGGACAACGACCGCGACGGCACGTCGCGCTTGTCCCACAGGCCCAGTTGGGTCAGGTACTGCTCGGCGCGTTCCTTGGCGATTTTCGCCGGAATGCCGTAGTACCCGGCCTGGGTCACGACGATATCGAAGGTCTTCTCGAACTGGTTGAAATTGAACTCCTGCGGCACCACGCCAATGCAGCGCTTGAGTGCGGCGGGTTCGCGATCCAGGTCGTGACCGAACACCTTCACCGTACCGCCGGTCTTGTTCACCAGGGTCGAGAGGATGCCGATGGTCGTGGATTTGCCAGCACCGTTAGGGCCGAGCAAGGCGAAGAAATCACCTTCGGCGACATCCAGATCGATACCACTCAGGGCCTGGAAACCGTTGCCGTAGGTTTTGGTTAGCTGCCGGATGGACAGAGCGGAACTCATATCGGATTCATGCACCAAGAAGGGAGGAAAGAACTAAATAAGGGCACACCGTTTTGAATGCAACGGCGGCGAACCAGGCTCATGGTGCTTGGCCTCGCCGCACAAGTACAGCAACCGGCGTTAATAGTGGCTATTAAGTCAACGCGGTCATGACCGCCCGCTGATAGGCCGGACGCTGTTTCAGGCGCTCGTACCAGGCACTCAAATGAGGCATCGGCGGGCGTTCGATAGGCATTTCGAACCAGGCATAGATAAAACTGCCCAGGGGAATATCGCCCATGCCGATCTCGTCACCCGACAGGTAGGGTTGCTCGGCCAGCGCCGCATCGACCCGCTGCAACAGGTCGGCGCAGATCTTCAGCGAAGCGTTGATCGCGGCCCAATCCTGTTGCTCGGCGGGGGTCCGCAATACACCCCAGAACACCCCGCGAAACGGGGTGGCAAAGGATGAGGTGGTCCAGTCCATCCACTTGTCCGCCTGGGCCCGTGCCTGCAGATCATTGGAGAACCAGTGGGAGCCGGCGGCATGCTTGGCGGTCAGGTAGCGCACGATGGTGTTCGATTCCCAGAGGACAAAATCACCGTCCTCGATCATCGGCACCAGCTTGTTCGGGTTCTTCGCACGATATTCGGGTGTATCGACGACACCGAACGCTCCGCCGGCATCCAGAGACTCGTAAGGCAGGCCAAGTTCCTCGGCACACCACAAGGCTTTTCTGACGTTCGACGAATTTTTCCTACCCCAGATTTTCAGCATGACCGCCTCTCGATGGATAAATGCCGACGCAGTCTACGCCCGAACAGCGCAGGCTCAAATCCTTGCGCACGAGGAAAGCAGCAGAGCGGATAACACGCGTCGTGATGCAGAGCGTGACGAAATCGACGAACTCCACCGACACGGGACGGTCACTATCGGTAGCCTGCTCACTTTTAGACCAGGCCGCCCGGGCCGTAACACTTGTAAACATGTGCCTACAGATTTGAACACACATCCCCAAGCCCTGTTTACCGGATGCCGACTAAGCTCAATCGGTGCTTTGGCGCTGTCTTTATGGAGGATTGAATATGCTGCTGTTGTGGATACTGGTACTGGTGATCGGCGTCGCCTGGCTGGCGCATCGCCGAATCGCTCCGCTTCCCGTACTCGGCATAGTCGCCGTCTACCTGATCGCGATGGGCCGGTTCGGCCATGGGCCGGGCGCTCTGATGCTGGTGCTGTGGGTGTTGCTGGCGGTGGTCGCGGCCGCGCTGTTGCTGCCCGACCTGCGCCGCAGGCTGTTCACTGCCCCACTGTTCGCCTGGTTCCGCAAGGTCCTGCCGCCCATGTCCGAGACCGAGCGCGATGCCATCGACGCCGGAACCGTCTGGTGGGATGGCGAACTGTTCAGCGGGCGCCCGGACTGGAACAAGCTGCTGGCCTATCCGAAGGTCCGGTTGAGCGAGGAAGAACAGGCGTTTATCGACGGGCCGACCGAAGAACTCTGCGCCATGGTCAGCGACTGGCAGATCGGCCAGGCCATGGACCTGCCGCCCAAAGCCTGGGCGCATATCAAGGAGCACGGCTTCTTTGCCCTGATCATCCCCAAGGAGTTCGGCGGCAAGGGCTTTTCAGCCTATGCCCACTCCCAGGTGGCGATGAAACTGGCGACCCGCAGCGGCGACCTCGCCTCCACCGTGATGGTACCCAATTCCCTGGGCCCGGCCGAACTGCTGCTGCATTACGGTACCGATGAACAACGCAATCACTACCTGCCACGCCTGGCCCGCGGCGACGATATCCCGTGCTTTGCCCTGACCGGGCCGCTGGCCGGCTCCGATGCTGGCTCCATGCCGGACACCGGGGTGATCTGCAAGGGCCAATGGCAAGGCGAGGAAGTCCTCGGCCTGCGCCTGAACTGGGAAAAGCGCTACATCACCCTCGGCCCGGTGGCGACCTTGCTCGGGCTGGCCTTCAAGGCCCATGACCCGGAGCATCTGCTGGGCGAAGAGGAAGACCTGGGCATCAGCCTCGCGCTGATCCCCACCGACACCCCGGGGGTCGAGATCGGCCGGCGCCACCTGCCCCTCGGCGCGGCCTTCATGAACGGCCCGAACTCGGGCAAGGACGTGTTCATCCCGTTGTCGTTCCTGATCGGCGGCCAGGACATGCTCGGCAAGGGCTGGATGATGCTGATGAACTGCCTGTCGGTGGGTCGCTCGATCTCCCTGCCGGCGGTGGGTACCGGCGCGGCCAAGTTCACCAGCCTGGTGACCGGCCAGTACAGCCAGGTCCGCGAACAGTTCAACGTACCGCTGGCCGCCTTCGAGGGCATCCAGGAAGCCCTGGCCCGCATCGGTGGCAACGCCTGGCTGATGGACAGTGCGCGGATGCTCACGGCCAATGCCGTCGACCTCGGTGAGAAACCCTCGGTGCTCTCGGCGATTCTCAAGTATCACCTGACCGAACGCGGTCGCGAGTGCATCGGCCATGCCATGGATGTGCACGGCGGCAAAGGCATCATCATGGGTCCGAACAACTACCTGGGCCGCAGTTGGCAGGGCGCGCCGATCTTCATCACGGTGGAAGGGGCGAACATCCTGTCGCGCAACCTGATGATCTTCGGCCAGGGCGCGATTCGCTGCCATCCCTTCGTCCTCAAGGAAATGGCCCTGGCCGCCCGCGAGGATCACGACCAGGCGCTGGTGGAATTCGACAAGTTGCTGCTCGATCATATCGGCTTTGCCGTCAGCAATGCCGCCAGCACCCTGGTCCTGAATCTCGGGCTCGGGCACTTCGAAGCGGCGCCGGGCAATCGCCTGAGCCAGGGTTATTTCCGCGCGTTGAATCGCCAGGCGGCGGCGTTCGCCCTGCTGGCGGACCTGTGCATGATGCTGCTGGGCGGCGAATTGAAGCGTCGCGAACGGCTGTCGGCACGCCTGGGGGATGTACTCAGCCATTTGTACCTGGCGTCGGCGGCGCTCAAGCGTTATCACGACCTGGACTCCCCGGACTATCTGCAACCGCTGTTCACCTGGGCCATGGAAGAGAGCCTCGGACACTCCGAACGGGCCCTCGACGAGTTGCTGAAAAACTTCCCGAACCGCGTGCTCGGCTGCCTGCTGCGAGTGGTGGTATTCCCCTTCGGTCGTCGACACACCGGCCCTTGCGACGAGTTGGATGCCGAAGTCGCTGCGGTGCTCGGTCGGGCCAAGGGCGATCCGGCACTGGAAGCCGTGCTTGAAGGCTGCTACCGCCCGCAATCGGCGAGCGATCCGGCTGGAGCCCTGCAACACGCCTACGATTTGCTGGGCGCCAGTCATGAGCTGCGGAAAAAACTGCACAGCGCGCTCAAGAGCGGCCAGGTCAAGCCACGTGCCGAAGAGTCGGCCATCGATGCCGCCCTGGAGGCCGGCGTATTGCAACCGGCCGAAGCCGAAAGCCTGCGCCAGGCAGAAGCTGCCCGGCGCAAGGTGATCGACGTGGATGATTTCAGCAAGGAAGAACTGCGCCCTGGCAAAGGCAAGGTCCGCTAGGTGCGCGGGTCAGGTGCCTGCTACGGAGCCTGACACGACAACGGGCGCCGAGAGCCTTATACTCTCGCGCCCGTTTTACCCTTGAGGACCCCTGTCATGTCCAACCTCGTTGCCGATCACCTGGTCCTGCTCGACCACCTGCGCAGCATTCTGGTCGCCGTCGGCGAAGCCGAGCAGGTCCCCGAAGAAAGTCACGCGCTGTTCCTCGAACGTTTCGATGAGTTGCGCGCGCAACTGCCGGTCGAACCGGTGGAAAGCCAGTACCTGGGCCAGGACCTGCTGTGCCAGGTGATCCTGCGTTATCCGCAAATTGCCCATCTGGTACCCCGCGACCTGCTATGGTTCTTTGGCGGCGACTGCCTGCATTACATGCCGGATGACGAACTGGAGCTGTACCAGGCGCTGGAAGAGCGCCGCTATGAAGCCGAGCAGAACGACGAACCGTTCGACTGGAACCAGGAAAAGCAGCTGCTGGCGCTCTCGACCCAGGACAGCAAGCACTGATAAAAGCCGCTCCATCAGGCTGGGAGCCTACAGCGCCTTGCGCAATGTCGGCTCCCGGGCCAGACGCTCCACCAGGTAGTCGATAAACACCCGCAACTTCGGCGACAGGTAGGGCGTCGGCGTATACAGCAGCCAAAGGCCGCCATGATAGGAGGCCAGAAACGTCCAGGCCGGCAACACCTGAACGATCAAGCCCTGCTCCAGGGCATGCCGCGCCGTGAAATACGGCAGGCTGCCAATGCCGATATGCTGCAACACCGCATCCAGCCGCACCCCCGTGTGATTGGCCGCATAACGCCCGCGGACCCCGACGGTCACCGACTTGCTGCCCTGCCTGAACTTCCAGCGCGCGTCATTGGGCGTGTCCCCCAGATAGATGCAACTGTGCTCCAGCAGGTCATGGGGGTGCTGCGGCGTGCCGTGTTCAGCCAGGTACTGCGGCGTCGCGCAGAGTAGATGCTCGATGGGCATCAACTGGCGCCCTACCAGGCCGACCGGCGGATGATCGGTAATACGCAGGATCAGGTCGACATTGTCCTCGATCAGGTCCACCGGTCGATCTTCGAGAATCATCTGCACATCCACCTGTGGATAACGCCGCAGAAACTCCGGCATATGCGGATGCACGACAAAACGCCCCACCGCCTTCGGCACGCTGACCCGAACCAGCCCCTGGGCCTCGTGGGTGTACTGACCACTGATCTCCATCACCGATCGCGCCGCACTGACCATTTCCCGGCAGCGCTTGAAGGTCTCCTCGCCGCTGTCGCTCAGGCGCAATTTGCGCGTGGTGCGCTGCAGCAGGCGGGTCGCCAGGGCCTTTTCCAGACGGGAAATCGAGCGACTCACCGCCGAGGGCGATGAACCGAGCTGGCGCGCGGCCTCCGAGAAACTGCCGGTCTCGACCACCTTGACGAAAATCGCCATTTCACTCAGCAACGCCAGCGGCAGATTGATGCTCATGACGCACAGGTCCATTGATATTTGATCGGATTATCACAGGCTAACAGCCTTTTTATACTGGCGACACCCAACCGACCTGACGACCATTCATCCCGGAATCACCATGAATCCCCACTACCTGAACGAATTCCTCGCCCTGGCGGCCATTCACTTTCTCGCCGTGGTCGCCCCTGGCCCCGATTTCGCCGTAACCATCCGTCAGAGCGTGCGCTTTGGCCGGCTGATCGGCGTGATCACCGCCCTCGGCATCGGTGCCGGGATCTCGGTGCATGTGCTCTATACCCTGCTCGGCGTCGGTGCGCTGATGCACAGCGCCCCCTGGCTGCTGAACGTCGCCAAGGTGATCGGCGGCGGCTACATCCTCTACCTGGGCATCAACCTGCTGCGCAGCAAAGCCCGGGCGGCGCGCGCGGATTTCGGCCAGACCGCCGATGAACTTCCGCGACAGAGCCCGGCCAAGGCCTTTATGGTCGGCTTCCTGACCAATGCCACCAACCCCAAGGCCACCCTATTCTTCCTGGCGATCTTCACCACGGTGGTCAGCGCCTCGACCCCGCTGGAAATCCAGGCGCTCTATGGCCTGTGGATGTGCAGCGTCAATGCACTGTGGTTCATCCTGGTCAGCCTGCTGTTTTCCAGCGAGCGGGTCCGCCAGGCCTTCCTGAAAATGGGTCACTGGTTCGAACGCACCATGGGCGTGGTGCTGATTCTGTTTGCCGGGCGCCTGATGCTGTCTTTATAAGCAGCCCACTGACGAGGCCTTTGAGCGGGAAAAAATCCAGCGCGGCTTGCATTTCCTTAAGAAAAATCCCACGCCAAGGGCTCCCGTACAGCGGCCCTATGGTGTTAGTTTGGAAAAATATCTGTCCTATCGATCAGATATCTCTCACAAACTGCTTGCAAAGGAATGCTTCCCGCAATGAATTTCCCACTCAAACACCTGGCCACCACCACCCTGATGCTGACCAGCCTTTCGTTGTTCACCACGCCCGCACAAGCCAACATCGCCCCCCAACAGAACGCGGCCATCCTCAGCACCCTGAATGACGCATCGGTCACGGATTTCAGGCAGTTCCTCGCACGTCTGGGCAAGAGCGAGCTGGCCAAGACCGACGACCTCGGTCCGGCCATCAGCGCCTTCCTCGACAACAAGACCCTTTCCCCCGAACAGCAAAATGAGATCCATCGCCTGCTGGGCCTTTATGCGCGGGTGAAATACGGCAATGCGGCCACCGAGACCTTGCGCGAGCTGGTAGCCATCCCGACCTTCCGCGTGGACGGCGTGGCCCAGCACGAGAATCCCGAATTCATCAGGATCGGCGAAAAAATCAAGGATCTGGCCCAGGCCTTCAACCTGAACTTTCGCAACATCGACAACCGCGTCTATGAAATTTCCCTGGATGGCAGCGGCGATGAAGTCGTGGGCATTCACGCCCATGCCGACGTGGTGCCGGTGACGCCGGAAAACTGGGTACTGAAAGACGGCACCCGCCTCGACCCGTTCAAGGTCACCCTGATCGGCGACCGCATGTATGGCCGGGGCACCGAGGATGACAAGAACGGCATCGTGGTGGCGCTCTACGCCATGAAAATCATCAAGGAAGAAAAGCTGCCACTGGCGAGAAACTTCAAACTGCTGGTGGACACCACCGAAGAGACCAGCGGCGACGCCATCCCCTATTACTTCGAACACAATCCGGTCCCCAGCTACAATCTGGCGCTGGACGGCGGCTACCCGGTGGTGATTGCCGAGAAAGGCTACGGCACGGTCATGGCCAACTTTGCCCGACGCCAGGCCGAGGGCAAGGGTGCGGAGATCCTCTCGCTGACCGGGGGCATGGCCACCAACCAGATACCGTCGACGTCGGTCGCCACCCTGGCGAGTGACAAGCCCGCCGAACTGGCCGCCAGCCTGCAGCAGGCCGGTACTGACTATGCCAAGCGCAATGGCGGCAACTTCGAGATCAGCGCCAAAGTCGTCGGCAAGGAGATCAAGCTCACGGTCACCGGCGTTTCCGCCCACTCCTCCGAGCCCGAGTCAGGGGTCAACCCGGTGGCGAGAATGCTGGACTTTATCAACAGCCTGGACGGCCAGATCGCGCTCAAGCACAACCACATCACCGACGCTGCCCGCTACGCCGCCGACAACTGGGGCCTGGACTACCTGGGTGGCAAATTGGGCGTGGGCTTTTCCGATGCCTTCATGGGACCGCTGACGGCGTCCCTGACCTATGTCGGGATGGATGAAAAGACCTTCAAGCTCGCAGTCAACCTGCGGGTACCGAAGGGCAAATCTCCGGAAACGCTCAAAGGCGAAATCGCCGGCAAGCTGAGCACTTGGAGCCAAAAGACCCACATTGCACCCGCCTTCAGCTATTCGATCGCCGAACCGATGTACCGCAACCCCGAGGGGGAATGGGTCAAGGCATTGCTGGCCGTGGCCAGCGAGAACCTGGGCATGGAACACAAGTTCGGCACCTCGGCCGGCGCGACCTCGGTCCATGAATTGCCCAATGGCGTGCAGTTCGGCCTGGCCAGGCCCGAGGTCAAGTACACCGGCCACACCGACAACGAGTTCAAGAGCGTCGAGCAATTCCTCATGGACCTGCAGATCGTGACCGAGATGATGGGGCGCATAGGGCAGATGCCCAAGCTCTGATCCCTCTCAGGACCCGCCATGGGGCGGGTCCACTGCCTTAATAGATAAATCACGCACAAACAAAAACGCCGCTCATCACTGAGCGGCGTTTTTGTTGAATATGGAGCGGGAAACGAGACTCGAACTCGCGACCCCGACCTTGGCAAGGTCGTGCTCTACCAACTGAGCTATTCCCGCAAATGGCGTCCCCTAGGGGACTCGAACCCCTGTTACCGCCGTGAAAGGGCGGTGTCCTAGGCCACTAGACGAAGGGGACACGCTAACTGAAACACATGGTGTGTATTTCAGTGCCCAAATCCGACTCCGAAGAGATCGGTTCTGGTTTCACTCAGCCCCGCCCGAAAGCAGTGCTGTTTAAAAATGGAGCGGGAAACGAGACTCGAACTCGCGACCCCGACCTTGGCAAGGTCGTGCTCTACCAACTGAGCTATTCCCGCATTGGCGTCCCCTAGGGGACTCGAACCCCTGTTACCGCCGTGAAAGGGCGGTGTCCTAGGCCACTAGACGAAGGGGACACACTACAACATTCACTCCCTGCCGCGCTTCGCTGTGTGCTTTACGCTGCAAGTGGCGCGCATTCTATGGATGGATCGAAGGGTCGTCAACCCCCAAGGATAAATTTATTTAAATCAATGACTTCGCCACCCTTTACAGGCCTTTCCCGGCGCCCCTCGCGTCTGCCCCTTGGCGCCTATATTCTGGCGCCCGACAAGACGCTATAGTGATCGAGGGAAATAGTGGCGATGTGCTCTATCCCAGGCGCCATGCAGCGCGTCGATCAATGCTATCGGCGAAAACGCCAAGCCACTACACTCGTTCGCATTACACCTTGAAGAGGTCTTAACGGTGACACCACTCATGATCACCCTGCTGGTCGCAGCCGGGATCTTTCTCCTGATCGCCATCGGCTTCCTCAATCATATGGCTGAAAGCCGCAAACTCGAGAAGGCCCGAGTCAAGGTCGAACTCAACGACCGCCTGCGTCGTTGCGGCGAAATCACCGAGACCTTTCCCGGCCAATTGATGAGCCCGGCCCTCAAGCTGCTGCTGACACGCCTGGAACTCAACGTGAACCAGCGCCTGTTGAATATGGACAAGACCAACAGCAAGTTCAGGGCTCGGGTGACCGAACTCACGGCGCTGGTCAGCCAGGGTGAGTCGATTCCGATCAACAACCCGCCCGGCCCGATCCAGACCGAAGCCAAGGCCAAGGATGTACGTTTCCTCCTTGAAGCCCTGCACGGCCAGATCACCCGTGCCGCCCAGGACGGTTTCCTCCCCGCCACCGAAGCCAAGCACTGGATCCGTGAAGTGCGGCATATCCTGGTCTTGCTGCATATAGAGTTCTTCAACAACCTCGGCCAGCATGCCCTGCAACAGGAACAACCGGGGCAGGCGCGCCTGGCCTTCGAGCGTGGCGTGCAATACCTGCGCAAGCAGCCTGAACCGGCTGTCTATAACGAACAGCTGATCTTCATGGAGAAGCTGCTGGCCCGGGCCAACTCCATGGTGCTCACCAACATCAAGCCCACCGAAGAAGACGTCAACGAACTGACCCAGGGCCTGAAGGACGTCGAGGCCGACGCCGACTGGAAGAAGAAAGCCATCTACGATTGATCAAATCACAGGCATAAAAAAACGGACAAGCCAGGCTTGTCCGTTTTTTTATGTACTGACCGGGAAATCAGGCGACCGGATTGATCGGCTTGTCCGGGTACCAGACGTCCATCAACGGGCTGACTTCAACGGAGGTCAGTTCGCTGCGGGTCTTGAGCCAGGCTTCAACGTTAGCGCGTTGTTCAACGCTGACCGAGCCACGCTTCTGCAGGCAAACCAGACCGTAGTCATCGCCGCCGACATAGCCCAGACCGTTGGCTTCCATCGCTTCTTTCAGGAATGCGTCGAGGAAAACGTCGATAGCCTCTTCACTCAGGTCTTCTTTGAAATCCAGGTTCAGCTCAAAACCCAACTCCTGAAATTCATCGACGCACAGCTTTTTGCGCAGACGCTGGGAACGGTTAGTCGCCATGAAACAATCCTCAAAAGTAATAACGGGCGGCACTTTATCAGTTTAAGGCTGCAATTGCCCGGATCTGTGGCGACAGCTGGTCGATCCGTGGAAAAAAATCAGCCATGCGCGCCTGGCCCAAGGCCCAAGCTTGATTGCCTTCGGGCATAATGCCGTCACTTTCACGACCATTGAGGGATTTTTGTCCACATGCCCTCGTATTTTCCCCTCGACGGTAGGGCTCTACTTCATATGATCAAATCTTTACGTCCGCTGCTGCTCGCCGGCCTTCTCCTTCCCCTGGCCTTCCCCACTTACGCAGCGCCCGTCAACACCACCCTATCTCCCAAAGTCCAGCAGGCGCTCAGAGCCAGCAAGCTGCAAAACGACGCCCTGTCCCTGATGCTGGTGCCACTCGACGGCCCAGGCGTGCCCACCGCGGTCAATGCCGACGTGTCGGTGAACCCGGCCTCGACCATGAAGCTGATCACCACCTACGCCGCCCTGGAAATGCTCGGCCCCAACCATCAGTGGAAAACCGAGTTCTACACCGATGGCCCCCTGAGCAACGGCGTCCTGCAAGGCAATCTGTACCTCAAGGGCGGCGGCGATCCGAAGCTGAACATGGAAAAGCTCTGGCTGCTGATGCGCGACCTGCGCGCCAACGGTGTGAACCAGGTGACCGGCGATCTGGTCCTCGACCGCAGTTTCTTCATCCAGCCGCAGTTGCCGGAGTTCAATGACGACGGCAACGACGAGAACAAGCCGTTCCTGGTCAAGCCCGATGCGCTGATGGTCAACCTCAAGGCCCTGCGCTTCGTCGCACGCAACGACTCGGGCAAGGTACTGGTCTCGGTGGAACCACCGATTGCCAGTATCCGCATCGACAACCAGGTCAAGGCGGTCAATGCCAAACAGTGCTCCGGCGACGTGCGCTACAACCCGGTGGCCCAGGATGACGGCAGCACCCTGGTCACCGTCAGCGGCCAACTGGCCGAAGGCTGCAGCTCGCAGACCTACCTGTCACTGCTTGACCATCCGGCCTACGCCGCCGGTGCCGTACGCGCCATCTGGCAGGAACTGGGTGGCAGCATCCATGGCAAGGACCGTTCCGACGTGGTGCCCAAGAGCGCACGCCTGCTGGCCCGGGCCTATTCGCCGGACCTGACGGAAATCATCCGCGACATCAATAAATACAGTAACAACACCATGGCCCAGCAACTGTTCCTGAGCCTGGGGGCGGAGTATCGCAACGATGCCGACGGCGATGACGCCAAGGCGGCGCAGCGGGTGGTGCGTCAGTGGCTGGCGAAGAAAGGCATTATCGCGCCGCACCTGGTGATGGAGAACGGTTCCGGGCTGTCCCGTGCCGAACGGGTCAGTGCGCGGGAAATGGCGAGCATGCTGCAGTCGGCCTGGAAGAGCCCCTATGCGGCGGAGTTCATCAGTTCGCTGCCGATCGTCGGTACCGACGGCACCATGCGCAAGCGCCTGAAGCAGACAGCCATGCGGGGCGAGGCGCATATCAAGACCGGGACCCTGAACACCGTGCGTGCCATCGCCGGCTTCAGCCGCGACGATAACGGCACCACCTGGGCGGTGGTGGCGATTCTCAACGACCCGAAACCCTGGGGAGCCTCGTCGGTGCTAGACCAGGTGTTGCTGGACCTGTACCGCCAGCCCAACGTGGCCGGCTCGGACGAATAACCCGGGACCTGGACATCAGGGCCCGGGATCCGTGGTGATCAGCGGGCGCTGATTTTCCAGGCGCGGTGGATCTTGCTGTTGCGGGCGAAATCCGGGTCCAGGGTCTGGGCACTGATTTCCTCGACGGCATAACGTGTCGCCAGGTGCTCGTCCAACTGGAACTTGCGGAAGTTGTTCGAGAAATACAGCACGCCGCCCGGTGCCAGGCGCGCCACGGCCAGGTCGAGCAACTGCACGTGGTCACGCTGGACGTCGAACACGCCTTCCATGCGCTTGGAGTTGGAGAAGGTCGGCGGGTCGATGAAGATCAGGTCGAACTCATCGCGACTGGCCTCGAGCCAGGCCATCACATCCCCCTGCTCCAGGCGGTTCTTGTCGGAGAAACCATTGAGCGACAGGTTGCGCCGCGCCCAGTCCAGGTAGGTTTTCGACAGGTCGACGCTGGTGGTGGTGCGCGCACCGCCCTTGGCCGCGTGCACACTGGCGGTCGCGGTGTAGCAGAACAGGTTGAGGAAGCGTTTGCCGGCCGCCTCTTTCTGGATCCGCAGGCGCATCGGCCGGTGGTCGAGAAACAGACCGGTGTCGAGGTAATCGGTCAGGTTGACCAACAACTTGACGCCACCTTCGTTGACCTCGGTGAACTTGCCCTGGGCGCTCTGGCGCTCGTATTGCTTGGTGCCGCTCTGGCGCTCGCGGCGCTTGATGATCACGCGGCTCTTGTCGACATTCAGCGCCTGGGGAATCGCCGCCAGGGCATCGAACAGGCGGGCCTGGGCCTTTTCCGGGTCGATGGACTTGGGCGCGGCGTATTCCTGGACGTGCACCCAGTCGTGGTACAGGTCGATGGCCAGCGAGTATTCCGGCATATCGGCGTCGTACACCCGATAGCAGTCGACGCCTTCACGCCGGGCCCACTTGCCCAACTGCTTGAGGTTCTTCTGCAGACGGTTGGCGAACATCTGCCCGCCTTCGCTCAGGCGCGCCTGCTCGACCACTGGCGCGGGAACCGGCGCGGGCTTGATCGGATTGCCGTTCTTGTTGAATTTCGGTGCTTCAGCCACTTCCTGCGCCAGGACTTCAGCCTGCTCGCGCTCGATCTGGCGCTGTTCCGGTGTGCGACGCTCGCCAGTGACGAACTGATCCGGCAGGACCTTGATCAACAACAGCTTGCATGGCAAGGCGCCGTTCCAGAACGAGTACTGCTTGTGGCTGCGAATGCCCATGCGCTTGCCCAGGTCCGGGGCACCGGTGAACACTGCCGCCTCCCAGTTCAGGCAGGACTGGCGCAGGCGCTCGCCAAGGTTCTGGTAAAGATAGAGCAGGCTGGCTTCGTCGCCCAGGCGTTCGCCATAGGGCGGGTTGCAGATCACCAGGCCTGTCTGGTTCTGGTCCGGGCGC
The DNA here is from genome assembly GCF_023242525.1 of Pseudomonas sp. MWU12-2319. Classification (NCBI taxonomy): domain Bacteria; kingdom Pseudomonadati; phylum Pseudomonadota; class Gammaproteobacteria; order Pseudomonadales; family Pseudomonadaceae; genus Pseudomonas; species Pseudomonas sp. MWU12-2319. Next base: position 504,967 of record NZ_JALJES010000001.1, read on the forward strand.
GGCTCGAAGGTTGCCACCTCACCCTGGTAGACCTTGATCCATTCGCTCAGGCCGGCACGCTCGATGTTGTTGCGCGCAGGCTGGATCAGTCGCGGATCGGCTTCATAACCACGAATCCACAGCGGCGGCTTGGCCAGGCCGGCTTCGGCACGCACGGTGGCTTCCTCGTGAAGCTTTTTCCACAGCGCCGGTACATGCCCGAGCCAGGCGTCGAAGCCCCAGTGAATGCGGTTGAGGTTGGGCGCCATATCGGCGGCGATCATCCCGGCTTCCACCAGGAAGGTCCCGACACCACACATCGGGTCGGCCAGGGCCCCACCTTCGGCGGCAATCCGCGGCCAGCCGGAGCGGATCAGGATCGCCGCCGCGAGGTTTTCCTTCAGCGGCGCGGCGCCCTGCTGCAGACGATAGCCACGCTGGTGCAGGCTGTGGCCGGACAGGTCGAGGGAGAGGATCGCTTCGCCACGGTCCAGGCGCAGGTGAATGCGCAGGTCCGGGCTGATCTTGTCGATGGACGGACGCTCGCCGGTCGGGGTGCGCAGCTTGTCGACAATCGCATCCTTGACCTTCAAGGCACCGAAATGGGTGTTGTCGATACCCGAACCATGGCCGCTGAACTCAACGGCCAGGGTCCCGTCGGAGACCATATGGTCCTGCCAGTCGACGTCGAGCACGCCGTGGTAAAGGTCCTCGGCGTCCTTCATCGGGAAGCGCTTGAGCACCAGCAGCACACGGTTGGCCAGTCGCGACCAGAGACACAGGCGATAGGCGGTCTCCATATCGGCCGTACCACGAATGGCCGAGGTGTGCTCGCGCGCCTCCTCAAGGCCAAGCCCGACGGCTTCCTCAAAAAGCAGGCCTTCAAGGCCTTTAGGGCAAGTGAGGAAGAGTTCGTAACGATCCGACATGGGAATTCCAGGGCTTATAGCCTTCAAGGAACGGGCAAACGCATCGCCCGCTCGGTTTCGATCAAGCGCTTTTCTCGAAGAGCGCTCGTGTGGCGCACCATTGCGCCTGTCCACCCAGGCAGATCCTTCAACCCTTGGATTGAAAGAACCTTGATGCCTGGACAGCTCAACTCTCGTAATAAAAACTCTTTTTAACAAAAACTCTCGTAACAAAAAGTCACATCGTGACCCTTCGTCGAATAATACCTGACGACAACGGGTCGGTATTCGCAGTAGAGAATGAAACTCATCATTCATCTAAGGGCTGATCGTAGCTGGGTTTTCTCCAGCGATACGAGCAAACGGCCATCACATCTTATGGCCTTAACACCATTATCGTTACGTCCTTATGACAAAACGGTCATTCACACGCCCCTGCGCATTGGTTAGAACTCACAACAGGTTGACGTCGCAATGGCGTCAACACCCCGCCCTACCGCGAAATCGCCCAAGCGCTTTTGCGTACCAGGGCGGAGCTCGCCACGCCGGCAGCGAGCACCAACGGCAGATGCATTCTGCCCGACTTCGCCAAGAGGTCGACGGGACATATAACAGTCAACCAGTGAGGGCAACACCCTATGAGAAGACTTAAGCGTGATCCGTTGGAAAGAGCATTTTTACGCGGATATCAATACGGCGTTCATGGCAAATCCCGCGAGCTTTGCCCCTTTACTCTACCGTCGGTGCGCCAAGCCTGGATCAATGGCTGGCGAGAAGGACGCGGCGACAACTGGGACGGTATGACCGGCACTGCGGGAATCCACAGACTCAACGAACTTCACGCTGTCGGCTGATCAGGGCACATTCCGACATGACAATTTGAGCAACAACCGACTTACCATGCACGCCCCATCCGGGCGGCGGGCTTCGGCCCAGGGGCTCCTACGGAGCCCTTTTTAATGCCGCAGGCTTAACGCCGCAACGCCGCGATGGCATCCACCGACTGGCGAATCAACGCCGGCCCCTTGTAGATGAACCCCGAATACACCTGCACCAGGCTGGCCCCGGCGGCGATCTTCTCAGCCGCGTGCTCCCCCTCGGTGATACCGCCCGCCGCGATGATCGGCAAACGCCCGGCCAGTTCAGCAGCCAGCACCTTGACGGTATGGGTGCTCTTCTCGCGCACCGGCGCGCCGGACAGGCCACCGGCCTCGTCGCCATGGGCCAGGCCTTCGACACCGATACGGCTCAGGGTGGTGTTGGTGGCGATCACCGCGTCCATGCCCGACTCCAGCAACGCCTGGGCTACCAGCACGGTCTCTTCGTCGGTCATGTCCGGAGCGATCTTGATCGCCAGCGGGACGTATTTGCCATGCTGCTGGGCCAACTGTGCCTGGCGCACGCGCAGGGCCTCGAGCAGTTGCTTGAGCGAATCGCCGAATTGCAGGCTGCGCAGGCCCGGGGTGTTCGGCGAACTGACGTTGACCGTCACGTAGCTGGCATGGGCATAGACCTTGTCCAGGCAGATCAGGTAGTCATCGACGGCACGTTCCACCGGCGTGTCGAAGTTCTTGCCGATATTGATGCCGAGGATCCCCCTGTAGCGTGCGGCTCGGACCCGCGACACCAGGTTGTCCACACCCAGGTTGTTGAAGCCCATGCGATTGATGATTGCCTCGGCCTGGGGCAGGCGGAAGATCCGTGGTTTCGGATTGCCCGGCTGCGGCCGTGGCGTCACCGTGCCGATTTCAACGAAACCGAAGCCCAGTTGGGCAAAACCGTCGATGGCCGCACCGTTCTTGTCCAGGCCCGCGGCCAGGCCCACCGGGTTGGGAAAGTCCAGGCCCATGACCGTCACCGGGTTCGACGCCGGAGCCTTGCACAACAGGCTGTTAAGCCCCAGCCGCCCACCCGCGCCGATCAGGTCCAGGGACAAATCGTGGGAGACTTCCGGAGAAAACTTGAACAACAACTGGCGGGCCAGGTTATACATGGGCGGGCTTGACTCGGATGGCGGCGATAGTGGCCGGCGATTATAGCCGGGCCCCGGCAAAAACCATAGGCGCACCACGAGCCCGACTTATCCGCAAGGCGGCAATGCGGTTGCCTCGGCGCAACCTTGCAGGCTGGTGACCAGGGCCAGGCGGGCCAGCGCCTGGTGATTGCCGGCTTCCAGCTCCAGGACCCGGGCGACCGCCGCCCGGGCCTGCTCGACCCCCGCGCCGCGATCACACAGCCCCAGCATCGACAGGGCCAGCCAGGTATCGGCCAGTTGCAGCGCACTCCAGGGCTCGCAACAAGTGGCCACCCGCTCGGTCGGCAAGACGCTCAGAGGGTCCCCCAACACCGGCAGCAACGGCACCACCGGACCGGTAAAGCGATAGCCCTTGCCGTAGACGGTGGCGATATAGCCCTTGCTCTCCTCGAGCAACTTGCGCAGCACATAGATACAGCGCGTCAGCGACTCCTCGGCCGCGTCCATGCCCGGCCAGACGCTGTCGAGCAAGCGGTCCTTGGTCACCAGTCGTCCAGCCGAACCCAGCAACAGGCGCAGCACCTGCAACTCCTTGGGCGGCAGATGAATTCCCCGGCCGCACCTCACCAGGTTTCCATCGCTTTGCAATATCCATTGGCCAAAGACGAAGGTTTGTCGCGGAGTCTTTCCAGTGGCGCTGTCCATAACCTCGACGCAATCCTCTATAGAGATGTACGACCATTCAAAAATAAACCCGGGAAAAGGGTCTATTCACGAGGAACGTCACGACTATAGGAATTCACATCGAGCCATGTCGGTAGGACATTTCCCGCATAGAAAAGGAATATTCAACAAGATGACAGCACCGACAAAACCTACAGGCTCAAGGCTGATTCCTTCATACAAACTGCGCCCTAATGCAGGAACTCTGGTAGCTCCCCGCCTCTCCCCGGGCATTTCCTACAAGGCGACACAGATCAGCCACAGTCCGCCAGCGCCCGACCTCGTCGATTGACAGCCTGATACGGAACGCCGCATTGAGCCGCTCAACCAGCTCGGCAAAGTCGACGTCGCCACTGCCCAGGTCTTCGAGCAGTCTCGACTCGAAACGGATCTTTCTGCGTGGCAGTGAAAAATGCTCGGCCAGCAACACCATCACCTGTTGCTCGATAAAGTAGTCACACTCTCCCGGAACCAGGTAACTCATAGACTCGCTTTCCCGCAAACCGCGCCGGAACATGACGGCATGGAGTCCGCCTGCAAATCCTCGAGATAGGCCCGCGAGCGCCGTGGCAGCTCGCCATCAACCGCCTGCCTGAGCACATAGTCGAAACAATCCCGAGCCTTGGCCTGCGCGCCAAGCGCCAGTTGACACTCGCCGGTATAGAACATCGGCCGGTAGTCGCCACGGTCCTGGGCAAACGCCACCGCATACAGCTCGATGGCCTTGCGGTAGTGCCCGGAGACCTGATAGACCGCCGCCAGCCCCATCCAGTAATGGCTGTTGTAAAAATCGTAGATACACAGGAAACGGAAGAGTTTTTCCGCTTCCTCCAGGCGTCCTTGCTCCTGGAACTGGCAGGCATGGGCATAAAGGCCCTGCACCTGTTCATTACCGGTTTCGCTCATCTCCTTGAGCGCCTCTTTCGGGCTACACATCGCCACACCCCCGAGGAACACGCCAGTTGCTGACGTCTTGACTGTCACGAGATCATCAAACCCATGGACGCCTGGATATCGCAGAGGCGGCTGGGCGCCACGCCGAGCAGTTCACGGACCTCCTTGGAAAAGTGCGACGAAGAGGCATAACCGAACTCCAGCGCCACATCGGTCAACGAACACTCGCCGCCGATCATGCTCAGCAGGGCCTTGGCCGTGCGCCAGTCACGCAACTCGGGCTTGGCCGCACAGCCCAGCGCCTGATGGCACAACCTTCGAAAATGCGAGACCGACACGCCATAACGCTTGGCCAGGCCAATCAGTTTTTCATTGGCCGTGCCCTGCTCCAGGAGAAAACGCACCAGCCAGTAGTTCGGGCTTTGCCGCAGGACTTCGGCAAAGCCTTGATGGGCGGGATCGGCGCGCAAGGCGCAGTCGATATACCAGGATTCCAACAAGGTCCTGCTGGCCGATACCCCGGCTGACAAGGGCAAGGCCGCCCAGGGCGTCGCGGCCGATCGCGCCCGTTCGAAACCCATGCCCTGGTCGATAAACACCTGCAGCTTGACCAGGCTCGCCTCCACGGGGCGCTCGCTGAGCAGGTCACCGCCGATGACCCGCAACATGCCCCGCGCCACCAGCAAGCCCTGCCAGCCCGGCGGCAGGCACCAGGACACGCTCGCCTCGTCATGGGCCAGGCACACGCCGGCCTCCCCCGCCTGTACCTGTACGACCTGTTCACCATATAAAAAGCCCGGACACCTGGTCGCGGATAGTTGATCACTCTGCACACTGCGCCCCGTCTCGTTCTTATTGAGCGGTGCGATGATGGCCGGGTGGCGCCCGCCAATCATGATGAAAATCTGATGAAGCGTTGTCCGAAAGCACACGAGCACAGGTCGGTGCCCGTGCCGGGCTCAAATTGCAGGCGAAAAAAAGCCCGGCCTAAGCCGGGCTTTTTCTTACCGCAAAGTCATTACTGACCTTGTTGGGCTTCTACTTCAGCTTCTACGCGACGGTTGATCGCGCGACCGGCTTCAGTGGCGTTGTCAGCCACTGGGCGGGTTTTACCGTAGCCTACCGACTGGATGCGGTTAGGAGCTACGCCGTCCTGGACCAGGACCTGTTTCACAGCATCAGCACGACGCTGGGACAGCTTCTGGTTGTAAGCGTCAGGACCGACGTTGTCAGTGTGACCAGCAACAGTAGTAGTAGTACGTGGGTACTGCTTCATGAAGTCAGCCAGGTTCTTCACGTCGCCCTTGCTGTTAGGCTTGACAATGGCCTTGTTGAAGTCGAACTTGACGTCCAGCTGAACCTTGACAACTTCTGGAGCTGGAGCGGATTCAGCTACTGGAGCTGGAGCCGCTTCTACTGGAGCTGGAGCAGGAGCCGGAGCTACTTTGCCGCCGCTGCCGCCGAAGTTCACGCCCAGGCCGATCAGAGCCTGGTAGTCCCAACGACCGTTGTCCAGCTTGTAGTCAGCTTCACCGCCAACACGAGCGTACAGGTTGTCAGTGATGTAGGCCTTCACACCGGCACCGGTGGTCAGGTAGGTCGAACCGTCACGGCTGGTGTGGCCGTCAGCGGCTACGTTGGTCATGCTACCGTGGGACACGCCGCCTTCAACATAAGGACGGAACATGTCGCCGACTTGACCGAAGTGGTACTGGGACTTCAGACCGAAGTGATCGCCATTGATCTCTTGGTTGCCAGTGGCGCCGCTCGAACGGGTGTAGTCGTCCTTACGGTAGGTCAGGTTCACGGAAACGTCGTCGGTCAGGAAGTAGCCGATCGAGACGCCAGGAGTGCGACCATTCTGGTAATCGTCGACGCTGTGGTTCCAGGTCTTGCCCCAGAACGCTTCACCTTCGACCGCGCCTTGGCCTTGTGCCAGTGCGCCGAACGAAGTAGCGGCAATGAGAGAGCCAATGGCCAAGCCCAAGGTGTTTTTCAGTTTCATCCGTTAAATCCCCATCTGGTGATTGTATAGCAGTCCCACAAACCGGGGGACAACTCGGCGGCAAGTGTAGCAGAACTTGCCTACACGTAAGAGACATTTGCGCTGAACTAAGTTTCAGCGATACCCGCAAATTTCTCACGCAATTTGTCGAGGGCCCGTTTATAGCGCATTTTCGTGGCGCTCAAGCCCATGTGCATGATGTCTGCAATCTCCTGAAACTCCAGCTCTGCGACAAATCGTAGCACCAGAATTTCCCGGTCAATCGGGTTCACATGCACTAACCATCGATCCAGTCCGCCCTTTTCCTCAGGTTTCGGCGTCTTCTCTTCAGACGCTTCCTCGAGGGGGTCAAGACTCAACGCATCCATCAAGCGCCGCTTTCGGCGCTCTTTGCGATACTGCGTAATACATTCGTTGTACGTGATGCTATATAGCCATGTCTTGAACTTGGATTTACCCTCAAAGTTCTTAAGGCCATACAACACCTTCAACATCACTTCCTGACAGACATCGTCCGCATCGCGTTCGTTCCCTAAATATCTTGAACAAACGCTGAACAAGGTACGTTGATAGCGCCGCATCAACTCTTCATAGGCGCGGGTCACATGAAACAGCTCCGAATGCGCACGCGCCACCAACTCCTCATCGGTGAGTTCGCGGGGGTCGTAGCGCATGGAGAGCGATTGAGCTTTATTCAAAACGAGTCGGGCCGACAGTCAGGTCAATGTCCGCCGCAGCCATGGCTGCGGGCATTTTTGCGGCGGCATAGAGTAGCAGGGTTTGCCGGGTTAGCGGCTGCTCACATGCTGCTCCAGCAAGATCCGATTGGAGAGAGAGACTAGCTCACCCTCATCGGTCAGCAATGTGGTCTTGACCGTGCCAATCTCTTCAATCTGTCCTTCGACCTCACCCACTCGCACTTGTTGCCCAACCTGATACAACTCACGCACATAAATTCCCGCCAGGATCTGCCCGGCGATCTCCCGACTACCCAAGCCCATGGCCAGCGCAACGGCCAGGCCAACGGTAATGAGCACGATCACGATCACATGGTTCAGCAGGTCGGTCTTGACCTCCAACTGACTGATCGCCACCGAAATACTGATGATAATCACCAGGCCCTGGGCAACCCGCCCCAGGCCCGACGCGTAATCCAGGCCAACCCCTTCGGCCGCGCCACGCACCAGCCCGCTGACCAGCTGTGCCAGCAAAACCCCCACCAGCAGCACCAGGGCCGCGCCGAATACCTTCGGCAAATACAGGGCCAGCATGTCGAGCGTAGCTGAAACTCGTTCAAGTCCAAGGGATTCGGCCGCCGAGACCAGGAAAATCAGCAAAATGAACCAATAAACGATCTTGCCGATCAGTGTCGAGATCGGCACCTGGAGGCCGGCACGCCCCAGCAGCTTGGTCAATCCGGTGCCGCCCATCAGGCGATCCAGGCCCAATTTGGCCAACAGCTTGGACAGCAGGGTGTCGAGCAGCTTGGCCACGACAAAGCCCAGCAACACCACCACCAGCGCCCCGAACAGGTTGGGGATGAAATTCGCGACTTTGGTCCACAAGGCAGTCATTGCCGTGACGAGGCTCTGGGTCCAGAGATCAAGTTCCATATTCAGTCAGCCTTATCCGTGGAGCGAGCAATAGGGGTACGACGAGAGACCGGCAAAACATGGGCCGATCCGTTGTTCAGGGCAATCATCAGCGCCTGCAGCCAACGGCCCATCAGACTGAAGAGATCACCGGCGCCGACCTGCCGGTTGGCGGTTTTCAGGACACGCCCCAGGCAAGCGTCGTCGTCACGGGTGGACGGCGAGGCCTTGAGCATGTCACGCAGAGATTGTTCGAACGGATCGTGCATACGCACCTCTCGGTATATCTGTGAAAGACGCGATCACTTTTTTGCAGGTCACATGAAACATGTTTCAAACCCAGCGCAAACGTCGGAAAAGCCACCATTGTCCGACGGCAACGGCGACGATCAGCAGACATGCGATGACAAAACCATAGGGGTCTCCGGACCACGGAATACCGCCGACATTGATTCCCAACAGACCGGTCAGGAAGCTCATCGGCAGGAAGATCCCGGTGATGATCCCGAAACGGTACATGGTCTTGTTCATGCGCACGTTCAGGCGTCGGTCCTCGGCCTCAAGTACAAGCCCCACGCGCTCGCGGGTCAATTCGAGCTCTTCCAGGTAACGGGTCAGGCTGTTGTTCAATTCGTTCCAGTAACCGGCTTCTTCGTCGGCGAACCAGGGCAGCTTGATCCGGCTCAACTGGCCGAAAATATCCCGCTGCGGCGCGAGGAAACGTTTCAGCCCGGCCGCTCGACGACGTATCTGCACGATGGCGCCATGTTCAGGGCTATACCGTTCGTCGGCATCTATCTTTTCTTCTTCGTCATCGACCACTTCCGAGAGATCGCTGACCAGATCCTGCACCTTCAGGGTGAGGTATTGCGCGATGTAAAGGATCAGTTCGGCGGCGTTTTTCGGCCCCTTGCCCTGCTCCAGTTGCACCAGCAACTCATCGGTGGCGCGCAACGGCCGCAAACGCAGGGAAATCACCCGCTGATGGGCGGCAAAGACCCGCACCGAGACCATGTCTTCAGGCTCGGCACCGGGATTGAGGTTGACCCCGCGCAAAAACAGCAGCAACTCGCTATCGGGCAATGGCAACAGGCGTGGCCGGGTATTCTCTTCCAGCAGCAGGTCGCAGTTGAACTCGCTCAGGCCGCTGGAGGTGCGCAACCAGGTGTGGGTCTGCGGATGGCTGCGATCCCAGTGCAGCCAGAGGCTTTCCTCCGGCTGCAACTGCAAGCCATCGAGCTCTGTCCGAGCAATCGAGCGCGCACCGCCCTTACCATCCAGAACCAGGGCATGAACCAGCCCCCACTGCGCGTTTTCTTCCTCGAACATCCTTACCCCATTTTGTTGCAAAAAATTTACTCAGGCATCTTCAGCGGGCTCGGCGCGATGATCACACCGTTATTGTCCGCGTAGATGTACTCGCCCGGGCGAAAGGTCACGCCGGCAAAAGTGACCGGGACATTGAGGTCGCCGATGCCACGCTTGTCGGTTTTCATCGGATGGCTGGCCAGGGCCTGCACCCCCAGGTCGGTCTGGGCGATCACGTCGACGTCACGGATGCAGCCGTAGATCACCAGCCCTTCCCAGCCGTTCTTCGCCGCCTTCTCGGCCAGCATGTCGCCGAGCAGGGCACGGCGCAGGGAACCGCCGCCATCGACCACCAGCACCTTGCCCCGACCATCGAGCTCGACCTGGTCCTTGACCAGGGAGTTATCCTCGAAGCACTTGATGGTGACGATCTCACCACCGAAGGAATCGCGGCCACCGAAGTTGCTGAACATCGGCTCAAGCACCTGTACCAACTCCGGATAGGCGTCGCACAGATCGGGGGTGACGTAATGGTCCATGGGTAAACTCCTGTAGGTGGAATCGAGAATGCCAGACTACGCAGGTCGCGCTACAAGATGAAACGCTTGCCCCGGTCGAATGTTTAGACAATGACCCAAACCGCTCAATGCGTCATATCTTAGCCTTTACCATCCGTGAGCGAAATGCCCTTGTCAGGGCGTTTCCTGAACAACGGCTGACTCAGCCTGTAGGAAAACCTGCTGGTCGCGCAACCAATCGGCCACCCTTGGCCAGACTTCAGCCTGTGCCGGCTTGCTCACCAGCATCTCGACATGACCGAAATCCGAGCTGAAACCCTGCTCGCGGCCCAGGCAGAGAAAGTGCTTGTGCGCCGATCCGATCTGCTCGAACAGCTTGCGGCAGGCCCAGGCCGGATCCTGGTGATCGCCCACCGCGGTGACGGCCAGCACCGGCACGTCCACTTCGGCCAGGCCACCCCACCAATCCCGCTCGGCGTCCCGGAAGCGCCCGAACAAGCCGTACCAGCGCAGGCTTTCGAGGGCCAGGCCGATGGGCTCGTCCTCAGGGCCGCGCTTGAGGCGCGAACCGGACAAGTGGGCGAAGCGCCGCAGCAGCAGGCGACCGCCCCACTCCACTGGCGGAATCTTCAACGGCCAGTAGGTGCGACTGACCTGGCAGCCGAACAATGCCGCTGAAGCGACGGCAGGGGCGCCCAGGTATTGACCGCCCAAGGCAGCCGCCAGGGTGATGCCGCCCAGGGAATGGCCGATCCAGTGGGGAATCTGCCCGCTTTGTTCACGGACGAACGCGGCAATGGCCGGCAGGTCATAACGGGCGTAATCGGCCACGCGATTGCGTCGATAACTGTGGTTGCGCGCCGATAGTCCGTGACCGCGCATTTCCGGGATCCATACGTCGAACCCTGCACGCGCCAGGTAGGCGCCCAGGCCGATGCCCTTGGCGGAATACCAGAAGCGCCGATTGGAAAAGCTGCCATGCAGCAGGATGACCGGCACGCCACGGGCCTCGGGCTCGTCGGCGAGGCCCAGGCGGGTGACCGCCAGTTCGACGGTGGCGTCGGGGCTGTTGGCCGGTTTCAAACGATAGACGTCTTCACAGAGATCGCCACGACGCTCGGCGCTGATCAAAGCGACCGGAAAAAGATTGCTGCTGCTTTGCATAAGGCTCTTGCACAAAAAAGGGCGGCCCAAGTGGACTCGCCCTGAAAATAAGATTTTACAACATCGAAGACCGGTTCTACTTACGACATAAGTCTGTAGGAACATGGCTTGCCAGCGAAGCTTTCAGCGTTCTCAAGGACGCCTTCGCGGGCAAGCCCTGCTCCTACAGGACAGCGTCGTACGCAGATTTTGCGCATAACACAAAACCTGTAGGAGCCTGGCTTGCCAGCGAAGCTTTTGGCGCCCTCAAGGACGCATCGCCGGCAAGCCAGCTCCCACAGGGGTCAGGCCTGGGCTTGCCCTTCAGCCAGGAAGAACCAGGTCTCCAGCACGGAGTCCGGGTTCAACGACACGCTTTCAATGCCCTGCTCCATCAACCAGAGCGCCAGGTCCGGGTGATCGGAAGGCCCCTGGCCGCAGATGCCGATGTACTTGCCGGCCTTGTTGCAAGCCTGGATGGCGTTGGACAACAGCTTCTTCACCGCCGGGTTACGCTCGTCGAACAGGTGCGCGATGATCCCTGAATCACGATCCAGGCCCAGGGTCAGCTGGGTCAGGTCGTTGGAACCGATGGAGAAACCATCGAAGTACTCAAGGAATTCATCAGCGAGAATGGCGTTGGACGGCAACTCGCACATCATGATCACCCGCAGGCCGTTCTCGCCACGGGCCAAGCCGTTGGCGGCGAGCAGGTCGACCACCTGGCTGGCTTCGCCGAGGGTACGGACGAACGGCACCATGATTTCGACGTTGGTCAGGCCCATCTCGTTGCGCACGCGCTTGAGGGCGCGGCATTCGAGCTCGAAGCAGTCACGGAACGACTCGCTGATATAACGCGAGGCCCCACGGAAGCCCAGCATCGGGTTTTCTTCTTCCGGCTCGTAGAGCTTGCCGCCGATCAGGTTGGCGTATTCGTTGGACTTGAAGTCCGACAGGCGCACGATGACCTTCTTCGGCCAGAACGCCGCCGCCAGGGTGCTGATACCTTCCACCAGCTTCTCGACATAGAAGCCGACCGGATCGTCGTAACCGGCGATGCGTTTATCGACACTGTCCTTGATTTCCGGTGGCAGCCCGGCGTAGTTCAGCAGCGCCTTGGGGTGCACGCCGATCATGCGGTTGATGATGAATTCCAGGCGGGCCAGGCCCACGCCGGCGTTCGGCAACTGCGCGAAGTCGAAGGCGCGGTCCGGGTTGCCGACGTTCATCATGATCTTGAACGGCAGTTCCGGCATGGCATCGACGGAGTTTTTCTTGATATCGAAGCCCAGTTCGCCTTCGAAGATATAACCGGTGTCGCCTTCGGCACAGGAAACGGTCACGCCCTGACCGTCTTTCAGCAGTTGGGTGGCGTTACCGCAACCGACCACTGCCGGAATCCCCAGCTCACGGGCGATGATCGCCGCGTGACAGGTTCGCCCGCCACGGTTGGTGACAATGGCGCTGGCGCGCTTCATCACCGGCTCCCAGTCCGGGTCGGTCATGTCGGAAACCAGCACGTCGCCTGGCTGGACCTTGTCCATCTCGGACACGTCCTTGATGATCCGCACCTTGCCGGCGCCGATGCGCTGGCCGATGGCACGGCCTTCCACCAGCACGGTGCCGGTTTCCTTGAGCAGGTAGCGCTCCATGACGTTGGCCTGGGTGCGGCTCTTCACGGTTTCCGGACGCGCCTGGACGATGTACAGCTTGCCGTCGTCACCGTCCTTGGCCCATTCGATGTCCATCGGACACTTGTAGTGCTTCTCGATGATCATCGCCTGCTTGGCCAACTCGCTGACTTCGGCGTCGCTGAGGCAGAAACGCGCGCGCTCGGCCTTGTCGACATCGACGGTCTTGACCGAACGACCGGCCTTGGCTTCGTCGCCGTAGATCATCTTGATCGCCTTGCTGCCCAGGTTGCGGCGCAGGATGGCGGGACGACCGGCTTCGAGGGTGCCCTTGTGCACGTAGAACTCATCCGGGTTGACCGCGCCTTGTACGACGGTTTCACCCAGGCCGTAGGCGCCGGTGATGAACACCACGTCACGGAAGCCCGACTCGGTGTCGAGGGTGAACATCACCCCGGCGGTGCCGGTTTCCGAACGCACCATGCGCTGCACGCCGGCGGACAGGGCCACCAGCTTGTGGTCGAAGCCCTGGTGCACGCGGTAGGAAATGGCGCGGTCGTTGAACAGCGAGGCAAAGACTTCCTTGGCCGCGCGGATGACGTTTTCCACGCCGCGGATATTCAGGAAGGTTTCCTGCTGGCCGGCGAAGGAGGCGTCCGGCAGGTCTTCGGCGGTGGCCGAGGAACGCACGGCCACGGCCATGTCCGGGTTGCCCGCCGACAGGGTGGCGAAGGCGGTGCGGATCTCGGCGTTGAGCTTCTCGGGGAACTCGGCTTCCATGATCCACTGGCGGATCTGTGCACCGGTGCGGGCCAGGGCGTTGACGTCATCGACGTCCAGTGCATCCAGCGCCGCATGGATCTGGTCGTTCAGGCCACTGAGTTCGAGAAAATCACGATACGCCTGAGCCGTAGTGGCAAAGCCGCCGGGGACCGATACACCGGCACCCGCGAGGTTACTGATCATCTCGCCCAGGGATGCGTTCTTGCCCCCTACGTGCTCTACATCATGGACGCCGAGCTTATCGAGGGAAACTACGTACTCTACCAAGGTGATCTCTCCACTAACTGTGTTGGAAAAGCTCAGGAGCGGACTGCTCTAATGGGCAGGTTATCCGCCATGTGGCCTGGACCTGGAAAATAAGTGAGAATGCCCGTCATTCCTGGCGGACAAATCCCGCCTATCATATCCAAGAATCGTCACCAGCTTAAGGCCCAAGGCGCAAATGAAACGATCTGCTTTCTTTATCTCCGATGGCACCGGTATCACCGCCGAAACCCTGGGTCAAAGCCTGCTGGCGCAGTTCGAAAACATTACCTTCGCCAAATTCACCCGTCCTTACATCGACAACGTCGACAAAGCCCGGGCCATGGTGCAACAGATCAATATCGCCGCCGAAAAGGACGGATTTCGCCCGATCATCTTCGATACCATCGTCAACCAGGACATTCGTGAGATTCTCGCCACGTCCAATGGTTTCATGATCGACATTTTTTCTACCTTCCTCGCCCCGCTGGAACAGGAACTGAGCGAACACTCGTCCTACTCGGTGGGCAAGTCCCACTCCATCGGCGGCAACTCCAACTACATGGAGCGCATCGAGGCGGTGAACTTCGCCCTGGACAACGACGACGGTGCCCGCACCCACTATTACGACAAGGCCGACCTGATCCTGGTGGGTGTGTCGCGTTGCGGCAAGACCCCGACCTGTTTGTACATGGCGATGCAATTCGGCATCCGCGCGGCCAACTACCCGCTGACCGAGGACGATATGGAACGCCTGCAACTGCCGGCCGCCCTGCGCGCCCACCAGCACAAGCTGTTCGGCCTGACCATCGACCCGGACCGTCTCACCGCGATCCGCAACGAGCGCAAGCCCAACAGTCGTTATTCCAGCTATGCCCAGTGCGAATTCGAAGTGCGCGAGGTGGAAAACCTGTTTCGCCGCGAGAACATCGCCCATATCAACTCCACGCATTTCTCGGTGGAAGAGATTTCGGCGAAGATTCTTGTGGAGAAAGGTGTGGAGCGGCGCTTCAAGTAAAGCACCTAGATCACGAACAGATCGACAAACCGATGCACCGGCGTCGTCTCCAGGCGCGCCGGATCCTTGCACAGGGCGAGGATTTCGGCACTGCGCTGGGCGGTAAAGCGCGTCGCCAGATTGGCCTTGAACTTGTCTTCCAGCAACGCAATACCCTCGGCCCGGCGCCGACGATGGCCGATCGGGTATTCCACCACCACCTGCGCGGTACTGGTCCCATCCTTGAAAAACACCTGCACCCCATTGGCGATCGAACGCTTGTCGGCCTCCAGGTATTCACGGGTGTAGCGCGGGTCTTCAACGATCACCATCTTCTCGCGCAACACATCGATGATCGGATGGGCCGCGTGGAAATCGTCCTCGTAGTGCTCGGCTACCAGATTGCCGAAGGCCAGCGGCACCGCCGTCATGTACTGCAGACAGTGGTCGCGGTCGGCGGCATTGGCCAGCTTGCCGACCTTGGAAATAATGCGGATCGCCGATTCATGGGTGGTGATCACGATCCGGTCGATCTCCCCCAGGCGGCTCCTGACCTGCGGGTGCAGCGTCACCGCCGCCTCACAGGCCGTCTGGGCATGGAACTCGGCGGGAAAACTGATCTTGAAAAGCACATTTTCCATGACATAGCTGCCATACGGCTGGGAAAGGCTGAAGGTGCGCTTGTCTTCGGGCTTGAGCGCCAGGTCCTTGCTGGTATGGCTGAACAGCACATCGTAGAAGCCCCATTGTGGCGCGCTCAACACCCCGGGAATGCCCATTTCCCCGCGCAGGGCGATATCCGCCAGGCGTACGCCACGACTGGTGGCATCGCCCGCCGCCCAGGATTTACGCGAACCGGCATTCGGCGCGTGACGATAGGTGCGCAGCGCCTGGCCATCGACAAAGGCATGGGACAGCGCCGCCAGCAGTTGTTCACGGCTGGCCCCCATCAGTTTGGCGGTGAGCGCGGTGGAGGCGACTTTCACCAGCAGCACATGATCAAGACCGACCCGATTGAAAGAGTTTTCCAGGGCAATCACGCCCTGGATCTCGTGGGCCATGATCATCGCCTCCAGCACCACCCGCATGCTCAGCGGTGCCTCACCATTGGCCACACGCTTCTGCGACAGATGATCGGCCACCGCGAGAATCCCGCCGAGGTTGTCCGAAGGATGACCCCACTCGGCCGCCAGCCAGGTGTCGTTGTAGTCGAGCCAACGGACGATACAGCCAATATCCCAGGCCGCCTTGACCGGATCGAGGCGAAAGCTCGTCCCCGGCACACGCGAGCCGAACGGCACGATGGTGCCCTCGACCAGCGGCCCGAGGTGCTTGGTGCACTCGGGAAAGCGCAGGGCCAACAGACCGCAGCCGAGGGTATCCATCAGGCAGTTGCGCGCGGTATCCAGCGCCTCCGCGGACTCGACCTGATAGTCGAGCACATAGTCGGCGATATCCTGCAGGACCTGGTCGTAATCGGGACGGTTGTTCAGATCAACGTTGGCGCTCATCTTTGCTTCACTCCGAGGGTGGTTCAGCTCAAAAAGCATCACCCGGCACACGTACCCAGCCTTCCATCAGGACCCGCGCACTGCGGCTCATGATGGCCTTGACCACGGTCCATTCACCGTTGACCTGGGAAGCCTGCGCCCCAACCCGCAAGGCACCCGACGGATGACCGAAACGCACCGCACTGCGCTCGCCACCGCCCGCCGCCAGGTTCACCAGGGTGCCGGGAATTGCCGCCGCGGTACCGATGGCCACCGCCGCCGTGCCCATCATCGCATGGTGCAGCTTGCCCATGGACAAGGCTCGCACCAACAGGTCCAGATCGGCCACCGCCACCGGCTTGCCACTCGACGCGGTATAGCTCGCGGGTGCCGCGACAAACGCCACCTTCGGCGTGTGCTGACGGGTCGCCGCCTCATCGATATGCCGGATCAGGCCCATGCGCACGGCACCGTAGGCCCGGATCGTCTCGAACATCGCCAGGGCCTTGGGATCGCTGTTGATATCGCCCTGCAACTCAGTACCGGTGTAGCCGATATCCGCCGCATTGACGAAGATCGTCGGAATCCCGGCATTGATCATGGTCGCCTTGAAGGTACCGACACCCGGTACTTCCAGGTCGTCCACCAGATTGCCGGTGGGGAACATCGAACCGCCGGCGCCCTCCTCCTCGGCCGCCGGGTCCATGAATTCAAGCTGCACTTCGGCGGCCGGAAAGGTCACGCCGTCGAGCTCGAAGTCACCGGTTTCCTGCACCTGGCCCTCGGTGATCGGCACATGGGCGATGATGGTCTTGCCGATATTCACCTGCCAGATCCGCACCACCGCCACGCCATTGCGCGGGATCCGCCCGGCATCCACCAGACCGGCGCTGATGGCGAACGAACCGACCGCCGCCGACAGGTTGCCGCAGTTGCCGCTCCAGTCGATAAACGGCTTGTCGATGGAGACCTGACCAAACAGGTAGTCGACGTCGTGCTCGGCCTTGATGCTCTTGGACAGGATCACCGTCTTGCTGGTGCTGGAGGTCGCCCCGCCCATGCCGTCGATCTGCTTCTCATAGGGGTCGGGGCTGCCGATCACCCGCAACAACAACGCATCCCGCACCGCACCGGGCAATTGCGCCGCTTCGGGCAGGTCGCTGAGGTTGAAGAACACCCCCTTGCTGGTGCCGCCGCGCATATAGGTGGCGGGGATCTTGATTTGCGCTACGTGGGCCATGAAATCTCCTGCTGAGTCTGGACGCGACGCTGTTTCGCGGCAAAACACACATCTGTAGGAGCCGGCTTGCTGGCGATGGCGGCGCTGAATCTTGCGCTGCAATCACTGGCAGGCCGACCTGTCATGAACAAGGCCGGGGCTTCAACTGCCGCCCCGGCAACGCCTTCAACCCACCGTGGCCGATTGAAGGAAGTCCTGGGCAAAACGCTGCAAGACACCACCGGCCTCATAGATCGAGACCTCTTCAGCGGTGTCGAGGCGGCAGGTCACCGGCACTTCAAGACACTCGCCGTTATGGCGATTGATCACCAGGGTCAGGGTGTTACGGGGCGTGCGCTCACCGATCACATCGAAGGTCTCGGTGCCGTCGATGCCAAGGGTCTTGCGGTCGGTCCCAGGCAGGAATTCCAGCGGCAACACGCCCATGCCCACCAGGTTGGTGCGATGGATACGCTCGAAGCCTTCGGCGGCAATCGCCTCGACCCCAGCCAGCCGCACGCCCTTGGCCGCCCAGTCACGGGACGAGCCCTGGCCGTAGTCGGCACCGGCGATGATGATCAGCGGCTGCTTGCGCTCCATGTAGGTTTCGATAGCTTCCCACATGCGCATGACCTGCCCTTCGGGCTCGACCCGCGCCAGGGAACCCTGCTTGACCTTGCCGTTTTCCACGACCATTTCGTTGAACAGCTTCGGGTTGGCGAAGGTCGCGCGCTGCGCGGTGAGGTGATCCCCCCTGTGGGTCGCGTAGGAGTTGAAGTCCTCTTCCGGCAGGCCCATTTTCTCCAGGTACTCACCGGCCGCGCTATCGAGCATGATGGCGTTGGACGGCGACAGGTGGTCGGTGGTGATGTTGTCCGGCAGCACCGCCAGCGGGCGCATGCCCTTGAGCGGTCGCGCACCGGCCAGGGCGCCTTCCCAGTACGGCGGACGGCGGATATAGGTGCTCATCGGCCGCCAGTCGTACAGCGGCGTGACCTTGGGACCGGTGTCTTCGTGAATGGCGAACATCGGAATGTAGACCTTGCGGAACTGCTCCGGCTTCACCGAGGCCTTGACCACCGCGTCGATCTCTTCGTCGCTCGGCCAGATGTCCTTGAGGCGGATTTCCTTGCCGTCGGCGTCCAGGCCCAACACATCCTTCTCGATATCGAAACGGATGGTCCCGGCGATGGCATAGGCCACCACCAGCGGCGGCGATGCCAGGAAGGCCTGCTTGGCGTAGGGATGGATACGTCCATCGAAGTTACGGTTACCGGACAACACGGCCGTGGCATAGAGATCACGGTCGATGATTTCCTGCTGGATCGCCGGGTCCAGCGCACCGGACATGCCGTTGCAGGTGGTGCAGGCAAAGGCCACGACACCAAAGCCCAGCTGTTCCAGCTCCTTGGTCAGCCCGGCTTCATCCAGGTACAGTGCCACGGTCTTGGAACCCGGCGCCAGGGACGACTTGACCCAGGGCTTGCGGGTCAGGCCGAGCTTGTTGGCGTTGCGCGCCATCAGGCCGGCGGCGATCACATTGCGCGGGTTGCTGGTGTTGGTGCAACTGGTGATGGCGGCGATGATCACCGCGCCGTCGGGCATCTGCCCCGGCACATCGTCCCACTGGCCGGCAATACCCTTGGCCGCCAGGTCGCTGGTGGCGACGCGGGCATGGGGGTTGCTCGGACCGGCCATATTGCGCACCACCGAGGACAGGTCGAAGCTCAAACCACGCTCGTAGTCCGCGCCTTTCAGGCTGTCGGCCCAGAGCCCGGTGTGGCGGGCGTAGGTTTCCACCAGCTTGACCTGCTCGTCTTCACGCCCGGTGAGTTTCAGGTAGTCGATGGTCTGCTGGTCGATATAGAACATCGCCGCCGTGGCGCCGTACTCCGGGGCCATATTGGAAATGGTCGCGCGGTCGCCCAGGGTCAGCGCCGAGGCGCCTTCGCCAAAGAACTCCAACCAGGCACCGACCACTTTCTGCTTGCGCAGGAACTCGGTCAGCGCCAGCACCATGTCGGTGGCGGTGATGCCCGGTTGCAGCTTGCCGGTCAGTTCGACGCCGACGCTTTCCGGCAGGCGCATCCAGGAGGCCCGGCCGAGCATCACGCTCTCGGCTTCGAGGCCGCCGACACCGATGGCGATCACCCCCAGCGCATCGACGTGAGGGGTGTGGCTGTCTGTGCCGACACAGGTGTCGGGGAAGGCCACGCCGTCCCGCGCCTGGATCACCGGGGACATTTTCTCCAGGTTGATCTGGTGCATGATGCCGTTGCCGGGCGGGATCACATCGACGTTCTTGAAGGCCTTCTTGGTCCAGTCGATAAAGTGGAAACGGTCTTCGTTGCGACGGTCTTCGATGGCGCGGTTCTTGGTGAAGGCGTCCGGGTCGAAACCGCCGCATTCCACCGCCAGCGAGTGGTCGACGATCAGTTGGGTCGGCACCACCGGGTTGACCTGGGCCGGATCGCCGCCCTGGGAAGCGATGGCATCACGCAGGCCGGCCAGGTCGACCAGGGCGGTCTGGCCGAGAATGTCATGGCAGACCACCCGGGCCGGGAACCAGGGGAAGTCCAGGTCGCGCTTGCGCTCGATCAGTTGCTTCAGGGAATCGGTCAGCGTCGCCGGGTCGCAACGACGGACCAGGTTCTCGGCGAGTACCCGGGAGGTGTAAGGCAGGGTCGCGTAAGCCCCGGGCTGGATGGCATCGACCGCCGCACGGGCGTCGAAGAAATCCAGGTGGCTGCCGGGCAGCGGTTTACGGTATTGGCTATTCATGGTCTGGGACTCGATTATTTCAGCGACGCTCGATTGGCACGAACTTGCGCTGTTCGACGCCGATGTACTCGGCGCTCGGACGGATAATGCGGTTGTTGCCACGCTGCTCGAACACATGCGCGGCCCAGCCGGTCAGGCGCGAGCAGACGAAGATCGGCGTGAACAACTTGGTCGGGATGCCCATGAAGTGATACGCCGAGGCATGGTAGAAGTCGGCGTTGGGGAAGAGTTTCTTCTGCTCCCACATGGTCTTGTCGATGGCTTCGGAGACCGGGAACAGCACGGTGTCACCGACTTCATCGGCGAGTTTCTTCGACCAGCCCTTGATCACTTCATTACGCGGGTCGCTGTCTTTGTAGATCGCATGGCCAAAGCCCATGATCTTGTCCTTGCGCGCCAGCATGCCGAGGGTGCCTTCGACGGCCTCCTGGGGCGAGCTGAAACGCTCGATCATTTCCATCGCCGCCTCGTTGGCACCGCCGTGCAGCGGGCCGCGCAGGGAACCGATGGCGGCGGTGATGCAGGAAAACAGGTCGGACAGGGTCGAGGCACAGACCCGTGCGGTAAAGGTCGAGGCGTTGAACTCGTGCTCCGCGTAGAGGATCAGCGACACGTCCATCACCTTGCGGTGCAACTCGCTTGGCGCCTTGCCATGCAGCAGGTGCAGGAAATGCCCGCCAATGGAAGCCTCGTCGGTCACGCAGTCGATGCGCTTGCCTTCGTGGCTGAAGCGATACCAGTAGCACATGATCGCCGGGAACGCGGCCAGCAGCCGGTCGGTGGCTTCATGCTGGCGGGCGAAGTCGCCTTCGGGCTCGATATTGCCGAGGAAGGAACAGCCGGTGCGCATCACGTCCATCGGGTGGGCATCAGCGGGAATCCGCTCGAGCACTTCTTTCAGTGCCTGGGGCAGGTCGCGCAGGGTCTGCAACTTGCCCATGTAGGCCGCCAGTTCGGTGGCATTCGGCAGCTCGCCGTACAGCAGCAGGTAGGCGACCTCTTCGAAACGCGCCTCGGCGGCCAGTTCACGCACGTCGTAGCCACGGTAGGTCAGGCCGGCACCGGCCTGGCCGACGGTGGACAAGGCGGTTTGCCCGGCGACCTGGCCACGCAGGCCGGCACCGCTCAGTACTTTTGCTTCAGCCATTGCTCTCTCCAATTCTTGAATTTATTAGGGACCCGGCAAGTCAGGGTAGTCAGGTCTCAGCCCTTCTTCTGGGCAAACAACGCATCGAGCTTCTGCTCGAAGGTGTGGTAATCGATACGATCGTAAAGCTCCATGCGGGTCTGCATGGTGTCGATCACATTAGCCTGGGTGCCGTCGCGGCGAATCGCGGTGTAGACGTTTTCCGCCGCCTTGTTCATCGCACGGAACGCCGAGAGCGGGTACAGCACCAGGGACACGTCGGCGGACTTCAGTTGTTCGGTGGTGAACAGCGGCGTCGCACCGAACTCGGTGATATTGGCCAGGATCGGCGCCTTCACGCGGCTGGCGAACAGCTTGTACATCTCAAGTTCGGTGATGGCTTCCGGAAAGACCATGTCGGCACCGGCCTCGATACACGCGGCGGCACGTTCCAGGGCCGACTCCAGGCCTTCCACGGCCAGGGCATCGGTACGCGCCATGATCACGAAGCTGTCGTCGGTACGGGCATCCACCGCCGCCTTGATACGGTCGACCATTTCCTGCAGGGTGACGATTTCCTTGTTCGGCCGATGGCCGCAACGCTTGGCGCCGACCTGGTCTTCGATATGGATCGCCGCCGCGCCGAACTTGATCATCGACTTGACCGTGCGCGCCACGTTGAACGCCGAGGCCCCGAAGCCGGTGTCGACATCCACCAGCAACGGCAGGTCGCAGACATCGGTGATCCGCCGTACATCGGTGAGCACGTCATCCAGGCCGGTGATGCCCAGGTCCGGCACCCCGAGGGAGCCGGCCGCGACACCGCCACCGGACAGGTAGATGGCCTTGAAGCCGGCGCGCTTGGCCAGCAAGGCATGGTTGGCGTTGATCGCGCCGACCACCTGCAAGGGCTGTTCGCTGGCGACCGCATCGCGGAAACGCTGACCGGGCGTGCTCTTGTTGGAACCCTGACTCATGACTCACCTCGCTTCGTAGCTGTCGGTTGGACGGCGTCCTGGTAGTGACGCGCGATATTGCGTTTCGACGCGCCGATATGGCGGCGCATCAGCAGTTCGGCCAATTCGCCATCGCGCTCGGCGATGGCGTCGAGAATCCGGTGGTGCTCGGCGAACGCCTGGCGTGGCCGATTGGGAGTGACTGAAAACTGGATGCGGTACATGCGCACCAACTGATACAGCTCGCCGCAGAGCATCTGGGTCAGGGTGCGGTTGCCCGCGCCCTGGATGATCCGGTAGTGAAAGTCGAAATCGCCTTCCTGCTGGTAATAACCGACCCCGGCCTGGAACGCCGCGTCGCGCTCATGGGTATTGAGAACCTCTCTCAACTCCTCGATTTCCTCGGCCGTCATGCGCTCGGCCGCCAGGCGACAGGCCATGCCTTCGAGGGACTCGCGGATTTCGTAGAGTTCGATCAACTCGGCCTGGCTGAGGGACACCACCCGCGCCCCGACATGGGGTACGCGCACCAGCAGGCGCTGGCCCTCCAGACGGTGAATGGCCTCGCGCAGCGGGCCGCGACTGATGCCGTAGGTGCGGGCCAGCTCCGGCTCGGAAATCTTGCTGCCGGGGGCGATTTCACCCTTGACGATCGCCGCCTGAATGCGCCGGAAGACGTTCTCGGACAAGGTTTCCGAATCGTCCTGGGCAATCGCGGGTGGCTCCAGCTCATGCAACATATTGTCGACACCTTATCCATCAATGGCGCTAAAACTAGCCAATATCAGCAAATCAGTCAAAGAATTAATTGGTATTGTCGACAATAGTCTAAGAAGCACTGAAACAGCGCGCTTCAAGGAACAAACCTCGACCTATCCGACGAGGGAGGCGTCCGGCGCTGGCGCGACAAGTCCAGCATGCTAGAATGCCGCGCGCTTCCGCCGATGCGCTGACTGTCATATTTTCCTGACAGACGTACGAGGATGCTTGCGCGATATTGCCAGTCCCCTTGAATCAAGATTGCCCGATACGCGCCAGGATTTATGAGACTCACGCCTTTCTCCCTACTGCTTCTCTGCCTGTTTTGTCTGCCTGGCATCAGCCTCGCGACCGAGAAGACGGTGTACGGCCTGAACGAGTACGCGCAACTGGCCGGGATCGACCTGCAAGTGCCGGCCAAGCTCGACACCGGTGCCAAGACCGCTTCCCTCAGTGCCCGCGACATCCACCGGTTCAAACGCAACGGTGAAAGCTGGGTGCGCTTCTACCTGGCGATCGACGCCGCCCACTCGCATCCGATCGAACTGCCCCTGGCCCGCGTCAGCAAGATCAAGCGCCGTGCCGGCGACTATGACCCGGACGAGGGCAACGCCTATACCGCGCGCCCGGTGATCACCCTGGAAATCTGCATGGGCAGCGCCTTGCGCAGCATAGAAGTGAACTTGACCGACCGCAGCAGCTTCCAATACCCGCTGTTGATCGGCTCCGAAGCCCTCAAGCGCTTCGATGCGCTGGTCGACCCCAGTCTTAAGTACGCTGCCGGCAAACCCGCCTGCAGCCACGACGCACAAACCGCCGAGTAATCCGAATGCGTTCTCTCACCCTTCACCTGAAAATCCTCATCACCGTACTGGTGTTGCTGGGTGCTTCGGTCACGGCCTATCAGATTTTCGTGCTGGGGATTCCCGTCACCGAGGATGCCACGGACGACTTGTGGAACATCGACGCCAAGGTCGAGTTCGTCGCCAGCACCAAGGAACCGGTGAAGATCCAGATGTTCGTGCCGCCCCTGAGCCGCGACTACGTCAGCCTCAACGAGAGCTTCATCTCCAACAACTACGGGGTGAGCGTCAACCGCGCCGACGGCAACCGCAAGGTGACCTGGTCGGCACGCAAGGTCAGCGGTAAGCAGACGCTGTATTACCGCCTGGTGCTGACCAAGCGCTATACCGGCGAGAAACCCAAGGTCAAAGGTCCGACCTTCCGCGACAGCATGGCGATCGAGGGGCCGGAGAAAATCGCCGCGGACGCCTTGCTCGCGCCGATCCGCCAGCACTCGGCGGACGTCGAGACCTTCATCGGCGAAACCATCAAGCGGGTCAACAACCTCGGCGACGACAACGTCAAGCTGCTGCTGGCCGGCGATCCGTCGACCCCGCACAAGGCGCAGATCATCGAACTGCTGCTGTCCATCGCCCATGTGCCGATGGAACGCGCCCACACCCTGCGCCTGGTGGCCGATCAACCGCAGACCCCGGAACTCTGGCTGCGCAGCTTCAATGGCACGGACTGGCTGTATTTCAACCCGGACACCGGTGAACAGGGCCTGCCGTCCGACCGCCTGCTCTGGTGGACCGGCGCCGACAACCTGATCAGCGTCGAGGGCGGCAAGAAGGCCGGCGTCACCTTCAGCCTGAACAACAGCGAGATGAACGCGATCCGCCTGGCCAAGCTGACCGACGAGAACTCCGACGCCAACTTCCTCGAATATTCGCTCTATGGCCTGCCGCTGCAAACCCAGCAGACCTTCATGATCATGGTGATGATCCCCATCGGCGTGCTGGTGATCCTGATCCTGCGCAACCTGATCGGCCTGCAGACCCTCGGCACCTTCACCCCGGTGCTGATCGCCCTGGCCTTCCGTGAAACCCAGTTGGGCTTCGGCATCGTGCTGTTCACCATCATTACCGCCCTCGGGCTGTCGCTGCGCTCCTACCTGGAACACCTGAAGTTGCAGATGCTGCCACGGCTGTCGGTGGTACTGACCTTCGTCGTGGTGCTGATCGCCGCCATCAGCCTGTTCAGCCACAAGCTGGGCCTGGAACGTGGCTTGTCGGTGGCACTGTTCCCGATGGTGATCCTGACCATGACCATCGAGCGCCTGTCCATCACCTGGGAAGAGCGCGGCGCCAATCATGCCCTGAAAGTCGCCATCGGCACGCTGTTCGCGGCCTCCCTGGCGCACCTGATCATGACCGTGCCGGAGCTGATCTACTTCGTCTTCACCTTCCCGGCGATCCTGCTGATCCTGGTGGGCTTCATGCTGGCAATGGGTCGCTATCGCGGTTACCGCCTGACCGAACTGCTGCGCTTCAAGGCGTTCCTCAAGGAAAACGCCTGATGTTCGGCCTGTGGAAAACCTGGAAAGCCCTGGAGGCCCGGGGCATCATGGGGATCAACCGGCGCAACGCGGACTATGTGCTCAAGTACAACAAGCGCAGCCTCTACCCCATCGTCGACGACAAGATCATCACCAAGGAGCGGGCCATCGTCGCCGGCATCCAGGTGCCGGAAATGTACGGGGTGATCTCCACGGAAAAGGAAATCGACCACCTGGAAGCGATCATCGACGGGCGCCGTGATTTCGTTATCAAGCCGGCCCAGGGCGCGGGCGGCGACGGTATCCTGGTGATCGCCGACCGTTTCGAGGGCCACTATCGCTCGATCTCCGGACGCCTGATCAGCCACGGGGAAATCGAGCACCAGATTTCCAGCATCCTGACCGGCCTGTATTCCCTGGGCGGGCACCGCGACCGCGCGCTGATCGAATACCGGGTCACCCCCGACCCGATCTTCAAGAGCATCAGCTACGAAGGCGTGCCGGACATCCGCGTCATCGTACTGATGGGCTACCCGGTAATGGCCATGCTGCGCCTGCCGACCCGCCAGTCCCATGGCAAGGCCAACCTGCATCAGGGTGCCATTGGCGTGGGCGTGGACCTGGCGACCGGGATCACCCTGCGCGGCACCTGGCTGAACAACATCATCCGCAAGCACCCGGACACCACCCATCCGGTGGATGGCGTGCAATTGCCCAACTGGGACGCCTTCATGCAACTGGCGGCCGGCTGCCATGAACTCTGCGGCCTGGGTTATATCGGCGTGGACATGGTCCTGGACCAGGACAAGGGCCCGCTGATCCTCGAACTCAATGCCCGCCCCGGCCTGAATATCCAGATCGCCAACGACTGCGGGCTGACCCACCGGACCCATGCCGTGGAGGCCCACCTGGCGGAACTGGCCGCCGCGGGCATCACCGAGACGCCGGAGGCACGGGTGCGTTTTGTCCAGGAACTGTTCGGCCATGTGCCGGCACTCAACAACTGATCCACTGCACAACGACAGATCCTACAAGGCAATCTCCATCCAGCGACATGCCCCTAGGAGCAACGCCTACAGGAGACTACAATCGCGCACCGCGCTCCCATGGCTGACCCGCCCCCCATGTTGACCTGCACCGTACATCCGTTGCCCTACCATGCCAATCCCGCCCATTACTTCGCGGCGATCCGCCATGCGCCCGGCGCCGTATTGCTCGACAGCGGCCGGCCCGAGGCCGAGCGCGGGCGTTACGACCTGCTCAGCGCCTGGCCGCTGGAGCAACTGGCGGTGTTGCCGGACGAGCGTGGCGCGGCGTTCCTGCAACGCCTGCGGGACAACCTGGCGCGCCTGGGCGAAGCACAACTTCCGGCGGCGTGCGAACTGCCGTTTGCCGGCGGCCTGATCGGCTACCTGAGCTACGACTTCGGCCGCCACCTGGAACACCTGCCCAATCAGGCGCGGGACGACCTGCAACTGCCCGATGCGCGTTTCGGCCTGTATGCCTGGGCGCTGATCAGCGATCACCAGCAAGGCAGCAGCCAATTGGTGTTCCATCCCAGCGTCGAAGTCGCCGAGCGCGAACGGCTGATCCAGCTGTTCGGCCAGCCGGCCGCCCGGGACAGCAACGAATTCCAGCTCAAGGGCCCGATGACCGCGGACCTCACGGCCGACGCCTACCGCCAGGCCTTCGAACGTATCCAGCACTATATCCAGGCCGGTGACTGCTATCAGGTCAACTTCGCCCAGCGCTTCCGGGCTGACTGCCAGGGCGATCCGTGGGTCGCTTATTGCGCCTTGCGCGCCGCCTGCCCGACACCCTTCTCCGGCTTCCAGAGCCTGCCCGACCACGGCGCGGTGCTGAGCCTGTCACCGGAGCGCTTCGTCAAGGTGAGCCAGGGCCAGGTCGAGACACGCCCGATCAAGGGCACCCGCCCACGCGGCCGCGACGCGGCTGAAGACGCGGCCAACGCCGCCGAACTGCTGGCCAGCAGCAAGGACCGCGCGGAAAACCTGATGATCGTCGACCTGCTGCGCAACGATCTGGGGCGCACCTGCCGTATCGGTTCGGTACGGGTCCCGGAACTGTTCAGCCTGGAGAGTTACCCCAACGTGCACCATCTGGTGAGCAGCGTGACCGGGACCCTGGCCGACGACCGCGACGCCCTCGACCTGATCGCCGGCAGCTTTCCCGGCGGCTCGATCACCGGCGCGCCGAAGATCCGCGCCATGCAGATCATCGACGAGCTGGAACCGACCCGACGGGCGCTGTATTGCGGTTCGCTGCTGTACCTGGATGTGCGCGGCGAGATGGACAGCTCCATCGCCATCCGCAGCCTTCTGGTCAAGGATGGCCAGGTCAGTTGCTGGGGCGGCGGCGGCATCGTCGCCGATTCCGACTGGCAGGCGGAATACCAGGAGTCCATCACCAAGGTGAAGGTCTTGCTCGACACCCTGCAAAGCCTCTGAAGCCTGTGCCCGCAAGGGATCGTGCTTGAGCATGGGGCCGGCGCCGAAGGATTTTGTTACTATTCACCTATTCGAGCGCAAAGCGCCACTGACTGTAGGAACCGCCTGATGAGCCAACCGTTCGACGTCGCAGAACTCGCCGCGACATACGCTAACAAGTCCGCCCAGGACATTCTCAAGCTGGCCTTTTCCCAGTTTGGCGATGACCTGTGGATATCTTTCAGCGGCGCGGAAGACGTGGTGCTGGTGGACATGGCCTGGAAACTGAACAAGAACGTCAAGGTCTTCAGCCTCGACACCGGTCGCCTGCACCCGGAGACCTACCGCTTTATCGATCAGGTGCGCGAGCACTACAAGATCGATATCGAGCTGATCTCCCCGGATCACAATGAGCTCGAGCCGTTCGTCAAGGCCAAGGGCCTGTTCAGCTTCTACAAGGACAACCACGGCGAATGCTGCGGTATCCGCAAGATCGCGCCGCTGCGCCGCAAGTTGTCCGGCGTCAGCGCCTGGGCCACCGGCCAGCGTCGCGACCAGAGCCCGGGCACCCGCAGCCAGGTGGCGGCACTGGAAATCGACAGCGCCTTCTCCACCCCGGAACGCACCCTGTACAAGTTCAACCCGTTGGCACAGATGAGCAGCGAAGAGATCTGGGGTTATATCCGCATGCTCGAACTGCCCTACAACAGCCTGCATGAGCGCGGCTTTATCAGCATCGGCTGCGAGCCCTGCACCCGTCCGGTGCTGCCGAACCAGCACGAACGCGAAGGCCGCTGGTGGTGGGAGGAAGCCACGCAGAAGGAATGCGGCCTGCACTCGGGCAATCTGATCGCCAAGATCTGAGGAGTCCTGAACAGCGCAAAACCTGTGGGAGCGGAGCTTGCCCGCGAATAGGCCCTTGAGGCCGCCAAAAGCTTCGCGGCGGTACGGCGATCCGACAAGCTCCGCTCCCACAGTTTATGTGCCTCAAGCGCCTGACAGCGGGCACAAAAAAGCCCCGAACCAGTCGGGGCTTTTTCATGTTCGGGCGACTCAGTGCACCGGCAGCTCGACACCATCGAACAGCTCTTCCAGTTCCTGCTTGTTGTGGCACTGGATGGCCTTGGCCATGACCTCACGGGTCAGGTGCGGCGCAAACTTCTCGATGAAGTCGCACATGAAACCGCGCAGGAAAGTGCCGCGACGGAAACCGATCTTGGTCACGCTGGACTCGAACAACTCGCTGGCATCGAGCACCACCAGGTCCTTGTCGAGTACCGGGTCCACCGCCATCTTGGCGACGATACCAACGCCCAGGCCCAGGCGGACATAGGTCTTGATCACGTCGGCGTCCGCCGCGGTGAACACCACCTTGGGGGTCAGGCCGCGATGGCTGAAGGCCTCGTCCAGCTTGGAACGCCCGGTGAAACCGAACACGTAGGTGACGATCGGGTATTCGGCCAGAGTTTCCAGGGTCAGCTTCGGCAGCTTGGTCAGTGGGTGGCCCTGGGGCACGACCACGCAACGGTTCCAGCGATAGCACGGCATCATCACCAGATCGCCGAACAGCTCCAGGGCTTCGGTGGCAATGGCGAAATCCACGGTACCGTCGGCGGCCATCTCGGCGATCTGCATCGGCGAGCCCTGATGCATGTGCAGGGCCACGTCCGGGTATTGCTTGATAAAGCTGCTGATCACCGGCGGCAAGGCATAACGCGCCTGGGTGTGGGTGGTGGCGATCGACAGGGTGCCTTTCTTCTCGTTGGAGAATTCCTGGGCGATCTGCTTGATGCTCTCGACCTTGCGCAGGATCTCGCCGGCCGTGGTGATGATACGTTCACCGGCGGGCGTGACGCGGGTCAGGTGCTTGCCGCTACGGGCGAAGACTTCGACACCCAGCTCGTCTTCGAGGAGGCGGATCTGTTTGCTGATACCCGGCTGAGAGGTGTAAAGGCTTTGCGCGGTCGCGGAAACGTTGAGGTCGTGGTGCGCCACTTCCCAGATGTAGCGCAGTTGTTGAAGCTTCATATGTATCCCTCAAAGCAGGTAAACGCCGCAGTAACAGCGGCGATATATAACTATATGAATGGTTTGAAGAATAAATCTAGAACTTTTTTATCAAAACCCTGACTTTCCGACTCAGACATCGCCATAGCGACGGCGTTGCAACAGCGGCACCAGGTAAACCGGCACCTGGGCCAACTGCAGGACCCGCGCGGCGGTGCGCCCCAAATGCGCCTCGCTACCAGTACCATGGCTATGGCTGCCGACGATCAACAGGTCCACCGAGAGAGCCCGGGCCTGTTCGAGAATGACCTGCGAAGGATCGCCCTGGAGCACCTTGATCGACTGGATCATGCTCAGGTCCTGCAGCCCGTCGGCACACTCCTCGCGAAAGCTGTCGAGCACCCGCTGCTCAATGGTCGCCATCACGGTGTTAAGACCCTGGCTGTGAAATTCGTTCAATGCCTGCTCATCCAGGTAGCTCTGCAACACCGACTCGGCGAACAACCCCATCGGCTCGACGGCGTGCACCACATACAAATCGGCCTTGAACGTCCGCGCCAACTCGAGGGCATGCTGCATGACATAAGGCGCATACAGACCGAGGTCGGTGGCGTACAACATCGAACGGATCATGGGGCCTCCTCGACTGCCAGAATGGCGGAGTTCAGTTGAGCTTAGCAGCGCCCCGCAGACCTCGGAGCACGGCTGGTCGGGCCGGCCCCGCTGCTCATCCTTGAAGAAACCCGATCTTGAAAACACCTGAAACCTGTAGGAGCGTGGCTTGCCCGCGAAGAGGGCCGCATGATCGACGCAAGGCTCAAGGGCCTCTTCGCGGGCAAGCCCGACTCCTACAGGAGCGCATTCAATCCTGGCGATTGTTCGCGTCGATAAAGGCCAGGGCCTGGTACAGGGCTCGGATCTTCGGCAACTCGCAACCGGCGGCACTTGCCGCGGCCAGCGGACGCCCATAGACGGCGTCCAATTCAAGCGCCCGCTTATGGACAAAGTCGTGGTACATGCTCGGCCAATAGTCCGGCATCTTTTCCGTCACCTTGAACAGGTGCTCGGCGTAGCCGGCCGGCAGCTCATGACCGCAGGCCTGGGCGCCTTGCACCACCTCGGCCATCAGCGCCCGGACCAGTTCGCGGCTGCTGTCATCGCTCATCAACGGCGTGGTGCTGGCCCGCAACAACACCGATAGACCGTTGTAAGGCACGTTCCACACCAGCTTCTGCCAGCGCGCCTGCTGCAGGTTGGCCATGGCCTGGGACTCGATGCCCGCGGCATGGAACAGAGCGGCGCCCTCTTCGACCAGGGCCTGGCGAGCCGTCGCATCATCGAGCAACGGACCACTGTGATAACCGATGTTCACCGCGCCGAGGGCCTGGTGCACGATGGTCCCGGGGCCGGCACGGTGCACGCAGATAAAGCACAGCCCGCCCAACAGATGCAGGGACTCGGGCAACAGCGCACGCAGTTCATCCTCCACATCGAGGCCGTTCTGCAGCACCAGCACCTTCGCCCCCGGTGCCGCGGCCTGGGCAATCAGCGGCGCGAGACTGGCGTTGCTGGTGGTCTTGGCGCCCACCAGCAACCAGTCGCAGGGCGGCATGTCGGCGGCCTGGGCATAGGCCTGCACATTCTGCAAATGCAGGGCACCGTGCACCGCACTGTCGATCCGCAAGCCGTCCCCGGCCACCGCCGAAAACTCGCTGCGCAACAGAAAATGCACGTCAAAGCCGGCCCGGGCCAGCATCACACCGTAATACCCACCGATCGCACCGGTGCCGATAATGCCGATACGCGGCCTGCTCGCTGAACCTGTCATGGCAACTCCTCTGGTACAAGACTCAAGGCCTGCCGAACCCCGTCGGCAAGCTCGTTCACGGCCAGGCGTGACTGCACAGCTCCATGAAAACCAGCGTCCTTGACCACAAACAGCGCCGGCAGATGAAACACCCCGTAACGCTGCACCGCCCCGCCGTTGTCGCCCGCATCGATCCAGCACAAGCGCTCGACCGGTAAGGCCAGGGTCGGCAATACCTCCCGGGCGAAACGGCAGGAGGCACAGCCGACACTGGTGAATATCAGCAATGAAACACCTGGCAAGTCCAATAGATTCCGGTCGATATCAAAATCCGTCAACTCCAGGCTCTTCACTATACTGTTGGAAAGTTTTTCCACTGACCGACGCAGGGAGTCGTTGTTCATGGTGCGCTTTCTTCCTCATCCCGATGACGTTCCCGTCACATTGACCCTGTTTGAGCACTCCTGCATTTCTCTTCACCAACTCGACCGCATCAGCCTGGGCGGTGTCTCCTGCTATTCACCGCGTGGCTGGCGCAAAGGCTCGGCGTTGCAAATGTGCATTCCCAGCCTCGGTGCCAGCGCCTGTTATCCGGGCTACGTGGCCTGGTGCCTGAAACGCAAGCACGGCTACCGGGTGGGCATTGCCTTTGTCGACGAACAAACCCTGTTCGGCGCGCGCATGGGCGAGCAGGTCTGCCAGATCGAACGCTACCAGCGAACCCGCCAGCAACAAAGCAAAGATCGGCAAAACATCGAAGTCATCGCCCAGGAATGGGTTCGCGAACACGCCAGCGACTTCTCCCAAGCCAGCCTGGAGCGCCCTTATGTGCGAGCTTTACTCGATTAAACCGGCCAGGCCATTGCCCGCCCCCCGCCTAACGCGCTAAGGTTCGGCTCCCCGACGCGCTTAAATCTGCTGCGCTCCGCCGCGCGGGGATCGCTGGCGGCCGGCATCCGTGACCTGACGAGTAACACGATGGCTGATTTACCGATCAACGACCTTAACGTCGCCTCCAACGAGACGCTGATCACTCCCGATCAGCTCAAGCGTGATATTCCCCTGAGCGAGAGCGCCCTGCGCACCGTGACCAAAGGTCGCGAGGTGATCCGCAATATTCTCGATGGCACTGACCATCGCCTGTTCGTCGTCATCGGGCCTTGCTCGATCCACGACATCAAGGCTGCCCACGAATACGCCGAACGCCTGAAAGTCCTGGCCGCCGAAGTGTCCGACAGCCTGTACCTGGTGATGCGCGTGTATTTCGAGAAGCCGCGTACCACCGTCGGCTGGAAGGGCCTGATCAACGACCCTTACCTGGATGACTCCTTCAAGATCCAGGACGGCCTGCATATCGGTCGCAAGCTGCTGCTGGACCTGGCGGAAATGGGCCTGCCCACCGCCACCGAAGCCCTTGACCCGATCTCGCCGCAGTACCTGCAGGATCTGATCAGTTGGTCGGCCATCGGCGCGCGCACCACCGAATCCCAGACCCACCGCGAAATGGCCTCGGGCCTGTCCTCGGCCGTGGGCTTCAAGAACGGTACCGACGGCGGCCTGACCGTGGCGATCAACGCCCTGCAGTCGGTATCCAGCCCCCATCGCTTCCTCGGCATCAACCAGGAAGGCGGCGTGTCCATCGTCACCACCAAGGGCAACGCCTACGGTCACGTGGTCCTGCGCGGCGGCAACGGCAAGCCGAACTATGACTCGGTCAGTGTCGCGGTCTGCGAACAGGCGCTGGCCAAGGCCAAGATCAAGGCCAACATCATGGTCGATTGCAGCCACGCCAACTCCAACAAGGACCCGGCCCTGCAACCGCTGGTGATGGAGAACGTCGCCAACCAGATCCTCGAAGGCAACCAGTCGATCATCGGCCTGATGGTCGAGAGCCACCTGAACTGGGGTTGCCAGGCGATTCCGAAAGACCTCGCCGACCTGCAATACGGCGTGTCGATCACCGATGCCTGCATCGACTGGAGCGCCACCGAAAAAACCCTGCGCAGCATGCATGCCAAGCTCAAGGACGTGTTGCCCAAGCGTCAGCGCGGCTGACCGGACACGCAGACGCGAAAACGCCGGGCATTGCCCGGCGTTTTTGTGTGCGTCGTGGACTCAGATCTTCGCGGCATGCCGCTGATGACGTTCCATGTAACGCTCGACATAGGAGCAGGAAGGAATCACCGTGTAACCCATCTGGTCGGCATAGGCCAGCGCCTGTTCGGTCAGCGCCGCCGCAATCCCGCGGCCGCGCAAGGCGTTCGGCACGAAGGTACGGTAGATATCCAGGGTCTGCTTACCCAGGTCCATATAGGTCAGGTAGGCACGATGACCGTCCACATTGGTCTCGAATTGATGACCTGCCTGGTCATGGTGGATGGACAACGCCTCGCTCATCACTACTCCTCGCGGGTCTTGGATTCTGACCCTACCTTACATGTTTTTCCGACGAAGGTATCATCCAGCTCTGTACGAAAAATCGATACAGCAGCCAAATCATCACAAATATCCTACGCCGCCCCGTGCCTGGTTGGACAACGAGAAGAGCCGACAGCTCCCGAACAAGTGGGCACCTGACAGATAGTAGGCGTCCTGCCCGCCCTGCTCAAGACACGCTCGTCATATGGTCCGACCGGCTCATGGTAGCCCGGCCAAACGGGCCCTTTCGCTGAAAAACCTGAACAGCGGCTGAAGATTGCCGGAATGTTATGTTGTAAGACGAACAGTGCTTCTTAAAGTCACTTTTCAATTGGCAAAGATGCCTCCCCGCCCTGCCGACGGTGGAAGAAAAGAGTCATTCGCCGCGACTAGCGCGACGCGTGTATGAGCAGTGGACAGTCCCTGTGACTGGCACACTAGTGCAGATTGGACTTGCCCAAAGCGCCCGAATCACGCCCGGTTGCTGCACATTTTTTATACAGGATGATGAAAAGTTAGCTGAAAATATTCTCTTCCAAAAATTTTTTTTGCTTCTTGCGTTACGTCAGTTTACTTACTACAAGTAATGGGTAGTATGTATGCCGACTATATCCCCACTCTGGGGAGATGGTTATTAATAGAAAGTCCTTGAAGGGGAACACGATGAACAACGTTCTGAAATTCTCTGCTCTGGCCCTGGCCGCCGTTCTGGCCACTGGTTGCAGCAGCGCATCCAAAGAAACTGAAGCCCGTCTGACTGCTACTGAAGACGCTTCTGCTCGTGCCCAGGCTCGTGCTGATGAAGCCTACCGCAAAGCTGATGAAGCTCTGGCTGCTGCTCAAAAAGCACAACAGACTGCTGACGAAGCTAACGAGCGCGCTCTGCGTATGCTCGAAAAAGCAAGCAAGAAGTAATAATCCCTCGGGGTTGTTATCAAGCCGATCCATTACTGGATCGGCTTTTTTTTGCCTGGCAGAAAGTGGTCGGCGCGCAGGCATAAAAAACCCGCCAGGGCCTCAAGGCCCGGGCGGGTCATTTACAACGCCCTTACTGCTGCAGATCGGGCGCGTTGGAGACCATCGACGGCGCACCTGGCACGGCGATTTCGGTCGGCAGGCCATCTTCGGCCGCTACCACGTCACGCACTTCATCCCAGTTGACCCGCAGGTTGTTCGCCAGGTCTTCACGCTTGAGCAAGGCATTGATCACCGCGGTGTGCTTGTCGACCACCGAAGGGTTGCCGTTGTCGTCCAGCGGTGTATGGGCTTCCAGGAACACCTTGCCGCCGCTCACGCCGAACTTGTAGGCATCGTTGATAATCCGCACCGAAGTGCCCACCGGCACCATGCCAGCCATCTCCAGCACGTTGTTGTTGTACATGCGGAAGCAACCGTGGCTGGTGCGGGTGCCGATGCCGAACTTCATGTTCGAACCGTGGATCAGATAGCCCGGCGTACCCAGGGTGAACTTGAACGGGCCCAGCGGATTGTCGGGACCGGCCGGCACCACGTTGGGCAGCGGATCACCCTCGGCGGCGTGCTCGGCCTTGATCGAGGCCGGCGGGGTCCAGGTCGGATTCGGGATCTTGGCGGTAATGGTGGTGTGGGCAACCGGCGAACCCCAGCCTTCGCGACCAATCCCCAGCGGGAAGGTGTAGACCACATTCCGGCCTTTCGGGAAGTAGTACAGGCGATATTCGGCCAGGTTGATCACGATGCCTTCGCGCGGGCCCGGCGGCAGGATGAAGCGGGTCGGCAGGACGATATCGGTCC
Source organism: Pseudomonas sp. MWU12-2319 (assembly GCF_023242525.1). Lineage (NCBI taxonomy): Bacteria > Pseudomonadati > Pseudomonadota > Gammaproteobacteria > Pseudomonadales > Pseudomonadaceae > Pseudomonas > Pseudomonas sp. MWU12-2319. The sequence goes on from NZ_JALJES010000001.1 coordinate 540,790, forward strand.
CCGCGCCCGGCAACCAGGCATCGACGCCCGGGTTGGCCGCGACCATTTCCGAATAACCCAGGTCGTAGGTGGTCCCGAGGTCAGCGAAGGTGTCCTCGTACTTGGCCTTGATCACCTGGACCTGGCCGACGATGTCCTCGCCAGGCGGTGGCAGCGGCAGTTCCAGGGCCGAAACGGGACCTGCCACACAGAGGGCGGCAACAGACAGGCAACGGGTGACGGCGGGAAAGCGCGATAACATCCGGGACATCCTTCGCATGATCGACGTAAGTAAATAGACAGCAATTGTACACCGACAGCGCACCTGCAAGGGAGATGCCACGCCGGGACAATCGTAACGAGACAGGTACGGTACAGGTTGCCGGGGCTCAGAGCTCGAAGCGCAGTTCCGGCCAGATCGGCGGCGTACCGCGCTTCTGCGACTCGAGAATCGCCCGGCACAGGGGGCACAGGCGCTGGTCCTGGAAAATCGAGCGGTCCACCCCCGACCAGCGCGGCTGGGCCGGCAACAGCGTGCCGCACAGCGTGCGATCGGCCGAGCCGCCGAGTTCCAACTGCCGGGTGACCAGGTGCACGCGTACTTCCTGACAGGCGAACAGATCGAGCTGCTCGTCGGGTTCGATCAGTTGGTAGGCAAACAAGGACCAGGCGGGACGCTGCATCGGGGGCTCCAAATCGGGGCGCCACATTAGCCCAAAGCCGGCCGCTAGAAAAGCTCAAAGCAGCGGTTTCAACCTCGGCCAGACATTATCGAGCAACATCCCCTGCCCCGCGGGTGCCGGGTGAATCCCGTCAGCCTGCATCAGTTCGGGATGGCCGCCGATGCCTTCGAGGAAAAACGGCACCAGGGCGACGTGTTTTTCCTCGGCCAGCTCACCATAGACCTTGGCAAAGGCCTGGGTGTAGCGCTGACCATAATTGGGCGGAATCTGCATCCCCAGCAACAGCACTTTTGCACCCGTGGCCTGGGACTTGTCGATCATCGATGCAAGATTTTGTTTCAATTGCGCCGGCAGCTGCCCACGCAGGCCATCGTTGCCGCCCAACTCGAGCACCACCACCTGCGGTTTATGCTCTGCAAGCAGCGCCGGCAGCCGCGCCTGGCCCCCCGCACTGGTGTCGCCACTGATGGACGCATTGACCACCTGGTCGGCAAAACCCTCGGTCTTCAGACGCTTTTCCAGCAGGGCGACCCATCCCACGCGGGTATCCAGGCCGAAACCTGCGCTGATACTATCGCCCACGATCAGCACTGTACCCGCCGCCGCGTTCTGGGCCATGCACATCAAGGCCAGGCCGGCACTCAAAAACCACACTCGCATCGGATTCTCCATGGGCGAAAGTATTCTCACCGCGCAGAACCTTAGCAAAGTGGTTCCCAGCACGGAAGGTGAACTGACCATCCTGCACCCCTTGAGCCTGACATTGAACAAGGGCGACAGCCTGGCCATCGTCGGTGCCTCGGGTTCGGGCAAATCGACCCTGCTGGGCCTGCTCGCCGGCCTCGACCTGCCCAGCGCCGGCGAAGTCACCCTGGCCGGTCGGGCCCTGAGCACACTGGACGAAGACCAGCGCGCGCGGATCCGCGCCGAACACGTCGGTTTCGTGTTCCAGAGCTTCCAACTGCTGGACAGCCTCAATGCCCTGGAAAACGTCATGCTGCCCCTGGAGCTGGACGGCCGTAGCGACGCCCGCGAACGCGCCCGCGACCTGCTCGAACGGGTCGGCCTGGGCCAGCGCCTGACCCACTCGCCACGCCAGCTGTCCGGCGGCGAGCAGCAACGGGTGGCAATCGCCCGAGCCTTTGCCGCCGAACCCGATGTACTGTTCGCCGACGAACCCACCGGCAACCTCGACAGCCATACCGGCGAGCGCATCAGCGACCTGCTCTTCGAACTCAATCAGGAACGCGGCACCACCCTGGTGCTGGTGACCCACGACGAACGCCTGGCCCATCGCTGCCGGCGCCTGATCCGTCTTGACGCCGGCCATCTGGTCGGCCCCCTGGAGCCTTGATGGCACGCCTGCCGCTGTTGCGCCTGTTCAGCCTCGCCACACGCCAGCTCCTGCGCGATGCCCGCGCCGGTGAACTGCGGGTGCTGTTCTTCGCCTTGCTGGTGGCGGTCGCGGCCAGCACCGCCATCGGCTACTTCGGCGCGCGCCTGAACGGCGCGATGTTGCTGCGGGCCACCGAATTCCTCGCCGCCGACCTGGTGCTCGACGGCACCTCCGGCGCCCGTCCGGAACAGATCCAGGCCGGCCGCGACCTGGGGCTTGAACATGCGCGGGCGGTCGAGTTCTCCAGCGTGATCGCCACCGACAATGCTATCCAGCTGTCGAGCATCAAGGCCGCGGACGAACACTACCCGCTGCGCGGTGCACTCAAGAGCGCCGCCGAACCGTTCGGCGCCGAAACCGCCGGCGGTGGACCGGCACCCGGCGAGGCCTGGGTCGAAGCACGACTGTTGACCGCGCTGGACCTGAAGATCGGCGACAGCATCGACGTCGGCATGAAAACAGTGCGCCTGGCCCGGGTCCTGACCTATGAGCCGGATCGCTCCGTCAACTTCTACAGCCTGACCCCGCGGGTGCTGATCAACCTCGCCGACCTCGACGCCACCGGCGTGGTCCAGCCCGGCAGCCGGGTCGACTACCGCGAACTGTGGCGCGGTCCGGCGAACGCCCTGGCGACCTATCGCGAATCAATCACCCCCGGCCTGGCGGCGAACCAGCGCCTGCTCGATGCCCGCGACGGCAACCGGCAGATCGGCGGCGCCCTGGGCAAGGCCGAGCGTTACCTGAATATGGCCAGCCTGGTGGCGGTGCTGCTCTCCGGCGTCGCCGTGGCCCTCAGCGCCAGCCGTTTCGCCGCCCGGCGCTTCGACGCCAGTGCCCTGCTGCGCTGCCTGGGCCTGTCACGCCGGGAAACCATGACCCTGTTCAGCCTGCAACTGGCGATGCTCGGCGTGTTGGCCAGTGTCTGCGGCGCCCTGCTCGGCTGGCTGGCCCAACTGGGCCTGTTCGCCCTGCTCCATGACCTGCTGCCCGCCGACGTTCCGCCGGGCGGGCTGATGCCGGCGCTCGCCGGTATCGGCACCGGCCTGGTGGCGCTGGCCGGGTTCGCCCTGCCGCCCCTGGCCGCCCTCGGCCGGGTGCCGCCGCTGCGGGTACTGCGCCGCGACCTGCTGCCGATCCCGGCCAGCACCTGGCTGGTCTACGGCGCGGCCTTGCTCGCACTGGGCCTGATCATGTGGCGCCTGAGCCTGGACCTGCTGCTGACCTTCGCCCTGCTCGGTGGCGGGGTGATCGCCGCGCTGGTGCTCGGCGGACTGCTGCTGCTCGGCCTGCAAAGCCTGCGCCGACTGCTGGCCGGGGCCTCGTTGCCGTGGCGCCTGGGCCTGGGCCAGTTGCTGCGCCATCCGCTGGCGGCGGCCGGGCAGTCCCTGGCATTCGGCCTGATCCTGCTGTCCATGGCCCTGATCGCCCTGCTGCGCGGTGAATTGCTCGATACCTGGCAGAACCAGTTGCCGAAAAATGCACCGAACTATTTCGCCCTGAATATCCTGCCGGCGGACAAGGACGGTTTTCGCGACCACCTGATCCAGCTCGCGGCCAAGTCGGCGCCGATCTATCCGGTGGTGCCCGGCCGGCTGATCAGCATCAACGGCACCCCGGTGCAGGAGATCGTCAGCAAGGATTCCGGCGGCGATCGCGCCACCCAGCGCGACCTGAGCCTGACCTGGGCCGCCGACCTGCCGCCGGGTAACACCCTGACCGAAGGCAGTTGGTGGCCGGACAAACCCAGCGGGGACATTCCCGGTGTCTCGGTGGAAACCAAGGTTGCCCAGAGCCTGAAGCTCAAGCTCGGCGATCACCTGGTGTTCAGCGTCGGCGGGGCCAATCGCGAGGCCGTGGTCACCAGCCTGCGGACCATCAACTGGGACAACTTCCAGCCGAACTTCTTCATGATCTTCCAGCCCGGCACCCTGCAGGACTTGCCGGCGACCTACCTGACCAGCTTCTACCTGGCACCGGGGCACGACAAGGACGTCGTCGAACTGTCCCGGGCCTTCCCGGCAGTAACCATCTTGCAGGTGGAAGCCCTGCTGGAGCAGCTGCGCAGTATCCTGGCGCAGGTGACCATTGCCGTGGAGTACGTGCTGCTGTTCGTCCTGGCGGCGGGCATGGCCGTGCTGTTCTCCGGCTTGCAGGCGACCCTCGACGAACGCATCCGCCAAGGTGCGCTGCTGCGGGCACTGGGGGCCGAGCGAAAACTGCTGGTCAAGGCACGACGGATCGAGTTCGGCCTGCTGGGCGCGGCCAGCGGCCTGTTGGCAGCCCTCGGCACGGAACTGGTGAGCTGGGTGCTCTACAGGTTCGCCTTCGACCTGCCCTGGCACCTGCATCCCTGGCTGTTGCTGCTGCCGTTGATCGGTGCGGTGATGGTCGGCGGCGCCGGTGTGTTCGGCACCCGCCGGGCGCTGAATGTCAGCCCGCTGACAGTGCTGCGCGAGGGCTGATAGACTCAAGGTCTTGTTTCGCCAAGGGATACCAATGAGTCGCTACCGCCCACCCCGCACTGCCGGCACCGCCCTGATCACCCCCGAGGGCGAGGCCCGCATGCGCGCCGAGTTGCACGAGCTGTGGCATGTGCGCCGCCCCCAGGTCACCCAGTCGGTGAGCGAGGCGGCGGCCCAGGGCGATCGTTCGGAAAACGCCGAATACACCTATGGCAAGAAGATGCTGCGCGAGATCGACAGCCGCGTGCGCTTCCTGACCAAGCGTCTGGAAAGCCTGAAGGTGGTCGACGAACGGCCCAGCGACCTGAACAAGGTGTATTTCGGCGCCTGGGTCACCATCGAAGACGAAGACGGCAAGGAATCGCGCTATCGTATCGTCGGCCCGGACGAACTGGACCTCAAGCAGAACCTGATTAGTATCGATTCGCCACTGGCCCGGGCCCTGATCGGCAAGGCGCTGGATGCGGAGATCCGGGTGATGGCGCCCACTGGCGAGCAGTTGGTGTACGTCACCGCCATCGACTATCCCTGAACCTGCCGGCGGTCATGCCACCTGACGTCTCTAGCGCCGCGTGATCAACCCCTGCCGCGCAACGCGGGTCAGTTGGCGGATCACGGCTTCGGCGTGCTCGGCATCCGGCGCCTGGATCACCGCCAGATCAAAACTGTTATCGGCAAAGCGGGCCAAGGAGTCACCGTCCTCGACAAACTGGATCAGGAACGCCGAGGCGCGACCCTTGCGTCGTGGCCAGCCGTCGAGATAACGCAACAGCGTGGGCTGGTGTGTACCGCCGAGGAGGATTTTAGGGTTGCGAAAAGGCAGGCTCGCCGTGATCGGCGTCAGACGTACAACGGGGCGTGGGTTGTTCAAAGTGCGTGTCTCCACCTCAACGATCTGCCGGGCAGGTGTGAGGCAACACCGAACCAGCGCTTTAGCGGTATTTCGAAGCTTCTCTCAAGCTTCTGTCGGCGGTCTTTTGATCCACCTGGCGCCCCGCAAGTAGCTGTTTAAATCGGCGCATGTATTTATCCTAGAGAAGCCGGTGGCTGGCTGTCAAGAATCCTCCACAACGAACAAGCCCGCAAAAATGCGGGCTTGTCGTATTCGTGTGGGAGCCGGCTTGCTGGCGATGAGGCCAGTGAGCCTTGCATCGCCGGATCGGACGCTATCGCCGGCAAGCCAGCTCCATCGTCTGGATTCTACGAGCGGGCGATGGCCGCGTCCGCCGAGAGTTTGCCGGCACCTTCGATCAGTACCGCGAGTGTCCCGCCTAACAGGGCCAGGGCGAACTCATAACCATTGTTGGCCATGAACAGACCGTTGTGGATATGCACCGAGAAGATCGCCACCAGCAAGGTAAAGGTCAGGCCCAGCGCCGCCGGACGGGCCAACAGGCCGATGATCAGGGCCAGGCCGCCGAAGAACTCGGTGCCGCCCGCCAACAGGGCCATCAGGTGACCCGGTGCCAGGCCGATGCTCTCCATCCACTGCGCCGTGCCGGCCAGGCCGTAGCCGCCGAACAGGCCGAAGAGCTTCTGCGAACCGTGGGCGGCAAAGATGATCCCGACAAAAATCCGCAGGACAGTCAGGCCATAACCGGCGCGGGTGCTCAGAACGCGATTGATCAAGGTGCTCATCGGTGAATCCTTTTTGATATAGGGGTTGATGGGCCTCATATTAATCAGTTTTTAACATGTAAAAAGCGCAAAAAACCCGACAAAACAATCAACTTATTCGATTACTTACGCAAGGCAATCTTCCGTGCATTCGGCTCCAGGGAGTCGCGCTCGCGGTCAAATGCCAGGTAATACTTGTTCACGCTGTTCACATAGTTCACCGCATTCATCCCCACCTGCTCCATGGCGATGCGCTCGACCTGGAAGAACCACTGATTGGGGTTCAAGCCACGGCGGCGGGCCTCGGCGCGCATGCCCTGGACCCGTTCCGGGCCCATGTTGTAGGCCGCCAGGACAAAGGCCATGCGCTCGCGTTCGTTGAGCTTGGGGCTGGCAAAGAACTTGCGCCGGATCATCGCCAGGTACTTGGCCCCGGCCTGCACATTGTTATCGACATTCTGGATATTGCCGACGCCGACCCGCTGCGCCGCCGAGGGGGTGATCTGCAGCAATCCGGTCGCGCCGCTGGCACCCCGGGCGCCGGGATCCAGGGCCGATTCCTTGAAGGCCAGCGCCGCCAGGTTCAGCCAGTCGATGCCCTGGGCCTGGGCATGCCGTTGCAAGACCGGACGGAGCTTTTCCAGCTTCGCCCGATCACTGCGACTCAGCGGATAATGCACCTGGTACAGGCGTCGATAGATCCGCAGAAACGCCGTGTCCTGGTCCGAAGGGGCCTTGTAGGTCTTGAGAAAGCGGTCGATGCTCGCCCGCAGCATTGAAGCATTGTCGCGTACGAACCAGTGCATCTGCCCCGGCTCGCTGACCAGCACCTGCTTGTCGAAACGCAGCTTGGGCATGATCCGTGCCCAGCGTTCGGCAATCGGCTGCTCGACGACGGTCAGGTGAAAGATCCCGCCCTGGACCATCTCCAGCACATCCTCTGCCGCCAGGCTCGGATCGACCCATTCGATCTTGACCGGCGGCAACTTGCGCAAGGCCAGTTTCTGGTTGATCTGGTTGACCGCCTCGCCCGCGGCGCTGCCGGGGGTCAGGGCCAGGGTCCGGCCGGACAGTTGTTCAAAGCGGGTAAAGCGCTTCTCGCCTTTGAGCCCCACCAGCAGTAACGGCACCGTATTGCCGAGGGGATCGCTGGCGAGCACCGCGTGCCCAGGCTGGACTTCGAGCAATTCCCCTGGGGCTACCAGATCACCCTCCCCACGCTGCAAGGCGCCGAGCAGTTGGTCCTTGGCCTTGGGAATGATCTTGAGGGTGATCTCCTGGTTGTCGCGGGCCTGGCTGTTGAGGAACTGCTCGAAGGCGCGCAGGCGATGGTATTCGAGGCCAATGACCTCGCCCTGGACCTCGCCGCTGCTGTTGCGGCTCTGGTTGACCAATACCCGCAGGACCCGGCTGCTGCGAATCTCCGCGAGGTCACGGACCTTGCCTGGCTGGGCGATTTCCAACGGCCCGGCCAACCGCGCAAGCGCCGGCAACGGCAGCAGCAGGGACAGGCACAGCAGGAGCAACAGCGAGGGTCGCTTCTTCATCCGTTCTCCGGAAAGAATACTGCCCAGCCTCAGACGAAGGTGGCCTGAAGTCGAACAACTGAAATCGAGCGTCTTTTGAACGCGAAAAGTGCGAAAGACTGGGTGCGGCACCGAGGTCATGCCAACCGATGTTTTCTTCCGGCTTTAAGAGACAGTCATAACTCGTTGTAGTTCTTGATTTTTATTATAAATCTACAGCTCTGGTATGCTTTTCGGCCTGTGGCCTGAGGTAGCACCATGCAACTCATCGATATCGGCGTCAACCTGACCAACCCCGGTTTTGCCGGCAAACAGCAGGAAATACTCGACCGTGCCTATGCCGCCGGAGTCTGCCAACTGATTGTGACAGGCACCAGTCTGGAGGGCAGCGAACAGGCGCTGGAGCTGTGCCGGGAGCTGGATCAGAGCGGTCGGCGGCTGTTCGCCAGCGCTGGCATCCACCCCCATTCCGCCAGTGACTGGAGGGCCGACAGCGCCGCTCGTCTGAAAGCCCTGCTGATGGAACCGAACGTCTGCGCGGTCGGCGAATGCGGGCTGGATTTCAACCGCGATTTCTCCCCGCGCCCGCAACAGGAAAAAGTCCTCGAGGAACACCTGGCCCTGGCCGTGGAGTTGCAGCGTCCGGTGTTCCTCCATGAGCGCGATGCCAACGTCCGTTTGCTGGAGATCCTGCGGGACTACCGCGACCAACTGCCCGCCGCCGTGGTGCACTGTTTCACCGGCGAGCAGAAGGCGCTGTTCAGCTATCTCGACCTGGACCTGCATATCGGCATCACCGGCTGGATCTGCGATGAGCGTCGTGGCACCCACCTGCACCCACTGATGCGGGAGATTCCCCGGGGCCGCCTGATGCTCGAAAGCGACGCGCCCTACCTGCTGCCGCGCAGCCTGCGGCCCAAGCCGAAGAACGGCCGCAATGAACCGGCGTACCTGGGCGAAGTGCTGCGTGAAGTGGCCCTGCACCGCGACGAAAGCCAGGAAGACCTGGCCGCCCACACCAGCGCCTGCGCCCGCGCGTTCTTCAATTTGCCGGGCCTCGACTGAAGCGGCATTGACCCATATCAACAATTGCCTCCCTGAGTAGCGGCACAATAATGGCACCTTGCCAAAACTGTTTCCGCCCTATCAGGGAAGACCCACCATGCGTGCCTGGCTTAGCAATATCTCGCTGAAATACAAGTTCTGGGCCGTGAACGCGGTCGCGTTTGTCACCACCCTGTTTCTGGTGCTGTACGCCGTGCAGTTGGAACAACAGGCCCGCACCGACGCCTCCCGCGCCGCGGTCCAGGCCCAGGCTCACCTGCTCGCGGCCTGGCCCGAAGGCAAGGCCTGGCCCGAGGCCGACAACCTGCTGCCGTTCAAGGCCGGTGAAACGCCGACCCTCAAGGGGCAGATGTTGCCGCGTCTCAAGGACGCCAACGGCTGGGTCGCTTACGACTATATGCCACTGTTCGGCGACAACCCGCTGCTCGGCGCACAAGTGCTCGTCCGTGGCGAACAGCAGGTCGCCGTACTCGCCTATGCGCCAAGCCTGGCCCAGGTGTTCAGCGAACGTTTCGCCAACTATGCGGTGGCCGTGTTCATCCTGATGCTGGCGATGCTCGGCGCCTCGCAGTTGCTGATCCGCTTCCTGCTCAGCCAGCTCAATACCCTCAAGGACGTGATGCTCCATGTGGAGAAGACCGGCGACCTCTCGGCCCGTGTGCCATTGGCCGGCAAGGACGAAGTCGGACAAATGGCCAGCGCCTTCAATGCCATGCAAGCCGGCTATCAGCGGGTGGTCGGCACGGTGGCGCGCACGGCGGCGCAACTGGATGTCGGCGCCGCGCGCCTGGCCTCGAGCATGAACGACGTGCGCCACGGCATGCTCGGCCAGCAGAGCGAAACCGACCAGGCCGCCACGGCCATCAACGAAATGTCAGCCACGGTCTATCACATCGCCCAGCACGCCGGCGCCACCCGTGACCTGTCGAAAACCGCCGACGACCTGGCCGGCAGCGGGCACGTCGTAGTCAACCGGGTCCAGCAATCGATCACCGGGCTGTCCAGCGGCGTGCAGCAGACCGCGACGATGATCCAGCAACTGGCCGAGGACAGCCAGAAGATCAATGGCGTGGTCAGCGTCATCCACAGCATCGCCGAGCAGACCAACCTGCTGGCACTGAACGCCGCCATCGAAGCGGCCCGGGCCGGGGAAATGGGTCGGGGTTTCGCGGTGGTCGCCGATGAGGTGCGCAACCTGGCCAAGCGCGTACAGAGTTCCACCGACGAGATCACCACCATGGTCTCCGCCTTGCAGGCCGGCACCCGCGACGCCGTGGACTTTATGCAGGAAAGCTCGTTCAAGGCCGACGACTGCGTGCAACAGGCCCAGGAAGCCGGGGAAGCGCTGGCGCAGATCACCAGCGCGGTGGCCCAGATGCGCGAAAGCAACACCCAGATCGCCGTGGCCGCCGAACAGCAGAGCCAGGTCGCGGAAGAAATGAACCGGGCGGTGGTGAGCATCCGCGACGTGACCGAGAACACCGTGCAACAGACCGTGGACTCGGCCACCACCAGCCATGACCTGGCGAAGCTGGCGGGAGAGCTGAGCAAGGCGATTGGCCAGCTCAAACTATAGGATCGATAGGAAGAGTTGATTCGCCCGGAAAGCTGGCCGGGCTTACTCTCTGTTCACCGACTATACGAACAGAGGACACGATCATGGGCCAACGTCACCCCAACTTCCCCGCCTGGCAATGGCGGGTTGCCCCCCAAGCTTCGAACGATGGCACCCGCGAAGGCATGCAACTGCTGGCGCTGACCCTGTTCGCACTGTCCTTCCTGCTGGTGAGTTCCGGCGTGTTCGCGCAGAACCCGACCAACTTCGCCGTTGGCGTGCTGGGCCTGGTGGCCGCATTCAGCCTGCGCAGCAAAGGCCAGAGCCTGGCGCTGGAAGCCTGAGCCAGCACCGTTCCCCTGAAGGCCGGCTTGCCGGCCTCAGGCAAACACGGTAACGGTCTGCCGGCTCAATGCGATCAGCCGTCCATCGGCGCTCCACAACGCCGCCGCCACATGGCCGTAGCCGTCGCGGGCATGCTCGATCACCGCGCGGTATTTGCACCAGTCCAGGGTATCGAGTTCCAGCAATGGCTGGACGAACTCCACCGTCCAGGTCAGGGTGCTGCCGGCCGCCGGTTTGCCCAGGTGTGACAACACCGCCGGCGGCCAGGCATCCACCAGGGCCAGCAAGTGCGCCTCGGTCAGCGGCTCTTGCCGGACATCCCCACGCAGTTGCACCCAGCCGCCCATCTCGCGGGATTTGTTACCGGTAAAAGGCATGCCGCCCACGCCCCAGCGCATCGACAGATTACGCATGAACTCCGGCATCACCCCCGGGATATAGGGCGCCTCCGGGCATTCGTCCCAATGCTTGAACGTGGCTGCCGGCTCAGCCGCCACCTCCACCACCGATTCCCGCGACGCGCCAAAGCTGCCCTGAACCAACGTCACCACCTGGCCATTTTGCATGGCCCGGCCCAGCACCTGGCTGACCGCCTTGCCCTCGCGCAGCACCTCGACTTCAAAATCGATGGGCACCCCAGGCTCGGCCGGCCCGACAAAAGTGATCGCCAGCGAACGTACCGGCCGCTCGGCCGGTACCCGGGCGCGCATCGCCTCGTATTGCAGCGCCACCATCAGGCCGCCAAACGTGGCGCGCCCCTGCGCCCACTCGGCAGGAATGGAAAGCCCCTTGGGCTCGCGGCGAACCGCATCGAGCAAATCTGAAAAGCGCATGCTGACCTCAGCTGGAAAAAATCCTACAGAATAGTAACCAGCTCATTCGCAGCACACAGCACTCATACCGGCCAAAGCAGCGGTCAAACAAGCCGTCGGCACTCAGCTGAAACAGGTCTCGCTCAACCGATCCAGCACCCGGTCGGCCTTGTTCTCGGCCAGGGCCATGGTCCTGCGCCAACCCGTCACACAGGATTGCAGGTCCGGCTCCTGTTCCGCCCGCAACAACCATTGCCAGCAATCATGCCAATCACCCAGCGCTTCCTGGGCCGACTTCAAGGATTTCAAGGCTGGCGCCGGCAAGCGGTTCAGATGCGGATAGGCTTCGGCGGCGTAACGTACGCGCTTGATCAACAGCCGCAACCGATGGCGGTCATGCAGCGGGTCATGCAAGGCTTCATCCAGCGCCTCCCACTGTTTGGCCAAGCGCTTTTCGATGCGTTTGTGCAGGCCCTTCAACAGGCCCTGGTGTTGCGAAGCCCGGAGAAAACGCGGAAAGGCATCGAGCACACTGAACAGCTGTTTCAGTTCGGGACTACGCGCCACGGCCCAGTAATCATCGGACAACTGTTCCGTACGCCGCGCCGCCGCCACATGATGCCCCTGCCGATGCAGGTAGGCGGCCAGCACTTCACGATCGCGAATCGGCGTGGTCAGGCTGCCGACCTGCTGCGCCGCCTGCTCGACCTGTTCGACACCCGGCAAGCCACGCAACGGCCGCAACAAACTGCGCAGACGCCGTACCGTAGTGCGTAAATCATGCAGGCCCTCCTCGTCGGTCAGCGCATCCACCCGCGCATGACAGGCCAACAAGCGCACTTCCAGGCTCAGGACCTGAACCACCAATTCATCCACCAGGGCAGACATTCGACACTTACTCCCAAATCGAACTTCCAAGACTACGACGCAATGACCGCAACCTCTGTTGCAATGCATCCATCGACGGGGCCTGTTCAGCATAGCGCTGGGCCACGAAGCTCTGGACAAATGCATTGATATTTTCCGCCTGGCGTGGCAACTCCCGGGCCGCCCGCTCGCCAAACGCCTGTGGGCCCTCGCCCGGTTCGCGCACCAGCCCACGCCGACGCAGGAGCTTTTCAAAGGCGGCGAATACCCGTAGCGACGGATCGGAGGTATTGCGCCAGGGGCGCAGCAGCAACAGCGAGAGCAGCCCCAGGATCAGCACCAGACCGACCGGCAGGGCCCAGGCGGTGAGATCGCCGAACCAGCGCCCCAGCAGTTGCAATTGCTGGTCGCCCTGATAACCCAGGACCCAGCGCTGCCAACCGTAATTGAGATTATCCCAGCCCAGGCGCAGATTATTGAGCCAGGTCAGATGTGGGTAACGCAGTGGTGAGAGTGACGAGGCGCCGAGCATATCCTCGTCGGCCGCCAGGGCCTGCTCCAAGCCCTGATCGATACGCTGCGGAGCCACCGCATAGGTCGGATCGACGCTGCGCCAGCCCTGTCCGTCCTGCCAGTATTCAACCCAGGCGTGGGCATCGAACTGACGCACCGTGAGAAAATTGCCCCCCGGATTCAGCTCACCGCCCTGATAGCCGGCCACCATTCGCGCCGGAATTCCCGCCGCCCGCAACACGTAGACCATGGCCCCGGCATAATGCGCACAGAAGCCCTGGCGGCTGTCAAAGAGGAAAGCGTCGATACTGTCGGCGCCCAGGGTCGGCGGCTTGAGGGTGTAGTAATAGGGCTCGTCGTGAAAATGCTTGAGCAGCGCCGCCACCAGCGCCTGGGGTTGTGGATAAGTTTGCCGCAACTGTGTTGCCCACTGCCGGCTGCGCGGATCGCCCTGGGTCGGCAACTGCAAGGCCTGGCGCCGGGCCCGGTCACTGAGTTGCGGATCGCGTATCACCTGCGGCCAGGACTCGGCCCGATAGAGCAAGACCTGCTGCACCGGCCGCTGGCGTTGCACCCGATAGTCCGCCAGTTGGTGCACATCGACCTGATCGGTGCGGGCCACATCCAGTGCCGGCAACCAGGGTTTGCCGCTGGCCTGGAGAATGATGCTGTAGCGCCAGGACTCGCCAGCGGCCTGCCATTTCGGCGCCTGGCTGTAGTTCACCGATGGCGCCTGGCTCCAACGCCGGCCATCGAATTGCTCCAGGGTCAGCGCCCGCCAATACAGGTCGCGACGCGCCGGCATGGGGCCTTCGAAGCTGGCGCGAAAGGCCAGTTCCGCGGAACGCCCAAGCTCGGCCACATCCCCCGGCGACATGCTTTCGGACAACCCGCTCTGTGCCTTGTCGATGGCCAACGGCAATGACCAGAGCGGCGCGATACGGGGGAAAAACAGGAACAGCAGGAGCATCAACGGCAAGGCTTGCAGCAACAGGGTCATGGACAACCACAAGGTCTTCAGCGGCCGGGTCGTCGCGCCCTGCTGCAAACCGACCAGGGCCGCCAGCAGCGCCCCCACCGGCAGCAGGCTGTAGAACGCCCAGGGCAAGCTGTCCTCGAACAGATAGGCCACCGCGACACAGAACAGCCCGAGGAAAATCAGCACCAGGGCATCGCGGCGAGTGCGGGTTTCCACCAGCTTGAGGATAAACATCGCCACCAGCAGCACCGCCCCGGCGTCCAGTCCGATCAGGCTGCTGCGCGAGAGCCAGATACCGCCGATGGTGACCAGCAACAGAAGCAGTTCCATCAGGCGTCCGGGAAAACGCGCGCGCATGCGGTAGACCTGGACCCGCCAGACCGTGCAGCCGAGCCACAACCCGACCATCCACGGCGGCACATGGAACCAGAACGGCAGCATCACCAGGGTCTGGGCCACCAGCAACCAGACCAGGCTGGCGCGGGAAATCAGCGGCGCGGCGCTCATGGGCTTTTCCCGAACAGCGCGAGGGCCCGCAGGCAGGCCTCGCAGTGGGCCGCACCGGTATCGCTGTCCAGCATCTGGTCAGGCAGATGCAGGGAGAACATGGTCTCGCGACGGGACAACTCCAGCACCCAATAACACAGGCGTGACAGGCGCTGCTCGACATCCCCGCCCAGGGCCAGGAAGTCCAGGCACAGCTCACGACCGTCGAGCCGGGCGAATTCCTTGATCAGCAGGCCCTGGCCACGGGAGTAGGCTTTCCAGTGCAGGCGCCGCCAGGAGTCGCCGGGCTGATAGACCTTCAGGCCCTGGTAGTCATCGACACCCTGGCCGTGGGCGCGCATCCCCTCTTCGCGGTCATCGGCGAGCGCACTGGCCAGGGTCGGCAGCTCGCCTTCCAGGGGCTGTGGATAAACCAGCACCTTCTGTCCCAGGTCGAGCCGGCTCCAGGTCCGCAGGATCCCCAGCGGAAAACTGCTTTCGACACCGATGCGCGGCGCGTGCAGCCAGCCGCGCACCAGGGTCGGCCGGTTCAACTCCAGTTCGCAGAAACCCGCGGGCGGCACATCGACGCTGTGCACAGCCTGCGCCGACCAGCCCAGGCCAATGGACTGATGGGCTTTGCCGGCACTCTCCAGGCGCACGAGAAAACGCGCCTGCTCGCCGACAAACACCGCAGGCCCGGTCCCGGCACTGAGCACCAGCCCCTGCAGATTGCGCCAGGTATGCAGGATCGCCACCACGAACACCGACAGCAGCAGGAAGCACAGGGCGTAGGCCAGGCTGCTCTGGTAGTTGATGGCGACCATCAGGATCAGCGCCAGCAGCGCGGCAAATACCCCGCCGGCGCGATTGGGCATGATGAAGATCTGCCGCTGGGTCAGTTGAATCCGCGCCGAAGGCGGCAGGCGCCGCGCCAGCCAGGCCTGCCAGTACTCGCGCAGGCGCCGGATCAAAGCGCCGGCACCTCGCGCAGCAGCCACTGCACCAGGGCACCACCGCCCTGCCCGGTCGGATCGGCACGCTCGCGCAGGCGATGGCTGACCACCGAGGGCAGGACCGCCTGGACGTCTTCCGGCACCACATAGTCGCGCCCGGCCAACAGCGCCCAGGCACGGGCGGCGGCGAGGATCGCCAGGCTCGCGCGTGGTGACAGTCCCCAGGCGAATTGCGGCTGGTCGCGGGTCGCGCCAACAAGACGCAGCACATAGTCCACCAACGGATCGCTGGTGCGCACCTGCTTGACCTGCTGTTGCAGCGCCGACAATTCGGCATGGTTGAGGAGCGGTTGCAGTTTTGGCAACAGGTCGCGGCGCGACACGCCTTGCAGCAGGGCCTTTTCCGCGGCCCGGGCCGGATAGCCGAGGGATACCCGCATCAGGAAACGATCGAGTTGCGACTCCGGCAAGGCGAAGGTGCCGCCCTGGCTGCTGGGGTTTTGCGTGGCGATCACGAAGAACGGCGATGGCAAGGGCCGGGTGGCGCCTTCGATGGTCACCTGGCCTTCTTCCATGGCTTCGAGCAAGGCGCTCTGGCTCTTGGGCGTAGCCCGGTTGATTTCGTCGGCCAGCACCAGCTCGGCAAAGATCGGTCCCGGGTGGAACACGAACAGCCCGCTGTCCTTGTCGAACACCGAGGTGCCGAGGATATCGCTGGGCAACAGGTCGGAGGTGAACTGGATACGCTGGAAACTCAGGCCAAGGACCTTGGCCAGGGTGTGGCTGAGGGTGGTCTTGCCCATGCCGGGCAGGTCTTCGATCAGCAGATGACCGTTGGCCAGCAGGCAGGTCAGGGCCAGGCGAACCTGCGCATCCTTGCCCAACACTACCTGGTTCACGGCCTGCAGACAGGCTTCCAGTTTACTGCGCATAGGCAGACATCCGAACTTGGGAGAAGCCGAAGATACTACCGTGTTTCTACTGCAATGCAGGTTTGTGAAATAACGCTATTTTCCATAACAACACCGAACCTGCTTTCTGCAACAACACCCAACCTGTAGGAGCCTGGCTTGCCAGCGAAGCTTTTGGCCGCCTCACGGGCCTCTTCGCGGGCAAGCCCTGCTCCTACGGGGATTGTGTTCGGCCTTGACTGACGGGCATTGGGCATGCCATGCGTCTATAAGGGAGCGCGCTAATGGGCTCAACGTCCGGCGCGGGACTCACGGATGTAGAAACGCGCTTTCTCGGCCTTGTTGGTACAGCCCTCATAGGCTTCGAACTGCTGCTGGGTCTTGGCCCCGGTCAGCAGCGACAGCGCCTTGGAGTAGCTCACGGTCCCGGCAAAACCTTCGGCCTTGGCCAGGTCCAGCTCGTGCCAGGCGGCATCCAGTTCGGTACCACAGCTGTCCCGGTAGGCAGTTTTGCCAGCACAACCGGCCAACGCCAACGCAATCAATGGCACACAGATCCAGGCTTTCATCGATGACACCTCAGGAGAAAATAAACACTTGTGCAGGTTATGACGGCACGCCAGGCAAAAAGTGCCTTGGTCTTTCACTCAAGCTTAGCCAATCAAGATGACGATGGGTGCAGTCGAGACAATTCAACGGCAAAGAACAGCCGATGCCACGATTGTACCCGCCTCGCCGGAGGTGCATTGTTAACAACCGCTTGTTCAAGGACTGACTCATGAAAAAACGTGTTGCGCTGGTGCTGGGCTCGGGTGGGGCCCGGGGTTATGCCCATATCGGGGTGATCGAGGAAATCGAAAGACGCGGTTATGACATCGCCTGTATCGCCGGTTGCTCCATGGGCGCGGTGGTCGGCGGCATCTATGCGGCCGGCAAACTCGACGACTACCGCCGCTGGATCGAGAGCCTGGACTATCTGGATGTGCTGCGCCTGGTGGACGTGAGTTTTCGCCTGGGCGCCATTCGCGGCGAAAAGGTCTTCGGGCAGATCCGCAAGATCGTCGGCGAGGTCAATATCGAGGACCTGCGTATTCCCTACACCGCTGTCGCCACCGACCTGACCAACCAGCAGGAAATCTGGTTCCAGGAAGGTTGCCTGCACCAGGCGATGCGCGCCTCGGCGGCGATTCCCAGCCTGTTCACCCCGGTGATGCAAGGCAACCGCATGCTGGTGGACGGCGGCATTCTCAATCCCTTGCCGATCGTTCCGGTGGTCTCCAGCCACTGCGACCTGATCATCGCCGTCAACCTCAACGCCACCAACCAGAAGCAGTACCAGCTACCGGTGATCCAACGACCGCCGGCGTTCAAGAGCCGCTTCAACAACCTGCTCAGTTCCATGGGCTCGCGCCTGCCGTTCCGCCGTAAACAGGCCGAGGAGCTATTGCGCCTGGAACAACAGACCCTCGCCAGCGAGGCTGCCCAGGTCGGCAATCCCTGGCTCGATGGCCAGGAACCCCAGGCCCGGCAACCGGCTGCCGCACCGCAAAACGACGGCGCGCCGAAGTCCGCCACCGGCTCGTTCATCATCGACAACGTCGGCCCGGCCTCGCTGCTGGACCTGATCAACCAGAGTTTCGAGGTGATGCAGACCTCGCTGGCGCAGTACAAGATCGCCGGCTACCCGCCGGATATCCTGATCAACGTGCCCAAGCGGGTGTGCCGCTTCTTCGAGTTCTACAAGGCCCCGGAGCTGATCGCCCTGGGACGCTTGATTGCCAGCGATACGCTGGACCGCTATGAGGAAGAAGGGCGCCAGGGCTAGTTATCGAGCAACCGGTAACCGACCCCCGCCTCGGTCACGATAAACCGTGGCGCGGTCGGGTCATCCACCAGCTTCTGGCGCAGATGCCCGACCACGATCCGCAGGTAGTGACTATCTTCGGTATGGGTCGGCCCCCAGATATCCTTGAGCAACTGCTGCTGGGTGATCACCCGCCCGGGGTGCCGCGCCAGTTGCGCCAGCACCGCGTACTCCTTGCGGGTCAGCGCCACTTCCGCGCCATCGAGCAACACCCGCCGGTAGGCCAGGTCGATGGTCAGCGGACCAAAGGTCAGCGCCGCCTCCTGGGCCTCGCCACTGGGCGCCTGGCGCAACAAGGCGCGAATCCGCGCGAGAAACTCCTGGATACCGAACGGCTTGGTCACGTAGTCGTTGGCCCCGCCATCCAGCGCCTCGACCTTCTGCCCCTCGCCGGCCCGCACCGAGAGCACCAGCACCGGCGCCGTGGACCATTCGCGAAACTCACGCAGCACCTGCTGGCCGTCCATGTCCGGCAAGCCGAGGTCGAGCACCAGCAGGTCCGGCTTGTTCAGGGCGGCATGGGCCAGGCCCTCGGCGCCGGTACCGGCCTCCAGCACCTTGTAGCCCTGGGACACCAGGCTGATGCGCAGGAACTTGCGGATCTGCGGTTCGTCGTCGATGACCAGGATGGTCGCGGTCTGGGTCATGGTCTTAACATCATGGCAATCGGTGGCCAAAGCATATCAGGCTTCACTTTCAATGCCCGGTTGCTCCTGCAAAGGGAGGAACAGGGTGATACAGGTGCCATGGCCGTCAATGCCATCATCCACGGCAATATGTCCGCCGTGTGCGCCGACCATCCCCTGGCAGATCGCCAGGCCCAGGCCCGTACCCTGCCCGCCGCGATCGCCACGGGCGGCGGTGTAGAACATGTCGAAAATCTTGTGCCGCTCATCTTGCGGAATCCCCGGTCCTTCGTCACTGACGGAAAAAAACAGCTCCTTGTCGGTGGTGCCGGCACGCAGTTGCAGGCGCCCCTGGGGCGGTGAAAAGCGCGCGGCGTTTTCCATCACGTTGATCAGCGCCTGTTCGATCAGCGCCGCGTGCACATAGAGTAGCGGCAAATCCGCCGGCAACTCGGTACTGACCTGCAACGGCGCCAACACCGCCCGCAGCCGGTTCAGCGCGCTGCCGATGATATCCGCCGGTGCGACCCAGTCGCGGGCCAGCTTCAGCGCCCCGTGGCCGAGCCGGGTCATGTCCAGCAGGTTCTGGATATAACGGTCCAGGCGCTCGGCTTCGTCGCGGGTGCCTTCCAGCAGTTCCCGGCGATCTTCCAGGGGAATCGCCTCGCCCAGCGCCAACAGGCTGTCGATGCTGCCGCGCATGGACGTCAGCGGGGTACGCAAGTCATGGGACACCGAGGCGAGCAAGGCACTGCGCAGTTGTTCGGTTTCGCCGTGCAGGCGAGCGGCCTCGAGGTCATCGGCCAACTGCGCCCGGGCCAGGGCCTGGGCCAGCGGCTGGCTGAGGGCGGTCAACAGACGGCGACGCTGCCCGCTCAGGGTCTGTCCCTCTTTGGGGGAGACACCCAACAGGGCCAGTGGCCCCTCTTCCGCCGACAACGGCCACCACCACCAACGCCCGAACGGCAAGGTGCCGGTGCCCATGCCCGCTGGCTGGTCGTGCTGCCAGGCCCAATCGGCGGCGGCCCGCTCGGACTCGGAGAAGGTCTGCGGGCCACCGGTCTCGACTTTCCAGCCGCCCTGGCCATCGCGGTTGAGCAGACAGATTTGCAGCTCTTCCCAGCCACTGAGGTGCTGTGAAGCGGCACTGATGACTGCCTGGCGATCAGTGGCCGCGGTCAGCTTGCGCGACAGGTCGAGCAGTTCGCTGGTTTCTTCCTGGGTATCGCGCAGGGCCTCCAGTTGCCGCCGCTGACGCGCCGCGAGGTTACCGGTGAGCGCTGCCATCAAGAGGAAAAACAGCAGCGTCAGCACATCCTCCTCACGCTGGATGGCGAAGGAGAATTTCGGCGGGATAAACAGGAAGTCGTAACTCAGGAACGACAACACCGCACAGGCCAGCGACGGCCCCAGGCTGCTGCGCACCGCCACCAGCAACACGGCGGCGAGGAACACCAGGGAAATATTCGGCAATGGCAGCACACTGGCCACGCCCCAGGCCAGGGCGGTGGCCAGGATCGTCGCCAGCAGTGCCATCGCGTAGTCGAACCAGACCACCGCTTGCCGATCGCGGGTACGTGTCACCTGTTGCTCTTCGTCACGGTCCAGCACGTTGATTTCCAGGCCGTGGGCACTGCGCAACAAACGCGCCGCCAGGCCTCCGCCAAACAGTCGGCGATGCCAACGTTGCCGTGACTGCCCCACCAGCACCAGGCTGGCGCGGCGTTCGGCGGCATGTTGAATCAGGGTCTTGGCCACTTCCCCGGCGCGCAGCAGCACCACTTCGCCGCCGAGACGCTCGGCCAGTTGCTGGGCACTTTGCAGGCGCAGGCGCGACTGCTCGTCGCGCACGCTGCCATTGTCCACATGCACCAGGCTCCAGGGCAGATGCCGGCGCTGGGCGACCCGACTGGCATGGCGCACCAGGCGCTCGGCCTGGGCATCGCCATCCACTCCCACCAGCAGGCGTCCGCGCAGGGCCGGCGCCGCCTGGCCGAGGGTCCGGTAACCGAGGGCCAGGTCGTTGTCGACCTGGGCCGCGGCCGTCTGCATGGCCAGTTCGCGCAAGGCGGTGAGGTTGGTCTGGGTAAAAAATGCATCGATGGCGGCGCGGGCCTGCTCCGGCACATAGACCTTGCCGTCGCGCAGGCGCTCCAGCAGTTCCCGGGGCGGCAGGTCGATCAGCAGCAGTTCGTCGGCCTCCTGCAGGACCCAGTCCGGCAAGGTTTCACGGACCTGTACACCGGTAATACCGCGCACCTGGTCATTGAGGCTTTCCAGGTGCTGGACGTTGACCGTGGTGAACACATCGATACCGGCGGCCAGCAACTCCTGGACATCCTGCCAGCGCTTGACGTGACGGCTGTTGGGGGCGTTGCTGTGGGCCAGTTCATCGACCAGCACCAGCTTGGGCTTGGCCTTGAGCAGGCCGTCGAGGTCCATTTCTTCAAGCAGGACCCCGCGATATTCGGAGCGCACCAGCGGCTGCTGCGGCAAACCGCTGAGCAGCGCCTCGGTTTCCGCACGGCCGTGGGTTTCCACCACCCCGGCGAGGAGCTTCACACCCTGGCGCAGTTGAGTGTGGGCGGCCTGCAACATGGCGTAGGTCTTGCCGACACCGGGCGAAGCGCCGAGGAAGACCTTGAGCCGGCCACGACCGTCGCGGGGCAGTTCTGCTAGGAGCGCGTCGGCGCGACCGGAATCACTCATGTCATCGGTTCTCACTTATAAAGCTGACACCTTGTGAGAGCCGGCTTGCCGGCGATGGCGACCAAAAGATCGACGCAGGCTCCAAAGGCCTCATCGGCGGCAAGCCGGCTCCCACAAAGGTGTTGGCGGCATTGGCCGCGTTACTTCGAAACTTCGGCCAGGGCCGCATTCAAGGCAAGCACATTGACCACCGGTGGGCCAATCAGCGGTTGCTCGATATGCATTTCAACCAGTCGCTCGACATCGGCCGTCGGCAGGTTGCGCGCCTGCGCTACCCGCGCCAGTTGATAGCGAATCGCTTCAGGTGGCAAGTGCGGATCGAGGCCGCTGGCCGAGGTGGTCAGCATCGACAGAGGCACCGGGCCCTGGCCGGGCACCGCCTGCTTGGTCGCATCGTCGAAGATCCGCGTGGCCAGGGCCGGGTTGCTCGGGCTCAGGTTGCTCGACGAGCTCGACACGGTGGCAAAGGCCCCCGCCGAAGGCCGCGGATGGAACCAGGTGTCACCGGTGAAATCCTGGGCAATCAGGCTCGAACCACGGACCTTGCCGTCGGCATCACGCACCAGGCTGCCATTGGCCTGCGCCGGGAAGACCACCTGGGCCACGCCGGTGACCACCAGGGGATAGGCGACACCGGTAATCAGGGTCATCAGGACCAACAGGCTCAAGGCCGGACGTACTACGCTGGACATGTTCAATTCCTCAAATTCAGGGGTACACAACCTGCAGGCGCCGGCTTGCCGGCCCCTGCAGAAAAACGCGTCACACCAGGTGCAGCGCCGTCAGCAGCATGTCGATGGCCTTGATCCCCACGAACGGCACCACGATCCCGCCCAGCCCGTAGATCAGCAGGTTGCGCCGCAACAGGTGGGCGGCACTCGCCGCCTGCACCCGCACGCCACGCAGGGCCAGCGGGATCAGCACGACGATGATCAGGGCGTTGAACACGATCGCCGAGAGGATCGCGCTCTGCGGGCTGGTCAGGTGCATGACGTTGAGCACGCCCAGCTGTGGATAAATCGAGGCGAACAGCGCCGGCAGGATGGCGAAGTACTTGGCCACGTCGTTGGCAATCGAGAAGGTGGTCAGCGCCCCTCGGGTGACCAGCAATTCCTTGCCGATCTGCACCACGTCCAGCAGCTTGGTCGGGTCGCTGTCGAGATCGACCATGTTCGCCGCTTCACGCGCCGCCTGGGTGCCATCGTTCATCGCCATGCCGACGTCGGCCTGGGCCAGTGCCGGGGCGTCGTTGGCACCGTCACCGCACATCGCCACCAGACGACCGTCGTTCTGCTCCAGGCGAATCCGCGCCAGTTTCTTCTCCGGAGTGGCTTCGGCCAGCACATCGTCAACCCCCGCCTCGGCCGCAATAGCGGCGGCGGTCAGGGGGTTGTCGCCGGTCACCATCACGGTGCGGATACCCAGCTTGCGCAATTCGGCGAAGCGATCACGAATGCCTGGTTTGACCACATCCTTCAGGTGAATGGCCCCCAGCAGACGACCATCGGCGCAGACCAGCAACGGCGTACCACCGCTCTGGGCGATCCGGTCGACTTCCCGGGACAAAACCGGTGACAGGTCGCTGCGTTTCTGGCCGACAAAGGCCAGCAGTGAATCCACCGCGCCCTTGCGATAGACCCGGCCCTGGTAGTCGACACCCGACAGCCGCGTTTCGGCGCTGAACGGCACGGCGGTCAGTTCGGCCGCGGTCGGTTCTTGCTGCGGATGCAGTTCACGCAGGTACTCGACAATCGACTTGCCTTCGGCGGTGTCGTCCGCCAGCGAAGCCAGCAAGGCGCCTTCAGCCAGCTCCTTGGCGCTGACGCCAGGGGTGGCGTAGACCGCCGTGCAGCGACGGTTACCGAAGGTGATGGTGCCGGTCTTGTCCAGCAACAGCACATGCACGTCACCCGCCGCTTCCACCGCGCGGCCGGATTTGGCGATCACATTCAAGCGCACCAGGCGATCCATCCCGGCGATACCGATGGCCGAGAGCAGGCCGCCGATAGTGGTCGGAATCAGGGTCACCAGCAATGCCACCAGGAACACCAGCGGCAGGCTGCCACCGGAGAAGTGGGCGAACGGCTGGAGGGTCACCACCACCAGCAGGAAGATCAGGGTCAAGCCGATCAGCAGGATATCCAGCGCCACTTCGTTGGGGGTCTTCTGGCGCTTGGCACCTTCCACCAACGCGATCATGCGGTCCAGGGTCGACTCACCGGGGTTGGCGGTGATGCGCACGATCAGCCAGTCGGACACCAGCCGGGTATTGCCGGTGACCGCCGAGCGATCGCCGCCGGACTCACGGATCACCGGTGCGGATTCACCGGTAATCGCCGCTTCGTTGACCGCGGCGATCCCTTCGATCACCTCGCCGTCGCCAGGGATCATTTCCCCGGCGGCCACCCGTACCACGTCACCTTTGCGCAGGTTGGCGGCGGGAACCGATTCGAAGCTGCCATTGGCCTTGCGGCGATGGGCCACCAGGCCTTCGCTGCCGGCCTTCAGGCTGTCGGCGCGGGCCTTGCCGCGCCCTTCGGCCAGGGCCTCGGCAAAGTTGGCGAACAACACGGTGAACCACAGCCAGAGGGCGATCTGGGCGGAGATAAAGATCGAAACAGTGCTGTCCGGCACAAAGCACAGGACAGTGGTCAGGATCGCCGTCAGTTCGACCACGAACATCACCGGTGCACGTTGCAACTGGCGCGGGTCGAGCTTGACAAAAGCCTGGACCAGGGCCGGACGCCACAGGGCGGACATCGCGGTCTTGGCTGGCTCGGCCGGTCTGGCTTGCGCCGTTTTTGCTGCGGGAAGAGGCATATTCATCATTATTTCCTCAGAAACCCATGCTCAGATGTTCGGCAATCGGGCCCAGCGCCAGCGTCGGCAGGAAGGTCAAGCCACCCACCAGCAGGATGGTCACCGTCAGCAACGTGACAAACAGCAGGCCATGGGTCGGAAAACTGTTCTGGCCAATCGGTGCGGTCTTCTTCATCGCCAGGCTGCCGGCCAGGGCCAGTACCGGGAAGATGTAACCGAAGCGACCGAGCAGCATGCTCAGGCTCATCATCAGGTTGTGGAACGCGGTGTTGGCACTGAAACCACCGAACGCCGAACCGTTATTCGCGGTGGCCGAGGTGTAGGCGTACAGCAGTTGACTGAAGCCATGGGGCCCCGGGTTGCTGACGGCCGCGGCCGGTCCAGGCAGGCTGGCAGCCAGCGCGCCGAGCACCAGGGTGCCCACTGGCATCACCAGCAAGGTCACCACCAGCAGTTGCACTTCCTTGGCCTGGAGTTTCTTGCCCAGGTATTCCGGAGTACGACCGATCATCAGGCCCGCGAGGAACACCGCGATCAGCACGTTCAGCAGCATGCCGTAGAGGCCCGCGCCGACGCCGCCGAAGATCACCTCGCCGACCATCATGTTGACCAGCGCCACCATCCCGCTCAGGGGGTTGAGGCTGTCATGCATGGCGTTGACCGAACCGTTCGAGGCGGCGGTGGTGGTCACCGCCCACACCACGCTGGCGGTAGTACCGAAGCGGGTTTCCTTGCCTTCCAACGGAGCGGTCTGCTCCACCAGCGGATTGTGCAACGCCGGGTTCGGCTGATATTCGGCATACAGCGACACCGCGCCGCCGATCAGCAGCAGGGCGAGCATGCAGCCCATGATGGCTCGGCTCTGGCGCAGGTCCTTGACGTAATGCCCGAAGGTGAACACCAGCGCCGCCGGAATCAGGATGATCGACACCAGTTCGATCAGGTCGCTCAGGGCGGTCGGGTTTTCGAACGGATGGGCCGAGTTGACGCCGAAGAAACCGCCGCCGTTGGTACCCAATTGCTTGATCGCGATCTGGCTGGCCGCCGGGCCCAGGGGAATGACCTGGTCGGCGCCCTGCAGGGTCACGGCATTGACGTAGTGGGCGAAGGTCTGCGGAACACCCTGCCAGACCAAGAACAGCGCCATGATCAGGCACATCGGCAGCAAGCCATAGAGAATGGCACGGGTCATGTCGACCCAGAAGTTGCCCAGGGTCGCCGTTGAACGTCGGCTGATGCCGCGGCACAGAGCGACCAGTACGGCCAGGCCGGTGGCGGCACTGGCAAAGTTCTGCACCGTGAGGCCGGCCATCTGGCTCAGGTAGCTCAGGGACGCTTCACCGCTGTAGTTCTGCCAGTTGGTGTTGGTCATGAAACTGATGGCGGTGTTGAACGACAGGGTCCACTCCAGACCCGGCAGATTCTGCGGGTTGAGCGGCAGGTACTGCTGGAACAGCAGGATCGCGAACAACACCAGGAAGCCCGCGAGGTTGAAGGCGAGCAAGGCCAGGGCATATTTCTGCCAGCTCTGCTCGCTGCTGGCATCGACCCCGGACAAGCGATAACAGGCCCGTTCCAGCGGCCCGAACACCGGCGTCAGCCAGGTCCGCTTACCTTCCATCACGTTGTAGTAGAACCGCCCCAATGCCGGTGCCGGCGCAAGCACCAGCACGAGAAACGCCAGGATCAGCAAATAGTCATAACTGTGCATACCTGCCGCTCCTAGTTCCGGTCCGCGCGCAACAGCGCAACCAGTAGATAAATGAACAGCGCCACAGCCAGCAGCAGTGACACCCCGTCCAGAATGCTCATGGAATTTCCCCTTGGTACGGCAACGGCCGTGTGTGGGGCTTATTGTCGTGAGGGAGGCCGTAAAGGAACGAGGGCGAGGCCGGGGGCGATGCGTAAAGAAGGCGTAAAGAGTGACTTTACGTAGGAGTTACACCCTAGAATCCGTAGGAGTTCCAGGGAGATGACCGATTTGACGCGGGCCGCTTGTATCAGTCTCGATACAAAACCGACAAGCGGCCAACATCCGCCCCCTGTAGCTTCGTGCATAGCTACACTTGAAAGGGATTCCGGCCTTCGGACCGGGTACCTATCCTGCAACAATTCGCGGCCCCTCTTTCGTGGTTGGCCGCTTACCGGTAGATAATCGCCCGCATGCAGAACACTCCCGCTCCTCTGGCTGATGTCAACAAACCGCTCTCACCGGGCGATGACAAGCGCTGGAATGTCCGCGCGCTGATCGTCGATGACGATATTCCCATCCGCGAACTGCTGATCGACTACCTGGCACGCTTCAGCATCCAGGCCACCGGTGTCACCGACGGCGCCGGCATGCGCCAGGCCTTGCAGCTTGAAACCTTCGACGTGGTGGTCCTCGACCTGATGCTTCCGGGTGAAGACGGCCTGTCGCTGTGCCGCTGGCTGCGCACCGAATCGGACATCCCGATCCTGATGCTCACCGCCCGTTGCGAACCCACCGACCGGATCATCGGCCTGGAACTGGGCGCCGACGATTACATGGCCAAGCCCTTCGAGCCCCGTGAGCTGGTGGCCCGGATCCAGACCATCCTGCGCCGGGTACGTGACGACCGCACCGAACAGCGGGCCAATATCCGCTTCGACAACTGGCGTTTGAACAGTGTGCTGCGCCAGCTGATCGCCGACGACGGACTGGTGGTGCCGCTGTCCAACGCCGAGTTCCGCCTGCTCTGGGTGTTTATCGAACGCCCGCGCCGGGTCCTCAGCCGCGAGCAGTTGCTCGATGCCGCCCGGGGTCGCTCCATCGAGGCCTTCGACCGCAGCATCGACCTGCTGGTCTCGCGTCTGCGGCAGAAACTCGGCGACGACCCGAAATCGCCGCAACTGATCAAGACCGTGCGCGGTGAAGGCTACCTGTTCGACGCAAAAGAGATCGGCTGATGCGCGCACGCCTCGACACGCTGTTCGGTCGCCTGTTCGGCGTGTCGCTGGTGGCGATCATCCTCGCCCATTTGCTGGGTTTTCTCTGGTTCCATCATTACGGTGGCGGGCCACCACCACCGCCACCTCCCGGCATGATGGAAAATTTCGACCCCGACCATCCGCCGCCCCACCGCCGCCCGCCCCGACCCTGGTTTGGCGGACCGCTGGTGCCGCTGACGCTGCAGATCATTTCCCTGGTGATTGTCGCCTGGTATGGCGCCAAGCTGCTATCGCGGCCGATCCAGCGCCTGAGCGACGCCGCCGAACGCCTCAGCGAAGACCTCAACAGCCCGCCGCTGGATGAGACCGGCCCCCGTGAAGCACGGCTGGCGGCCAACACCTTCAACCTGATGCAGCAGCGCATCCGCGAACAGGTGCAGCAACGCGGACGCATGCTTGGCGCGGTCTCCCACGACCTGCGCACGCCGTTGTCACGCCTCAAGCTGCGGCTCGAACAGGTCGACAACATGAAACTCCAGGGTCAGATGCGCCAGGACCTGGACGACATGATCGGCATGCTCGATGCCACCCTCAGTTACCTGCATGAGCAGCGCACCAGCGAAGCCATGCAATGGATGGACGTCCAGGCGCTGGTCGAATCCCTCTGCGAAAACGCCCAGGACCAGGGCTCGCAGGTCCAGGCCAGCGGCCACTGCGCGCCGTTGCTGGTGCAGCCCATGGCATTGCGTTCGTGCCTGAACAACCTGCTGGACAATGCCCTGCGTTATGCCGGCGACGCCCTGATCACCCTGGAAGACAGCCGTCGGCAATTGCTGATCCGGGTGATCGACCATGGTCCGGGGATTGCCGCGGAAAAACGCGAGGCCGTGTTCGAACCCTTCTATCGCCTGGAAGGTTCGCGCAACCGCAATTCCGGCGGCGTCGGCCTGGGCATGACTATCGCCCGGGAAGCGGCCCAGCGCCTGGGCGGCGAGCTGACCCTGGAGGAAACCCCGGGCGGCGGCCTGACCGCCGTGGTCCGTCTGCCCCGGGCCTGAGCCCTCTGTGTAACGACTGGTACAAAGCCCACACACCCTCGACACCTGAGCCTTGGAGTCTGCACAAGCCGATGCACTGTCATTGGCTTTGCCAACACTTAGGGAGTGTGCACTTATGAGCACGATCAGTAGCGTCAGCAACTACTCGAGCTATACCGGTTACAACACCAGCAGCACGACAGCGACACAACGCCAGCAACAGTTCCAGAAGCAACTGCTGGCCAAGCTCGACACCAATGGTGACGGCTCCATCAGCAAGGACGAACTGAACGCCGCCCTGTCGCAGAACAGCGGCAGCAAAGTGCTCAATGACCTGAGTCAGAATTTCAGCGCGCTGGACACCGACGGCAGCGGCACCATCAGTGCCACCGAACTGTCGGCGATGAAGCCCCACGCCCACGGCGGTCATGGCGGCGGCAAGCCCGATACCCAACTGGCCGATGAGCTGCTCCAGTCCCTGGACACCAATGGTGACGGTTCCATCAGCAGCAGCGAACTGGCCGCCGGGCTGACCAACGCCGGCAGCACCGCCGACAGTTCCTCGCTGTTCAGCGCCCTGGACACCGACAACAGCGGCAGCATCAGCAGCAGCGAACTGGCTTCGGCCCTGTCCGGAATCCAGCCGCCACCACCACCGCCACAAGCCGTGTCCGCCACTGACCTGTTCAGTGAACTGGACACCAATGGCGACGGCAGCATCAGCCAGGCCGAGTTGACCAGCGCCTTGCAGGGCACCTCGACCAGCAGCTCGAGCACTGACGCGACCAGCAGCACCAGCAGCAGCTTCAACGCCACCACGTTCCTGCTCCAGGCCCTGGCCAATGCGAGCGGCAGCAGCAACAGTGGTAGCGGCTCGGGTACCGGTTCGGGCACCAATAGCCAGACCGCCCAGGACAACATCAAAGAGGCGTTGAGCCGCTTGATGGTCAACCTCAAGAGCCAGACCGTGGCGCAGAGCGGTAACGTCACTGCCGCCGCGGCCTGATCCATCGGCTGTAAGAACACACCTGACCTTGTAGGAGCGTGGCTTGCCCGCGAAGCTTTTAGCGGTCTCAAGGGCCTCTTCGCGGGCAAGCCACGCTCCTACAGGTTCGGTGCTGTTTTCAAGATCGAACGAAGATCAGGACTTCTCTTCACGCCGCGACTGGCTCGCGCTCCAGTCGATCAGCAAGCTGTAGGCCACCGCCAGCAAGGTCGGGCCGATAAACAGGCCGATAAAGCCGAAGGCGATCAAGCCGCCAAACACGCCCAGCAACACAATCACCAACGGCAGGTTTCCGCCACGGCTGATCAGGTACGGCTTGAGTACGTTGTCCACGCCACTGATGATGAACGTGCCCCAGATCCCGAGAAACACCGCCATCCCGTACTCGCCTTTCCAGGCCAGCCAGGCCGTGGCGGGAATCCAGACCAGCGGCGGTCCCATGGGAATCAGGCTGAGCAGGAAGGTCGCGATGCCCAGTACCAGGGCCCCGGGGATACCGGCGATCAGGAAACCGATCAACGCCAGCAGGGCCTGGGCCGCCGCCGTGCCGATCACCCCGTTGACCACCCGCTGCACCGTGCCTGCCACGAGCTCCTGGTAGTAATCGGCACGCTCGCCGATCAGCCGCTCCAGCAAGCCGTGGATAAAGGTCGCCAGTCGCGGACCGTCGCGATAGAAAAAGAACACGAAGACAATGCTCAGGGTCAGTTCGAGGATCCCGCCGCCGATCTGCGCGCTGCGCGCCAGCAACCAGTTGCCGACCTGCCCCAGATAAGGCTTGATCGTCACCAGCAAGGCCGCGCCCTGCTGGTCGATGGTGTTCCAGAGACCCACCAGGCGTTCGCCGACGATCGGCAAGCTGCCCAGCCAGGCCGGGGCCGCGGGCAGCCCGTCGACCTGGGCATCCTTGATAAAGGTCACCGCATCGCGCACATGGTCCGCCAGGTTGAGCCCCAGCCAGACCAGGGGCACGGCCACCAGCAACATCCAACCCAACGTCAGCAGCCCGGCCGCCAGGGATTCGCGGTGACCGAGCACACGGGTCAACAGGCGCATCAGCGGCCAACTGGCAAACGCCAGCACGGCGCCCCAGAACAGCGCCGACCAGAACGGTGCCAGCACCCACAAGGTGGCACCGAACAGTACCAGGAGCAGTATCTGCACCAGCAGACGATCATTATTGGGCATGGTCTTTCCAGACAAGAGACGGCAATGAAAGCGTAGGCCAAGCCCGGGTCAGGCGTTTACCGACAGACGACCCGGGTTCAGCGGTAAACGCGCATGATCGTCTCTCGGTGGTCATTCGTACAGCGTCTAACGCAGCAATTCGATATGCAAACCACTGGAGGTGGCGCTGCCCGCCTCCAGGCGCGCGGCCCTCACGCCCTGGGCCATCAGCGCCTGGCGCCAGGCCTCGGCGGAGGCTCCAGAAAGGCTGACCCGCAAGGTAGCGTCCAGGTTCAGGCCCCGGGAAATCAGGGTGACCCAGGTATCCTGGGGGGCGCCGGCCAATTTCGGGAAGTCGAGCTTGCCGGTATCGCGCAGTTCCCGCAGCAAGGTCGCGGAGGTGGGCAGCAATTCGCCCAGCGGCGAAGCGGAGGCGAACTGCTCCACATGCAGGTAGGCGCGGCGGTTGCCGCGAGTGATGCTGTACAACGCCACCAGCGAATTGTCCGCCGGGGCCGCAAGGCGCAGCAGCAGGTAAGCCTGCTGATCGTCGGCACCGGACAACGTGGAATTACCGAACACTTCATTGGCCCACAGGCTGTTTTCCCCACAGTCGCGGGCCTGGCACCAGAACAGCAACTGCGCGCCCTCCTTCTGCAAGGCTTCGCGCGCCGCGGTGAAGGCTTCGTCGGCGCCATGCTCGGGCGGCAGCTCATAGGTCACCGAGGTCATCTGCCCACGGGCGCTGACCTGGGCATCGGTGCGCAGGCGGTTGCTGATCTTGCGGATCGCGCTCTGTGGATAAATCCGTTCCAGCTCGGCCGGCGCCCGATAGTCGACGATCTGCGCATCGGCCAGACGCGGCACCAGCGCCAGGTCATGACTGCCTGGTACATCGGCGGCGAAAAGCGGCGAACTGCAGCAGGCCATCCCAAAGGCGCAGGCCAGGGCTGTGGATAACTTCATCATCGGATAGACAGGGCCTGAACGGTAAGCGCGATAACCGGAACAGAACGTGCCGGAACAGGACGACTCAAGGTCGTGTGGAGGTCGAGGTCTGGCATGGTTGTCTCCCTTTCAACCCACCAAGCCTCGACAGTTGCAGGCGACAAGTCAAGGCGTGGAGAAAAAGCGATTGAAACAGTCTGCGACAAGGATGGCCCCGGCCTCGTCGTTCAAGTGCAGATGGTGCCCACCCGGCAGGTGCTCCAGGCTAAAGGGTAGACGATCGAGCAAGTCCTTGTGCTGGGCCAGTATGCCTTGCTCGGCCACCACCAACTGCGCCGGGCAGGCGATACGACGGATAAAGGCCATGGCCTGCTCCTCGGTCAGGCGCAACGGCGACGGCAGGGTCAGGCGGTTGTCGCTGCGCCAGGTGTAGCCGCCGGGCACCGGCATCAGTCCGCGCTGGGCCAGCAATTCAGCGGCTTCACGGCTGACCGCCACCATCCCTTTCATGCGCGCTTCGATGGCCCGGTCCAGGGTCCCATGCACCGACTTGCGCTTGTCCTGTAATTCCAACTGCGCCTGCAAGGCCATGCCCAGGCGTTCGGCGGCGTTTTCGCCACTGCTGGTAGGGGGAATCACGCCGTCGATCAGGGCCAGGCGCGTCACGCGCTCCGGCAAGGCACCGGCCAGCACGATCGAGACAATCGCGCCCAACGAATGCCCCAACAGGCTGAAGCGCTTCCAGCCCAACTGCTCGGCCACCTGCAAGACATCGTAGACGTAGTCCCACAACGCATACCCGGCGCCCACCGGTCGATGTCCGGAATGCCCGTGCCCGGCCATGTCCAGGGCGACGATACGCAGGCCGTGCAGCTTCGGCGCCAGGCGCGCGAAGCTGTTGGCGTTGTCCAGCCAACCGTGCAGGGCAATCACCGGCTGCCCGTCCTCGGGACCGAACAGATGAGCCGCCAACTCGATATGCGGCAGGCTCAGGCGTACCTCTTCGACCGGATGGCTCATGCGCAACGTCCCTGCCCGTCCTGGCGTTCCCAGCGGGCGAAAATATCCTTGAGCAAACGCGCGGTGTCCTGCGGACGCTCCAGGGGAAACATGTGGCCGCCGGGCATGCTCAGGGATTCGCCATGGGGCAGGCGGCCGACACTGCGGGTGTGATGGGGCATGACCACCCGGCTCTGCTGGCCACGGACCACCGCCAGCGGCACCTTCAAATGCCGGGCCAGGCCCGGGCTGGTGTGCGGCACACCACGATAGATGCTGATTTCCGTGGCTGGATCGAAGCTCAGGCGCAAGCGCCCGCCGTCCTGGCGCAGACCATGTTGCAGGTACGCGTCGAAGCACTCCGGATCAAAGCCGCGAAACAGGGTCTTGCCGGCAAAGTACTGACGCGCGGCGGCGAGGTCGGTGAACTCTTCCCGCCGTCCCAGGGTGCGCCCGGCCGGCGTCAGCCGATCGATAAAACCCAGGCGCTTGGCGGCGCGGATCACCCACTGGTCGGCACGGGTCAGCACCGGTGAGTCAAGCATCACCACGCCCCTGTAGAGCTGCGGGCGACGCAGGGCCGCGTGCAGATGCAGGACACCGCCCAGGGAATGGCCGACACCCCAGACCGGTTCGGGCTGCTGCTCCAGATGGTGGATCAGTTCGTCGACCAGATTGTGCCAGTTATCGTCCGCCGGGAAACGCGGGTCGTGGGCATGCTGTTGCAGATGCGCCACCTGATATTCCGGGGCCAGCGCGGCGAACAACTTGCCGTAGGTCCCCGAGGGAAAACCGTTGGCGTGGGCAAAGAACACGGACTGCGACATACCGGGAGCATCTCGAAAAAGGCAGGTGTTCATTGTCGGCACGCGCGGGTCCCACAGCAATGACCGTAACTGCCAGGAATGATGACAGTCCGGCCATGGCTATGACCCGGCTCAGCGCGCCGGCGGTGTTTGCCCCAGCGGCACCACGGCCATGGTCAGGCGCGACACGCAGCTGGCCTTGCCCTCGTCACTGCTCAGGCGGATATCCCAGACATGGGTGGTGCGACCGATATGAATGGCCTTGGCCACGGCGGTCACCCGCCCGCTGCGCAAGCCGCGCAGGTGGTTGGCGTTGATTTCCAGGCCCACGCAATAGAATTTGCTCGCGTCGATGCACAGGTAGCTGGCCATCGAGCCGACGCTTTCGGCCAGCACCACCGAGGCGCCGCCGTGCAGCAGCCCGTAGGGTTGGTGGGTGCGATGATCGATCACCATGCTGGCGGTCAGCGATTCATCGTCAAAGGCTTCGAAGCGAATATCCAGCAGTTCGCCGATGGTGTTTTTCTGCGAGGCATTGAGTTGTTCGAGATTCGGTACGGTGCGCCACAAAGCCATGGTTGATTCCCCTACTGTGGTTGTTCGTCATGCCGGCGGCCAGCCAACCAAGCAGACGCTCGGTCGACTATTTCACGGAAGAACAGAAGCTCGCAAGCTGAAAAAGGCCCCGCGGCACGCAGGAGGCAATAGCCCACACGAGGAAATCCGGGCGGAATCTGATAGTCGCCAAGGGGCATATCGCGTCGAATTTCCGCCTTCCAGCCCTTGCAAGAGATCTCCATGGCAACGATAGGCCGTCTTCTTCGTCGCTTCATGCCCTCGGGTGACCCCCAGGTCCCCGTTCTCTCAACCCCCCACCCGAGCGAGCTGCACAGCCGCACGATCTGCGAGCTGATGCCAGACGATTTCTCGCAGATCGAACGGGACCTGACCCTGCTGGGTTTGAAGGACTCACTGGCCCAGGCTCGGGTGTTCCTCGGCAGCGCGCCGTCCCTGCGCCAGTACCCGTTGGCCGACCTGCTGGAATTGATGGTGGCCGCCGCCGCGCGCTTTACCGGCATCCTCAACAGTTGGGACGGCGTTCACCTGGACGGTGGCGGCCGGGTATCCCTGCATGTGCAGAAGAAACTCTTCGACTTGCGGGTGCCGCCCTCGCTGTCACCGCAACTGACCAACGCCCTGAAGCGCTGCGCCCAGAACATTGCCACCAAGGATCATCAAGCCGTCGCGTGCCTGCCATTCCAGGACGACGAAACCCGCCGTGCGTTCAGGTACTGGAGCAAGGCGTCCATCTGCCAGGCGTTACGGACCTTGCAGGTGACCAACGTCAATATGATCGGCGTCGACCTGAGCGGTGGCGATTTACGCGGGGTGAGATTTTTCGGGCAATACCAGGAGGCCGACTTCAGGGCGGCCAACCTCAACGGCGCATTGCTCTCAAGTGGTTTCAAAAGCAACGACTTCAGCCATTGCGACCTGAGGAATGCGGTGCTCTCAGGTCACTTTGAAGCCTGTCTGTTCAAGGGCGCCAAGGTCAACGCCGCGACCTTGAAAAACACCCGCACCGACCTGCTCGGCGCGGTGTTGAGTCACTGAACCTCAGGGGTGCCTGACGCCCAGCAGCGTCATCGCCCCGTCCAGCGGCAACTCCCCTTCCAGCTCGGCCAGGCTGGCCGTGCCCATGGGCTCCGGCTGGCGCACATGGCCGTGCTGCAACAGGCTGAGCAGATTGCCCACCAACGGCTGATGGCTGACCAGCAACAGGTTCTCGCCGGTGTCGAGCCGCTGGCTGACATCCCGCGGATTGCTCTCGGGGGTCAGCCAGGGCACGGTGATGATCTCGGCGTCGAAACCCAGCGCATCACGTACCAGCTGCGCGGTTTGCTGCGCCCTCAGGTAAGGACTGGCGTAGATCGCCTGCAACGGCTGGCCGATCAGGTGCGCGGCACTGCGCAGGACCTGCTCGCGGCCATGGGCGGTCAACGCCCGTTCGGCGTCGCTGCGGGCCTGGGGTTCGGCTTCACCATGACGCAGAACCCAGACTTTCATAGCTTGGGCTCCTCATCACGGGCCGGATGCGGCGCTGGCGGAACCACATGCGGGGCTTCGCCTTCAGGAGCCCGAGGGGTCGGCCAATCGGCGAACGGCCAGGGCTTCTGTTCGGTATGGAAACTGCCGAAGCGACCGATCTGGGCCAGGAACTGGCTCAGGCTGTCGCCGAAGTTCATCAGGTTGGCGCTTGGCGCGCCGTAGAACAATCTGTAACCCAGCTGCACCAGCACCACCCCGCCGAGGATGAACTGCGCGACCTGCCAGACCAGCAGGAACACCAGCATCCAGACAATGCGCAACACAATGGATTCGTACTTGGACTCGTTCATGGCTCGCTCCCGTGGCGCTGAATATCAGTTGAAACCGCTGGTGGAAATAAAATCGACATCG
This sequence comes from Pseudomonas sp. MWU12-2319, assembly GCF_023242525.1. Lineage (NCBI taxonomy): Bacteria > Pseudomonadati > Pseudomonadota > Gammaproteobacteria > Pseudomonadales > Pseudomonadaceae > Pseudomonas > Pseudomonas sp. MWU12-2319. The sequence continues at coordinate 576,294 of NZ_JALJES010000001.1, forward strand.
GTTTTCGGCTCGCCGCGCATCAATAGCTCGATCACCTGGGTCAGGGTTCGCCCTTCAAACAGAATGGCATGCAAACCGGCCACCAGGGGCATATAGACTCCGACTTCCTGCGCCTTGACCTTCAGCACCTTGAGAGTATTGACCCCTTCGGCGACTTCACCCAGGCGGGTGACCGCCTCTTCCAGGCTCAGGCCCTGGCCGAGGGCAAAGCCGACCTGATAGTTGCGGCTCTTCGGCGAGGAACAGGTGACGATCAGGTCGCCGACCCCGGCCAGGCCGAGGAAGGTCATGGGATTGGCGCCCTGGCTGACGGCAAAGCGGGTCATTTCCGCCAGGGCCCGGGTAATCAGCATGCTCTTGGTGTTCTCGCCCATGCCCAGCGCCACCGCCATGCCGGCAATGATCGCGTAGACATTCTTCAACGCTCCGCCCAGCTCGACGCCGAAGCGGTCGGCGCTGGCATAGACACGGAAGGTCCGTCCATGCAGCGCGGCCTGGACACGGCTGCAAAGCTCTTCGTCCTCGCTGGCGACCACCGTGGCGGTCAAGGCGTGCTCGGCCACTTCGCGGGCCAGGTTCGGCCCGGACAACACGCCGATCCGTGCTTGCGGCGCGATATCTTCGAGGATCTCGCTCATCAGCTTGAAGGTGTGGGCCTCGATGCCTTTGGTCAAGCTCACCAGCAGCTTGCCCACCAGGCGCCCGGCATGGGGCGCCAGCACACTGCGCAAGGCGCTGGAGGGCAAGGCGACAAAAAACAGTTCACAGTCGTCGAGGGTCGCGACCAGGTCGGTGACCGGCTCGACCGCCGGATGCACCTTGATGCCCTTGAGGTAACGCGGATTCTCACGATTGACGCGAATGGACTCGGCCTGCTCGGGATCGCGCATCCATTGGCGCACCCGGTGACCGTTCTCGGCCAGCAGATTGGCGATGGCGGTGCCGAAACTTCCGCCCCCCAGAACCGCGATTGGGTACTGTTCAGTCATATGTAACCCGTCTATCCCTACCAATGGCGATGGCTGCATTATACGGAGCACGCCACCGGCAGCCAGCCCCAATACGAATCCCCTGGCCTGAGCGCTTGACCGATTCAGCCTATACAATGACGGCCATACGCCATGGCAAACCCGGCAAGCTCGGTTAACATGCACGGCTATTATTTTTTTCAAGGCTGTGCCGTGTCTTTTGGCCCTCCCACCACGCGTTCCTCCTTCGTCCTGGCCCTGATGTTCAGCGGCCCGTTGCTGGCTGACGACCTGTTTATGGAAAACCAGCCCCTGCCCGAGGTGCTGACGGCCACCCGCCTGAAACAATCGCCGGCCGCGGTACCCGGCAGCATGACGGTCATCGACAACGAACTGATCAAGGCCAGCGGCGCCCGGGATATCAGCGAACTGCTGCGCCTGGTGCCGGGGATGATGGTCGGCTACACCAACGGCAACCAGGCCAGCATCAACTACCATGGCACCGATGCCTCCAACGCCCGGCGCATGCAGGTGCTGATCGATGGCCGCTCGGTCTATCGCGCGGGCCTGGCGACCGTGGACTGGAGCGATATCCCGGTAGCCCTCGAGGATATCGAGCGCATCGAGGTATTTCGCGGCCCGAACACCGTCAGCTACGGCGCCAATGCGCTGATGGCGGTGGTCAATATCCTCACCAAGTCACCGGGCAGCACCCACGGCTCAACCCTGAAGATCACCCGCGGCGAGCGCGGCATCAATGACTGGTACGCCAGCCAGGGCACCGGCTGGGGTACCGGCGACCTGCGCCTGTCGATGTCCGGCGAGGAGGACGAGGGGTTCCAGAGCGACCACTTGGGCAATGACTACCGCGACGGCCGGCGTGTCACCCGGGTCAGCCTCTCGGTCAGCCAGATGCTCAACGAACAACAGAGCATCGACTGGCAGTTGAACGTCAAGGACGGCACCAACCAGCGGCCCTATACCTACCAGGCGGTGTTCCCCGGGATCACCGCGGCCGGCGACAACTCCGATGTACTGGCCAAGGACTACGCCGGTTCCCTGCGCTGGAACCTGGATATCAATCCCCAACACAGCCTGTATATCCAGGGTTCGGCCCAACATTGGGATCGCCAGCAGGTCTGGCAAGCCTGTGATGCCAAGGTGTCATTCAGCCCACAACTGACTCAGTTGTGGCAGTTGAACCCCAACTATGCCGAAAACCTGGCACGTAACATGACCCAGTACGCAGTCGGCAGGCCCCCTCCGGGTGGCGTCTCGGAACAGGCACTGGCCAATCAGGTTCTGGACCAATGGTTCAATCAGGGCGCCAGCCAGACGGTCTGCGGCAATATCGACCAGAGCACCCGCGAGACCCGCTACGACCTCGAACTGCAGGACACCCTGAGCCTCTCGGACAGCCTGCGCCTGGTCAGCGGCATGAACTATCGTTATGACAAGGCCGACTCCGAGACCTATTTCAACGGCACCATCGACGACAGTACCTGGCGCCTGTTCGGCCAGCTCGAATGGCGCGCCAGCGAGCATTGGCTGGTGCAGGGTGGTGCCATGTACGAAGACGCGCAACTGACCGGCGCCTCCCTGACCCCGCGCTTTGCAGTCAACTACCTGATCAATCCCCGGCACGGCTTGCGCGCGGTCTATTCCGAAGCGATCCGCTCGCCGGATATGTTCGAGAACAACGTCAACTGGAGCTACAAGGTCACCAACCTGAGCTCGCCCACCTACGGCCAGACCAGCGGCCAGTATTTCGTCCAGACCCGTGGCCCGGGAAACCTGGACAAGGAGCGAATGCGCTCGCGGGAACTGGGCTACAACGGTTTCTTCGCCGAGATCGGCCTGAGCCTGGACGTGAAGCTGTTCTATGACGAAATCAGCGACATGATCAGCACGCCGTTGCGCAACAACCAGTTTATCGCCAGCAACGTCAACAGCTCCCGCTTCACCGGCAGCGAAGCCCAGTTCGACTGGCGCCTGGACAGTGCCAACCGCCTGCGCCTGACCTATGCCTATGTCGATGTCCAGGCCAGCAACCCGGTCGACAAGCAGTTCACCGCCCGCAACAGTGGCTCGGCCGGCTGGATGCGCGACTGGGGCGGCGGCTGGTCGAGTTCGGTCTTCTACTATGGCGACGACGCCATCAACCAGTATCGCTTCGAACGGGTCGACCTGCGCCTGGCCAAGCGGATTCCCTTTCGCCGGGCCAGCCTGGAACTGGCCGGGATGCTGCAACAACGTCTCGACGACCAGCCCATCAACTGGCCCGACAACAACTACAACCAGCGCAGTGCCCTGTACTTCAGCGCAGAACTGGAGTTCTGAACATGAGCCGCCTGGGGTCAAGGATGACATCGGCATGGAGCTGGCGCCTGAGGCGACTGGGCCTGGCCCTGCTCGTGCTGCTGGCGAGCCTCCCGGCTCGCTCGGCCGAGGTGCTGCTGACCGGCGTCGAGGACAGCCCCGGGGTCCAGGCCTTTACCGCCGCCCTGGCGCAACAGCGCCCGCACGACCAGATACGCTTCGTGCCCCTGGCGCAGATGCCCGAACCCAGCCGCCTGCCCCCGGCCACCCGCCTGATCCTGCTGGACCCACCCAGCCTGGACTGGCGGCTGAAGGATAAACAGGGGCCGGCGACCCTGGTCCTGCGTATCAGCCGCCTGCAGGCCATGCAACGCCTGGACAGCGCAGCGACCGCCAATCTCAGCCTGCTCTGGAGCGACCCGCCGCTGTCGCGCCAGCTGCGCCTGATCCACGAAGTGATGCCCCAGGCAAGGCGGATCGGCGTGCTCTATACCCGTGACAGCGAATTCCTGCTGGCCGAACTGAACCAGGCGGCCCGACCCCTGGGACTGGAGATCGTCCCCCAGCGCTGGGACGACACCGGCGACAGCCGGCCCCTGCAAACCCTGCTCAAGAGCTGCGACGTGCTGCTCGGGCTGGACGATCCGACCTTGTACAACCCCAGGACCGCGAAGAACCTGCTGCTCAGCAGCTATGCCCGACAACTGGCACTGATCGGCCCCAACGCCGGCTTCGTCAAGGCCGGCAGCCTGGCCAGCACCTTCAGCGACCAGACCGACTGGCTGGCGGTCCTCGACCAGTTGCTCGACCGCGCCCCGTCCAGTTGGCCGGGCAGCCTGTACCCGCAACGCTTCAAGGTCCTGAGCAACCCGCAAGTCGCCCGCTCCCTGGGTATCGAACCGATCGACGAAGCCTCGCTCGCCTCCCGGCTGGCCGAAGGAGAGACCCGCCCATGACCCTGCGACGGTATTGGGGCATCAGCGCCCGGACCCAGATGATCAGCCTCGGCCCCGCGCTGTTGCTGACCTTGCTGCTGATCAGTTTCTTCACCTTCGTGCGGATCCAGGACCTGCGCCAGGAACTCGACCACACCGGTCAACTGATCGCCAACCAACTGGCGCCGGCCACCGAATACGGGGTGATTTCCGGCAACAACGAAGTCCTCGAAAGCCTGATGCGGGCGACCCTGGCCACCCCCCACGTGCGTTTCCTCGAGGTTCAGGACCGCAGCAACAATATCCTGGTGTATGTCGAGCAGCCCTCCCAGGAACACTTCCGGCTGCAGTCGGTGAAATTGTTCCAGGCGCCGGTACGCCTGCAACGGATTCAGTTGGAAAATGACTTCCTGCAGGAAGGCAGCGCACCCGGCGTAACGCAGAGCGAGGACTACCTGGGGCGGGTGATTGTCGGCATGTCCAATGACGCCTTCAGCCAGCGGCAACAGGAAATACTGCTCAAGGCCGGGATCCTCGCGCTGTTCGCCCTGATCTTCACCTTTCTCCTCGCGCGGCGCCTGGCGGCCAGCCTGGCGCAGCCGATCAGCGCCATGGGCCTGGCGGTCAAGGCGATTCAACAGGGTGACTACAAGACCCAGTTGCCAGTGGTCGACGACGCCGAGCTCGGCGCCCTGGCGCGGCATATCAACAACCTCGCCGGCGCCCTCGACCAGGCCAGTCGCGAACAGCACCAGGCCATCGCCCAACTGATACAGACCCGTGAAGAGGCGGAGCGGGCGAACAATGCCAAGTCGGACTTCCTGGCCATGATGAGCCACGAACTGCGCACGCCGATGAACGGTGTACTGGGTATGCTGCAACTGCTCGAAACCACCGAAATGACCGAGGAACAGAGCGAATACGCGGCCCTGGCCTCGGAGTCCACCGAACACCTGCTCAAGGTGATCAACGACATCCTCGATTTCTCGCGGATCGAACGTTCGGCCCTGGAGCTGGAACATATTCCGTTCAACCTCGCCGAGCTGATCGGCAGTTGCGCCCAGGCCTTCCAGCACAACGCCAGCCAGCGCGGCCTGCGCCTGGACCTGCAGATCCCCACGGACATGCAGGCCTTGCAGGTCAAGGGCGACCCGACGCGGATCCGCCAGATCCTGGTCAACCTGATCGGCAATGCGCTGAAATTCACCGAACACGGCAGCGTCGGCATCGAACCGCACTGGCAGGCGCTGGACGACGATGTGCTGTGGTTCACCTGCACGGTGCGCGACAGCGGCATCGGTATTTCCAGCGAACGCCTGGAGCTGATGTTCGACGCCTTCCAGCAGGCCGACAGCTCGATCTCCCGGCGCTACGGCGGCACCGGCCTGGGCCTGCCGATTGCGCGGACCCTGGCCGAGCGCATGGGCGGCACCCTGCATGCCCGCAGCGAAGAAGGCCGGGGCTCGGTGTTCACCCTGGAAATCCCCCTGGCCCTGCACCACCCGACCCAAGCCGCCGTCCTGGCGCCCGCGCCCAGCGGCCATGGCGAAGGACGTAAGGTGCTGCTGGTGGAGGACAACCCGGTCAACCAGACGGTCATCGACGCCATGTTGCGTGGCCTGGGCTTCGATGTCAGCCTGGCCACCGACGGTGCCCAGGCCATCGACCGGGCCCGCAACGGCCTGTTCGCGGCGATCCTGATGGACTGCCGGCTACCGATCGTCGACGGCTACGAAGCCACCCGGCAAATCCGCCAGTTGCCGGAGTACGCTCAGGTACCGATCATCGCCCTGACCGCCAACGCCTTGCAGGGCGACCGCGAAAGCTGCCTGCGCGCGGGCATGAACGACTACCTGTCCAAGCCCTTCAAACGCGTGGATTTACAACAGATTCTCCAGCAATGGCTGCCCTGAATACGACGTGCGACTGGCGTGAAAGACGAAAGTGCGGCAGTCTTAGGCACCCGAATGAGCTGGAAAACCGGCTTGAATAAAAATTTCAGTGCACAAGTGTACATTCATGTCCTTGGTGCTGTGACTTTCACCACAACGCAATAGTCTATGAGTAGGCTGTCGCTTCGAGGCATGAACGCTTCGATCGGCCGGGAAGATTTGCCCCACCTGCCGCATGGGACTATTGAGGAGCTCGCATGACCAAACAAAACGCCTTTACCCGGGAAGATCTGCTGCGCTGCAGTCGCGGCGAGCTGTTCGGCCCAGGTAACGCGCAACTGCCCGCCCCGAACATGCTGATGGTGGATCGCATCACCCATATCAGCGAAGAAGGCGGCAAGTACGGCAAAGGTGAATTGGTCGCCGAACTGGATATCAACCCGGACCTGTGGTTCTTCGCGTGCCACTTCGAAGGTGATCCGGTGATGCCAGGCTGCCTGGGCCTCGATGCCATGTGGCAATTGGTCGGCTTCTTCCTCGGCTGGCAGGGTCTGCCGGGCCGTGGCCGCGCGCTGGGCTCGGGCGAAGTGAAATTCTTCGGCCAGGTCCTGCCGACCGCCAAGAAAGTCACCTACAACATTCAGATCAAACGCGTCCTCAAAGGCAAGCTGAACCTGGCCATTGCCGACGGTTCGGTAACGGTCGACGGTCGCGAGATCTACACCGCCGAAGGCCTGCGGGTCGGCGTTTTCACCTCCACTGACAACTTCTAAGGGTTATTCGCATGCGCCGCGTCGTTATCACTGGTCTGGGCATCGTTTCGTGCCTGGGCAATGACAAAGAGACCGTCTCCGCTAACCTGCGTGCAAGCCGCCCTGGCATCCGCTTCAACCCGGAATATGCCGAAATGGGTCTGCGTAGCCAGGTTTCCGGCTCCATTGACCTCAATCTCGAGGAACTGATCGATCGCAAGATCTATCGCTTCGTCGGCCACGCGGCGGCTTACGCCTACCTGGCCATGAAAGACGCCATCGCCGACTCCGGTCTGAGCGAAGAGCAGGTGTCCAACCCGCGTACCGGCCTGGTGGCCGGCTCGGGCGGCGCCTCGACCCTGAACCAGATGGAAGCGCTGGATATCCTGCGCGAAAAAGGCGTCAAGCGCGTCGGTCCGTACCGTGTGACCCGGACCATGGGCAGCACCGTTTCCGCCTGCCTGGCCACGCCGTTCAAGATCAAGGGCCTGAACTACTCGATCTCCTCCGCCTGCGCCACCAGTGCTCACTGCATCGGCACCGCCCTGGAGCAGATCCAGATGGGCAAGCAGGACATCGTCTTCGCCGGTGGCGGTGAAGAAGAACATTGGAGCCAGTCGTTCCTGTTCGACGCCATGGGCGCGCTGTCCACCCAGTACAACGAAACCCCGGAAAAGGCCTCCCGCGCCTACGACGCCAAGCGTGACGGTTTTGTCATCGCCGGCGGTGGCGGCATGGTGGTGGTCGAGGAGCTGGAACACGCTCTGGCCCGTGGCGCGAAGATCTACGCGGAAATCGTCGGCTACGGTGCAACTTCCGACGGCTACGACATGGTCGCGCCAAGCGGCGAAGGCGCGGTCCGTTGCATGCAGATGGCCATGGCCACTGTCGACGGCCCGATCGACTACCTGAACACCCACGGCACCTCGACTCCGGTTGGCGATGTCGCGGAAATGAAAGGTGTACGTGAAGTCTTCGGCGACAAGGCCCCGGTCATCAGTTCGACCAAGAGCCTGTCCGGTCACTCCCTGGGCGCCGCCGGCGTTCACGAAGCGATCTACTGCCTGCTGATGATGGAAGGCAAGTTCATTGCCGGCTCCGCCAACATCGAAGAGCTGGACCCGGAAGTCGCTGACATGCCGGTACTGACCAAGACCCGCGAAAACGTTGAATTGAACAACGTGATGAGCAACAGCTTCGGCTTCGGCGGCACCAACGCCACCCTGGTCCTGAAGCGCTGGCAGGGCAAGTAAGCCCGGCTTGATCGCGAGATAAAAAAGCCCCGACTGGTTCGGGGCTTTTTTTTACCTGCTGGAAGGGAACACACCTCCTGAAAGTGAACACGGTCCTGTGGCGAGCGGGCTTGCGCACGTTCTGCACCAAATCCCGTCAGATACTTGCAAACAAGGCCTCTGTTCTATACTCATGCTGAGCAAATCTCCTGAAAAGGAGCCAACATGAAACGTTTTCTCTGCTCCCTCGCATTTGTTGTCATCAGCGCTGCAAGTAGTCTGCCCTCGATTGCAAATGCCCAGGTGGGCATTCATATCAACTTGGGCGCACCTCCCCCACCGAGTTATGTTGTTCCGCCAGCTCGCCCGGGATATATCTGGGCACCCGGGTACTGGAATCTCGTAGGCGGTCGCCGTGTATGGGTAAACGGCTTCTGGGTACCGGCTCGACCGGGGTATGCCTACACCCCTGCACGTTGGGTTCACGGCCCCCACGGTTGGCATTTTCAAAAACCAGGGTGGAGTCACCATCGGCCACCCCAACATCATAAACCGCCTCATAAGCCACCCCATCACAAGCCTCCTCATAAACCCCCTCATAAGCCTCCAGCAGGCGGTGGCGGGCATGGTGGAAGACCTCGTCCTTGATCAGGTCGATGCCCACAACGTAAAAGGCCAGGGGCGTGAGCGGGAAAAAAGCTGAACATCACTCAGGCGTAGTGATCTATAAAGTTCAGGGTCTTTTCCCGTCACTCTTCATGAGGTTTGTCATGACCATCACCATCAACACCGAATCCAGCGAAGGTTTTCGTCACAGCGTGCAGATCGATGATCATCAGTTGTTTGCCGATGTGCCCAAGACGGCGGGGGGCGAAGGCTCAGCACCGGAACCCCACGACTACTTCGACGCCGCCCTGGGGACCTGCAAGGCCCTGACCCTCAAGCTCTATGCCCAGAAGAAAGGCATCCCGCTGACCGGGGTCACCGTCGAGGTCAAGCGCGACAACAGCCAGGAACAGAAAGGCAAGTACGGCCTGCTGGTCAAACTGACCCTCAAGGGCGTGCTCAGCGATGCCCAGCGCGAAGAGTTGCACAAAGTCGCGGATCGCTGCCCGGTCCACAAGTTGATGACCACCACCGAAGTCAGCATCGAAACCCTGTTGTCCGAAGGTGCGTTCAGCCAGTAAGGGCAGCGGCGAAAAAGCGGGTTATGCTCTGCGCATCGCCCGCTGAGCCAGGAAACCCTGCCATGAACACACCACTGGTGATCCGTCCTCGCGCCGAGGATGTCGAAGGCCAACCGATCCTGCGGCCCCTGCCCTCGGCCCAGTGCCGCAGCGTTGGACCCTTCGTGTTTTTCGACCATATGCTGGAAACCCGCTATCCACCGGGGCACGGGATGAATGTGCGGCAGCACCCGCATATTGGCCTGTCGACCCTGACCTACCTGTTCGACGGCGAGATAGTGCACAAGGACAGTCTCGGCTCCGAGCAGCACGTCAAGCCTGGCGATGTCAGCTGGATGACCGCCGGCAGCGCCATCGCCCATGTCGAACGGACCCCGGCCGAACGGGTCGCCAGTGGTTCCAGCCTGCATGGCTTGCAGATCTGGCTGGCGTCACCCAAGGCGCTGGAACAGGGGCCAGGGCATTACAGCCATCACCCGGCGGCCAGCCTGCCCGTCAGTGACAATCTGGGGGTGCGCATCCGCCTGGTGGCCGGTAGCGGCTTTTGCCTGACCTCACCGGTGCCGGTGCTGTCGCCGACGCTGTATGCCGATATCCACATGGAAAGCGGGACCACCCTGCTGATTGCGGATGAGTATGAGGAGCGTGCGGTCTATGTGCTGGCAGGCGAGGCGCAACTGGAAGGTGAAGCCCTGGAGCCGCGCAGCCTGGTGGTGCTGCCGACCGGGGAAAGCCTCACACTGTTCGCCGAGGGTGAATGTCATCTGGTGGTGATCGGCGGGGCGCCGCTGGATGGGCCACGACGGATGAACTGGAACTTCGTGGCCAGTGATCCGGTGTTGATCGATCAGGCACGGGCACGCTGGGCGGCCAGGGATTGGCCGACGGTGCCGGGGGAAAGCGAGCGGATCGAGTTGCCGCGCAAGCCCGCGGCGGAAAAAACCTGAATCAGAGAAACCTTACGAGTCGGGTTTATCAGCGAGGTCTGCGGCGTGCTTGAGGACGCTTTCGCGGGCAAGCCCTGCTCCTACAGTTTTTTCTCGTTCACAAGATTTGTGCACGACACCACCCTGTAGGAGCAGGGCTTGCCCGCGAAGAGGCCCTCAAGACCGCCAGAACGCTTAACCCTTGAACACTTCTTCCAGCAGATTGTGCATCGACACAAACGCACGGCCGGCCGTCTTCGCGTCATACATCATCATGCCCGGCACATTGGCATGCGGGTCGGTAAAGGAATGCACCGCGCCGCCGTAGCTCAACAGCTGCCAATCGATACCCGCGGCATTCATTTCCTCTTCGAATGCCGGCAGTTGCTCTTTCGGCACCAACGGGTCGGAGGCGCCATGCAGCACCAGCACCGAGCCCTTGATGTTCTGCGCATCCGCTGGATTCGGCGTATCCAGCGTGCCGTGGAACGACACCGTCGCTTTCAACGGCGCGCCGGTGCGAGCCAGTTCCAGCGAGCAGCAACCGCCGAAGCAGAAACCGAAGGTCGCCAACTGCGCCGGATCCACCACGGCCAGCCCCTGGCTTTGCAGCGCCTCGAACGCCGCCTGCATGCGCTTGCGCAACAAGGCACGGTCATTTTTCAACGGCATCATCGCCGCGCCAGCCTCATCGCCATTGCTCGGACGAACCGACTGACCGTACAGGTCGGCGATCAACACCACATACCCCTTGGCCGCGACCGCCTGGGCGATCGTCTCGGCGCCGGCGCTGACGCCCATCCAGTTCGGCGCCATCAGCAGGCCCGGACGTGGCCCCTTGTGGCCGGCATCAAAGGCCAGACGGCTCTCATAGGATTGGCCATCGATCTGATAGACCACCGAACTCACAGTAACTTGGCTCATTTCGGACTCCGATAAAAACATCCAAGGATAAAAAAACCCGCCGAAGCGGGTTTTCGTACAACCAGTTTAAACCGACAACTCAACCAACAGCTTGTTCAGACGGCGCACATAAGCCGCCGGATCCTTCAGGCTGTCACCGGCCGCCAGGGCCGCCTGGTCGAGGAGGATGTGCGACAGATCGCCAAAGCGGTCTTCGTCCGGCTCGCCATCGAGCTTCTCGATCAGCGGGTGCGTCGGGTTGAATTCGAAGATCGGCTTGGAGTCCGGCACCTTCTGCCCGCTCGCTTCGAGGATCTGGCGCATCTGCAAGCCCAGGTCCTGCTCACCGATGGCCAGGATCGCCGGGGAGTCGGTCAGGCGGTGGGAAACCCGCACTTCGCTGACAGCGTCGCCCAGGGCGGTCTTGATGCGCTCAACCAGGCCCTCTTTGGTCTTGGCGACTTCCTCGGCAGCCTTCTTGTCCTCTTCCGAGTCCAGGTTGCCCAGGTCCAGGTCACCGCGGGCCACGTCGACAAAGCTCTTGCCGTCGAACTCGTTGAGGTAGCTCATCAGCCACTCGTCGATACGGTCGGTCAGCAGCAGCACTTCGATGCCTTTCTTGCGGAAGACTTCCAGGTGCGGGCTGTTCTTGACCTGGGCGTAGGTTTCGCCGGTCAGGAAGTAGATCTTGTCCTGACCTTCCTTGGCGCGGGCCAGGTACTCGGCCAGGGACACCACTTGCTCGCCGTCGTCACCCAGGGTGGAGGCGAAACGCAGCAGGCCGGCAATTTTTTCCTTGTTGGCGAAATCTTCAGCCGGGCCTTCTTTCATCACCTGGCCGAAGTTTTTCCAGAAGCCCTTGTATTGCTCGGGCTCGTTCTTCGCCAGTTTTTCCAGCATGTCGAGGACACGCTTGGTCAGCGCCGACTTCATCGAGTCGATGATCGGGTCTTTCTGCAGGATTTCCCGCGACACGTTCAGGGACAGGTCGTTGGAGTCGACCACACCCTTGATGAAGCGCAGGTACAACGGCAGGAAGGACTCGGCCTGATCCATGACGAACACGCGCTGCACGTAGAGCTTGAGGCCTTTCGGCGCTTCACGCTGGTACAGGTCGAACGGGGCACGGGCCGGTACGTAGAGCAACGAGCTGTATTCCAGCTTGCCTTCGACCTTGTTGTGGCTCCAGCTCAGCGGGTTCTCGAAGTCATGGGCGATGTGCTTGTAGAACTCCTGGTATTCCGTATCCGTCACTTCAGTGCGTGGACGGGTCCACAGGGCACTGGCGCGGTTGACGGTTTCCCATTCCAGGGCAGGTTTCTCTTCGCCTTCGACAGCGGCCACTTCTTTCGGCAGCTCGATCGGCAAAGCGATATGGTCGGAGTACTTCTTGATGATATTACGCAGACGCCAGCCATCGGCGAACTCGTTCTCACCGGACTTCAGGTGCAGGACGATGCGGGTACCACGGTCGGCTTTCTCGACGGTGGCGACTTCGAACTCGCCCTCGCCCTTGGACGACCAGTGCACGCCTTCGCTGGCGGAAAGGCCGGCGCGACGGCTGAACACTTCAACCTGGTCGGCGACGATAAAGGCCGAATAGAAGCCCACGCCGAACTGACCGATCAGGTGCGAGTCCTTCTTCTGGTCGCCCGAGAGGTTCTTCATGAAATCGGCGGTGCCGGATTTGGCGATGGTCCCCAGGTGGGTGATCACATCGTCGCGGCTCATGCCGATACCGTTGTCTTCGAGGGTGACGGTGTTGGCGTCCTTGTCGAAGCTCACACGGATTTTCAGTTCCGCGCCACCTTCCAGCAACTCAGGCTTGGACAGGGCTTCGAAACGTAATTTGTCGACAGCGTCGGAGGCGTTGGAGATCAATTCGCGAAGGAAAATTTCCTTGTTGGAATACAGCGAATGGATCATGAGGTGCAGCAGTTGCTTCACCTCGGTCTGGAAGCCCAGGGTTTCCTTTTGAGTTTCCACACTCATGGTCATCAAACTCCAATTGGATGGCAGTGGCCGCCCCCGAAAGGGTTGGCGGCGGGTTGTCATCAAAGTTGGGGGCTATGACGGGGATTTCAAGTGCCCGGAAGTGTTTCCTCGATCTTGAAGTGAGCCCGGGCGGTGGCAATCGGCTCGGCCTCGCTGCTTTGCCAGGCCGTGATGGCGAGGTTCGCCACCCGCCGGCCCTGGCGACAGAGATCACATCGGGCGTAGGTGTCGCGATATTGCCCGGCGCGCAGATAGTCGACGGAAAAGTCGATGACCTTGGGCACCCCCGGCGAACCGGTAAACACCAGCAGGTGCAGGGCGGCGGCCAGTTCCATGAAACCGGCGATCACGCCACCGTGAATCGCCGGCAGCAACGGGTTGCCGATATTGTCCTTGTTTGCCGGCAGGCAGAACAACAGCTCGTCGCCCTGGCGTGAGCACTGGATACCGATCAGCTTGGCGTAGGGGATAAGCTCCAGCAATTGCCCGTAGTCGCCCTGCTGATGGGCTTGTTGCAACATTTTCTTGAAGTCGTTGCTCATGCCGCACCGCCGTTGAGCGAGCCGCTGAAGCTGTGGGCACCCTTGATGCCCTTGCCCATGCGCATGAAGGTGCCGACCACGTGGGCGATGGGTTGCTGGGGATCATCCTGATAGGCAAAACCGCGGGCGAAGATGATGTCGCGGGTCACCCGATAACATTCAGCGAATCCGTAGACGTCCTTGTGCGGCGCCGCCGGGTGCATGTAGTCGATGCGCAGGTCCAGGGTCGGACAGACCTCGAACTCGGGCAGGACACACAAGGTGGCCATGCCGCAGGCGGTGTCCATCAGGGTCGTCAGCACCCCGCCGTGGATCACCCCGGAGTTCGGGTCGCCGACGATCTCGGCGCTGTAGGGCAGGATCACAGTCAACCCCGTGGCATCGGCGCTGTGCAAGCGCAGCCCGAGGACCTGGCAGTGGCGGATGGCGCTGAGAAAGCGTGTGGCACGCTCGAAAATCGGGTTCTGGCTCATGAACTGATAGCTCTCATCCGGAGAAAAACGTCCATAAAAACGAAACATCAGGAAAAAGTTCCGCTCGGTCGGCACTTATATATCTTTTAAAATCAAGGAACTAATCCCTTGGGGCTGTGTTCTGAAGGCCAGTAGTCAGTGATATCCACACAGGAGCAACACCCCCATGCGTAAGACTTTAGCTATTGCCTTGATGTTGACCGCTACCCTCGGTCTCGCCGCCTGCGATAAAAAATCCGAGGACAAAGCTCAAGACGCCAACCAACACGCCCAGGAAGCTCAGAAGAGCATGAACGAAGCTCAGGATAAGGTGAACGAGGCCGCCAAGGAAAACGCCGAAGCTGCCAAAGCTCAGGCTGAATCCAACAAAGCGGCGGTTGAAGAGCAATCCAAGGAAGCCACCGGCTCCTGATTGCCCTGGAGGTTCTTGCAAGGACTCACCGGCAAAAACCTTCACGCAAAATAAAACCCGCCAAGTGCGGGTTTTATTTTGCTTGGAATCTGTAGAAGACTCTGGGGCCTCTTCGCGGCGGTGCGGCGTCCCGACAAGCCCTGCTCCTACAGTGTTGTGTCGTTCGCAAAATCGGTGGACGACGACGTACTGTAGGAGCAGGGCTTGCCCGCGAAGAGGCCAGCTTGGGCGACGCAGACCCCAAGACCGCAATCGCCAGCAAGGGAGCCGATCAGGCCAGGGCTTCGCTAGGCTTGCCGAGCAGGCGGTCGATCACCACCGCAATCGCCAGCATCACCACCGACGGCACCAGCCAGGCCAGGCCCTGCTCGCTCAACGGCAGGTGCGACAGCTGCGCCGGCATCCAGTCCGCCAGCCCGGCGCCCTTGAGGGCGTCGATCATGCCGAACAACAACGACACCAGCATCACCGGCCCGACGATCCGCCCCTGGGCATGCCAGAACGACTGGCAGAAGCTCAGGGCCACCAGGGCGATGCACGGCGGGTAGATCGCGGTCAGGACCGGGATCGAGAAGGCAATCAGCTTGGTCAGCCCCAGGTTCGACACCAGCAGCGAGAACGCCGCCAGGATGATCACCAGGCTCTTGTAGGACAGCGGCAGGACACGGCTGAAGTACTCGGCGCAGGCGCAGGTCAGGCCCACCGCCGTCACCAGGCACGCCAGGGAGATCAGCACCGCGAGGAAACCGCTGCCCAGGGAGCCGAAGGTATGTTGCACATAGGCGTGCAGCACCGCCGCGCCATTGCTGGCACCGGCCGCGATTTCATGGCTGCCCGAACCCAGGCGGAACAGGCTGATATACACCAGCGCCAGGCCGAGCCCGGCAATCAGCCCGGCAATGATCGCGTAGCGGGTGATCAGCCGGGGCGAATCGACACCGCGGGAACGGATGGCATTGACGATGACGATACCGAACACCAGGGCGCCGAGGGTATCCATGGTCAGGTAGCCATTGATGAAACCCTGGGAGAACGGAGCCGCGACATACTCGGGGGTGGCCGTGCCGATATCGCCGGCCGGCAAGGCAAAGGCCGCGATGCCCAGGGCCGCCAGGGCAATGATCTTCAGCGGTGCGAGGAAACGCCCGACGGTGTCCAGCAGGCGCCCGGGGTACAGGGAAATGAAGAACACCAGCAGGAAGTACACCGAGCTGTAGAGCAGCAGCGCCAGTGGGCTTTCACCGGTCAACGGCGCCAGGCCGACTTCGAAGGACACGGTGGCCGTGCGCGGGGTGGCGAACAGCGGGCCGACCGCCAGGTAGCAGGCCGCGGCCAACAAACCGCCGGCGACCTTGCCGATGGGGCTGCTCAGGGCATCCATGGCACCGCCGACCTTGGCCAGCGCGACCACGGTGATGACCGGCAGGCCGACCGCGGTAATCAGGAAGCCCAGCGCCGCCATCCAGACATGGGGTCCGGACTGCAAACCGACGATCGGGGGGAAGATGATGTTGCCGGCCCCGACGAACAGGGCGAAGGTCATAAAGCCAAGTGCCAGGATGTCCTGGCCTTTCAACACTTTCATTTCAGGAAATACCACACTGCTGAATCGGAATTTAGAGAGGGATTTCCCGTGGGGTGAGGGAAATGCTGTCGACCCGTATGGGGTTGACCCGTTTAGCGCGCGGCGGCCTTGTGGGCAGCGGACGCAAAGAGGCGGGCATCCTAGCAAACTCAGGTGCAAGGCGCACTATTTGAGGGCGATCATGTCCTGCAAGCGACATTTCCGGGTCGCGTTTTCATATGAAACCCAGAAAGCACAAAGGCCACCCGAAGGTGGCCTTTGCCGGTATTGCGTCAGCTAAGCGCGAGGCTTACTTGACCGCCCAACCGGTCAGCTCGGCCAGGGCCTTGCCGATGTCTGCCAGCGAACGCACGGTTTTCACACCGGCGTCTTGCAGGGCAGCGAACTTCTCGTCCGCAGTGCCCTTGCCGCCGGAGATGATTGCGCCCGCATGGCCCATGCGCTTGCCCGCAGGGGCAGTCACACCAGCGATGTAGGAAACAACCGGCTTGGTCACGTGGGCCTTGATGTAGGCCGCCGCTTCTTCTTCAGCCGAACCGCCGATCTCACCGATCATGACGATCGCTTCGGTCTTCGGGTCTTCCTGGAACAGCTTCAGGATGTCGATGAAGTTCGAGCCCGGGATCGGGTCACCGCCGATGCCGACGCAAGTCGACTGACCGAAACCGGCGTCAGTGGTCTGCTTCACAGCTTCGTAGGTCAGGGTGCCGGAACGGGAAACGATACCGACCTTGCCTGGCAAGTGAATGTGACCTGGCATGATGCCGATCTTGCATTCGCCTGGAGTGATCACGCCTGGGCAGTTAGGGCCGATCAGGATCACGCCCAGCTCGTCGCACTTGACCTTGGCGTCCAGCATGTCCAGGGTCGGAATGCCTTCGGTGATGCAGACGATCAGCTTGATGCCGCCGAATGCTGCTTCCAGGATCGAGTCCTTGCAGAAAGGAGCTGGAACGTAGATCACGCTGGCGGTGGCGCCAGTAGCGGCTACAGCGTCTTTCACGGTGTTGAACACGGGCAGGCCCAGGTGCTCGGTGCCGCCTTTGCCCGGAGTTACGCCACCAACCATCTTGGTGCCGTATTCGATGGCTTGCTGGGTGTGGAAGCTACCCTGCGAACCGGTGATACCCTGGCAGATAACCTTGGTGTCTTTATTGATCAGGACGCTCATTATTTGCCCTCCGCAGCTTTGACAACTTGTTGAGCAGCGTCGGTCAGGCTGGTAGCAGCGATGATGTTCAAACCGCTTTCTGCCAGTACTTTAGCGCCCAGCTCAGCGTTGTTGCCTTCAAGGCGAACAACAACCGGGATTTTCACGCCGACTTCTTTCACAGCGCCGATGATGCCTTCGGCAATCATGTCGCAGCGAACGATGCCGCCGAAGATGTTGACCAGTACGGCCGCGACGTTGGTGTCGGACAGAATGATCTTGAACGCTTCAGTTACGCGTTCCTTGGTTGCACCACCGCCCACGTCGAGGAAGTTGGCTGGTTTGCCGCCATGCAGGTTGACGATGTCCATGGTACCCATGGCCAGGCCGGCACCGTTGACCATGCAACCGATGTTGCCTTCCAGGGCTACGTAGTTCAGTTCGAACTTGGCAGCGTGCGCTTCGCGCGGATCGTCCTGGGACGGATCGTGGAAGGTTTTCAGCTTGGGCTGACGGTACATGGCGTTGGCGTCGATGTTGATCTTGGCATCGAGGCAATGCAGATCGCCGTCGGCCTTGATCACCAGCGGGTTCACTTCCAGAAGGGCCAGGTCGTGATCCTTGAACAGTTTGGCCAGACCAACGAAGATCTTGGCGAACTGAGTCACTTGCTTGCCTTCCAGACCCAGCTGGAATGCCAGCTCGCGACCCTGGAATGGCTGAGCGCCAACCAGTGGATCGATAGTGGCCTTGAGGATTTTCTCAGGGGTGTCGTGAGCGATTTTCTCGATGTCCACGCCACCTTCGGTGGAAGCCATGAACACGATGCGACGGCTCGAACGGTCAACGACAGCGCCCAGGTACAGCTCTTTAGCGATATCAGTGCACGATTCAACCAGGATCTTGGTGACAGGCTGGCCATTGGCATCAGTCTGATAGGTCACCAGACGCTTGCCCAGCCACTGCTGTGCGAAGGCTTTAGCGTCTTCTTTGCTGCGAACCAGCTTAACGCCGCCCGCTTTACCGCGACCACCAGCGTGGACCTGGGCTTTGACAACCCACTCGGTCCCACCGATCTTGTCGCAAGCTTCTGCTGCTGCTTCCGGGGTATCTACCGCAAAACCCTGGGATACTGGCAGGCCGTACTCAGCGAACAGCTGCTTACCCTGATACTCGTGAAGATTCATGCTTTTTACCGTCTTCGTTAGGTACTGCGCATTCGGTGCTGCACTGATTGCAGTGCCGCACCACCTGTGACTGCTGCTTGCGTCGTTTTCCGGTTGCCCGGCCCGACGACGCAAGACTGCGTCCAGCGGACGTTCCGCGGTGAGTCTTGCGCACAAGGCTCACGACGGGCAGACCGCCGTGGTTTCTTATTATCTACTCAGCGTTTTTTCTTGTTGGCAATGTGGATGGCGCCGCCATTCACTGCCAACGCCGCTTCGTGCAACGCTTCGGACAGGGTCGGATGGGAGAAAACCATCATGCCGATGTCTTCGGCGCTGGTGCCGAATTCCATACCGATCGCGCCTTGCTGTACCAGCTCGGCAGCGCTTGGGCCAATCACGTGGACGCCCAGGATGCGGTCGGTCTTGGCATCAGCGATGACCTTGACGAAACCGCCGGTATCGTTGGCTGCCATGGCACGGCCACTGGCGGCGAACGGGAAGGTGCCGATGTTAACTTCAACGCCTTCGGCTTTCAAAGCCTGTTCGGTTTTACCGACCCATGCAATTTCCGGGTGGGTGTAGATAACCGACGGGATCAGGTCGTAGTTCATCTGGGCTTTGTGGCCCTTGATGCGCTCGACAACCATGATGCCCTCTTCCGAGGCCTTGTGTGCCAGCATCATGCCGCGAACCACGTCACCGATGGCGTAGACGCCCGGCACGGTGGTGGCGCAGTGATCGTCAACGTGGACGAAACCGCGCTCGTCGAGGGTCACGCCGCAATCAGCCGACAGCAGGTCGGTGGTCACTGGGCGACGGCCAACGGCCACGATCAGTTTGTCGAAAGTAATGGTCTGTTCGCCTTCGGAGTTGGTGTAGGTCACCACCACTTCCTTGCCCTTGTTGACCTTGGAACCGGTCACGCGAGCGCCCAGCTTGATGTCCAGACCCTGTTTGGTCAGGGTTTTCAGCGCTTCCTTGGAGACGGCGGTGTCGGCAGCCATCAGGAAAGTATCCAGGGCTTCCAGCACGGTCACTTCAGAACCCAGACGGGACCAGACGGAACCCAGTTCCAGACCGATCACGCCCGCGCCGATCACGCCGAGGCGCTTCGGTACGGATTGGAATTCCAGGGCGCCGGTCGAATCGACGATCACGTTCTGGTCAACCGGGGCAGGTGGAATGTCGATCGGACGCGAACCTGGAGCCAGGATCACGTTCTCGGCTTCGATCACTTCAACCGTGCCATCAGGCTTGGTCACTTCGACTTTCTTGCCGGCCAGCAGCTTGCCGTGGCCTTCGATCGAAGTCACGCCATTGGCCTTGAACAGCATGGCCACGCCGCCGGTCAGGTTCTTCACGATACCGGCCTTGCGGCCAACCATCGCGGCGACGTCCATTTTCACGGCGCCGGTGGAGATACCGTGGATGGCGAACCCATCCTTGGCTTCATGGTACTTCCAGGAGCTGTCCAGCAGCGCCTTGGATGGAATGCAGCCAACGTTCAGGCAAGTACCGCCGAGGGCCAGCTTGCCCTCTTTATCCTGGTACTTCTCGATGCAGGCAGTCTTGAGACCAAGTTGCGCTGCCTTGATGGCGGCTACATAGCCGCCAGGGCCCGCGCCAATCACTACCACGTCGAATTTCTGAGTCATGTGTCATTCCTTATCGAATCAAACCGGACGGCCCCGCGTGGGGACCGTCGTGGGACGAAGCTGATCGTTCAAGCGGGCAAGGCGCCAGCGCCCTGCCCCCCTGGGCGCAATCAGATATCCAGCAGCAGACGAGCCGGGTCTTCCAGCAGGTTCTTGATAGTCACCAGGAAAGACACCGCTTCCTTACCGTCGATCAGGCGGTGATCGTAGGACAGCGCCAGGTACATCATCGGCAGGATCACCACTTCACCCTTGACCGCCATCGGGCGCTCGTTGATGTTGTGCATGCCCAGGATGGCGGCTTGTGGCGGGTTGACGATCGGCGTCGACAGCAGGGAACCGAATGTACCACCGTTGGTGATGGTGAACGTACCACCGGTCATCTCGTCGATGGACAGCTTGCCGTCACGGGCTTTCTTGCCGTAGGTGGCGATGCCGTTTTCGATCTCGGCCAGGCTCATCAGCTCGGCGTTGCGCAGGACCGGGACCACCAGGCCACGATCGCTGGACACCGCGACACCCACGTCGGAGTAGCCGTGGTAGACGATATCGGCGCCGTCGATGGAAGCGTTGACTGCCGGGAAGCGTTTCAGCGCTTCGGTGGCCGCTTTCACGAAGAACGACATGAAGCCCAGGCGTACGCCGTTGTGGGTCTTCTCGAACAGGTCCTTGTACTTCGAACGCAGGTCCATGATCGGCTTCATGTTCACTTCGTTGAACGTGGTCAGCATCGCCATGTTCGACTGTGCTTCAACCAGGCGCTTGGCCACGGTGGCGCGAACGCGGGTCATCGGCACACGCTTCTCGACGCGATCGCCGGCAGCGAACACCGGGGCGGCGGCCGCTGGAGCGGCAGCCTTGGCTGGAGCGGCAGCAGGCGCGGCTTTCTTGGCGGCAACAGCAGCCACCACGTCTTCCTTGGTCACACGACCGCCCTTGCCGGTGCCGGCAACGGAAGCGATGTTGATGCCGTTTTCTTCAGCCAGCTTGCGCGCGGCCGGTGCGGCCACCGGATCGTCTTCGCCAGCGGCGGCCGGAGCAGCGGCCTGGGCAGCCGCAGGAGCAGCGGCGGCGGCAGGAGCGGCAGCAGCAGCGCCGCCTTCAACGATGGAGCCCAGGACTTCGTCGGACAGAACGGTATCGCCTTCGTTCTTGACGATAGCGCCCAGCACGCCGTCGGCGGTTGCGAGTACTTCCAAGACCACTTTGTCGGTTTCGATGTCGACGATCAGGTCGTCACGCTTGACAGCTTCGCCCGGTTTTTTGTGCCAGGTGGCAACGGTGCCATCGGCAACCGATTCCGGGAAAGTGGGGGCTTTGATCTCGATAGCCATTATCTGTGGTTCCTTAAATTCGGTTTCAGGTGCGCGAAGGCGTTAAACAGTAAAGGCATCTTGCAGCAGTTTTTCCTGCTGCTCAGCGTGCATCGATGCATAACCACAAGCCGGTGCGGCAGAGGCGTCACGGCCGGCGTACTCAAGTACCAGCGACTTGTTGTGTCCGCCAACGATGCGACGCATGTGATGCTGACTGCTGTACCAGGCGCCCTGGTTCATCGGCTCTTCCTGACACCAGACGATGTGCTTGAGGTGTTTGTACGGCGCCAGGATTTCGATCAGGTCGTCTTCCGGGAACGGATACAGTTGCTCGATACGCACCACAGCGATGTCGTCACGGCCTTCGGCACGGCGTTTTTCCAGCAGGTCGTAGTAGACCTTGCCGCTGCACAGAATCAGACGGCTGACCTTTTTCGGGTCGAGAGCGTCGATTTCCGGGATAACGGTCTGGAACGAACCTTCGGCCAGATCTTCCAGCGTGGAGATTGCCAGCTTGTGACGCAGCAGCGACTTCGGCGTCAGCACGATCAGCGGCTTGCGCAGCGGACGGATGACCTGACGACGCAGCAGGTGGTAGATCTGTGCCGGGGTAGTCGGCACGCAGACCTGGACGTTGTGCTCGGCGCACAGCTGCAGGTAGCGTTCCAGACGGGCCGAGGAGTGCTCCGGACCCTGGCCTTCATAACCGTGCGGCAGCAGCATGGTCAGACCGCACAGACGGCCCCACTTGTGCTCGCCACTGGTGATGAACTGGTCGACAACCACCTGGGCACCGTTGGCGAAGTCGCCGAACTGGGCTTCCCAGATCACCAGCGCCTCAGGCGTGGTGGTCGAGTAACCGTATTCGAACGCCAGCACGGCTTCTTCCGACAGGAACGAGTCGTACAGGTCGAAGCGTGGCTGACCTTCGTACAGGTTCTGCAGCGGAATGTAGGTGCCCGCGTCTTTCTGGTTGTGCAGCACGGCATGACGGTGCGAGAACGTACCGCGGCCGATGTCCTGGCCGGTCATGCGGATCGGGTGACCTTCGAACGCCAGGGTCGCGTACGCCATGGTTTCGGCGTAACCCCAGTTGATCGGCAGGCCGCCGGCTTGCATCTTCTGACGGTCTTCGTAGATCTTCGCGACCTGGCGCTGGACCACGAAGCCTTCCGGAATTTCCAGCAGCTTGGCGGACAGTTCCTGCAAGGTCTTCAGATCGAAGCGGGTGTCGTGACGTGCGGTCCACGCGTGACCCAGGTACGGGCGCCAGTCGACGAACAACTCCTTGTTCGGTTCCTTGACCAGGCTTTTTACCACGTGCAGACCGTTGTCCAGGGCGTTGCGGTACTCGTCGATCTTCGCCTGGACACGCTCTTCGTCCAGCACCTTGGCCTGAACCAAGCGCTCGGCGTACAGCTCACGGGTGGTGCGCTGCTTGGTGATCTGCTGATACATCAACGGCTGGGTGCCGCTAGGCTCATCCGCTTCGTTGTGACCACGACGACGGTAGCAGACCAGATCGATCACCACGTCGCGCTTGTACTGCATGCGGTAGTCGATGGCCAGCTGGGTCACGAACAGGACGGCTTCCGGATCATCGCCATTCACATGGAGGATCGGCGCCTGGATCATCTTCGCAACGTCGGTGGCGTACTCGGTGGAACGCGAGTCCAGCGGGTTGCTGATGGTGAAACCGACCTGGTTGTTGATCACGATGTGCACGGTGCCGCCGGTCTTGAAACCGCGGGTCTGCGACATCTGGAAGGTTTCCATGACCACGCCTTGACCGGCGAACGCCGCGTCACCGTGGAGGGAAATCGGCAGAACCTTGTCACCGGCCGCATCGTTGCGACGGTCCTGACGGGCGCGAACCGAACCTTCGACCACCGGGGAAACGATTTCCAGGTGGGACGGGTTGAACGCCATGGCCAGGTGAACTTCACCGCCGGTGGTCATCACGTTGGACGAGAAGCCCTGGTGGTATTTCACGTCACCGGAACCCAGCTCGACCTTCTTCTTGCCTTCGAACTCGTCGAACAGCTCGCGCGGGTTCTTGCCGAAGGTGTTGACCAGCACGTTCAGACGGCCACGGTGGGCCATGCCGATGACGATTTCCTTGGTGCCGTAGGAACCGGAACGCTGGATCAGCTCGTCGAGCATCGGAATCAGGCTCTCGCCGCCTTCCAGACCGAAACGCTTGGTGCCCGGATACTTGGTGCCCAGGTACTTTTCCAGGCCTTCGGCAGCGGTGACGCGCTCAAGCAGGTGGCTCTTGATTTCCGCGGAGAAGATCGGACGGCCGCGCACGCTTTCCAGACGCTGCTGGAACCAGTGGCGTTGCTCGGTATCGACGATGTGCGTGAATTCAGCGCCGATGGTGCGGCAATATGTCTGCTGCAACGCTTCGTGAATTTCGCGTAGGCTCGCTTCCTCTTTGCCGATGAACAGGTCGCCGGCACGGAAGGTCGTATCAAGATCGGCATTGGTCAAGCCGTAATGATTGATCGACAGGTCTGCGGGTGCAGGACGCTGCCACAGTCCCAGCGGGTCGAGCTGGGCTGCCTGGTGGCCACGCATCCTGTAGGCCTGGATCAATCGCAGCACTTCAACCTGCTTCTTCTCGTGCTCACTGCTCACGCTGCCGGCGGAAACCGGTTGGGCGCGGCGCTGGTTCTTTGCCAGCAAGACGAAATGGTCGCGGATTGTCGAGTGCGAAACATCGGTGGCAGCGTTGCCGTCAGCGGGCAACGTCTGAAATTTGGTGCGCCACTCTTCTGGCACAGCGTTAGGGTCGTGCAGGTAGAGCTCGTAGAGCTCTTCCACATAGGCAGCGTTACCACCTGAAAGATAGCCGCTGTTCCACATGCGCTGCATCACGCTTTCTTGCATGCTTGGTCACCCTCGGTTAGGGGACACCACCGGCGAAAACACCACGCACGCTTGCAACAGTCCGAATGCCGAGACCAGAACAAGCCACTTGGGATCACGCTGATAGTCCGGGTACCAGCCCGGATGCCCCTGCTGGTCTCATTTCTTCAAAAATAAGAGCCACAGCTTTATGAGCCGTTGCTCTGGTTATAGCCGGGGCGCGGGTTGAAGCCCGCGCCCTGGCCTTTCTACGGTTACAGCGGTGCCACTATTTACAACTGCCGTTTTACAACAGCCAGGTTACAGCCGCTGAATCACACGCCGCTTTGCAGCAACATGTTACGGATGTGACCGATGGCCTTGGTCGGATTCAGGCCTTTCGGACAGACGTTGACGCAGTTCATGATCCCGCGGCAGCGGAATACGCTGAACGGGTCATCCAGCGAAGCCAGACGCTCGGTGGTCTTGGTGTCGCGGCTGTCTGCCAGGAAGCGGTACGCTTGCAGCAGGGCGGCCGGGCCCAGGAACTTGTCGGGGTTCCACCAGAAGGACGGGCAGGAAGTCGAGCAGCAAGCGCACAGGATGCACTCGTACAGACCGTCCAGCTTCTCGCGCTCTTCCGGCGTCTGCAGACGTTCGATGGCCGGAGCCGGCGTGTCGTTCTGCAGGAATGGCTTCACCTTCTCGTATTGCTTGTAGAAGATGCTCATATCGACGACCAAGTCACGGATCACCGGCAAACCAGGCAGTGGACGCACCACCAGCTTGTTGCCCTTGACCACGGCGGACAGCGGCGTGATGCACGCCAGGCCGTTCTTGCCGTTGATATTCATGCCGTCGGAACCGCACACGCCTTCACGGCACGAGCGACGATAGGAGAAACCTTCGTCCTGTTCCTTGATCAGGGCCAGTACGTCCAGCACCATCAAGTCCTTGCCACCGGTGTCGACCTGGAAAACCTGGGTTTTCGGCGCGGCGTCGGTGTCAGGGTTGTAACGATAAACTTCGACTTGCAACATATCGATCACCCTTTAGTAAGTCCGGACTTTTGGTTCGAAAGTCGGAACGGTCTTCGGCGAGAAGTTAACGGCACGCTTGGTCACACGCTTCTCACCCGGGAAGAACAGGGTATGGCACAGCCAGTTTTCGTCGTCGCGCTCTTCAAAGTCTTCACGGGCGTGGGCGCCGCGGGACTCTTTGCGATGCTCAGCGGCAATCGCCGTGGCTTCGGCCACTTCCAGCAGGTTTTGCAGCTCGAGGGCTTCGATACGCGCGGTGTTGAAGGCCTGGGACTTGTCGTTGATCTTGACGTTGGCAATACGAGTGCGCAGGTCAGCCAACTGGGCGATGCCCTTCTGCATGTATTCGCCGGTACGGAATACACCGAAGTAGTTCTGCATGCAGCTTTGCAGCTCGCGACGCAGAGTCGCCACGTCTTCGCCGTCGGTACGCTCGTTCAGAGCGGACAGACGCGCCAGTGCCGCCGTGATGTTGGCGTCGGTGGCGTCGTCGTAGTCGATACCGTCGGTCAGGGCTTTTTCCAGGTGCAGGCCGGCCGCACGGCCGAAGACCACCAGGTCGAGCAGCGAGTTGCCGCCCAGGCGGTTGGCACCGTGAACCGATACGCACGCCACTTCACCGACCGCGAACAGGCCCGGGATGATGGTGTCGACGCCTTCGGCGTCCTGGGTGATCGCCTGGCCATGGATGTTGGTGGCAACGCCGCCCATCATGTAGTGGCAGGTTGGAACGACCGGAACCGGGGCAACGACCGGGTCGACGTGGGCGAAGGTCTTGGACAGTTCGCAGATACCTGGCAGGCGGCTGTGCAGCACTTCCTCGCCGAGGTGGTCGAGCTTGAGCAGCACGTGGTCGCCATTCGGGCCACAGCCGTTGCCGGCGATGATTTCCTTGACCATCGAACGTGCTACCACGTCACGACCGGCCAGGTCTTTCGCGTTCGGAGCATAACGCTCCATGAAACGCTCGCCGTGCTTGTTGATCAGGTAACCGCCTTCACCGCGGCAACCTTCGGTGACCAGTACACCGGCGCCGGCGATGCCGGTCGGGTGGAACTGCCACATTTCGATATCTTGTACCGGCACGCCAGCACGCAGGGCCATGCCGACGCCGTCACCGGTGTTGATCAGGGCATTGGTGGTAGACGAGTAGATACGACCGGCACCGCCGGTGGCCAGGACGGTGGCCTTGGCGCGGATGTAGCTGGTTTCGCCGGTTTCGATGCAGATCGCGATCACACCGACAAACGCGCCGTCCTGGTTCTTCACCAGATCGACAGCGTAGTACTCGTTCAGGAACACGGTCCCGGCTTTCAGGTTGCCCTGATAAAGGGTGTGCAGCAGCGCGTGACCGGTACGGTCGGAAGCGGCGCAAGTCCGTGCGGCCTGACCGCCTTTACCGTAATCCTTCGACTGACCGCCGAATGGACGCTGGTAGATACGACCCTGCTCGGTACGCGAGAACGGCATGCCCATGTGGTCCAGCTCGTAAACGGCAGCCGGGCCTTCCTGACACATGTATTCGATAGCGTCCTGGTCACCGATATAGTCGGAACCCTTGACGGTATCGTACATGTGCCAGCGCCAGTCATCGTTCGGGTCGGCGGACGCGATGGCGCAGGTGATGCCACCCTGGGCCGATACGGTGTGCGAACGGGTCGGGAACACCTTGGTGATCACGGCCGTCTTGTGACCACCCTGGGCCAGTTGCAGCGCGGCACGCATGCCCGCACCGCCGCCGCCAATGATGATGGCGTCGAAAGAAATCGTTGGAATGTTAGCCATGAATCAGATACCCCAGAGAATCTGCACACCCCAGACGAAGTAGGCGAACATCGCAACGCCGCATACTGCCTGGAAAAGGAAACGCACTGCTGTCGCGGACTTGCCCAGCGCCATCGGCGTCAGGTAGTCGGTCGAAATGGTCCACATGCCGACCCAGGCGTGAGCGCCCAGGGCCACCAGGGCCAACAGACTGAAGATGCGCATCCCGTTGTGGGCGAACAGCCCGTGCCACTGGGCGTAGCCCAGGCCCGGATTCGCAACGACGTATCCGATCAGGAAGATGAAGTAAGCCGCGAGAACGACAGCAGATACGCGCTGCGCCATCCAGTCGTAGAGGCCCGAACGCGATAGGTTCGTAACGCTGGTTACCATATCCAAACTCCCGCCAGAACGATCAGCACCACGGAAATGGCGATGACGATTTTAGAGCCCAGTTTGCCGCCTTCCAGCGTTTCACCGATGCCCATATCCATGATCAGATGGCGCACACCAGCCACCATGTGATACAGCAAGGCGGACAGAAGCCCCCATCCAATGAACTTGGCCAGCGGGCTGGTCAAGCACGCCTTCACCTCGGCGAAACCTTCCTCCGAACCCAGGGATTTGCCCAATGCATACAGCATGAAGCCAAGGCCCAGGAAGAGAATGATGCCGGATACACGGTGAAGAAACGACGTAACGCCGGTTATGGGGAGTTTGATGGTCCTTAGGTCTAGGTTTACAGGTCGTTGGCTTTTCACGGCTTTTTTTTCACTGATGAGCCCTAACGATCAGGGCAAAGTTGTTGGGCAAGTGCACTGGTCAGGTACCCACCACCCAGGGAGTGACGACCCCCAGTAAAACAGGCCCAAAAGCCCCTGGCGGTCGGGTGCCGAGTATAGACAGTTAGGCTACTAATGACAACGCAAAGGACTACCCCTAATAGCGCATTGCGTTAGCCGGATAAAAGGCGTAAATAGCCGTCAATTTCGAGGAAAAGGTCCGCCCAAAGCCGCCTACGACAAGACTTTTGGCAAATTGACATTCGAATTTATCTCACTATAGTGGTGCGGGCCCTGCGTGGGGGGCCTGTCTGATGATTTCAAGCATAAATAGGAGGCCACATGGCTGACAAAAAAGCGCAGTTGATCATCGAGGGCGCAGCCCCCGTCGAGCTGCCCATTTTAACCGGCACCGTTGGTCCCGATGTAATCGACGTGCGGGGCCTGACGGCCACGGGCCGGTTCACATTCGACCCTGGCTTCATGTCGACCGCTTCCTGCGAGTCGAAGATCACCTATATCGACGGCGATAACGGCATCCTGCTGCACCGCGGCTACCCGATCGAGCAACTCGCCGAGAAATCCGACTACCTGGAAACCTGCTACCTGCTGCTCAACGGCGAACTGCCGACAGTCGAGCAGAAGGCCCAGTTCGTCAGCACCGTGAAGAATCACACCATGGTGCACGAGCAGTTGAAGACCTTCTTCAACGGTTTCCGTCGCGACGCCCACCCGATGGCCGTGATGTGCGGCGTGGTTGGTGCCCTGTCGGCCTTCTACCACGACTCGCTGGACATCAATAACGCCCAGCACCGCGAGATTTCCGCCATTCGCCTGGTCGCCAAGATGCCGACCCTGGCCGCGATGGTGTACAAGTACTCCATGGGTCAACCCATGATGTACCCGCGCAACGACCTGTCGTACGCGGAAAACTTCCTGCACATGATGTTCAACACCCCGTGCGAGATCAAACCGATCAGCCCGGTGCTCGCCAAGGCCATGGACCGGATCTTCATCCTCCATGCCGACCACGAGCAGAACGCTTCGACCTCCACCGTGCGCCTGGCGGGCTCTTCGGGTGCCAACCCGTTCGCCTGTATCGCCGCCGGTATCGCCGCACTCTGGGGTCCTGCCCACGGCGGCGCGAACGAAGCGGTCCTGACCATGCTCGATGAAATCGGCGATGTCTCGAACATCGACAAGTTCATCGCCAAGGCCAAGGACAAGAACGATCCGTTCAAGCTGATGGGCTTCGGTCACCGGGTCTACAAGAACCGCGACCCACGTGCCACCGTGATGAAGCAGACCTGCGACGAAGTCCTGAAAGAGCTGGGCATCAACAACGATCCGCAGCTGGAACTGGCCATGCGTCTCGAAGAGATCGCCCTGACCGACCCGTACTTCATCGAGCGTTCGCTGTACCCGAACGTCGACTTCTACTCGGGGATCATCCTCAAGGCGATCGGCATTCCAACCAGCATGTTCACCGTGATCTTCGCCCTGGCGCGGACCGTGGGCTGGATCTCCCACTGGAAGGAAATGCTCTCCAGCCCGTACAAGATTGGCCGTCCGCGCCAGCTGTACACCGGCTACGAGTCGCGTGACATCACCAAGCTGGAAGACCGCAAGTAACCCCTGTCTTGCAATAGCGTCTTAGCGACAACGGAAACGGCCTCTTGATAGAGGCCGTTTCTGTTTGTGGCGCCCTGCCGGGTCCTGCGGCGCTTGTCAGGACGCCTTCGCGGGCAAGCTCCGCTCCCACAGGACAGGGGCCAGACATAGGCATTGAGTCAGCCCCTCCTCCATAAGATGGCGCGTGCACCGCGAACCTCCGGTCAGGCACAGAACAATTGTGGGAGCGGAGCTTGCCCGCGAAGAGGCCCTGTCAGACAACACAAAGCTCAATGCCCCACCACCGGCAAACCAGCACAGTGACCGCCCAACAAAAATGCCCCGATCTCTCGACCAGGGCATTTCGTTGCAACACAGCTTATATAGAGAAGCCTATACAACCCTTAGTGGGAAACCGCCCCACTCGCCCCCAGACCGGTCTGCGAACGCACGAACTGCGGGAAGAACAGCGCACGTTCCTTCTCCGCCGCCACCGACTTGTCGGTAATGGAGAAGAACCAGATCCCGACGAATGCAATGGCCATCGAGAACAGCGCCGGGTACTCATACGGGAAGATCGCCTTCTCGTGATGCATGATCTGCACCCAGATGGTCGGGCCGAGGATCATCAGCCCTACCGCACTGACCAGGCCCATCCAGCCACCGATCATCGCACCACGGGTGGTCAGCTTCTTCCAGTACATGGAAAGCAGCAGCACCGGGAAGTTGCAACTGGCGGCAATCGAGAACGCCAGGCCGACCATGAACGCGATGTTCTGGCTTTCGAACAGGATGCCCAGGCCGATCGCCAGCACGCCAAGGGCGATGGTGGTGATCTTCGAGACGCGGATCTCATCCTTTTCGTTGGCCTTGCCCTTCTTGATCACGCTGGCATACAGGTCATGGGACACCGCCGAGGCGCCGGCCAGGGTCAGACCGGCCACCACCGCGAGGATGGTGGCAAAGGCCACGGCCGAGATAAAGCCGAGGAAGATGTTGCCACCCACCGCGTTGGCCAGGTGCACCGCCGCCATGTTGTTGCCACCGAGCAGCGCGCCCGCCGCATCCTTGAACGCCGGGTTGGTGCTGACCAGCAGGATCGCGCCAAAACCGATGATAAAGGTCAGGATATAGAAGTAGCCGATAAACCCGGTGGCGTACAACACGCTCTTGCGCGCTTCCTTCGCATCACTCACGGTGAAGAAACGCATCAGGATGTGGGGCAGCCCGGCAGTACCGAACATCAGCGCCAGGCCCAGCGAGAAGGCCGAGATCGGATCCTTCACCAGGCCGCCGGGGCTCATGATCGCCTCACCCTTGGGGTGAACCTTGACCGCTTCGGAAAACAGCATGTTGAAGTCGAAGTTGACGTGCTTCATCACCATCAGCGCCATGAACGAGGCACCGGACAGCAACAGCACCGCCTTGATGATCTGCACCCAGGTGGTGGCCAGCATGCCGCCGAACAGCACATAGAGGCACATCAGGATCCCCACCAGGATCACCGCCACGTAGTAGTCCAGGCCGAACAGCAGCTGGATCAGCTTGCCGGCACCGACCATCTGGGCGATCAGGTAGAAGGACACCACCACCAGCGAACCGCAGGCCGACAGCGAACGGATCTGGGTTTGCCCGAGGCGGTAGGACGCCACATCGGCAAAGGTGTACTTGCCCAGGTTGCGCAGGCGCTCGGCGATCAGGAACAGGATGATCGGCCAGCCCACCAGGAAGCCGATGGAGTAGATCAAGCCGTCATAACCCGAGGCATAGACCAGCGCGGAAATCCCCAGGAAGGACGCCGCCGACATATAGTCGCCGGCAATCGCCAGGCCATTCTGCAAACCGGTGATCTTGCCGCCCGCCGCGTAGTAGTCGGCAGCCGACTTGTTGCGCTTGGAGGCCCAGTAGGTGATGCACAGGGTGGCGCCGACGAACACCACGAACATCGCGATGGCCGCCACATTGAGAGGTTGCTTGTGCACTTCGCCGGTCAGGGCGTCAGCCGCCAGGACCAGGGGCGCGAAAGCCGAGCCGGCCAATACTGCCAATAGACGCCGGATCATTGTTGGGCCTCCTTGAGAATCGCGTTGTTCAGGTCGTCGAACTCGCCATTGGCGCGACGCACATAGATGGCCGTCAGGACGAACGCCGAAACGATCAGTCCGACACCCAACGGGATGCCCCAGGTGATGGAAGAGCCGGGACTGAGTTTAGCGCCCAGGATCTGTGGCCCATAGGCGATCAATAGAATGAAACCCGAGTAAAGTCCGAGCATGATCGCCGACAGTGTCCAGGCGAAGCGTTCCCGTTTCCTGACCAGCTCCTTGAAGCGGGGGCTGTTTTGAATCGAGAGGTAAATGCTGTCGTTCATTGTTTTTATCCTCGCAGCACAGATGAGATGAAACCTTTTTCACTTTAGGCGGCTGGGGAAGCGAAACCAGACGACCTTAGTATTAGAACGACATTACGGTTTCGCCAGTTTTCAGGCGAAGACGCTCTGACTCAGTGTAGGCGGTGATGACAGACACCCAGACGCAAAAAGGCCGCATGACGGAATATCATGCGGCCTTTTCGGGGGACTACGCAGGCAGGTGGGTTACTGGGTCCACTCGGCTACGCGGTCCGGGTGCTTGGCGACCCAGTCCTTGGCCGCGGCTTCCGGCTTGGCGCCGTCCTGGATCGCCAGCATGACTTCGCCGATCTCATCCTTGGAGGCCCACTGGAACTTCTTCAGGAATGCCGCCACTTCCGGCGCCTTGGCTTCCAGCTTCAAGCTGCCGATGCTGTTCACGGTTTCCGCGGCGCCATAGACGCCCTTCGGATCGTCCAGGAAGCGCAGTTTCCACTTGGCGAACATCCAGTGCGGCACCCAGCCGGTGACGACAATGGATTCGTTCTTCTTCTCGGCACGGGTCAGTTCGGCGATCATCCCCGCCCCCGAGCTGGCTTGCAGCTTGTAGTCCAGACCGTAGTCCTTGATGGCCTGGTCGGTCTTGAGCATCACGCCTGAACCGGCGTCGATGCCGACGATCTTGTTCTTGTAGGTGGTGTCAGTCTTCAGGTCGGCGATGGACTTGGCCGTGACGTACTCCGGCACGATCAGGCCGATCTTGGCGTCCTTGAAGTTGGGGCCGTAGTCGACCACCTTGTCCTTGTTCTTGGCCCAGTACTCGCCGTGGGTCACGGGCAACCAGGCCGAGAGCATGGCATCGAGCTTGCCGGTAGCAACCCCTTCCCACATGATCCCGGTCGCGACGGCTTGCAGCTTGACGTCATAACCCAGTTTCTGCCGGATGACCTCGGCCGCCACGTTGGTAGTGGCCACGCTGTCCGACCAACCATCGACATAACCGATGGATACTTCCTTGGCCGCCGCACCGGCCAGGTTGGAACTGATCGCCAGTACCAGAGCGGCACCTGCGCCTAAGAGTCGTCGCATCTTCATCGTTACTTCCCCGAAATGCTGCACCCGACGACTGCCGGGCGACGTCAACGTATTGTTATAGTGCATGGCGCCCCCATCACGCCTCACCCTTGAACCCGTCCGATCATCAGCGGAGTTCTGATGCCCTGATCATCAACCCGCCTCGCCCATCGACCTGCTCTGACAGCGACCTCAAGACAACGAGAAACGACATCAGAACGCCAGCAATCGGGGGCTTGGGAAATCCCTTCATTTATTGCGCTCGAACTTTGCATGACAAAATACTGCACAGGCCCAAGGCCGGTGGAAATCCGGGTAACATGCGCGGCTTTGTTCCCATACGGCCCGACCATGTCCGCCACTGCCCGTTTCCCGCTCCTCCCGTTGTTGTTCGCCAGCCTGCTCGGACTTCTTGCACTTTGCGGCTTCTGGTATGGCCTCGGCCAGCCGGTGATCCTGCCCGATGCGGCGACGCCGACCCACAAGCTGCAATGCGCCTCCTATACGCCGTTCGCCAAGGACCAATCGCCGTTCGACCAGCCGTTCAAGCCTCGTGTCGAACGCATGGATGCCGACCTGGCGCTGCTGGCCACCCGCTTCGAGTGCATCCGCACCTATTCCATGACCGGCCTCGAAGCCTTGCCGGACCTGGCGCGCAAACATGGCCTGAAAATGATGATCGGCGCCTGGGTCAACAGCAACCCGGTGGACACCGAGAAGGAAGTCGATGCCCTGATCGCCTCGGCCAACGCCAACGCCGATGTGGTCAGCGCGGTGATCGTCGGCAACGAAACCCTGCTGCGCAAGGAAGTCACCGGCGACCAACTGGTCAAGCTGATCCACAAGGTCAAGGCCAACGTGAAGCAGCCGGTGACCTATGCCGACGTCTGGGAATTCTGGCTCAAGCATCCGCAGGTCGCCCCGGCCGTGGACTTCCTGACCATTCACCTGCTGCCGTACTGGGAAGATGACCCTGCCGGGATCGACCGCGCGATCGAACATGTCGCCCAGGTCCGCGAGGTATTCGGCAAGCGGTTCGCCCCCAAGGACATCCTGATCGGTGAAACCGGCTGGCCGAGCGAAGGCCGCCAGCGTGAAACCGCCCAGCCGAGCCGGGTCAACGAAGCGAAGTTCATTCGCGGTTTTGTCACCCTGGCCGAGCAGAACGGTTGGCACTACAACCTGATCGAGGCCTTTGACCAACCGTGGAAACGCGGCAGCGAAGGTGCGGTCGGCGGTTACTGGGGGCTGTTCGATGCCGACCGCCAGGACAAGGGCGTGTTGGCCGGGCCAGTTTCGAACCTGCCGCAATGGCCGCTGTGGTTGGGCTTCGGTGGGGTGATATTCCTCGGTACCTTGCTGCTGGCCGGGCGAGTGCGCAATACCCGGGCGGCGCTGTTGTTGCCGCTGCTGGGGGCGCTGGCAGGTTGCTCCATAGGTGCCTGGGGCGAATTGGCGTGGGTCACCAGCCGGTTTACCAGCGAGTGGGTCTGGGCCGGCCTGCTGGTGCTGTTGAACCTGCTGGTGCTGGCCCATGCGGCACTGACCCTGGGTAGCCAGGCCGGCTGGCACGCCGGCCTGTCCAAATCCCTGGAGCAACGCGCCGGCTGGCTGCTGGCAGGCGCGGGCTTTGCAGCGGCGGTGATGATGCTGGAGTTGGTATTCGATCCACGCTACCGCAGCTTCCCGAGCGCAGCCTTGCTGTTGCCGGCGCTGGTGTTCCTGGTGCGTCCGGTGCGCGGCCCGCGTCGGGAGATGGGGCTGCTGGCGCTGATCATCGGCGCCGGTATTGCCCCGCAGCTGTACCGTGAAGGCCTGGCCAACCAGCAGGCCTGGGGTTGGGCGCTGGTCTGCGTGCTGATGGTGGCCGCGCTGTGGCGTAGTGTGCGGGTTCGCAAATAACAGACAAACCCGACTTCAGGGCTCGACGCTATTGCGCGCTGAAACACCGTCCTGTAGGAGCCTGGCTTGCCAGCGAAGAGGCCCCTGAGAACGCTAAAAGCTTCGCGGCGGTGCGGCGATCCGACAAGCCCTGCTCCTACAGGTTCGGTGTGCGCTCAACGACTCAGTCAGGCCGAACGCACCAACCGCAACCCCGCAATCACCAACGCAAACACCGCCAGACTGGTGTTGTACAACGCCAGCGCCGGAAACCCGGCCAGCAGCGCCAATACCGCCAAGGCCCGCCCCAAACGCCCCGGCGCGACAAAAGCCAATAGCGCCGCGACCAACGCCGTCCAGCCCAGCGCCTTGAAGTGGATCAACCAGCCCAGGTTGGAGCGCGCCTGGCACTGCCAGCGCGACGCCTCGTCCAGGCACAGCCCGACCCACTGCCCGTCCTCCATCAATCCATAACGCACGCCATAACTGGCAGCCAGCCACAACGGCAGGACAATAAGCAGCAGAACCAGCGGCAAACGGCGAGACATGGACAACTCCGATAAGCGAAAACGGCGCCCAGCATAATCGCCAGAAGCGCCTATGCAAGCGCTCACCACATATAACTGTTCGGCAAACTGCGGCAAAGTGTATCGTTGCCAGGCAATTACCCGTCGCCCCCCATCTAAAATGCTTTTTTAGCGTCGGGACATGGCACTTCGGCAGTACCCCGATGGTCATAGCCTGCGAACCTCATTCAGTGCTTTCCTTCAAAGGGATGTAGTCATGCTCCGTTCTCTGCGCCTCGCTGCCTTTATCGGCGGTCTCATCTTGAGTGCGTCCGCCCTGGCAGTCGATGTCGACGCCGCCAGTTATGGCTACCCGCTGACCAACCCGTTTGAAGCGACCATCGCCACCACGCCGCCGGCGCTGCGGCCGAAACTGCCCGACGACGACAGCATCCACCAGGCCGACTACAGCCTCAAGTTGCGCCCCGAGCGCGACTTCATCCTTCCGGACAATTTCTGGGCGGTGAAGAAACTCACCTACCGCCTGGCCCAGCAGGATCACCCGGCACCGCTGATCTTCCTGATCTCCGGCACCGGCGCACGTTATGACAGCAGCATCAACGAGTACCTGAAAAAGCTCTATTACCAGGCCGGCTACCACGTCGTGCAGCTGTCATCGCCCACCAGCTTCGACTTCATGAGTGCCGCCTCGCGCTTCGCCACCCCCGGTATCAGCCAGGAAGACGCCGAGGACATGTACCGGGTCATGCAGGCGGTACGCGCCCAACAACCGAAACTGCCGGTGACCGAGTACTACCTCACCGGCTACAGCCTCGGCGCCCTGGATGCCGCCTTTGTCAGCAAGCTGGATGAAACCCGGCGCAGCTTCAACTTCAAGAAAGTCCTGCTGCTCAACCCGCCGGTCAACCTCTACACCTCGGTCACCAACCTCGACAAACTGGTGCAGACCGAGGTCAAGGGCATCAACACCACCACCACCTTCTATGAGCTGGTGCTGGGCAAGCTGACCCGCTACTTCCAGCAGAAGGGCTACATCGACCTCAACGACGCCCTGGTCTACGACTTCCAGCATTCCAAGCAGCACCTGACCAATGAACAGATGGCCATGTTGATCGGCACCACCTTCCGCTTTTCGGCGGCGGACATCGCCTTTACCTCGGACCTGATCAACCGCCGCGGCCTGATCACGCCGCCCAAGTACCCGATCAGCGAAGGCACCAGCCTGACGCCGATGTTCAAGCGCGCCCTGCAGTGTGATTTCGACTGCTACCTGACCGAACAGGTGATCCCAATGTGGCGCGCCCGCAGCGACGGCGGCAGCCTGCTGCAACTGATCGACCAGGTCAGCCTCTACGCCCTCAAGGACTACCTGCACGACAGCCCGAAAATCGCCGTGATGCACAACGCCGACGACGTCATCCTCGGCCCTGGCGACCTGGGTTTCCTGCGCAGCACCTTTGGCAATCGTCTGACGGTCTACCCCCATGGCGGCCACTGCGGCAACCTCAATTACCGCGTCAACGCCGACGCCATGCTGGAGTTCTTCCGTGGCTAAATCTCTTTTGTTGATCGCAGCCTTGCTCTGCGCAACCCCTGCCCTGGCCGACAACAGCAAGGCCCATGACACCGTGGTGCCGGATCCGGACGGTTTCTCCGAACCGCTGAAAAAGCTCAAGTTCAACCCGGGCCTGGACCAGCGTGAGTTCGAACGTTCGACCCTCAACGCCCTGAGCGTCTACGACCCGTTGGAGTCCTGGAACCGCCACGTCTATCACTTCAACTACCGCTTCGACGAGTGGGTGTTCCTGCCGGCGGTCGATGGCTACCGCTACGTCACGCCGACCTTCCTGCGCGAGGGGGTGAGCCACTTCTTCAGTAACCTGGGGGACGTTTCCAACCTGCTCAACAGCCTGTTCCAGTTCAAGGGCAAGCGCGCGCTGGAAACCACCGGGCGCCTGCTGCTCAACACCACCATCGGCGTCGCCGGCCTGTGGGACCCGGCGACCAGGATGGGCCTGCCACGCCAGACCGAAGACTTCGGCCAGACCCTGGGCTTCTATGGTGTACCGGGCGGGGCGTACCTGGTGCTGCCGTTCTTCGGGCCGTCGAACCTGCGCGATACCACGGGGCTGGTGTTCGACTTCGCCGCCGAATCACAGATCAACTTCCTCAACGTTTCCCAGGTCAGTTCCGACCACCCGGAGATCTATCTGCTGGAGGCCATCGACAAGCGCTACACCACCAGCTTCCGTTATGGCCAGTTGAACTCGCCGTTCGAATACGAGAAAGTCCGCTACGTCTACACCGAGGCGCGCAAGCTGCAGATTGCTGAATAAACCCGGACCTTGCAGGGCCTGTTCGGGATATTAAAGACTCACAGGCCTGACAAGGACATAAATATGTACCACCTGATCGCCACCGACCTGGACGGCACCCTGCTGCTACCGGATGACCGCATCGGCGACTATTCCCATGGAGTGCTCAAGCGCCTGTTGGAGGCCGGCAAGCATGTGGTTATCGCCACCGGGCGCAGCCAGCCCGATGTCGAGGCGATCCTGCGCCCCTACAACCTGAAGGTTCACCTGATCACCGCCAACGGCGCACGGGTCAGCAGTGCCTGCAAGACCCTGGACGCCAGCGAGCATCTGCCGCCTCAGGCGGTGCGAGCGCTGCTGGACGCCACCCGGCACGACCCGAACCTGGTGACCAACCTGTATGGCCAGTCCCAATGGTTCACCAATGCCGATAGCCAGTTGCTGAAGAGATTCATGCAAAACGAAGGCTTTCCTCCCACGGTAGTGACTGGCGATGAGTTCCCCATCGAGGCGGTGGAGAAAGTCTTCTTTATCCACAAGGACAAGGACCATGAGGCCCTGGCGATCCTGGATGAACAGCTCAAGCGCTTGGTGGGCGATCAGGTACACAGCACCTTTTCCTCGCCCTTCTGCCTGGAAATGATGGCCAGCAGCGTGTCCAAGGGCAGTGCCCTGAAGAAACTCGCGGACTTCCTGCAAGTGCCGCTGAGCCAGTGCATCGCATTTGGCGACGGGATGAACGATGTCGAGATGCTTTCGAGCATCGGCAAGGGGCTGGTCATGGGCACAGCTCACGCCAAGGTGTTCCAGGCCCTGCCCGGGCATGAAACCCTGGGCAGTTGCAGCGAGGAATCAGTGGCCCGTTATCTGGCGGCGAACCTGCTGACAGCGTAATCCACAGACTGAACACGGTCCCCTGTAGGAGCCGGCTTGCTGGCGATAGCGGTTATCCAGGCAACAACGATGTCGGCTACCAGATCGCATCGCCAGCAAGCCGGCTCCTACAAGGTAGTGTCGTGTTCTCGGGAACTAGAGCGCCGATGCCGTCTGCGCCACCATCGAAACCTGCGGCAATCCCAGGAACCGGCACAGCTCATCGCGCTTGGCCAGCGCATCACGACGCCCCAGCTCGATCAACTCGCTGCAATAAGACGCCTCGAACAGCAGGTAGCTCAACACCCCGGCGCCACTGGTCCGGGTCGCCCCCGGCCCGCGCAGGAAAAAGCGCAATGCCGCCGGCAACTCATGACGATGGCGCGCGGCGATTTCATCGATCGGCTGGCTCGGTGCGATCACCAGCACATCCACCGGCGCCAGGCCCAAGCTGCGCGGTTGTGTCGGCAACATCCGACTGAACTGATTCAAGCGCTGCAGCAACTCGATATCGCTTTCCAGGCTGTCGATAAACGTACTGTTGAGCATATGCCCGCCAATCTGCGCCAGGCTCGGTTGCTGTCCGCTATACGTCCGCTCGGTGGCCGTGTCGACACCCCGCGGGTTGCCACTGACCCCCACCACCAACACCCGGGTCGCCCCCAGATGCAGCGCCGGACTGATGGGCGCCGACTGACGCACCGCACCGTCACCGAAGTACTCCTGGTCCAGCTTGACCGGGGCAAACAGCAGCGGGATCGCCGAACTCGCCAGCAAGTGCTCCACCGTCAGCCGGGTCGGCACGCCAACCCGGCGATGGCGCAACCAGGAGTCGATAGCGCCCTTGCCCTGATAAAAGGTCACCGCCTGGCCGGACTCATAACCAAACGCGGTCACCGCCACGGCGTGCAACTGCTGTTGCTCGATGGCGTGGTCGATACCCGGAAGATGCAGTTTGTCATTGAGCAGGTCGCGCAAGGGCGAACTGTCGAGCAACGCCACCGGGACTTGCGCACCCATGCCCAGCAGGCTGTGACCGACAAAGCGGCTGGCCTGGCGTATCACACCCGGCCAATCGCTACGCAGCACCAGATGGCTGCGAAACCCTTGCCAGAATGCGGTCAGGCGCTCGATCGAGGCGGTGAAATCCATCGCCCCACTGGCCAGGCTGACCGCATTGATCGCCCCGGCCGAAGTGCCGACGATCACCGGAAAGGGATTAGGCGCCCCCTCGGGCAAGAGCTCGGCAATCGCCGCCAGCACCCCCACCTGATAGGCCGCGCGCGCGCCCCCTCCAGAGAGAATCAGGCCGGTGACCGGTTCAGCTGGGCTCATCGCGACACTCCATTAATCAGTAACATCCTGATACACCACGCCTGCCCCCCGCCGCAACACCCGGATGGTTTTATCGGCGTTTTGGATAGAGTTTGGGCTCACCCGGCGGCCGGCTCTTGAAACGGCGATGGGCCCAGAGGTACTGCTCCGGGCATTCGCGCAGCGCCACCTCGACCCATTGATTGATCCGCAGGCAGTCAGCCTCTTCGGTTTCCCCTGGGAAATCCGTCAGCGGTGGATGAATCACCAGCCGATAACCACTGCCGTCGGCCAGGCGCTGCTGGGTGAACGGCACCACCAGCGCCTTGCCCAGGCGGGCGAACTTGCTGGTGGCGGTGACGGTGGCGGCCTGGATACCGAACAGCGGCACGAACACACTCTGCTTGATCCCGTAGTCCTGGTCCGGCGCGTACCAGATCGCCCGACCGGCGCGCAGCAACTTGAGCATGCCACGCACATCGTCGCGCTCGACCGCCAGGGAATCGAGGTTGTGCCGCTCACGACCACGGCGCTGGATAAAATCGAACAGCGCATTGCTGTGCTCGCGGTACATGCCGTCGATGGTATGGCGCTGGCCGAGCAAGGCCGCGCCGATCTCCAGGGTGGTGAAATGCAGGGCCATCAGGATCACGCCCTTGCCCTCACGCTGAGCGTTCTGCAGATGTTCGAGGCCTTCGATATGAGCCAGCCGTGCCAGGCGCGGCTTGGACCACCACCAGCTCATGGCCATTTCGAAAAAGGCGATCCCGGTGGACGCGAGATTTTTCCGCAGCAGTTGGTCGCGCTCGGCGTCGGACAACGCCGGAAAACACAATTGCAGATTACGCGCGGCAATGGTCCGTCGGTCGGCGGACACCCGATACATCACCGCCCCGAGAAAACGTCCCAGCCACAACAGGAGCCCATAGGGCAACTGGACAATCAGCCACAGCAAGCCCAACCCCAGCCATAGCAGCCAGTAGCGGGGATGAAGAAAAGCAGCTCGAAAACGCGGGCGATCCATGGGTGATTCCGGACAGACAACAAGGCCGCGCATTCTACAACGGTTCGCGGCGGCTTGCGGCCCGAGGGCGTTCTCGTTATAAGTCTCGGCACTTTTAGTGACAAGCTGCGTTATCCCGACCATGAGCCAAACCGAACTGCTAGACCAGGATCCCGTGTTCCAGCTGAAGGGCAGTATGCTCGCCATCACGGTGCTGGAGCTGGCGCAGAACAACCTCGATGCCCTTGATCGGCAACTGGCGGCCAAGGTCGCCCAGGCCCCGAACTTCTTCAGCAATACCCCACTGGTGCTGGCGCTGGACAAACTGCCGGACGGCCAGGGCCCCATCGACCTGCCCGGGCTGATGCGCGTCTGCCGCCAGCATGGCCTGCGCACCCTGGCGATCCGCGCCAACCGCATCGAAGACATTGCCGCCGCGATTGCCATTGACCTGCCGGTACTGCCGCCGTCCGGCGCCCGCGAACGGCCGGTCGACCCGACTGAAGGCCTGGAAAAGAAAAAACCGGAAAAACCACCCGAGCCGACCATCAAACCGACGAAGATCATCACCTCGCCGGTACGCGGCGGCCAGCAGGTCTACGCCCAGGGCGGCGACCTGGTGGTGATCTCTTCCGTCAGCCCCGGCGCGGAACTTCTCGCCGATGGCAACATC
Organism: Pseudomonas sp. MWU12-2319; assembly: GCF_023242525.1. Classification (NCBI taxonomy): domain Bacteria; kingdom Pseudomonadati; phylum Pseudomonadota; class Gammaproteobacteria; order Pseudomonadales; family Pseudomonadaceae; genus Pseudomonas; species Pseudomonas sp. MWU12-2319. The sequence goes on from NZ_JALJES010000001.1 coordinate 617,762, forward strand.
CATGTTTATGGCCCCATGCGCGGTCGCGCCCTGGCCGGCATCAAGGGCGATACCAAGGCGCGCATTTTCTGCCAGCAACTGAGTGCCGAACTGATCTCCATCGCCGGCCAGTACAAGGTTTCCGAGGATTTGCGCCGCGATCCCTTGTGGGGCAGCGCTGTTCAAGTCAGCTTGTCGGGCGACGTGTTGAACATCATCCGGCTTTAACGGATACTTGCCGCCACTTCCAAAATGTCACCTTCTCGTAGAGAAAACAGCTCGAACGGTGTGGGAAATCGCGAAAGGTAAGAATAACCCGAGGCTCTTCAGACTTTTCCTCGATTTCCAACCGACGCTACACGACTACAGTTATTTTTTAGTGACGTTCTTCAGGGGCTGAAAGTCCTTTTTTCCTTTAGGGGTGATACACCTTGGCCAAGATTCTCGTGGTTACATCCGGCAAGGGTGGTGTGGGTAAGACCACCACCAGCGCCGCCATCGGTACCGGCCTCGCGCTGCGGGGCCACAAGACAGTGATCGTCGACTTCGACGTCGGCCTGCGTAACCTCGACCTGATCATGGGCTGCGAGCGTCGCGTGGTGTATGACTTCGTCAACGTCGTCCAGGGCGAAGCCAACCTGCAGCAAGCCCTGATCAAGGACAAGCGCCTGGAAAACCTCTACGTGCTGGCCGCCAGCCAGACCCGGGACAAGGACGCGCTGACCAAGGAAGGCGTGGAAAAGGTCCTGATGGCCCTCAAGGAAGATTTCGAGTTCGTCGTCTGCGACTCCCCGGCCGGTATCGAGACCGGTGCCCACCTGGCCATGTACTTCGCCGACGAAGCCATCGTCGTGACCAACCCCGAAGTGTCCTCGGTGCGTGACTCCGACCGCATGCTCGGCCTGCTGGCGAGCAAATCGCGCCGCGCCGAGAACAACGAAGAGCCGATCAAGGAACACCTGCTGCTGACCCGCTACAACCCCGAGCGCGTCAGCAACGGCGAGATGCTCGGCGTCGAAGACGTCAAGGACATCCTCGCGGTGACCCTGCTGGGCGTGATCCCCGAATCCCAGGCGGTGCTCAAGGCCTCCAACCAGGGCGTGCCGGTGATTCTCGACGACCAGAGCGATGCGGGCCAGGCCTACAGCGACGCGGTCGACCGCCTGCTGGGCAAGACCGTGGAACATCGCTTCCTCGATGTGAAGAAGAAAGGACTCTTCGAGCGCCTGTTTGGAGGCAACTAAGCAATGAACCTTTTTGACTTCTTTCGTGCCAGCAAAAAAGTAAGCACCGCGTCGGTCGCGAAAGAGCGTCTGCAGATCATCGTGGCGCACGAACGCGGCCAACGCAGCACCCCGGATTACCTGCCGGCCTTGCAGAAGGAACTGGTGGAGGTCATCCGCAAGTACGTCAATATCGGGTCCGACGACGTGCACGTGGCGCTGGAAAACCAGGGCAGCTGCTCGATCCTGGAACTCAATATCACCCTGCCCGATCGTTGATCGATCCGGCCGGAGCCACGGCGGCCCGGGACCAGGCCTTTCTGTAGGAGCGAGCTTGCTCGCGATGGACGTCAACGATAACGCGGGGCAGATGATGCCCAGCGGTGTCCCGGCTACCATCGCGAGCAAGCTCGCTCCTACAGAAGGCTGGGCCTCGGGCCGCCGTTGGCGTTTGTTACGAGACTGTTTTAATGCCGCTGTCCAATATCCATATCCTCCATCAGGATGCCGCCGTACTGGTGGTGAACAAGCCGACCCTGTTGCTCTCCGTCCCTGGCCGGGCCGATGACAACAAGGACTGCCTGATTACCCGCCTGCAGGAAAACGGCTACCCCGAAGCCCGTATCGTCCATCGCCTGGACTGGGAAACCTCCGGGATCATCCTGCTGGCCCGCGACCCGGACAGCCACCGCGAACTGTCGCGCCAGTTCCACGACCGGGAAACCGAAAAGGCCTACACCGCACTCTGCTGGGGTCAACCGGAGCTGGACAGCGGCAGCATCGACCTGCCCCTGCGCTACGATCCGCCGACCAAGCCGCGCCACGTGGTCGACCACGAGTTCGGCAAGCACGCGCTGACCTTCTGGAAAGTCCTGGAGCGTTGCGGCGACTGGTGCCGGGTGGAACTGACCCCGATCACCGGGCGCTCACACCAACTGCGGGTGCATATGCTGTCCATCGGTCACCCATTGCTCGGTGACGGTTTGTACGCCCATCCACAGGCCCTGGCCGCCTGGCCACGGCTGTGCCTGCACGCCAGCATGCTGAGTTTCACCCACCCGCAAAGCGGCGAACGCCTGCGCTTAGAGTGCCCGGCCCCGTTCTGAGTGTGTGGGAACCCTCCGCAAATACGGTAAACTCTTGGCACTGCTGTCTGGAGCTACTTATGCGCGAAGAGTTGAACCAAGGCCTGATCGACTTCCTCAAGGCCTCCCCTACCCCGTTCCATGCCACTTCCAGCCTGGTTCAGCGCCTGGAAGCGGCGGGCTACCAGCGTCTCGACGAGCGCGAGACCTGGCACACCGAGGCCAACGGTCGCTACTACGTCACCCGCAATGACTCTTCGATTGTCGCCATCAAGCTCGGCCGTGCCTCGCCGCTGCTGGGCGGCATCCGCCTGGTCGGCGCCCACACCGACAGCCCGTGCCTGCGGGTCAAGCCGCAGCCGGAACTGCAACGCCAGGGCTTCTGGCAACTGGGTGTCGAAGTCTACGGCGGCGCCCTGCTCGCCCCCTGGTTCGACCGCGACCTGTCCCTGGCCGGGCGCGTGACCTTCCGCCGCGACGGCAAGGTCGAGAGCCAGTTGATCGACTTCAAGCTGCCCATCGCCATCATCCCCAACCTGGCGATCCACCTCAACCGCGAGGCCAACCAGGGCTGGGCGATCAACGCGCAGAACGAGCTGCCGCCGATCCTCGCGCAGTTCGCCGGTGATGAGCGGGTCGACTTCCGCGCCGTGCTCACCGAGCAACTGGCCCGCGAACACGGCCTCAATGCCGACGTGGTGCTCGATTACGAGCTGAGTTTCTACGACACCCAGGCCGCCGCGGTCATCGGCCTGAACGGCGACTTTATCGCCGGTGCGCGCCTGGACAACCTGCTGTCCTGCTACGCCGGCCTGCAAGCGCTGCTCACCGCCGACAGCGAAGAAACCTGCGTGCTGGTCTGCAACGACCATGAGGAAGTCGGTTCCTGCTCCGCCTGCGGTGCCGACGGCCCGATGCTGGAACAGACCCTGCGCCGCCTGCTGCCCGAAGGCGACGAGTTCGTACGGACCATCCAGAAATCCCTGCTGGTCTCGGCGGACAATGCCCACGGTGTACACCCCAACTATGCCGACAAGCACGACGCCAACCACGGTCCGAAGCTCAATGCCGGGCCGGTGATCAAGGTCAACAGCAACCAGCGCTACGCCACCAACAGCGAAACCGCCGGGTTCTTCCGTCATCTGTGCATGGCCGAGGAAGTGCCGGTGCAAAGCTTCGTGGTGCGCAGCGACATGGGTTGCGGCTCGACCATCGGCCCGATCACCGCCAGCCACCTGGGGGTGCGTACGGTGGACATTGGCCTGCCGACCTTCGCCATGCACTCGATCCGCGAACTGGCCGGCAGCCATGACCTGGCGCACCTGGTGAAAGTGTTGAGCGCGTTCTACGCCAGCCGCGAGTTGCCATAGAACCCGAGAGCGACACAAAACCTGTAGGAGCAGGGCTTGCCCGCGAAGAACGATAACGCGGTTACCCTGATACACCGCGGCGTCCTTGCGATTCGCGGGCAAGCCCTGCTCCTACAGTTCAGCGTTATCCTCCAGGTCTGATACACACCCGCCAAACCGACCTAGACTCAAGGTATCCCCCTCGACCAGGTCGTTGTCATGATCACGCCCTTCGCTTTCCACACCATGCTGATTCCCATCCTGGGCGGCATGCTGATGTTGGCCGTCGGTTTCAACTTTCGCGAGCGCAACGCCGGGGTCCTGCTGATCTGGGTCGGGATGCTGTTCATCCTTGGCACCGTGGTCTACAAGATCCTCGCCCAGTTGACCGATTAAATGCATTGGCCCCACGGCTGACGTACACTTCGTCGACCCGTATCGTCCATGGTTGACTGCCCAGTGTTTGCCCGCCTTCTCGCCTTGCCCGCCGCTTTATTCATCTGCCTGCTGACCCTCCTGCCATTGGTCAGCGCCGACGCAGCCGGCCTGCCGAGCCTGCTGGCCAGCGCGGAAAAAACCCAGCCGGTCCCCAGCGAGCCCCTGGCGCAATCCCTGGATGAGGTAATCAAGAACCTGGAGAACGACCAGCAACGCGCCAAGCTGCTGAGCGACCTGAAGAAGCTGCGCGACAGCACCAGGAAAGCCCAACCGGCCACCGAAGAAGGCGTGCTGGGGCTGATCGGCAGCACCCTCGCCGGCTTCGAAAAACAGTTTTCCGGTGACGACAGCCCCCTCAGTCGCTGGTCGGAAGAATTCGACCTGGCCAAGGGTGAACTGATGGACCTGACGCTGCCCGCCAGCGAGTGGGTGCCGATGGTCTTCGCCTTCGCCCTGATCCTTGCGCTTTGGAGTTTCCTCGCCTGGGCCATGATCTGGCTCGGGCGCCAGGTGCGCCTGCGCTTCGGCCTCAGCGAGGAGTTGCCACAACACCCGCGCACCGTCGACCTGCTGCGCTTCGCCCTGCGCAAGCTCGGGCCCTGGCTGATCGCCCTGCTCATCACCGTGTACATGAGCTACGCCCTGCCCTCGTCCCTGGGCAAGAACCTGGCGATGGTGCTGGCCTACGCCCTGGTGGTCGGCACCTTGTTCTCGGCCATCTGCGTGATCGCCTTCTCCGTGCTCGACGGCCAGCATCGCCATCAGGCCCTGTACATCCTCCGCCGCCGGGCCTTCCGGCCGCTGTGGCTGATCGGCAGCTTCGCCGCCTTTGGCGAGGCCCTCAGCGACCCACGGATGATCGCCAGCCTCGGCAGCCACCTGGCCCACACCGCCGCGACCTTCGCCAATGTCATGGCGGCGCTGTCCACTGGACTGTTCATCGTGCGGTTCCGCCGCCCCATCGCCCACCTGATCCGCAACCAGCCGCTGTCCCGGCGCCTGAACCGCCGCGCCCTGAGCGACACCCTGGCGATCCTCGGCACCTTCTGGTTCGTCCCGGCGCTGATCCTGGTGGCGATCTCGCTGTTCGCCACCTTCATCTCCGCCGGCGACACCAGCACGGCCCTACGCCAGTCGCTGATCTGCACCGTGCTGGTGGTGTTGTGCATGGTGATCAACGGATTGGTGCGCCGCCACGCCCTCAAGCCCCATCGCGGCCACAAGCGCCATGCCCTGTACTCCGAGCGCCTGAACAACTTCGGCTACACCCTGGTGCACCTGGCGGTGTGGCTGGTGTTTATCGAACTGGGCCTGCGGGTCTGGGGCATGTCGCTGATCGGCTTCACCGAGGGCGAGGGGCATGAGGTCAGCGTCAGGCTGTTCAGCCTCGGCGGCACGCTGATCTTCGCCTGGCTGGTGTGGATTCTCAGCGACACCGCCGTGCATCACGCCCTGACCCGTTCGCGCAAAGGCCTGGCCAATGCCCGGGCGCAGACCATGATGCCGCTGATCCGCAACGTGCTGTTCGTGGCGATCTTCATCATTGCGCTGATCGTCGCCCTGGCGAACATGGGCATGAACGTCACGCCCCTGCTGGCCGGTGCCGGCGTGATCGGTTTGGCGATCGGCTTTGGTGCGCAGTCGCTGGTGGCGGACCTGATCACCGGCCTGTTCATCATTATCGAGGACTCCCTGGCCATCGACGACTACGTCGACGTCGGCGGCCACCTCGGCACGGTGGAGGGGCTGACCATCCGCACGGTGCGGCTGCGGGATATCGACGGGATCGTCCACACCATTCCGTTCAGCGAGATCAAGAGCATCAAGAACTACTCGCGGGAGTTCGGCTACGCGATCTTCCGGGTGGCGATTCCGTTCAACATGCCCATCGACAACGCGATCAAGTTGATGCGCGATGTCGGCCAGAAGATGCGCAGCGACCCGTTGCAACGGCGCAATATCTGGTCGCCGCTGGAGATCCAGGGAGTGGAGAGTTTCGAGTCCGGCAGCGCGATCCTGCGCGCTCGGTTCAAGACCGCGCCGATCCGGCAGTGGGAAGTTTCCCGGGCCTTCAACCTGGCGCTCAAGCGCACCATGGACGAGGCTGGGCTGGATCTGGCGACGCCACGCTTGAGTGTGCAGGTGGTGACCGCAGGGGGCGGCCCGGAAACGGAAGCCACACCCAAATCCTGAGACGGCCAGAGCAATCTTGAGTGCTCAGCTGAAATCCTGAGCACACAACTGAACCTGTGGGAGCGGAGCTTGCCCGCGAAGCTTTTAGCGATCTTGAGGACCCCTTCGCGGGCAAGCTCCGCTCCCACATAAGCCCGCTCGCCACAAGACCCTACTCAACTTCAAGCCCCCTCGGATCCAACTGCGGGTTAAACCACATCCACCCCGACATGAATCGCATCATGTCGCCAGAACTCCAGATCGCAGTCGATCAGTCGTTCATGCTGGTCATAGTTGACCCGGGCAATCCGCAAGCCCGGGCTCCCCACCGACACCCGCAACGCCGCGGCCGCCTCGACCTGCAGTGACGTCGGCACAATCTCGAACCTGACCCGCCCGTAATGCAGGTCGTAATGCCGGGCATACAGCTCGGTGATCGACTGGTTCAAATCAAACTCCAGAATCCCCGGGAAATACTGCGGATTGAGGTAATGCTCGACATACAGCACCAGCCGCTCATCGATCCGCCGCGCCCGGCAGATCTGGATCACGCTGGACAAGGCCGGCAACTGCAACCAGTCACACACCGCCGCCGACGCCGGCTGCAAACGCGCCGAAATCACCTGGGTCGACGGCACCCGCCCCTGGGCACTGACCATTGCGTGAAAGTGGCTACGCTGCATCAGGTTATAGGCCAGGCGCGGCGGCGAAATAAACCAGCCCCGACGCTCCTCGCGATAGATCAGCCCCTGGGCCTCCAGTTGCAACAAGGCCTCACGCACGGTGATCCGGGTGGTACCGAACAACTCACTGAGTTTGCGCTCGGCGGGCAATTTGCTACCCGGTGGCAACAAGCCGTGTCCGATCTGCTCATGCAGGGCCTGACCGATGGCTGTCACCGCCTTTGGAGCCTCTTCACGCATCAACGTTACCTATCTGGACTAGACCAGCACTGTTTTAGGGCACAACCGCACGGGATCGCGGTCTCCAGTTGTAATGCCCAGCCTAGGCAATACAGATGACTGATATGTGACAAAGCGACGAAACGGTGCATGTGCACGGTCGTTCCATAATGATCAATCCCTTTAATATCAGCTAGTTAACTATGGTCTACGCTTAACGGGGTGGTCATGAACACCACCGATAAAAAACCTTGCAGGACTGATGCCGACATCAAAGTGTCATCCAGCAAGCTTAAATTGGCTCAGGTATTGCTGACCTAGACCAAACGATTCAAACCACCGCACTACTTTTTATAAAAATCGCCGCGTTGAAAACGCCCAAAGGAGCTTCGGATGAAACAGCTTTTCCTGGCATCACTGTTAGGCTCGACCATTGCCCTGTGCACCTCGGCCATGGCTGCTGGCACCGATTTGAAAGCACTGGAAACCGCCGCCAAGCAAGAAGGCGCCGTCAACAGCGTCGGCATGCCCGATGACTGGGCGAACTGGGCCGGCACCTGGAAAGACCTGAGCGACAAGTACGGCCTCAAGCACATCGACACCGACATGAGCTCGGCCCAGGAAGTGGCCAAGTTCGCCGCCGAGAAAGACAACGCCAGCGCCGATATCGGCGACGTCGGTGCCGCCTTCGGCCCGATCGCGGTCAAGCAGGGCGTGACCCAACCGTACAAGCCAAGCACCTGGGAACAGGTTCCGGCCTGGGCGAAGGACAAGGACGGCAACTGGGCACTGGCCTACACCGGCACCATCGCGTTCATCGTCAACAAGAAGCTGCTGCACGGCTCCGAAGCGCCGAAAAGCTGGTCTGACCTCAAGACCGGTAAATACAAGGTTTCCATCGGTGACGTGAGCACCGCTGCCCAGGCCGCCAACGGCGTACTGGCCGCTGCCCTGGCCAACGGTGGTGACGAGAAGAACATCCAGCCCGCACTGCTGATGTTCGCCGAGATCGCCAAGCAGGGTCGCCTGTCGCTCGCCAACCCGACCATCGCCACCATGGAAAAGGGTGAAGTCGAAGTCGGCGTGGTCTGGGACTTCAACGGCCTGAGCTACAAGGCCAAGATGGCCAACCCGGATGACTACGTGGTGCTGATTCCATCGGACGGTTCGGTGATCTCCGGCTACACCACCATCATCAACAAATACGCCAAGCACCCGAACGCGGCCAAGCTGGCGCGTGAGTACATCTTCAGCGACGCCGGCCAGATCAACCTGGCACGCGGCAACGCACGTCCCATCCGTGCCGAGCACCTGACCCTGCCGGAAGACGTGAAGGCCAAGCTGCTGCCTAACGAGCAGTACAAGAAAGTCACGCCGATCAAAGATGCCGATGCATGGGAAAAAACTTCCAAGGCACTGCCGCAGAAGTGGCAGGAAGAAGTCATCATCAACATGCAATAACCCACAACCATTGTTCCCGCACGGTAGCGGGAACAATGGGCTCCCCTGTAGGAGCGAGCTTGCTCGCGAGGGTCGCCGGTACACCGCGGGGCATCAGGTTTCCCGCGTTATCGTTGACGTCCATCGCGAGCAAGCTCGCTCCTACCGGGGGAGGTTGATATTCCCCTTCATGACGAGGCCCGGTCTATGCCGCACAACGTTATCCTGGTCGTGCTCGATGGCCTGAACTATGAGGTCGCCCGCCATGCCATGGGCCATCTCCAGGCTTACGCAGGCGCAGGACGCGCGGCGCTGTACAAACTGGAATGCGAGTTGCCCTCGCTCTCAAGACCGCTCTACGAATGCATTCTGACCGGTGTGGCTCCGATCCGGAGCGGCATCGTGCACAACCACGTCTCGCGCCTGTCCAACCAGCGCAGCGTGTTCCATTACGCCCGCGACGCCGGCCTGAGCACCGCCGCGGCGGCCTATCACTGGGTCAGCGAGCTGTACAACCGCACGCCCTTCGTCGCCGCCCGTGACCGGCACACCCGGGATGAAAACCTGGCGATCCAGCACGGCCATTTCTACTGGGTCGACCACTACCCCGATTCCCATCTGTTCGCCGATGCCGAAAGCCTGCGCCTGCAACACGCGCCGAACTTCCTGCTGGTGCACCCGATGAACATCGACGACGCCGGTCACAAGCACGGCCTCGACACCGCGCAATACCGCAACAGCGCGCGTTCCGCCGACATCATCCTGGCCGACTACCTGCAAGGCTGGCTCGACGCCGGCTATCAGGTGCTGGTGACCGCCGACCACGGCATGAACAACGACCGCTCGCACAACGGCCTGCTGGCCGAAGAGCGCGAAGTGCCGCTGTTCGTCCTCGGCGATGCCTTCAGTTTCAACCCCGACGCCACGCCCCTACAGACGCAGCTCTGCGGCACGATCTGCGAGCTGCTGGGCGTCCCCCATGACAAACCTGTATGCCGGGAGTTGTTGAAGTGAATTCACTCACCCGTGGCAAATGGCTCGCCGTGCTCTGCCTGGTGCCCTTTGCCCTGTTCTTTATCGTGTTCGAGATCGCGCCGCTGGTGTGGGTGCTGATCAACAGCGTGCAGTCGGAAGACGACGGCTGGGGCCTGGCCAACTTCAGCAAGATCTTCAGCTCGAAGTTCTACCTGCAGGCGATCCAGTACAGCCTGGAAATCAGCTTCTGGTCCAGCGTGTTCGGCATGCTGATCGCCGTGCTCGGCGCCTACTCCCTGCGCCGGGTCGACTCGCGCCTGCGGGACTTCGTCAACTCATTCGCCAACATGACCAGCAACTTCGCCGGCGTGCCGCTGGCCTTTGCGTTCATCATCCTGCTGGGCTTCAACGGCACCTTCACCATCATGCTGAAACAGGCCGGGATCATTCAGGATTTCAACCTGTACTCGAAAACCGGCCTGATCATTCTCTACACCTACTTCCAGATTCCCCTCGGCGTGCTGTTGCTCTACCCGGCCTTCGACGCCCTGCGCGAAGACTGGCGCGAGTCCGCCGCGCTGCTCGGCGCCGACGGCTGGCAGTTCTGGCGGCATATCGGCCTGCCGGTGCTGACCCCGGCACTGCTGGGCACCTTCGTCATCCTGCTGGCCAACGCCCTCGGCGCCTACGCCACGGTGTATGCCCTGACCACCGGCAACTTCAACGTGTTGCCGATCCGTATTGCCGCCATGGTTTCCGGCGACATCAGCCTCGACCCGAACATGGCCAGTGCGCTGGCGGTGGTGCTGGTGGGCCTGATGACCTTCGTGACCGTGACCCACCAGTGGCTGTTGAAAAGGAGCTACCATGTCGCGCGCTGAACCCGGCTCCGCCGCCCTGTACCACCGCGGGGTGGTCTACCTGCTGTTCCTGATCCTGCTGCTGCCCCTGGCCGGCACCCTGATCTACTCCCTGGCCAGCAGTTGGTCGGCGACCATCCTGCCCGCCGGTTTCACCTTCAAGTGGTACCTGCAACTGTGGAGCGACCCGCGCTTCCTCAATGCCTTCGGCCAGTCGCTGATCGTCTGCGTCGGCTCCCTGGTGTTGTCGGTGGTGCTGATCCTGCCGCTGCTGTTCGTGGTGCACTACCACTTCCCCAAGCTCGACGCGCTGATGAACATCCTCATCCTGCTGCCCTTCGCGGTGCCGCCGGTGGTGTCCTCGGTGGGCCTGTTGCAGCTCTACGGTTCCGGACCGTTCGCCATGGTCGGCACGCCGTGGATCCTGATCGGTTGCTACTTCACCGTGGCCTTGCCGTTCATGTACCGGGCGATCACCAACAACCTGCAGGCGATCAACCTGCGCGACCTGATGGACGCCGCCCACCTGCTCGGTGCCAGCACCTGGCAGGCAGCGTTCCTGGTGGTGCTGCCGAATCTGCGCAAGGGCCTGATGGTCGCGCTGCTGCTGTCGTTCTCCTTCCTGTTCGGCGAGTTCGTGTTCGCCAACATCCTGGTCGGTACCCGCTATGAAACCCTGCAGGTGTACCTGAACAACATGCGCAACAGCAGCGGCCATTTCACCAGCGCCCTCGTGATTTCCTATTTCCTCTTCGTGCTGGTGCTCACCTGGGTCGCCAACCGCCTGAACAAGGACAAAAGCCAATGAGCTTCATCAGTGTCCAGAACCTGAAAAAAACCTACGCCGGCACCACGGTGTTCAGTGATATCAACTGCGAAATCGCCAAGGGTGAATTCGTCACCCTGCTTGGCCCGTCCGGTTGCGGCAAGTCGACCCTGCTGCGTTGCATCGCCGGCCTGACCTCGGTGGACGGCGGCAAGATCCTCCTCGACGGCCAGGACATCGTCCCGTTGAGCCCGCAGAAACGCGCGATCGGCATGGTGTTCCAGAGCTACGCGTTGTTCCCCAACATGACCGTGGAACAGAACGTCGCTTTCGGCCTGAAGATGCAGAAGGTCAATGCCGACGACAGCCACAAGCGCGTCATGGAAGCCCTCAGGCTGGTGGAACTGCACGACTTCGCCGCGCGCTACCCGCACCAGTTGTCCGGCGGCCAATGCCAGCGCGTGGCCCTGGCCCGCTCCCTGGTCACCCGCCCGCGCCTGCTGTTGCTCGATGAGCCGCTGTCGGCCCTCGATGCACGGATTCGCAAACACCTGCGCGAGCAGATCCGGGCGATCCAGCGCGAGCTGGGCCTGACCACCATTTTCGTCACCCATGACCAGGAAGAAGCCCTGACCATGAGTGACCGGATCTTCCTGATGAACCAGGGCAAGATCGTCCAGAGCGGCGACGCCGAATCCCTCTACACCGCGCCGGTGGACGTGTTTGCCGCCGGCTTTATCGGCAACTACAACCTGCTCGACGCCGACGCGGCCAGCCGCCTGCTGCAACGGCCGATCAACAGCCGCATCGCCATTCGCCCGGAAGCCATCGAACTGCGTGCCGAGGGTGAACTGGACGCGCTGATTCGCGGTCACAGCTTGCTGGGCAACGTGATTCGTTACCGGGTCGAGGCCCGGGGCGTGGAACTGGTGGTGGACGTGCTCAACCGCTCGGCCGCCGACCTGCACCCCGAAGGCCGGCGTTTGTCGCTGTCTATCGATCCGAGTGCCCTATGTGAGGTAGCCTGATGTCCTTAGCGCGTTTGAAGAGAGAGCAGTACTGATGGCCCTGGCAATTTTTGATCTGGACGACACCCTGATCCACGGCGACTGCGCCACCCTCTGGAGCGAGCAGATGGTGCGCCTGGGTTGGGTCGACCCGGAGACGTTCATGCAGCGCAACAACGAGCTGATGGACGCCTACGGCAAGGGCGAACTGGCCATGGAAGACTACATGCTGTTCAGCCTGGAACCGATGGCCGGGCGCACCCCGGAAGAAATCGCCCACCTGGTCGAGCCCTGGGTCGAAGACGTGATCGAGCCCTTGATCTACAGCGATGCGTGCAAGGCGATTGCCGCCCACCGCGCGGCGGGTGACCGGATCCTGGTGATCTCGGCGTCGGGCATCCACCTGGTCAAGGCGATTGCCGAGCGCGTCGGCATCGACGAAGTGCTGGGCATCGACCTCGATATCCTGCACGGCGTCTACACCGGACACACCGTCGGCACCCTCACCTACCGCGAAGGCAAGATCGTGCGCTTGATGGAATGGCTGGATGCCGAAGGCGAGAACCTGGAAGGCGCGAGTTTCTATTCGGATTCACGCAATGATCTGCCGTTGTTGCTCAAGGTGGATCACCCGCAGGTGGTCAATCCCGATCCGGTGCTGCGTGAGCAAGCGGAGAAGGCCGGGTGGCCGGTTCACGTCTGGAGCTGAGGCAGGGCAAGGGTTGATGCCCGTCAGTTAAACACGATCCCAAGCCCGGCAGACGTGTAGCGAGCGGGCAAGCCCTACGGCATCAGGGCAAGCCCGCACGATGAAAAACTGCGTCTACTATCAGACATGACAACCCGAACAGACCATCAGACCAACGGTACGCATTTCCCTCCTTGACCTGTCATTTCTGACAGTAGACACAGCACCTCATCCGCGGGTTAATAAATCCCCTGCCCACTGCGCAGCATCCCTTACCACAGCAATACGGCATTGAAGAGTGGACTTGCTGTGGGTTTCTGAATAACGGCTGGGTATGCGGAACTGCGCCCGCCGTTAACAAGCCCCTCGACGCGGGGTGAAATTCGGTAGGGTTTGTTTTCAGAAAACCCCTTTCGGGAGTTTGATGAACATGATGCGTGTCGAATATTATCTGGGACACGTCATGAAAATGACATCACTTATAATCCTCGCACTCGCTTTGTTATCGGGCTGTACAATTCAGTCGCCGACGTTACCCGCGAATATTCAGAGCTATAACGCCAATGAGCGCGCGGGCGCGGAAACCGCCCGACAGCTGACTGAGCGCTATAACGACAGAGCCGCTAATTGCGGTTCCGCCAGCTTGGCGGCCTTTCTATGCTCAGGCATTATTTTCCGAGCGACCAAAGCAGGTAGTTACCACGTCTGGGATCCATATCGACCCTCAAGCGATTCATCCGCTTCCAGCCCCCACGTACGCCGCCTCGACCTATAAGGTGGCCGTGAATTATGGCGGACAGACCGGCTATAGCGTCAGGGTTCGCTGGACAGGCACCACCACTCGCGACACTGAAACACAGGCGGTGACCACCGGCCAATCCAATACCTTTGATATCCCCACTGCCTGGATCACCGAAAATCGCGGCAAGACCGTGCTGATCAACTATTCGATCGTACGCACGAACAGTAGCGAACAACGGATGTTCTCTCAGGTGCTCAGGGTCAATTTTTGAATCACCTCACTCATCAAGCCCCCACTGCGTATCACGCGATGGGGGCCCCATGATGTTGAGAGGCGCGAGCCTTCAGAGCGGAACCCGAAGCACCCAGGAAAACATTCGATCCCCTGTATTGTCCGAGCGTTTTATCGAATAGTTGATCAGCACGGTCTTGCCGCGATTTTCGGTGATCCAGGCATTGTCGATGGCAAAGGTATTGACTTGACCGACCACGACATTTTGTACAGCGGTGTCATGAGTGGTTACGCCCACCCAACGAACACCAACCGTATAACCGGCTTGTCCGACATTAACGAGCACGGTTGAACCCGAATAAGTAGGCGGCGGTAATGTCACGGCCTGAGGGTCGATATGCAGTGTCAATTTTTCAGACTCTATCGTATCGCCGGTCCCCTTCTCCTTGACGGAATATCCGACGTCAACCGTTCGGCCAATATTGTCGATGACCTCCATCCGCGGAATCGGGATCAGTCTTTTTCCTGGTGGGTTGCCCACAGTGGTAACCGCCCCGCTGTAGTTGACTCGACCCTCCCAACGCGGCTTGAGGGTGTCGTCTTTGTCCATCCCGGTATAGTGCGGAACTTCGACATTAACTACGTCATCCGTGTAGATATCCGCCATCCTGAGCCATTGCTCATTTCCGGTTGTTTTATAGGCCTTGAGGACTAAAGGCCGGGGCTTGGTCGGAGTGGGTAATACGGCCTGATCCGCAGCGTTATAACTGAACGTTGCATTATCTGCCTGTATCGCCGGGAGCGTCAGACGGATGATCGGTACCACCAGACCGTTAGTGCGGTCATGGTATTTTTGCTGATCAATTCGGGCATTGGCCAAGCCGCTGGTCGAACCGACCACGGTGTAGAAAAACGCTTCGATCGGCAGGACGGCAGGTTGATTCTCAGGCCAGGCCTTGATCCGAAGCTCATTGTGATCAGCAAAGGCTGTCGCCCCCAACAATCCTCTTACGCGAATGGCTTGATTGAATGCCTGCACAGCCTCTGCATTCAACTCATTTCTGACCATGAAAGAACACGAATACGCGTTCGGCCTGGCGCTTCCCGCAGGGTTTCGATAATGCGCGATCCATTCTTCGGCCGTGGTGATATTTTGCTCGCGACAAGGTCGACTGACGCCAGGGAAGGGGTAGGTAATGATACTGTCACGGCAACCGAATTGCCCCGGCGCGGTTCGATAGAAAGTTGCACCGTCCAAGGGAAAATAACAGATGACTTCAGGTCTGATTTTGTCGCTGGGCGCAGAAAAATAAGGGTAGAAAACAAGGCCATTAGTCCCTCCCCAAGGCGTGCGCACAAACTTCGTATCCGCCCTCAAAAACGAAAACGATACCGCATCCGTTTCCCTCGAAAAGTCGCTATGCTCCCAAGGATCATAATTCGGGCTGGTTTTCGTTATTCTCAAGGTCACACCCGAACACAGAAAAGCGGGCGTGGTCGACGATCCGCAATTGGCAGCGGTGTTATTGTACTGCCTTGTCAAGTTTGCAGCCGTTTCCTCACCACTCCGTTGATTAATATTCGCCGTCGTAACGTTCGTCGCCTGAAACGTAGAAGACGTGCAGCCGACGAGGAAGGCGATCATCAGACCGGCCAAGTGTATTTTTCTCATTGTGAACACCCTTGTCTTCGAACAGAAGATCTGTAATGACAGAGGTCAACAACCGAGACAGGGAGAGCCCGAAGGCCCTCCCACGCTCGACAAGCGCTATTGATTGCTCGTTTAAAAGTGCAACCTCAACACCTGCGAAAACATCAGGAGATCAGTTGTACCGGTACGGTGGACCGTATAGTTAACCAGCACCGTTGTGCCCTGGTTCTCGCTGATCCAGCCAGCCGGCACATCAAACTGATAGGCCTGCCCCGTTGTCAGATCGACTTCAGGTCCGTCGTGAACGACAACACCCGTCCATCGAATCCTGATTTTGTAACCGGTCCTTATATCGGCATGGCTCACGGTGATTCTTCTGTTCGCACTGGAGTATACCGGCGCCGGTAAATTCAAAGCCTGCGCATCGATATGCAGCGTCGTGCGCACCGATTCCAGTGTCTCGCTGGTGGCGGTTTCCTTCACGCTGTAACCCACCTGGACCGAGCGACCGATATTGTCGATCACTTCCAGCCTGGGCACCCGCAGCCGCCTGGGCCCCGGGTTAGGTCCCACCGGGACAATCGCTCCGTCGTGATAGTCGACCCGACCTTCCCAACGGACCTTGAGCGTATGGATAGGGTCCATGCCGGTGTAATGCGGGACTTCGACCTCCAGGTAATCGTCATAGTAGATATCACTCATGCGGATGCGATCATTCGCCGGAGGGTTATAGGCCTTGGGTATCGACGGTCTGCGCAGATTCAGCCGTACCGTGAAACTGCGGGTGGCCGAAGGCGGAAGTCCACTGCCATAAAGCGCCTCGACATGCAGACTATGGGGGCCTGACAACAATCGATTCACCGGGTATTGCCAATTGCCATTGGCGGGAACATTAACGACACCCAGCAATTGACGGCCATCAAACACGTTGAGTCTCTCGTTACCCTGGGCCTTGCCATACAAGGTCACGTTCGGCCATTCCGTGGTTGTGTTATTCGCAATCTCGGCCCCATTCCCGTCCTTAACGTTGTCCAGGGTCGGTGCGACACTCGCCCGAACGGTAAAACGCCGTTCGGACGACTCCGCGCCGGTGCCGTAAAGCGCCTTGGCCTTGAGGATATAGAGCTTGTAGGCAAGCCCGCTGATCACCACGCGCCAGATACCGGTAGTGGGATCCGCCGTGGCCGGTATGCTGATGGGAACGGGGTTGCCGGTATCGTAGAGTTGGATCTGCTCGCCCTTGATCGCCGTACCGATGACGGTGACGCTCGTTTCACTCGTGCTCCCACCCGGTGCAATGCTGCCCTTGGAGTCACGGATATCGCTGATGATCGGTTCACCCCCAGAGGTCGCACCGATGGTCAGCTCACGTACCAGCGAGCGTTGAATCGGAGAGCCCGTACGCTTGATGTAATAGTCGGTGTTTACCGTGCCGTTCAAGTTACCGATCACATACTGAAACGGTACGATAAAGGGGTAGGGTCTACCGGCCGAGCCTGAGCTGAGCGGAGGTGTCTCTTGATCCGGTGCACTGATGAGCGAACCCCTCCAGCGCAACACGATAATGTCATTGGGCAGGGTGCCCGTATAAGGCGCCTCGACATCGGCCCCGATGTTCGGATTCACATCGTCCGGATTCAGGACATCGTTATTGGCCTGGATAACGTCGGGTTTGTCCAGGTCAGGCTGACCGCTACCGACGGACAAGGTCAACTCCTGTGATTTACGTTGGCTATTGATCCAGTAGTAAACGGTGAGCGAACCGCCATCGAGTCGCTTGATTTCATTCTTGTCCACATTACGCAGAACCGGATCGCCATTCGGTTCATTACTCACATAGGCGTTAATGTCGAAACCGGTGGGGTTGTTGCTGGCGTCAAGTCCTTCAAACACGATGTAGAGGTGATCCCCGGGCTGGCGCCCCGGATAATAGGGCACTGAAATGGTGTAGAAATTCAGGTCCGGGTCCAGCACACTGCCACTCGCTTCCACAAAACTCGGGCGTTCGGGCATGGCAATATCACCCACCACCGTGACGTTGGCGCTTTTCGACGGGTGATCCGCCGTACCGCTCCTGATCCGTACGTAAGACACCGACGCCCGTCCCTTGGCAATCGCCTCCACGTATTCGTAGGGGATGGGAAAGTCGTACTGGAAAGGGATGAATTCGACGGTCCTGTCGAGAGGGCCGACGATCACCGGCGTATTGCCCTGGGCCGGTGTACCGACCCAGGTCAGGCGCAGGGTATCGCCGACGGCATGATCGGTTGCATTGACGTACACCCGGCAAATGACATCGGCCCCCGCCAACTGTTCGAGGTCAATCTCTCGGACGGGACGATCGTTGACCAACACCTGCGGCGCATCGAGGCGGTTGCCGCCCACGTCGACCTGCACGGTGGTAATCACGGACCAGGGTTCACGCTCATCGGGATAGTTTTTGCAGACATCCACCACCTGATAAGCGATGTCGATCTGGCCGTCTAGAGCGTCCTCGATGACCGTTCTGTCGACATGGATCGGGATATCCGTGTCCACCTCG